>NZ_JBIVMZ010000003.1:37554-853989 GCF_044753355.1 Streptomyces sp. NPDC088400 | reverse complement strand
GCTCCGGTCTCAGTGGTGTCGCCGAACTCGGCGCGGCGGCCGGTCTGGGCGCCGGCGGCCTGGTGATCTACAACAAGTACTTCAACAAGGACCTGATCAACAAGGTCAATGACCTGCCGGACCCCGATCACGTGCTGGGCAGTGACCCGGCCGGTGGCGGGTCGGGGAACAATGGCCCGGGTCCCTCGAAGTCCCCTGTTTCCCCGGGCCCTTCGAACGTGGTCAACAACGGGAACCTCAATCCCGGCACGTCCCTTGTCACCCCCGGCCTCGCCACCCCACGGCCGGACACCACCTCCTCCACCGACAGCCTCGACTCCTTCCTCGACCGCCCCGACCTCACCGCACCCCCGCCGCTCCCGCCGCGCCCGCTGCCTGTCCGCGGCGTGGACGGCGGGACATCGAACTTCACATCGACGGGCGACGCCCCGACGAACCAACTGCCGGACAGCACCCACGACGCGGGCAACACGAGCGACACGGGACTTCCGCCGCTGCCGTCGTCCACGTACATCTCGCCGTCGTCATCCCTGCCCGACAGCACGTCCTTGTCCGACAGCATGTCCCTGCCCGGCAATGTGCCGCTGTCCTCGGCACTGCCTCAGACCGGGCCCTTGACCACGCCCGCGCCCACGTCCGTGCCTGTGTCTTCGCGGACGTCGGGCTCCTCGTACGTAACGGATCCGGATTTCCTGGCGGTACCCGACGTCGATACCAGTACGGGCAGGACGCCGGGCCAGCAGAGTGCACCGAACACACCGAACACACTGGGCGCACTGGGCACACCGGACGTACTGAACACGCAGAACACACCGAACACGCCGGGCTCGCAGGGGCAGTCCGACCAGTCGGGCCGGTCGGGGCAGCCTCAGCAGTCGGGCCGTTCCGACCAGCCGGGTCAGCCCGAGAGGCCGGAGCAGTCCGGGGCCGTCGACGACCTGGAAGAGCTCGACCAGCCGGAACTCTCGTACGGCCCGGAGCAGTTGACCACAACTGGCCCGGAGCAGTTGACCACAACACCACCTGGTGACTCCCGTTCTGCCGGTGGAATCGCGGATGCGGTCGGGCCCCTGGAGGGGAACGGCTCCGTGTCGTCTCCCGATACGAACGAGTCCGCGGCATCCGCGTCCGTACCCGCCGCGCGGACGCCGGAGCCCGTCACACTCGAGCCCGTCACGCCGGAGCCCGCCGTGCCCGTCGCCGACCCGGTGCCCGCGGAGCAGTGGCGGGGTGAACGCAAGGCCGCCCCGCCGGTGCCGCTGTGGACCGAACGGTTCGATCCGGGCCGTGACCCCGGCCACCCCGACCGGGACCCGGGGCTGCTGGACGGACGCGACACCCTGGTCCGTATGTGGGTGCAGCGGATTGAGGCCGAGGACCACCGCTGGGTGCGGAACCTGTCCCTGCACCTCCCGGTGACGTTCGGAGAGGGCTTCGAGCCGGACGGACTCGACGCGTACCAGGGCCGGATGAACGGACTCCTCAACGCCCACTTCAACCAAGGGCTGTTGCTGCCGGAATCGGGTGACCAGCTGCACATCGACCTGGTGCTCACCCCCGCGCCCGACCACCCCGAGGCCGTGGAGCTGAGCAGGACGCTCCACCCCGCCGACTCCGACCAGATGCACTTCCGGCTGCACGCCGACGATCCGGAGGCATCCCCGGAAGTCCGCGAGGAGAGACGGATGAGGGACGACGCGAAGTCGCTGCACGAGGTGGTGCACTACGCCGGGCTGCCGGACCGGGGGCTGGCGGCCGACGCGCTCTTCCGCCGCCTCATCCGGCAGACCGACAGCTACGGTGTGATGACCGGCCTCAGCCGGTTGCCGGATCCGGACGGCGCGACCGTACCGCTGCACTACCTGCGGACCATCGAGGCCGTCATCGACACCGGCGCGGTCGTCCGCGACCACCCGCTGTCCGCGCGCGTCACAAGGTCCGCGACCGGTACAACACCTGCGACCGGTACAACGCCCCTGACCGGCAACGACGTTGATGTTACGGCGCGGTCGACGCGGATGCTCTCGCCCGCCGACGCGCCACCGGTCCATCCGCCCTCACGCGGCACCGGGACCATCGCCACCGCGCTGGCTCCCGCCGCTCCGACGGCGGCCCCGACGGACTCCACCGCCGAGATCGCCCCCGCCACACCCATCGACACCACGTCGGCCGACATAGCCCCGATCACCGGCACGACCACTGCTCCCGCGCCCGCCGTCGCGGTCACCCCGATCACCGACACTGATCCCGATCCCGAAATCGATCCCGAAATCGCGATCACCACCGCCACTCCCGAGACGGCCCCCGAGACAACCCCCGCCCTCCCCGTCACGAAGTGGATCAACAGCAAGCTCGACGAGACCCACGCTCCCGAGGTGGTCCGCGACATGGCGCCCCCGTCTCCCGAGCGGCGTCAGGCGGCCCAGTTCGACGAGGGCTACAGCATGCCCGCGTACGTAGACGATCTCCGGGCACTTCTGCCGCCCGGCCTTCCCGCCGACGAGCTCCGACAACTCCTTGCCGCCCCGGACACCTTCGGGCAGAGCACCGTCGTCCTGCGCGGCATCGACCAGGTCGTGGAAACGATCAAGAGCGAGCTGTCGCGTCGTCCCGAGGCCCGGCTGCCCGAGGGGGCCACCCAGCTTCTGACCGATATCCGGCAGACGCTCCGGGACAAGCCGAAGACGCTCACGGACGGCGGGCGCCCGTTCCCGTACGTCAACGCGGACGGGAACCTCCGGGTCCTGTACCTCAACAGGCGCCATTACGGTGCGTGGAGCTCGTTCAAGGACGACTTCGGCCATCCGACGAAGATCGACAGCATGCATCGGGGCGCCGCGACCTTCGGCCTGTCCAAGAACATGCAGAGCACCTCCCAGTTCGGGCTCTCCGGGCCGATCGGTCCGGCCGGCACCCTCGCGTACGGCGGTTTCGGCCGCCTGGCCTTCCGGTTCGGTTTCCTCAACAAGGTCGGCTACACGCTGACGGACCAGCGTATGAACCAGATGGAGACCCGTACGCTCGACGGCTCCCGCAGGTATCTGGACGATCTGTACTACGAGATGCACATTACGGACGCCGCCGGACGGGTCGTGACGGGCACAACGACTGTCACGGGCACAACGACTGTCACGGGCACCACGACCGTCACGGGTACCACGACCGTCAACGACGAGCAGGCGCGGTTCGGCTTCGGCGTACGCCACGGACTGCTGGTGCGCCTGCCCGACAGCGTGACGAAGATGTCGAAACCCGGCCGGATCCCGCAGTCGATGGAGCTGGACCGGAATTCGCAGTACCGCTTCGTCCGCACCGAAGGGTTCGGTCCCGTCGCGGCGATCCGCGATTGGGCGGCCACGCGCATCGGGGCCCTGCCGGGAAGCACCGCCTACGGCGAGTTGGACACGTTCTTCTCGGGCGACAGTTTCCAGCGGCACGGCGGGACGATGTCGCGCGGCCGGATCACCACCCCGCCGCTGTTCGCGGACGACGGCAAGAAGTCTCCGCTGGGCGTCTTCGTGGTGGAGGAGGTGATACCCCGCTCGGCGATCCTGGTCGGGGAGACGGACAAGGCCGAGATGCGGGACATCAACACCTCGACGGTGCGTAACGAGCGGAGCCGGGCGGAGGGGAACAGCCTGGCGGTGCAAGCGGCCGGCGGCCCGGCGTTCAACTTCGAGGACCCGCTCGGTGGGCCGTTGGACCTGCGGCTCCAGGCCGGGCCGACCGGGCAGTACGGCTACTCGACGAGCCGCTCGGCCGGCCTCGGCGGCGCGGGGACCACCAAGTCGGCCGGGCAGGTCAAGGGCCCCAGGACCGCTCTGTACCTGGTGGTGAAGTCGGTACGGGTACGGCGGAGCGGTGACGCCGGCCCGCCGACGCAGTTCCTCACCTGGAGCCTGGACCGGATGACCAGCTCCGAGGCGCGGCGACTGGCCGGCTGGGACGACGGGACGTCGCTCGCCCTGCGACACGGCGGACCGCCGCTCGTCCCGGCCTATCTGACGGTGGACCGGCCGCGCACCCTGGGAATGCATCGGGTGAAGGAGTTCACGTTCGACGACGGCCTGCGCACCGACGCCGCGGCGGACACCGGGGACGCCGCCGGCCGCACCCTGCTGGACGCGTTCGCCGACCGGGTCGTCAGCGCCGTCGCCGCACAGCGCGGGGGAATGGTGGCGCCGCTCGGCCAACTCCTTCCCCCCAACCTGCCGAAGGGCTGGCGGGCGCGCTTCAACAGCCTGCTGGAACGGGATCCTGGCCAGCTGCTCAGGGCTGCCCGGAACCAGCCGGTACCACCGCAGTGGTCCGACCCCGCGAAGTACCACACGGCGCTCCAGAACACCCTGCAGATCCTCGGTGTGCTGTCCCAGCAGAGTGTCACCGCGAGCCTGGAGGCGCTGACCACGGTCGGCCTGCGGATCCGGCTCACCGACCCGGACGCGGTCGGGCAGACGTACTACTACCTCTGGGTGCGCGGCGAGCTGACCGGGCGGCGGTACGAGGGCAAGGACATCGACGAGGGAATGCGCTTCAGCGCCCACGGCAGCGACCGGCTGGACGGTCAGGTGAGCGCGAAGCGCGGCGCCGAGGTGGGCTTGGAAGGCACTCTTTCGGGGCGTGACAACAACGTCGACAGCATCGGCATGCGCCAGAACACGCTCGGACTGACGCTGGGCGCGCGCAAGGGATGGCAGCGCGAGGCGGAGACCGCCTTCGGCTCGACGGTCACCAACGAGCCGATGTCGGTGAGCAACAAGCCCACGCACCTGTACCGCTACGACCTCGCGCTCACCGCGGTCATGGGCGGCTACTGGCGGCCCCGCGGCCTGGTCCGGGGTCTCGGCCTCGGGCTGCCCGGACTGCTGGTCCTGGACGAGCCGGTCAATGTGCTCCTCGGCAGGACGCCACGCGGTTTCCTGCGCGGCGGTGGCCCGGTGACCGGGCAGGTACTGCTGAGTGTTCCTGTTCAGCACACGCCCGACGCCGACCCGCACGCGGATGGGGCGCTCAACCCGTATCTGACGGCCGAGCCCGCAGCCGTACCCATGGCCTCCGAGCGGGCCCTGGCGCTGGCGAGGGGCGACCTCGTGCTGCCCGGTGGCGGGGGGCTGTCTTCCGAGCGGCTCGCCGGGCGGGGCACCGAGCAGTTCAGGCAGCTGCGGCAACACCCGTTCGTGCTCGTGAACATGGTGCTGTCGCCCGAACTGACCGCCGCGGTGGACCGGACCCTGGCGCTGTCGTCGGGCAGTGCCTGGCAGCTGGTGAAGGAGGGCGCCCCCACCCGGGAGGCGGTCGTCCGTACCTTTTCGCCCCAGTACCTGGCAGCGAGCTTCGACCAGAGTTCGGGGCCCCTGGGGCTGACCGGCAGCGGCCTGATGGCCAAGGGGCCCGCCGGTGACCTGTGGGGGACCTACCGGTACGCGACGACGGTGGCGGGTCTGCACGCCCTGACCCCGTCGATGCCCATGGACACCGAGATGACGCTCGGCGGCACCCGGCAGGCGGCCGGCAAGATCAGCGCGAGCACGACCCTTGTCTTCGGCGGGCAGTTGATCTACTCCGTGCCCCAGCACCCCGGCCACGGAGTGCTGGGCGGGTACGGGCTGGTCGCCAACCCCGTGTCGCGGTCGGGCGCGCGGAGCCGCAGTGTCGTCCGGACCGTCGTCGCCGACATGAACCGTAAAGGGTTTACCCACCAGGTACTTGTGGCCGGTGACGTGGACCACTGGTTCGCGATGACGACCAGCCGGCTCGGGATGGGCCGGATCGGGACGGCCGCGTCGGCCAGTCCGTACGTACCCCGGCTGCTCGCCGGGGCGGCCGGGGTGAGTCTGACGACTCCCGGCGGTCTGCTGGCGCATCTGCCCGAGAAGAGCGCGCACATGATGGGGCTGCTCGACGACGGGCTGGGCGAGGTGCCCCGCTACACCGGGCAGGCGTGGTCGACGCAGCCGTGGCTGCGCGGCAACGCGTTCGGCACCTACGCGGTGAACGCGCTCGATCCCACGGAGGCGTTGCTCGCGTTCGAGGCCAGGATCCGGAAGCTCGGTCTTGACGAGGCGAGCCGGGAGAGGATCCGGCAACTGGTCACGGCCCGTGCCACGCGGGCCCTGAAGGGGGAGATGACGACCACAGGTCCCTCGACCCCCGTCACCGCCGGCGCCTGGGGGTGGGGCGGGGTGTGGATCGGCAGCAGACGGGTCCGGGCCCGCGTCGAGCTGATTCCCGGCACGCCCGAGTTCCAGGGCCTTGACCACAGCGTGGAGTTGGAGGAGAACCGGCGGGCCGTCGAGAGCGTACAGACCGGCTCCGAGTCCTCGTCCGGCGCCGACATCGGAACCCTCACCAGCCAGATGGTGTACACCGGCAACCCGGACGTCGTGGGCTCCGGGCCCACGTACAGCGAGAGCGGCTCCCACAAGAAGACGATCGCGTCGAGCCACGCGACCACCTCGATCACGATCTACCGGGCGGCGTCCACCGAGCCGCATGCGGAGATCGTCACCCCGTACCGGCTGCGGATCACGCTGGAGGCGGACGACAGCCCGGACATGGGCGGACCGGCCGGCCGGGAGACGCCTCGGGAAGGGGAGGTCTCGGTATTCGACCGCATACGGGGGAGGGGCCGGATCGTCGAGGAGCACGACGTCGGGGACTTGCGTGAGCACCTTCCGCTCAGTCTGATGGAGCCGGTGCTGCCGACGCCGGTGCTGCCGTCGACTGCGTTGCCGATGTCCGTGCTGCCGATGTCCGTGTTGCCGTCGTCCGTGTTGCCGTCGACCGTGCTGCCGACGGGGGACACGGTGAGCGACGACCTGTCCGACTCCGGCGCGCCCGTCACCGCTCCGCCGCTGCCCGCACCGGATCCGGGGGCCGATCCCGCCCTCGCCGGGCTGCCCCGACCGGTACCCCTTCCCGAGGCGGGGCAGCAGCTGGTCGTCCGGTACGGGGACGGAGTCGAGCGGCCGTTCGCCTTCCCCGAGACCGGCTTCCACGCCCGGGGGATCGTCGGACTGGAGAACATCCGGGCCGCCAACGACCTCCTCCTGACGAGGTCGTACGACGCCGGCTTCTCCCTCCGGGCCCTGGAGGCCGAGAGCGGCCCCGACGAGGCCGCCGTGGCACAACTCCTCCGGCGGGCCAAGAGCACCGGCCTGACCGCGCTGGGCACCGGCTCCGCGCAGGCGCTGGAGGACGGCACCAGCTACATGGCGCTCACGGCGTTCTACCCCCAGACCCTGGAGTCGGCCGGGTACGAGGTGGCGGGGCTGGCCGAGAAGCACCTTTTGTTCAGCACCGACACCGGACAGCTGACTCTGCGCTCCACTCCTGACTTCAGCCGTGCGCTGCTGCTGACCGTCGCCGACGGCAAGAAGCTGGAGGTGCTCAAGCGGTACGGGGAGAACGCGAGCACCTCGTCGGCCGATGAGCACAGTCAGTCCGCGAGCTTCGGCGGCGGGTTCCTGTACAACTCGCCCGACCAGGCGGGACTCAACCAGGTGGGGGCCTTCGGTCCCGGTCCCAACGACCTGGACGGTGACGCGATGCCGGTTGCCGACGAACACCTGACGTCGCGCAACCTCAAGCCGAACACCGGGCGATCGTTCCTGTTCGCCGTCCCCACCAGCTGGCTCAGCGTCGGCGATGTGCACCGGAACGTCCTGGACTCGAAGGCGGCGAACAGGATCCGTGGCACCTTCGGCCAGGCGGCCCGGTCGGGGCCGCAGGCGATGACCTCCGAGGCGTATGTCATCGCCTGGGTACGGGAGGACATCGCCCGCGAGCTGATGCTCATCACCGACACGAATTTCCCCAAGAGCGTCGGCGAGGCGTGGGACGCGGTCAAGAACGTGAGCGGGGACTGGGTCAAGGCGGACCAGGCGTACTGGAAGAAGCGCCGCGCGATCATGGGCCTCCGTACCGAGCGGGACGCCGCGAGGGCTGCGCTGGACAGGGCCGATGACCAAGTCCGGTCCGCCCAGCGGGTTCTCGACGTCGCACGTGCTGAGGTCACGGCGGAGGCCGCGGCCGCGCAGGAAGTCCGCGACGGTGCCGCCGTCCAGGAGAGGGAGGCAGCGCAGCGGCTCACCGATGCCCAGCGGGCGAGCATGGCCGCGACGGAACTGGCGGCTTCCGCCCAGGCCGCCTTCGAGGAGCGGCGCCGGGAGCTTCCTCCACTCCTCGACGCGGCGAACACTCTGGCCGCCGAGTATCACCGGGTGCGCCATGCCACCGACCAGCTCACGCGCTGGCATCAACTGATGGCCACGGAGGAGGGCCGCCGGAGTCTCCAGGGCCGAGAGGAGCCGATGGAGGTCACGTACGAGCGGGTGAAGGGGGCGGCGAAGCGGGTACCGCCCCGGTACACCAGATCCGGCGAGGGCACGGACACCCGGCTCGTCTCCCCACTCATCGGGGAGCTTGACGGGGAGCCTGGCGGCGAGACGGCAGACGCGGAGTCCGCGCTCCGGGTCTTCGAGCGAACTGCCCCCGTGGAGTACGCGCTTCACCCTGTGCCCGAGGACGGCGACGAGTTCTTCCACGTGCTGCTGGAAGGGCTGGTCCGGGCCGGGCGGAGCGATGCGCTCATGTCGGAGGGCATCGATGTGAACGGGCCCCGGCAGGCGGCGATCGACCGGCTGCGAGAGGTACTGGCCGCGCGGCTGACCGATCCGAGCGAGAGCGGGCTGACCGACTTCGTCACCGTGGACGGTACGGATGTCTTCTCCCCGCCCGAGACCGCCGGTGCGGGACTCGACCTCGGCGAAGACACGCCGGCGCGCAGGGAGTTCGACGCGCTGCACGTGATCCCTCATGCCGTGGACCTCGCCGACGACGTTCGGACCCGATTGGCGGCCGCCCTGCTCAGGCGCCCGAGTGACGCCGACGCGGACGCGGGAAGGAACAACTCCGCGGCCGACCTGCTTCCTGAGCTCGCCGTCCGGGTGTTCCGCGTGCGGATCACCGTTGTCAGGGATGACGGCGGTTTCCAGGATTTCGCACCGCCTGAGCCTGGCCCGAACGCCGGAATTCTCCAGGACGTGCTGGACGTCGCCAGGGGCAACGACTCCCGTGCTCCCGCGCATGTGGTGCTCAGCCTGGCCGACGGCCACTACCAGCTCGCGGTCCCGGTGAAGCCCGTGCCGGCCGAGGTGACGGTGGAGCCGGAGGGTAAGGGGACCGACGGGGTCGGTCAGGGTACCGACGTACGGGCCGAGGGCGTTGACGGGGCCGGTCACGGGACGGACGTACGAGCCGAGAGTGTTGACGGAACTGGGCAGGGGACGGACGTACGGGCCAAGGGTGTTGAAGGGACCGGTAGCGGCGCCGGCCGGCAGAACACTGGCCAGGAGGACACAGGCCGGGAGAGCACAGATCAGCAGGAGACGGGCCGGCGGGACACGAGTCAGCGGGACACGGGGCAGCACACGCAGGACCACACCACCGCCCCCGTGACAAGTGGTACCGACGAAGGCAGCGCCACTGTCCAGGGCCAGGACAAGGGCAAGCAGCCCGGCAAAGAGCCGGGCGAGGACCGGATCGAATCCACCATCGATGAGCCGCGCACGGACCACGAGACCGCCCTCGCCGCCTACAGCGAGGCCATTCGGACCGTGGCTCTCCTCCAGCGTCGCGTAGAGACGGGGGAGGGCGGCAGCCAGGATTTCGCGAGGCTCCAGAGCGCCTGGGAAGCGGCAGGTCAGGCGCTCTGGCGGTTCGATGACGCGGTGGACGGGCTACGGAAGCTCGCTGCCGATGCCGCCGCGGACAACGCGGCGGCGGCGCTGGTACCGCGCGTCAGCCGCACGGAGAGCGAACGCCTGCTGGCCGCCGCCCTGGTCACGGCCGCCGACCTGCCCGAAGTCCCGCCGCTGCTCGGTCCCGACGAGACGGTGACCGCGGCCGAACTGAGCAGGGCGGGCGTCACGAACCCGGGGGCCATGGTTCAGGCCACTCTGAACGGAACGCTCCGGGTGCGTGACAGCGGAATCGAACCACTCGACCACGTAAGGCTGTTGATGGTCGGACGCGGGCAGGACGACCACGTCGGAACCGGCCCGTGGGACGAGGCGCTCGACGCCGTCGCCGCGCGGGCGTCGCGGCGGTTGTGGCGCTCGGCGTACGAGGACTTCGCGCTCGCGGTGTCCCAGGGTTCCGGTGAGCTCGCGCTGGATCCGACGGATGTGTGGCGGCGGGCGGTGGCTCTGGTTCTGCCGTTGGAGTCGCATCCGGTGCTCGGCGACTCCCGGTACGCCGGAAGCGAGTTCCGCGATGCGGTACGGGAGATGGCCGAGCGTCTGGCGGCCCATGGGCGGGACGCCCGATCTGGTGGGGAACTGGTGGGCGGGGTGCGGCACGCGCCGGGGAGATAGACGCCTGCCCGCCTCCGAGGGGCCGTAACGGCCGAGAGCCTCGCGGCCCAGCCCTTCGGCGACCCCGACACGGTCGACCCTATAGAGGTCAGTGGACGTCGCGGCCGGCGAGGCGCTCGACCCCGCGCAGGAGCGCGGAGTGGTCCAGCCCGCCGTCGCCGCAGGCGCGGGCGGAGGCGACCAGTTGGGCGACGAGTGCCCCGACGGGCAGCGGAGCGCCCACAGTCCGGGCGGCTTCCGTGACGATGCCCATGTCCTTGTGGTGCAGATCGATACGGAATCCGGGAGTGAAGTCGCGGCCCAGCACCGAGGCGCGCTTGCGGTCGAGGACGGTGGAGCCGGCCAGGCCGCCCGCCAGGACGTCCAGCGCCGCTTCGAGGTCCACCCCGGCGTTCTCCAGGAAGACCACGGCCTCGGCCAGCGCCTCCAGGTGGACGGCCACGATCAGCTGGTTGGCCGCCTTGACCGTCTGGCCCGCCCCGTGCGGGCCCACATGCACGACGGTGGTGCCCAACGCCTCGAACACCGGCCTGGCATCGGCGAAGTCGGCGGGCTCGCCGCCGGCCATGATGGACAGCACGCCCTCGATCGCTCCGGCCTCGCCACCGGAGACCGGGGCGTCGAGCGTACGGATGCCCTTGTCCCGCGCGGCGGCGGCCACCTCCAGCGAGGTCTCCGGGGTGATGCTGCTCATGTCGATCAACAGGGTGCCTGGCGCGGCATGCCGCAGGACTCCGTCCTCGCCGAGGACGACCTCCTTGACCTGCGCGTCGGCCGGGACCATGGTGATCACGACCTCGGCGTCGCGCACCGCCTCGGCGATGCTGTCGGCGCCCTCGCCGCCTGCGGCGATCAGTGTGTCGACGGCGGGCCTACTGCGGTTGTAGCCGGTGACGGTGTGGCCGGCCTTCAACAGGTTGACGGCCATCGGGCCGCCCATGATGCCCAGGCCGATGAAAGCGATCCTCAGCGGGGTCGTACCCATCGCACGTGTCCTTTTCTGTCGGTGCTGTGTGCTGTGTGGAGAGGCGGTGCCCGGCCGGAAGCCGGAGCGGATCAGTTGGCGGTCGGTGTGGACATGGGATCCGCCCTCGCACGGTCGGGAGAACGGCGTCCGGCAGGACACCGCCGATAGCTTCTGCGATGTGGATACTATTTTCTGCATTGCGGAATAACAACCCCTCATCATCCATGTCATCGAGATCGCGGGCCCCGCCGCGCCGCGGCCCGCGACCGCACCGGCCGGTGGCTACCACCAGGCGGTTTTCAGGGAAAAGTTGATCTGGCGAGCTCACGCGAAAGCGTTGACAAGGTCACCGGGCAGACCTATACATCTCACAACTGAAAAAACACTTCCGCACAGCGAAATTACTGATCCGCAGCCATGGGTACGGTCCGGAGCAGCCCATGTGGCCAGTGCTGTGCTGCCCGCCCCAGGAGGTTTTGACGTGAAACCCATCCACCTGCTCGGTGCGATCCCGTTCATCGGGATCCTCGGCGGGATCTTCTTTGTGAACCGAGTGACCCCTTATGTCCTCGGCATGCCGTTCAACCTTTTCTGGCTGGTCATGTGGGTCGTCCTGATCTCGGCGACCATGGCGGTCATCTACCGGCTGGACCCGGCCAACCGCGAGGAGCACACGTCATGACGGCTATCGCGGTCATCCTCGTCTTCCTCGCCGCCGCCCTGCTGTTGGGTCTGCGTGCCCGCCGCGGCAAGGACATGGACTTCGAAGAGTGGTCGGTCGGCGGCCGGGGCTTCGGCACGGTCTTCGTGTTCCTGCTGCTGGCCGGCGAGATCTACACGACCTTCACCTTCCTCGGCGCCTCCGGCTGGGCCTACGGCAAGGGCGCCCCGGCTTACTACATCCTCTGTTACGCCTCGCTCGCCTACGTCCTCTCGTACTGGCTGCTGCCGGCCATCTGGCGCTACGCCAAGGAACACCGGCTCATCTCACAGTCCGACTTCTTCGTGTCCAAGTTCGACAGCCCCTGGCTCGGCGCGCTCGTGGCGCTCGTCGGTGTCGTCGCGATGGTGCCGTACCTCGTCCTGCAGCTGAAGGGACTCGGGATCATCGTCTCGCTGTCCTCCTACGGGCACATCTCGCCGCACTGGGCCATCATCATCGGCACCGTCGCACTGACCGTCTATGTGACGATCTCCGGCATCCACGGTTCGGCCTGGACGTCCGTGCTGAAGGACGGCGCCATTCTGGCCGTCGTACTGATCCTCGGCATCTACCTGCCGGTGCACTACTTCGGTGGCATCGGCGAGATGTTCCGGGCCGTCGACAAGGCCCAGCCGGAACTGCTCACCCTCCCCTCCAGCGGCATGAGCACCTCGTGGTTCGCCTCCACCGTGCTCCTCTCGGCGGTCGGCTTCTACATGTGGCCCCACACCTTCAGCGCCTCCTACAGCGCGCAGAACGAACGGGTCTTCCGCCGCAACGCCATCTTCATGCCGCTCTACCAGCTGATCCTGCTCTTCGTCTTCTTCGCCGGCTTCGCCGCGGTCCTCGTCGTCCCCGGACTCAAGGGCGCCGACGCGGACCTCTCCCTGCTCCGTATCACCGTCGAGTCGTTCCCCCCGTGGTTCGTCGGCGTCGTCGGCGGAGCGGGCGTACTGACAGCGCTGGTCCCCGGGTCGCTGCTGCTGATGTCCTCGGCGACCTGCCTGGCCAAGAACGTCTACCGTCTCGCCCGTCCCCGGACGACCGATGCCCAGGTCGGCCGACTGGCCCAGCTGCTGGTACCGGCGATCGCGCTGATCGCCCTGTTCTTCACGTTCAACGGCGGCAGTTCCATCGTCTCCCTGCTGCTCATGGGATACGCCCTGGTCACCCAGCTCTTCCCCGCCCTGCTGGCCAGTCTGGCCTCGCGCCGGATGGTCACCAAACAAGGTGCTGCCGCGGGCATCGTCGTCGGGGTGATCACGGTCGCGCTCGTCACCATCACCGGTGTGTCCGTCGGCAGTCTGCTGCCCGGCCTGCCCCAGGCCGTCAAGGACCTCAACGTGGGCGTCGTGGCGCTCGTCCTCAATGTCCTGGTGATGATGGCCGTCTCCGCGGCCACCCGCACACCGGCGGACGACGATGACCGTGTGGACCTCCGGCCCGAGGCTCCGGCCAGCGCCGGCTGACCGGAGGCACACTCGCTCCCGCCGCGACGCACACCACCGCTTCACCGGCGGGAACACGCTCCGCGAAACGGCAACCCCGCAACGGCCGGAGCAGGGCCGGGCTCCCTCAGCCACGATCGCTGCTGGAGCCGGCCCCACGTACGTGCGTGTCGAGGAGCATCAGCAGCGCGCCCAGCGCGCCCAGCGGGTTCGGCGTCCCGGCTGCCCAGGTGGACGGTGTGCCCCGCCGCGATGAGCCGACGGGGTCTCGTAGCCGAGCCCCTTGTTCGCTCTGGTGATCAGTGTCGCTGTCATGCTTCCCCCATTCAACGGAGCGGAGCCGTCAGCCAGTCGTCCGGTCTTCCGCCTGAGCCCGTTGCCGCCGCCCGAGCATGATCTTGACGGGGACCAGCGCCAGCCAGGTGTACAAGGCCGCCGTGGGCGAGGCGAAGGCGATCGGCGCCGACGCTCCGAAGACCAGGATGCTCGTCCCCAGATCGGCGAGGATGTTCCGGCCGACGTGGTCGGGGACGGGATGGGCCATCCACGGGCGGCGCCAGATCGTGAGGAACAGTGCCAACTGGAGCAGGTCGATGACGACGACGGTGACCGCGTAGACGGCGACGGCCAACGGGCGTGAGGCGTACTCGGACAGCATCGCGGTGGGGAAGGGAGTCAGCGCGATCGCTCCCAGGCCGGTGAGCGCGAGCCGCAGGGTCAGCCCGTCCACCTGCCGCGCCAGTTGCAGGATCTGGCGCTGGTCACGCCAGAAACCGGCGAGGATGGTGAAGCTCAGGGCGTAGGCGCCGAGATGGGGCAGTGAGTCGTGCACCGCTCGGCGGAAACCGTCCGCGTCCAGTCCGGCGGCCACATGGACGTCGAGTACCAGCAGGGTCATGGCGATGGCGAAGATTCCGTCGGACAGGGCGATCAGCCGGTCCGGGCTCCTCATGTCCGCGCTGCCGTTGCTCACCGGGCCCAGCGTGCTCGGTCCCCGGCGCAGGGCTCTTCATTAGGCCGACAGCGGGCACGCTGCCTCCGGCCGCCCCGGAGCCCCCCGGCGCCGCGCCGGAGACCCCCGGCGCGCCCCGACCGGCGGCCCATGGCGGCCCGCGGGCGGCGGAGGCGCCCTCAGCCGGTCACGGTCTCCGTGACCACGGCGATCGCGTCCGTCAGCTCCTCCTCGGTGATGGTCAGCGGCGGGGCCAGCCGGATCGTGGAGCCGTGTGTGTCCTTGGCCAGCAGTCCACGGGCCATCAGCCGCTCGCTGATCTCACGGCCGGTGCCGATCGCGGGGTCGATGTCGATGCCGGCCCACAGACCACGGGCGCGGTAACGCAGCACGCCCTTGCCGACGAGCGGCCGCAGGCCCGCTTCGAGGACGGTGCCGAGATGTGCGGCGCGCTCCTGGAACTCGCCGGTGCGCAGCAGGCCGATGACCGCGTCCGCGACCGCCGCGGCCAGCGGATTGCCGCCGAAGGTGGAGCCATGTTCACCGGGGCGCAGCACGCTCATCACATCCCGTCGGCCCACGACGGCGGAGACAGGCACGATGCCACCGCCGAGCGCCTTGCCGAGCAGCACCAGGTCGGGCGTCACGTTCTCGTGCTCGACGGCGAGGGTACGGCCCGTACGGCCGAGCCCGGACTGGATCTCGTCCGCGATGAACAGCGAGTTGGACGCCCGGGTCAGCTGTCGCACCCCGGCCAGATAGCCGTCGTCGGGAATGACGACACCCGCCTCGCCCTGGATGGGTTCGATGAGTACGGCCGCCGTGGTCTCGTCGATCGCCGCCTCGATCGCCGCCAGGTCGTTGTAGGGGACCACACGGAAGCCCGGGGTGAAGGGGCCGAAACCTTCGCGCGCCGTCGGGTCGGTGGAGAAGGAGACCACGGTCGTGGTCCGGCCGTGGAAGTTACCGTCCGCGACGATGATCGTCGCCTGGTCACGCGGCACGCCCTTGACCTCGTACGCCCACTTGCGGGCGATCTTGATCCCGCTCTCGACGGCCTCGGCACCCGTGTTCATCGGCAGGGTGACATCCAGGCCGGTCAACTCGGCCAGCCCCTCGGCGAATCCGGCCAGCCGGTCGTTGTGGAACGCTCGCGAGGTCAGTGTGAGCAGGTCGAGCTGTTCATGGGCCGCCCGGACGAGCGCCGGGTGGCGGTGGCCGAAGTTGAGCGCCGAGTAGCCCGAGAGCATGTCGAGATAACGCCTGCCCTCGACGTCCTCGACCCAGCTCCCCTCCGCTCGGGCGATCACGACGGGCAGCGGGTGGTAGTTGTGCGCGAGACCGGTCTCCTCGGCCCGGATCAACTCGGCGGAGGAGCGCGGCGCGCCGCCGGGTGCCGTGGTGTTCCGGTCGGCCGGGGCGGTCACGGTGTTCTGGGCGTTCGTGGTGGTGGTCATGAGCGGATCTCCTGGGTGCAGCACTTGATCCCGCCGCCTGCCTTGTGCAACTCGGACAGGTCGACGGGTACGGGCGTGAAACCGCGGTCGGCGAGGCGCTCGGCGAGCGTGGTGGCGTACGGGGAGATGAAGACGTTCCGGCCGTCGGACACCGAGTTGAGACCGAAGGCCATGGCGTCCTCGCGTGTCGCGATCACGGCTTCGGGGAACAGCGTCCGCAGCACCTCCTGGCTGCCGGGGGAGAATGCCGCCGGGTAGTAGGCCACGTTGGTGTCGTCCAGCGCGAACAGCGCGGTGTCGAGGTGGTAGAAGTACGGATCCACCAGGCGCAGCCCGACGGTGGGCAGGCCGAAGTGCTCCTGGGCCTCGTGGTGGGCGCTGGTGGTGGTGCGGAAACCGGTGCCCGCGAGGATCAGATCACCGACCGGCGTGAGGTCACCCTCGCCCTCGCACACCGACTCCGGTTCCCGTACGTCGAACCCGGCCTCCTTGAACCAGAGGTGGAAGAGGCCGGCCTCGGGCTGCCGTTCGGCCGCGTGGAAGCGTGACCCCAGGACCCGCCCCCGGACGACGGCCGCGCCGTTGGCGGCGAACACCATGTCGGGCAGTCCCGGCGCCGGCTTCACCTCCTCGACGGTGTGGCCGTGCGCCCGGTAGACATCGACCAGGGTGTGCCACTGCGCGTCCGCCCGCTCGCGGTCGACGGTGGTGCCCTCGCTCATCCACGGGTTGATGACGTAGGACACGTCGAAGTACGTCGGCGCGCACATGAGGTAGCGGCGCGCTGTGAAGGCGTGTGGGGAAACCATCGACTGCCTGTTCCTCTCGCCGGAAACGGTTCGAGCTGCCGGGAACAGCCCGACACCACAACGGTAGGAATCACCGGAAACGACTGACAAGCCATCACCGTTGCGCGGCCACGCAGTGTTCTTGCGTCAAAGCCCGCTTCAGCCGCTGTTCGTTCCATCGGTCAGTCCGGCGGGGCTTCCGGCGTCCGGACTGCCCGGCAGCAGATGGGTCAGGACCATGGTGCTGTCCGTCCTGCGGATGAAGGGCTCGTTCCTGATCCGTTCGAGTACGTTCTCGAAATGCTCGACGTCGGCCGCCCGGATGTGCAGCAGTGCGTCGGCGGCTCCGGTGACGGTCACGGCGGCCACGATCTCCGGATGCCGCCTGGCGACCTCCGCTATCCGCCGGGGCGGTGCGGCGGAGTCGCAATACACCTCCACGTACGCCTCCGTGCGCCAGCCGAGCGCCCCCGGGTGCACGATGGTGGTGAACCCGGTGATGACCTCGGCCTCCCGCATCCGGTCCACCCGTCGCTTGACGGCGGGTGCGGACAATCCGATGTCCGCGCCGATCTCGACGAAGCTCGCTCGGGCGTTCCTGACGAGCGCCGAGAGGATCTTGCGGTCCAGATCGTCGAGCGTGAGCGAGGGGCGGGGCTGTGTCACGGGGAGCACCTGTCCTTCCGGTGGGGTACGTGTCGCGCTTCTGCTCCGCGCGCGTACCGGCGTGTTCGTCGTTGAACGGCGCGACCGCGCGCGCCGTACACGTGTACATGTACCGGATCGACGACGACTCCGGCTGCCGGTGCCCGGCAGGGCGGGACTCGTACCCCTGTCCATGGCCGTCCGACGGCGCGGGGCCCGGTCGCGGTCGTCCAGGAGCACTCTCCTGGATCACGCCCTCACCAACTTCTACAGTGCTGTAGATTTTTAGCTCCTGTCACCTGGACATTCCTACCGGGAGTAATGCATGGCCGGTCCGTTATGGCTGAGAGACGAAGACAGACCCGACTACGCGCAGGCCGTGGACGAAGTCATTCGATCCCCGGAAGCCCAGCAGTTGATCCGGCGGTCAACACTCAAGATCGGCCAGGTACGGGTCAGGGCGCTCGACGCGGGGCCACGGATCGCTTCCACGGCCGCCGCCGAGTACGACTCGTACACGACGCTTCGACGGCAAACCCGCGATGGGGCCGACCGGAGCGAGCGGGTCCCTCTGTCCGGTGGAAGGGAACAGGAGGCCGGCGCCGGAGTGCTTCCGGTCCTGGCCGTCCTGACGCCCGTCCTGGCCGGCGTCGCGGCCGTGACCTTTCTGGTGCTCGGTTACGGTCTGTCGCTGGTGGACGGCGAGTTGGCCCTCGCCGGGGCTCTGATCCAGGTCGGCTGGTTCTCCCTGGGGCTGGGAGCCCTGACCGCCGTGGTCGCCTTCATCGGCCTGTACCGGACCGCGGCGCGGAACCGGCACTCCATGTCGGACGGCCCGGCCCCCGTGCCCGCCGAGGTGCTCCAGGCGCGCGAAGCATGGCTCAGGGCCCTGCGGGACCGCGGCGTCCTCCCTTTCCTGCGCGACCAGTTGGAGGAATCCGCACCGGGAGTGGAGCCGGGAGGACACCCGGAGGTCCGCAGGCGCCCGCGATTCAGCAGCCCGGAATTCAGCAGCCCGGACTTCGCGGGCCCGGACTTCAGCAGTCCCAAGTCCCGGTCGGACGAGTAGCGGTGGGGCCACCCGCTCGCTTCGTGTCGGCCGGGCCGATGCCCCGCTCTCACGGCCGGAGCCGGCCCCGTACCGTCACCAGGCGTGGTGAGTGTCTCCGAGCAGCGAGGTGGTGAGCCCTTGAACAGCCACAGTCAGGTTCTTCCCCAGTCGCCGCCAGGACCGCTCCGCTTCGGCGCCGCTGATCTCGCCGTGCGCCAAGTCGGTCTCGATCTCGGCGCACATGTGCACGATGAGCTGACGCACCATGACCCCGTGCTGCGCGTACAGCTCGGGGTCATGGTTGCGGTGCTCCCGCAGGGTGTACGCGTGCAGCGAGGCGAGGGACGGTGTGTTGAGATGCGCCTCGACGGCGTACCGGCGCAGCGTGGGCTCGACGATGACCTGGGCGAGGAAACGCCCGTACCAGGAGGGCGTGCCCAGCTCGATGTGGTGCTCGACATGGGGCAGGACGAAGAAGTCCATCCGTTCCTGCGGTGACATCTCGCTCGGTGGGCCCAGGCTCGCCGTCATCGCGGTGCGGTGCTTCTCGATCGCGTTCGCGTGTTCCGCCAGAATCGCCTTGATCAGCTCGTCACGGCCGCTGAAGTGGTACTGCACCGCTGACTTGTTGCGCTGACCGGCCGCCTCGCTGATCTTCCTGACCGATACGTTCGCGAACCCCTCGGCGGCGTAGAGCCGCTCCGCTGTGCGCATCAGCTTTTCCCTGGCCGGCAGGGAACGGGGGGACGGCGCGGTGATTCCACAAGCGTTCATCACGCACACCCCGCTGCCACGGCACAGTCCTCGTTCGCGTTCATACTCACTCCCTGCCCTCCTTGTTATATCCCGTGTCGAGGGCGGGACCCGTCCCGGTGTCCCGTCCTCACCCGGCGCGAGGCCGCCGCGTGAGGACGGAACAGGCGCTACCAGGTGACGGGAAGCCGGCGGACGCCGTACACGTTGGAGTCGTCCTTGAAGGTCAACTCGTCGAAAGGTACGGCGAGTTCGAGACCGGGTATCCGTCGGAACAGGGTGTCGAAGACGATCTGCAGCTCGATTCGGGCGAGGTTCTGGCCGAGGCACTGGTGCGCGCCGAAACCGAACGCGATGTGATGGTTCGCGGTGCGTTCGATGTCCAGCTCGTCGGGATTCTCGAACACCTCGGGATCGCGGTTCGCCGTATTGCCGAAGGTGAGTACGGCCTCACCGGCCCGGATGAGTGCTCCTCCGATCTCGACGTCCTCCTTCGCCAGGCGGGAGGTGGCGAACTCGGCGATGGTGAAGTACCGCAGCAGTTCCTCGATCGCGGCGGGGGTCTTGCCCGGGTCCTCGCGGATCGCGGAGATGTCGTCGGGGCGCTCCAGCAGCGCGATGGTTCCGAGCGAGATCATGTTCGCGGTGGTCTCATGACCGGCCACGAGCAGCAGCAGCGCCAGGGAAGCCACGTCCTCGCGGTCCTCCTCGCTCGCGGCTCCGCCCGTGCCCCGCCGCTTGAGGATCTGCCTGCTGAGCAGGTCGTCGGTGGGGGCCTTCTCCTTCTCCGCGATGAGGCCGTCCAGGTAGGACTTGAGTGCCACGACAGCCTTGTCGATCTCCTCCGGCGTGCTCGTGAGGTTCAGCAGCGTGGCCGAACGTTCCTGGAAGAAGTCGTGGTCGGCGTACGGGACTCCGAGCAGTCCGCAGATCACCAGCGACGGTACGGGCAGGGACAGCGCCTGGACCAGGTCCACCGGGCGCGGTCCCGCCAGCATGGTGTCGATGCAGGTGTCCGTGATCTGCTGGATCCGTGGCCGCATCGCCGCGATCTGCCTGACCGTGAACTCTCCGACCACCGACCGGCGGGCCGGTCGGTGGTCGGGCGGATCCATCATGATCATCGACGGCCGCATGCGGTTCGGGGGAGGGTCGGCGCGGGCGGGGGAGAGCGCGGGAAAGTCCGGATGCGCGCGGTCGGAACTGAACCGGGGATCGGTCAGGACGCTGCGGATGTCCTCGTGGCGGGTCACCGCCCACGCCGTCTTTCCGGTCGGCAGCATGATGCGGGAGACGGGGGCTTCCTCGCGCAGCCGCGTGTGCTCGGCGGGCGGGGCGTACGGACAGCCCCGGGGGACCGGCATCTCGGGGGCGGGTTCGCCGACCGTCACCATGCGCTGCCCCTCACGTCTTCCGATGTGCCGTCTTCCGGCTTCCCGGGCGGCGGTCCGGTGCGTGGCGGGGTCGATCGAGTGGTCATGGTGCCCTCCAGGTGGACAAGGTGACGATCTCACCGTAAGGCGGTCGCCTTAATGAGGCAAGCGCCTTAACTGGCCAGGGTCTCTTCTCGGCCGTCGAGCGTTCGGGCCTCTGGTTGCGGGCTCACTGGTCGCCGGGCGGTGGGGGTCGGCCGAGGGTGTCGGTGAGTGATCGATGGCCTGTCTTCCCGCGTGCTTGAGCCTGTGGAATGAAGGGGCAATCTGGGTACGTATGAACATAAGAGGCCTGTATGTATGCATATGCGGGTTGTAGTCTTGTATGGAGCCGGTGAACGGTATGTCCACCGGCTCCGATGGCAGGCGCCACGGGCGGGCCGGGCCAAGAGGCACTGGTACGTCCGGGGCCCTGAAGGGCGGGAAGCCCGGCGGGGAGAGAGCGGAATGGATGACACTCGCGGCGCGCCTTCCGGGGCGGCAGCGGCTGGGTTCCTCGGTGGTGGCGGGGTGAAGTGGGCCACGACAGAACTGGACGCGAACGGCCTCGTCGCACGGTGGAGCGAGGGTGCCGAGTGGCTGCTGGGCTACCCGGCGGCCCACATCGTGGGGCACCCGGCCGCGGAGCTGCTCCTGAGCGGTCTGCCCGAATCCGCCCGGCACGCGCTGGCCGACCAGGAGACATGGAGCGGCACGGTGACGGCGCGGTACCGGGACGGTGGCCCGCGCGAGGTGGGTGTGCTGGCGTGCCCCCTGAGAGACAGCGACGGGACCACCCGCTGGCTTCTGACGGCCGCGACGCCGGTACTGAGCCCCGGTCCCGATCGGGCGAGCGCGGTCAGGACGGGCCCGAGGCCGGTCCCAGGAGAGGCGAGCCCGGAGCGTGACGCGGCGGCCCCGGGGCCCCGCCGTTCCCGGCCGGCTCACGACGAGACGGTCACGGAGTGGGCCTTCACCCAGCAGGCGTTCCCGATGGCGATCCACGACCTGGATCTCCGGCTCCTGCGGGCCAACGACGTCTTGTGCCGGATCGACGGCCGTACGGAAGACGAGATGCGCGGGGAGCCGTCGGGATTCCTGACCGGCAACCGCGCGAACGCACAGGTCGAGGCCGCTATGCGACGGGCGCTGCGGACAGGAAAGCCCGAGCATGTCCAGACCTTCCGCCGGGCAGCGGGTGAGGCGCGCGAGCGCGCCTGGGCGGTGTCCCTCTCGCCTCTCAAGGACCAGGACGGCCGGGTGCGTGCTCTCGCCGTCGCCGCGCTCGAGATCAGCGAGCAGTACTGGGCCCGCGAGAGTCTCGCCCTCCTCAACGAAGCCAGCATGCGGATCGGCACCACACTGGACGTGACACGTACCGCACAGGAGCTGGCCGGAACGCCCCTGCCGCATTTCGCCGACTTCGTCAGCGTCGACCTGCTGGACTCGGTGCTGCGCGGCGACGAGCCCACCCCCGGCCCCGTCTCCGGTGACATCCGGCTGCGCCGGGTCGCCCACGAGTCCGCCCATTCGAATGATTCCCCGGAGGCCGCCGTCGGCATCGGAGACGTCGACATCTACCCGGAGTTCTCACCCCCCGCCCGCTGCCTGGCCACCGCCCGGGCCGTCCTCACCGGCCCCTGGGACACCGAGTACACGGACTGGATGGCACACGACCCCAAACGGGAAGCCAAGCGCGGCGATTACGGTGTCCACTCGCTCATCGCGGCGCCCCTGGTCGCCCGCGGGAATGTCCTGGGTGCGGCCCTCTTCTCCCGTCGGCTGCATCTGGCGACCTTCACCGAGGACGACCTGCTCCTCGCCGAGCAGTTGGCGACCCGGGCGGCCGTGTGTATCGACAACGCCCGCCGCTACACACGCGAACGCGGCACCGCCGTCACCCTTCAACGCAGCCTGCTTCCACGAGGGTTGCCCCCGCAGTCGGCCGTCGAGGTCGCCACCCGCTATCTGCCCGCCGATTCCCAGTACGGTGTGGGCGGCGACTGGTTCGATGTCATCCCGCTCGCCGGCTCCCGGGTCGCACTCGTCGTGGGCGATGTCGTCGGACACGGCATTCACGCGTCCGCCACCATGGGACGGCTGCGCACCGCCGTCCGTACGCTCGCCGACATCGACCTGCCCCCGGACGAACTGCTCACCCACCTCGACGACGTGGTCATACGACTGGCCTCGGAGAGCACCGACCCGGAACCCGGTCACGACATCGGTGCCAGCTGTCTGTACGCGATCTACGACCCGGTGTCCCGGCGTCTGTGTGCCGCCCGCGCCGGTCATCCGCCGCCCGCGCTCACCACCCCCGACGGCACGGTGGACATCCTCGACGTGCCCGCGGGCCCGACCCTGGGCCTGGGCGATCTGCCCTTTGAATGCGCCGAGTTCGACGTCCAGGAAGGCAGCACCCTCGTCCTCTACACCGACGGCCTGATCGAATCACGCGAGCGCGACGTCGGAGCCGGAATCGAGGAGCTGCGCGAAGTCCTCGCCAGGCCGTCCCCCTCGCTGGAAGCCACCTGCGACACCGTGCTCCGGACACTGCTCTCCACCCCGCGCCCCACGGACGATGTCGCCCTGCTCGTCGCGCGCACCCGCGTGCTCGACGCCGCCCAGGTCGCCACCTGGGAGCTGCCCGCCGAGCCCGCACTGGTCGGCCGTGCCCGCGACCGGGCGACCGCCCAACTGGCCGCGTGGGGGCTGGAGGAGCTGACCTTCACCACCGAACTGGTCGTCAGTGAGCTGTTCACCAACGCCATCCTGCACGCGGAAGGACCTGTCCAGCTACGGCTGATCCGCGACCGCACCCTCATCTGTGAGGTCTCCGACACCAGCACCACCGCCCCGCACCTGCGCCGGGCCCGGGTCTTCGACGAGGGCGGCCGGGGGCTGCTGCTGGTCGCCCAGCTCACCCAGCGCTGGGGCACCCGACAGGTCCCCACCGGCAAGGCCATCTGGGCCGAACAGGCTCTCCCGGCAGCCTGACAGCGGTCACGGTCGCAGGCGTGGGCGCGCCTCCTGACGTCCCGTCCGTACGCCGTCGGCTCAGTCCGTACGCCTCTCGAAGCTGAGACCGCCGGGCACTTGAAAAGTCGGCAGGATCTCGACAAGGGCGATGTTGACGTGCCGGGGTGTGCCGACGGCGTACTCGATGGCGTCGGCGACATCGACGGGCTTCAGGGACTCGTAGCCGTCGAAGTACAGCTGTTGGGCCTTGCTCATGTCGCCGAGCAGTCGGCCGAAGATCTCGGTCTCGACCCGTCCCGGGCAGATCTCGGTGACCCGGATCCGCTTGCCGTAACCGTCGATGCGCAGTTGCCTGGAGAGGGTGTGCACGGCGGCCTTGGTGGCGTGGTAGACGGTGTTGCCGCCGAAGTTGTAGACGCCGGCGATGGAGCTGATGTTGACGATGTGGCCGAGGTCCCGCTCCACCATGCCCGGCATGATCAGCCGTACGAGGTGCAGGACGGCCTGGATGTTGACCGCGATCTGCTCGTCCACCGCGAACTCGTCGGCGGTCAGGATGTTGCCGTCACGCGACACTCCGGCGTTGTTGACCAGGACATCGATGTCGACGCCGATGCCTTCGAGCAGTTCGGCCAGCGCGGCGGTGTCCGTGATGTCCACGGCATGCGGGACACAGCCCGTACGTTCGGCGAGTTCGGCGAGCCGGTCGGTGTCGCGGGCGAGGGCATGGACCTGGAGCCCTCTGTCGGTGAGGCGCTCTACGACGACGGCGCCGATGCCGGTCGACGCGCCGGTCACCAGCGCGGTCCTGTAGTCGGAAAAGGCCATGGTGTTGTTCTCCTCTGTCGAGGTCGAGTCTGTCGGGGGCGAGTCCGGCCGGACCGTCGAGCTCTGCGGAGTCCTGTCCGGTGGGGGAGTCGTGGACCGGGCGTCTTTCACTCTTCGCGCAGTGGGCCGAAAGCGGTCTCGCGGATGCTCAGGACCGCGAAGAACGTGCCGAGCGCGGTGGCGACGACGTAGTAGGCCGGGATGTATGTGTTGTGCGTCAGGCCGATCAGCCAGGTGATCAGGAAGGGGGCGGAGCCGCCGAAGAGCGCGGCGGAGATGTTGTAGCCGAAGGCGTAGGCGGAGTAGCGGATCCGGGTCGGGAAAAGTTCGACCAGGAGGATGTGGATCACCCCGGTGTGACCGGCGAAGACGACCGCCATGAGCGCCCCGCCGAGGATGGCGAGTGCGAGGGAGCCCTGGGTGAGAAGCAGGTAGCTGGGATAGCCGAGTACGGCCATGATCAGCGCGGACCCGGCGATGACGGTGCGGCGGCCGAGCCGGTCGGAGAGCCGTCCGGCGTACGGGATGGCGATGGTGATGGCCACGAGGCTGCACGCGGTGACGATCAGGCCCTGTACGACGCTGAAGTGCAGCTCGCTGGACAGGTAGGTGGGCATGTACGAGAACAGGACGTAGTAGCCGGAGCCGTTGAGCAGCGGGATGAGCGTGGCCAGCAGGACGGCCTTGCGGTGCTCGCGCGTGGAGAACGCCTCGCGCATGGGGTTGCGGGACAGCTTGTTCTCGGCCCTCAGCCGTTCGAAGTGCGGTGTCTCCCTGATCCGTTTGCGGATGTAGAACCCGATGACGCCCATCGGAATCGCCAGCAGGAAGGGGATGCGCCAGCCCCACGACACCATCGCGTCCTCGCCGAGGGCGGCGTTGAGCAGGGCGGCGGTGAGCGTGCCGAAGAGCAGGGCGCTGAAGGAGGCGATCTGCGCGTAGCTGGTGAGGCGGCCGCGGCGGCCGTCGGGTGCGTACTCCGCGAGGAAGGTGATGGCGCCGGCGGCCTCGCCGCCGACGGAGAACCCCTGCGCGAACCGGAGCAGGATCAGCAGGACGGGCGCGGCGACGCCGATGGTGGCGTAGTCGGGGAGCAGACCGATCGCGGCGGTGGCCGCGCTGATCAGCAGGATGACGAAGACCAGCATGCGCTGACGGCCGATACGGTCGCCCAGGTAGCCGCAGACGATGCCGCCGACGGGGCGGATGAAGAACGGGACACCGAAGGTCAGGAAGGTGAGCAGCAGCGCTGTCTGCGGGCTCTGTTCCGGGAAGAAGACCAGGGCGAGCGTGACGGCGAGGAACCCGTAGATGCCGTTGTCGTACAGCTCGACGAAGACACCGATACAGCCGGCGAGAGTGACCCGCCTGACGGTTCTGGCGTCCAGGCCGGGCACGTCGGGGTTGACGGTGGTGGCCATACGTCCTCCGAGGGCGGAGAGGCTGTCCGGGCGCCGGGCCGTTGGCCCCTGGTGGCGTGCCCGGAGCGCATTGTGCCGCTCACGGTGGAGGACGTCCGTTTCCGCCGACGGTGCGTCGGCGGAAACGGACCGTCTGGCCCGGGGTGGGCCAGTGGGTGTCAGCTTCCCAAGGCCGCGGAAACCACGCTCTTGGCCTCGTCCTGGACCCGGCTCAGGTGGTCGGGCCCCTGGAAGGACTCGGCGTAGATCTTGTAGACGTCCTCGGTGCCGGAGGGGCGGGCGGCGAACCAGGCGGTCTCCGTGGTCACCTTGATCCCGCCGATGGACGCGCCGTTGCCGGGTGCCTCGGTGAGTACGGCGGTGACCGGATCCCCGGCGAGGGTGTCCGCGGTGACCTGCTCGGGCGAGAGCCGGGCCAGGACCGCCTTCTGGGCCGGGGTGGCGGGCGCGTCGATCCTGGCGTACGCGGGCTCCCCGAAGCGGGAGGTGAGCGTCGCGTAGTGCTCGGAGGGGGTCCGGCCCGTGACGGCGAGGATCTCGGAGGCGAGCAGCGCCAGGATGATGCCGTCCTTGTCGGTGGTCCACACCGAGCCGTCGTGGCGCAGGAACGACGCCCCGGCCGACTCCTCGCCGCCGAAGCCGAGCGAGCCGTCGGCCAGCCCGTCCACGAACCACTTGAAGCCGACGGGCACCTCGACCAGCTCGCGGCCGAGATCGGCGGCGACCCGGTCGATCATGCCCGACGACACCAGCGTCTTGCCGACCCCGGCGCCCGAGGGCCACCGCTCGCGGTGGGCGTACAGGTAGGAGATGGCGGTGGCGAGATAGTGGTTGGGGTTCATCAGCCCGGCGTCCGGGGTGACGATGCCGTGCCGGTCGGCGTCCGCGTCGTTGCCGGTGGCGATCTGGTACCGGTCGCTCTGGCCGATCAGCGAGGCCATGGCGTACGGGGAGGAGCAGTCCATCCGGATCTTGCCGTCCCAGTCCAGCGTCATGAACCGCCAGGTGGGGTCGGTCAGCGGGTTGACCACGGTCAGATCGAGCCGGTGCTGCTCGGCGATGCGGCCCCAGTACGCGACCGACGCGCCGCCCAGCGGGTCGGCGCCGATCCGCACCCCGGCGGCGCGCACCGCGTCCAGGTCGAGCACGGCCGGCAGGTCCGTCACGTACTGGCCGAGGAAGTCGTACCGACCGGTGGACGGCGCGGCGAGGGAGCGGGTGTAGGACAGCCGCCGTACCTCCTTGAGGCCGCCCGCGATGATCTCGTTGGCCCTGTCCTGGATCCAGTTGGTCGCCTCGGAGCCGGCCGGGCCGCCGCTGGGCGGGTTGTACTTGAAACCGCCGTCGGTGGGCGGGTTGTGGGACGGGGTGACCACCACGCCGTCGGCGAGCCCCGACGTACGGCCACGATTGTGGGTGACGATGGCGTGCGACACCGCCGGCGTGGGCGTGTAGCCGTCGTCGGAGTCGATGAGCACGGTCACGTCGTTGGCGGCGAACACCTCGACGGCGGTCACCCGGGCCGGTTCGGACAGCGCGTGGGTGTCCGCGCCGAGGAAGAGCGGACCCGTGGTGCCCTGCCGGGTGCGGTACTCGCAGATCGCCTGACTGGTCGCGGCGATGTGATCTTCGTTGAACGCGGTGGCGAGGGACGATCCGCGGTGTCCGGATGTCCCGAACGCTACGCGTTGGGTGGTTTCTTCGGGGTCGGGGCGCAGCGCGTAGTACGCGGTCACCAGCCGGGCGACATCGACGAGGTCTTCCGGACGCGCCGGCTGTCCCGCTCGTTCGTGCGGCATCTGCCCACTCCTCCACATCGATTGATGCGATCAGTTGATGCGATCGATTCGTCGGTTCATCATCCCGGGTCGCTCGCGCGGCCGACGGGCGCCCCGCCGCTGGGGCCTGTTCCCGGATCACTGAGGACAGCCCGCGGCGTCCGGTGCGGTGCCTCGCAAGGCGACGGAATCAGTCGGCGGCGGTCGTGGAGGCGCGCACCATCAACTCCGGGGTGAACCGGCGCGATCGTGCCGTACGGCCCTCGATCATGCCCACCAGGGCGCCCGCCGCCCGCTCGCCCATGTCGCGCATCGGAGAGCGTACGGACGTGAGCGGGATGGGGAGTTGGGCGGAGAGCGGGACGTCGTTGAAGCCGGCCACGGCGACATCGTGGCCGGGCACCAGGCAGGACGTGCGGAGCGCGCCCATCACACCGATCGCGGCGAAGTCGTTGACCGCGAAGATCGCCGTGGGGCGCGGGTCCGAGGCCAGCAAACGGTGCGCGGCGCGCTCACCGCCGTGGACGTCGAAGGGGGCGTTGATGATCAGACCGGGGTCCACGGGTATGCCGGCCTTCGCGTAGGCGTCGGTGAAGCCCTTGGTCCGCTCGACGCCCGTGGAGGCGTACGGTTCACCGGCTACGACGCCCACCCGGTGGTGGCCCAGCGCCATGAAGTGCTCCGCCACCAGGCGCCCGCCGACGAGGTCGTCGCAGGTGAACGAGGTGACCCCGCGCAGCCGCCGGGAGACCAGCACGACCGGGACGCCGCGTGCGACCAGTTCGGAGGCGAGCTCGGTGTCGCCACGCGCGTCGCCGAGGAGCAGTCCGTCGACCCGCAGGGCCAGCAGCCGCTCGACCTTGGCGCGTTGGACGGCGGGGTCGTCTCCGGTGTTGGCGACGACGGCCTGGTAGCCGGCCGCCGCCGCGCCGGCCTCGATGCCCTCGTAGACGGTGGCCAGCACGATGTCGGTCAGCCGGGGGACCAGCACACCCAGCAGCCGGGAGCGGCCGGTGCGGAGGCTGGCGGCGGCGGGGTTCACGACGTAGCCGAGGCGCTTGGCCGACTCCCGTACCCGGCCGGCGGTGGCGGATCCGACCCCCGCGCCGTCCCGCAGGGCTCGGGAGGCGGTGGACTGGTGAACACCCGCGTCGGCCGCCACATCCGCCAGGGTCACACCGTTCTCGCCGGAGTCACGGGAGGCGCGGGGGCGGCCGGAAGCGAGGGCGTCGCCGGAGCTGCGGGCATCGCCGGAGCCGCGGGCGTCCGTGGGCTGTCGTCTCAAGGCCGTCGTCCTGCTTCCTGTCCTGCCCCGGTAGCGGCCCGGTGAGGGTCCCGCGGGACCCCAGGCCGGGGTCCCAGGGGATCCCGGGGGCCGAATTTCGAGAACCATCATCTTCCATGAAGATCCGATTACGGGGGTTGCCCTCTGGGCTGAGTGTGGAGCACAGTTACGCAATCGTTCTCGCAATCGATTGTGGAGCTTTGCATGCAGCTGCGTCTCATCGGTACGGGTGGCACCATCGCCAGCCGCTCCACGCCCGCCGGACGGGTCGCCGCCGTCGGAGTGCACGAGCTGCTGGAGACGGCGCGGGCCTTCCCCGTACCGGACTGGGCCGAGGTGACGTGCCGCGATCTGGGCCTGCGCCCCAGCTTCGCGTTCGACCTCCCCGACCTGGCCTCACTCGCCGCGGCCGTCGGCGAGGGTCTTCGCGACGGGGCGCACGCGGTGGTCATCACCCACGGCACGGACTCCATGGAGGAGACCGCCTTCGCGCTCGCCCTGACGCACGCGGACGACCGGCCGATCGTCCTGACCGGCGCGCAACGCCCCGCCGACGACCCGGCGGCCGACGGACCGCGCAATCTCGCATCCGCCCTGACCTGGGCGGCTCACCCCGCCGCCCGGAGCCATGGCGTCAGCGCGGTCTTCGACGGTGCGGTCTGGCCGGCCGTCGGCCTCCGGAAGACCGACACTCTGGCACCGGCCGCCTTCAGCGCACCGGGCCGGGGGCCGCTCGCCCGGCTGGACGACGGCAGGGTCCGGCTGATCGCCCGCCCGCCGCGCCCCGCCGCCCTGATAGCCCCCGAGGATCTCGGCCGGCTGCCCCGGGTGGACGTCGTGCCGCTCTACGTCGGCTGTGACACCGTCCTGCTCGACGCCGCCGTGGCCGCCGGAGCACGGGGCGTGGTGCTGTGCGCCTTCGGCGCCGGGAACGCGCCGCCCGCCGTGACCGCGGCCGTCGCGCGCCTGGTGGCACAGGGCGTCACGGTCGCCGTCGCCAGCAGGGTGCCGACCGGGGCGACCTCGGCGGCGTACGGCGCGGGCGGCGGTGCGGACCTGCTGCGAGCCGGCGCGGTCTTCGCCTCCGACCTGTCGCCGTGGCAGTTGCGGCTGCTCCTCGCCGCCTCGCTGCACCGGGCGGACGGGGAGGGGCCGGCCGGGGCCGCGGCACGGATGGCCGCCTGGCTGGCCGAGGCCGGACACCTCGCCGAGGCCGGGGACACAGGGATCCCAGGGTCTCCAGGGAACCCCGGGTCTCCAGGGAACCCCGGGTCTCCAGGGATCCCCGGGGATACGGGGAACCCTGAGTCTCTGGGGAAGCCCGGATACCCAGGAGCCTCCGGGAACTGAACAGTCCCGAACCGTTCTCAACAGACCGCATATCCCCACGGAGCACCACCAGCACCATCAGCGACACACCGAACAGGAGAAGCGAAATGCCGAAAGAGATTCTTGTGGCCTACGGGGTCGACGTCGACGCGGTCGGCGGTTGGCTCGGCTCGTACGGGGGAGAGGATTCCCCCTGCGACATCTCCCGCGGACTGTTCGCGGGCGAGGTGGGCGTGCCCCGCATGCTGGAGCTGTTCCGGCGTCGTGACATGACCACCACCTGGTTCTGGCCGGGTCACTCGATCGAGACCTTCCCCGAGGAGTTCGAGGCATGTACCGCCGCCGGTCATGAGATCGGGGTGCACGGCTACAGCCATGAGAACCCGATCGCGATGAGCCGGACCCAGGAGTCCGACATCCTCGATTACTGCATCGACCTGATCAGCACCCGTACCGGACGGCGCCCCACCGGCTACGTCGCCCCCTGGTGGGAGTTCTCCGCGGTCACCAACGAACTCCTGCTGGAGCGCGGGATCGCTTACGACCACTCCTTGATGCACCGCGACTTCGAGCCATACTACGTACGGGTGGGGGACAGCTGGTCGAAGATCGACTACGACCGGCCCGCCCGGGACTGGATGAAGCCGCTGGAGCGCGGCGAGGAGACCGACCTGGTGGAGATCCCGGCCAGCTGGTACCTCGACGACCTGCCTCCGATGATGTTCGTCAAGGCGAGCCCCAACAGCCATGGCTTCGTCAGCCCCCGCCACCTCGAACAGACGTGGCGCGACCAGTTCGACTGGGTCTACCGCGAGCACGACTACGCCGTCTTCACCATGACCGTGCACCCCGATGTGTCCGGGCGGCCGCAGAACCTGATGATGCACGAGCGGCTGATCGATCACATCAATTCCCACCCGGGCGTACGGTGGGTCACCTTCGACGAGATCGCCACGGATTTCGTCCGTCGCCGCCCCCGCGTCTGACCGCCCGGGCTCCGTACCCGACACCCGGCCGTACGGCCCGTACCTGACGCGAAGCCCCGTACCTGACGCGAAGCCCCGCGCCCGGCGCACGACCCCCGCGCCCGACGCCCGGCATTGCGCCCCACACAAGGCCTCGCGTCTGACGTAAGGCCCCGCACCGGACGTACCGTCCTGTGTCCGACGTCCCGACGTCCCGACGTCCCACGTCCGGCCCCGTGCCCGACATCCCACTCCCGTCCGCGCCCGACGACCCCTCCGCGCGCTCGACGGCCTCCTTCTCCCTCCCGCTCTCTCCCGCCTGTCTCCGGCGAGAGCTCCGCCGGGCTCCGGCGCGCGGCCCCCATCCCTGGGCCGACCCGCCGGAGCCCGCTCCCCCCGCGGCCCCTCCCCGGCCCCCGGGATCCGTCCCCGCCCCGACAGACAGGGCCCAGGGACCGCTCCCCTCCGTTTGCTCCGCACCGCTACGCACCGTCCCCGCGTCCGTTCGCCCGTATCGGAGATCCCCGTGAACTCGTCCGCCATACCCTCCCCCGAGACACCGACACCCGACCTGTCCAAGCGGCCGGACCGGTCCGCCGCGCCGCCGCAGACCGGCGACGAACCGTTCGTGCCGTCCCGCAAGCTGGTCACCCGCGCTTCGGTGATCTGCTTCCTGGCCTGGGTCTTCAGCGTCTACGACTTCACACTCTTCGGCACACTGCTGCCCAAGATCGCCGAGGACTTCGGCTGGTCCACCGCCACCGCCGCCAACGTCGCCACCGGTGTCACGGCCGGCACCTTCGTGGTGTCGCTCTGCGTCGGCCCGATCCTCGACCGGTTCGGCCGCCGCCCGGCACTGATGATCACCTCGGCGGGCGCCGCCCTCACGTCCGCCGCGACGGCCCTGGCCGGCGGTGCCGTCTCGATGGTCGGCATCCGCGCCTTCTCCGGCTTCGGCTACTCGGAAGAGGTGGTCAACACCGTCTATCTCAACGGGATCTACGGCAAGCACCCCAGGCGCGGCCTGCTCTTCAGCTTCGTCCAGAGCGGCTGGCCGGTCGGCGCCCTGGTCGGCGCGGGCGTGACGGCCCTGACCCTGCCGACCTTCGGCTGGCGCGGCAGCTTCGTCATCGCGGCCGTTCCCGCGCTGGTGATCGCCCTCGTGGTGCGCACCCTGCCCGAGTCCCCGGTCTTCCTCGGGATCAAGAAGGCACGGAAGCTGCGGGCCGAGGGCCGCTCCGAGGAGGCCACCGCGGTGGAGAAGTCGGCGGGGATCGAGCCCGCCAAGGAAAAGGTGGGCCTGCGCGAGGTCTTCGCGCCCGCGCTGCGCCGGCACACGCTGTGTCTGTCGGCGGCCTGGCTCCTCAACTGGATGGGCATCCAGATCTTCTCCGTGCTGGGCACCACGGTGCTGGTCGAGGCGAAGGGCGTCTCGTTCGGCAGCGCGCTGATCGTGCTGGTCCTCGCCAACCTGGCGGGCTTCTTCGGTTACGTCTTCCACGGCTGGCTCGGCGACCGGATCGGCCGGCGTACCACCATCGTCATCGGCTGGAGCTGCGGTGGCGTGGCCATGACCGCGATGCTCTTCGGTCCCACCACGACCGTGTTCGTGATCGGCCTCTACGCCCTCGGGCTGTTCTTCCTGACCGGGCCGTACTCCGCGATGTTGTTCTACATGAGCGAGTCGTTCCCGGAGCAGGTACGCGGCGTCGGATCCAATGTGGCGCACACCATGGGACCGGTCGGTGCCATCGCCGGTTCGGCGCTGCTCGGCGCCCTGCTCTCGGCCGGTGCCTCGATGACCACGGCGGCCTTCGTCGCCGGAGCCATCGGCATCTTCGGTTCCGGACTGGTGATGCTCGGCGCGCGGAATGTCGACCACCGAAGTGCGCCGGCGGCGGCCTGATCCGGTCCGGGACGGTCGCCACGCCACGTCGATCCGCCCGGCCTCACACACTCCCGCCCGACGAATCCGATCACTCCCGCCCGATGAATCCGATCACTCCCGTCCGACGAACCCGATCAGTCCCATCCGACGAACCCCGAGCCACTCCAGCAGACCCCACTCACTCCATCCCACTCGGAGACCTGAACACCATGACGGGACACGCACAGCAGGACACGGCGCGGCGCGGCGCCGCCATCATCACCGGAGGCGCCAGCGGTATCGGCCGCGCGACCGCGGTCGCGTTCGCCGAATCGGGCGTCGACACGGTGATCGGTTACCACGCCGCCGACCCGCACGATCCCCAGCAGACGGTCGACGCCGTCGCCGCGGCCGGCGGCCGATGTCTGGCCGTCGAGGCGGACGTCGCCGACAGCGCCGGCCCGGAGCGACTCGCCCAGGCCGCCGTAGACACATACGGCCGGCTCGACATCGCCGTCGCGGCGGCGGGCATTCTGCGCCGGGCCCCGCTGGCCGAACTCACCGACGACGCCTGGCAGATCATGCTCGGCGTCGACCTCACCGGGGTCATGCGCACCTTCCGTTCGGCGGTGGCCCGGATGGAGGGGCCCGGCGCGCTGCTGGCCGTCTCCTCCATCGCGGGCGGTGTCTACGGCTGGGGCGATCACGCCCACTACGCCGCCGCCAAGGCGGGCGTGCTGGGACTGGTCAGGTCGCTCGCGGTGGAGTTGGCACCGCGCGGGATCCGGGCCAACTCCGTCATCCCCGGCCTGATCGAGACCCCGCAGTCACTGGACGCGCGCAACTCGCTCGGCCCCGAAGGGCTCCGCGCCGCGGGCGACGGCATCCCGGCCGGCCGGGTCGGACGCCCGGAGGAGGTGGCCGCCGCCATCCGGTTCCTGTGCGCGCCGGAAGCCTCGTACGTCACCGGCCAGCAGCTCATCGTGGACGGCGGGTTGACCGTCCGCTTCCCCGACTGAGGCCGCGCGCCCGGCCGTTCCCTGCGCGACTGTCGCAACCCCGCCTGTTCCGCGCGCACTTCCCCCTTTCAGTGCCGATCGACTTTACGGAGGCCCCATGAGCACCGACACCCCGCACCGGCTCCGGCCCGGACCGCGCACCGTACTCATCACCGGCGCGGCCAGCGGTATCGGCGCCGCCATCGCCGAGGCGTTCGCCGGCCAGGGAGCCCGGCTCGCCCTCGCCGACCGGGACACGGAAAAGCTGGAGGCTCTGCGCGACCGGCTCACCGGCGCCGCCGTCACCACCCTGCACACCGTCGATGCGGCCGACGCCGATCAGGTCAGGGACACCGTGGAGGACGTGGTGCACCAGCACGGCGCGGTGGACGTCCTCGTCAACTCGGCCGGGATCCTCACCGAGGTCCCGCTCGTCGAGATGGACCCGGCCACCTGGGACGAGACCATCGCGGTGGACCTGCGCGGTGTGTTCCTCAGCTGCCGGTACGCCCTCCCTCACATGATCGAGCAGGGCGGCGGGCGGATCGTCAACATCGCCTCGCAGCTCGGCCAGAAGGGCGGCGAGGGCCTGACCCACTACTCCGCCGCCAAGGCCGGTGTCATCGGCTTCACCAAGGCGCTCGCCCGGGAAGCGGCCCCGCACAACGTCCTGGTCAACGCCATCGCCCCGGGGCCGGTCGAAACCCCGCTGGTGGACGGGCTCAGCCCGGACTGGAAGCGGGCCAAACAGGCGGAGCTGCCGCTCGGCCGGTTCGGACGGCCGGAGGAGATCGCCCCCACCGTGCTGCTGCTGGCCTCCGACCCCGGCGGCAACCTCTACGTCGGGCAGACACTCGGCCCCAACAGCGGCGATGTGATGCTCTGAGATCTGAGAGAGGCGGAAGACCATGTGCGGCGCATGCGGGCGTCTCGCGACCGGCTGGCCGGAGCGCGTGGCGCCGCTCGGACAAGGGGGCACGGTCGCCCGGCACCGTGCCGTACGGCGGCTGTTGTCCGGTACGCGCGTGACGGTCCGGCCGTGGCCGGGCGGCGGTTGGCAGTTGGCGGACCGGGCGGGTCGCTGGCGGCACTGCCCGGACCTCGAAGCTCTCTGGACGACCGTACGGTCCGTCGCCGGAGCGGTGATCACCCCTGAGCCCGGCGACGACACCGACGCGTGGACCCGGCCGGACGCCGGTACGGCGGACGTCTGTGCACCGGACTCCCGCATTCCGGACTCCCGTATCCCGGACTCCTGTGTCCCGGACCCGCGTACGTCGGACCTCGGCACCGCGGGCGCCCGCGCCTCAGCCGTCCGTACCCCCGACCCGCACGCCCTCGTCGTCTGGACGTCGGCCGTGCTGCGCGCGGGTCCGGCTCCCGAGCGGCTGGTCGTACGGGCGGCGGGCTGGCGGCTGACCGGCGCGGCGGGTTCGGCGGCCGTCGTGGTGGCCCGGTGCGACGGCGAAGGCCTGACCGTCGAGGCCCCCCAGGGCGCCCGCTCGCTCGCCGATCATCTGGCAGCTCACCTGTCGGAGCTGTCGGTGCCACCGCCGGGGAGCCGTTGACCTGGTCCCCTGTCCTCCGCCCGCGCTCCACCGGGCCCGCTGGCGCCGGTGCTCGCGAACCCGTTCGATACGATGGCGCCTCACCGCCCGGCCACAGCGGCGGCGACGTGCCCGCACCATCGAAGGGGTCGAAGATGGCTACCATCAGGGACGTCGCCCAACGGGCCGGGGTCGCGCCCAGCACCGTCTCGTACGTCTTCAACGGTTCCCGGAGCATCTCCGAGGAGACACGCCGCCGCGTCCAGGAAGCCGTGGACGCGCTCGGGTATCACCCACGGGCCAGCGCGCGGACGCTGCGCAGCAGCCGTACGCATGTGATCGCCCTCGCGCTGCCGCGCGCGGCCGGGCTCCAGCACACCGTGGACGGCCGGTTCGCGATCGATGTCAGCGATGCCGCCAACGGCCTCGGTTACGACCTGCTGTTGACCACCTCCCAGGACAAAGCGGAGGGACTGCGGCGCGTGGCGCTCAGCGGACTCGCCGACGCGGCGGTACTGATGGCCGTCGACATGGAGGACGCCCGGATCGATGTCGTACGGGAACTGGTCTTCCCCGCCGCTCTCATCGGACGGCCGGCCGACGAGGATGCCCTGCCGTGGACCGACCTCGACTGGGAGGAGGCCGCGGCCCTCGCCGTATCCGAACTGGCCGCCGCAGGTCACCGGGACATGGTGTATCTGGCGCCCGGTGAAGCGGAGGTCCGGGGCCGGCGCAGTTACGCGCTGCGCGGCATCGAGGGCGCCCGACGTGGTGCTCGTACCACCGGCGCCGCCGTCAAGGTGGTCCACTCGGTCAGCGACCCGGCCCAACTCGCCCACCGGCTCCGTGCGTTGTTCGGAGAGGGGACGGACCGTTCGGACGGTACGGACGGTACGGACAGCGCGGTCGGCACGCGCCCCCCGGGCCGTGGTTCCGGCAAGCCGACGGCCCTTGTCGTACAACACCCCTCCGCCCACCACCACATCCTGGCGTCCGTGACCGCGGCCGGTCTCCGGGTGCCGGAGGATCTGGCCGTCGTCGTCATCGGCAGCCTTCCCGGCGATCCGTCGAGCCGCCGGCTGCCGCGCATCGAACTCCCGGTGGAGACACTGGCCCTTGAGGTCACCCGGCTCGCCGTGGCCGCGGCGACGGCGCTGCGCGAGGACGTCCCGAGGAGTACGGAGCCCGGTGCGCGGCTCCTCGCCGACTCCGTCGGACATCTGCTGATCCCGCCGGTTCTGCTGCCGGGGGCGGTTCCCCTCGACCCGCCGCGGCGCTGACCGGCTCGGAGATTTCATCGGCCGCTCCGGCTCTGCCGTACCTCTTGTCGCCGTTTCGGCGAGGGCCTAGCATCGCCGCAGCACAGCGTCGAATCGATTCGACATGATGATTCGACACGCCACCATCCGTAGACGCGGACCGCCGACTCCGTACCGCGCCGGCCCCCGCCCCCGATCCCGCCCCGACCTCGCCTCGTACCACCTCCGTCTCCTTTACAGAGCCGTAGACCGAACGGAGAGCCACCTCATCATGCAGTTCTCTCGTCGATGTCCTCCGGCGCCGGCCGCGATCCTCCCGGCCGCCATGGCCACCGTTCTGCTGACCGTGTCCGGCGTCTCCGGGTGTGCGAAGGAGCCCGACCCCGGAGTCATCACGGTGCTGAACTCGGCGACAGACATCGAACACACCCAGGAGCAGGAGTTCTACGACCGCTGCGCGAAGCCGCTCGGTGTGAAGGTCCGTCAGGTCAGCGTGCCCGCCGACCAGGTGGTGTCCAAGGCACTCCGGATGGCCTCGTCCCACTCGCTGACCGACATCCTGGATCTGGACGGCTCCGAGCTGCCGCAGTTCGCCGCCACCGGCGGTCTCGTCCCGTTGAGGAACGCGGGAGTCGATGTCGGCGGAATGTCCGCAAGTGCGGGGACCATGGGCAGCTTCAAGGGCACCCAGTACGGCATCGCCCGGTCGGTCAACTCCCTCGCCCTGATGTACAACGTCGACCTGTTGAAGAAGGCCGGCGTCGAACCGCCCACCACCTGGGACGAACTGCGGACGGCCGCCAGGAAGCTCACCCGGGGCAAGACATACGGGATGGCCTTCAGCGCGACCCCCGACGCCGACGGCGTCTACCAGTTCCTGCCGTTCTTCTGGTCGGCCGGCGGTGACGAATCCCGGCTGGACGACGGCAGGGGCGCCCCGGCGCTCCAGCTCTGGAAGGACCTGATCGACAGCGGGTCCGCCTCCAGCGCCGTGGTCACCTGGAACCAGCAGGACATCGCCGAGCAGTTCATCGCCGGGCGGGCCGCGATGATGATCAACGGTCCCTGGAACGTGCCGGTGCTGAACGAGCACAAGGATCTGAACTGGGCGGTCGCCGCCATACCCGTCCCCGAGGCAGGCCGGCCCCCGGTGCCCCCGATCGGCGGCACGGTCATGACCCTTCCCCGTACCGGCGACTCCGGACGGCAGAAGACCGCGGCAAGGATCATCAACTGTCTCAACGAGCAGCGGAATCAGGTCGATTGGGGCCAGTCCCGGAACAACGTACCCACACGCGTGACGGCGGCGGCCGAATACAAGGCCAAGAATCCGAAGCTCGGGGCGTTCGCCGACGAAGTGGGCACCGGCCGCTCCCGCACCGACCGCGTCGGGGAGCGGTGGCCCGTCGTCTCCGACGCGCTGGCGAGCGCCTTCCAGTCCGTGCTGACCGGCCGCTCCACCCCCGAAGCCGCCCTGAAGCGGGCCCAGTCACAGGCCGTCGCGGCCGGCGAGTGAGGAAACCGCCATGACCGTCACCGCCACCTCCGTCCCCGCGTCGCCCTCCGCCGGGACCGCCACGGCCAAGCGCGCGCCCGGACGCCGGGGTTCACTGCTGCGCTGGGGCTTTGTCGCCCCAGCCGTCCTCTACATGCTGGTGTTCTTCGGCTATCCGCTCGTACGCAACGTCACCATGAGCTTCCAGCACTACACGCCACGCACCTACTTCACCGGTGAGGCGCCCTTCAACGGCTTCGACAACTGGCGCGGTGTGTTCGACAACCCGCTGTTCACCGGCTCGCTCGGGCACACCCTCGTCTTCACCTTCGGTTCCCTGCTCGGCCAGTTCACCATCGGCCTGGCACTCGCCGTGTTCTTCTCCCGCCGCTTCCGCCTGTCCGGCGTCGTACGCGCCGTCCTGCTGCTGCCCTGGCTGGTCCCGATGGTGGTCTCGGCCGTCATCTGGCGCAAACTCCTGGACCAGGACAGCGGGGTGCTCAACACCCTGCTGACGAACCTGCACCTCACCTCCGAGCCCGTACCGTGGCTCAGCAGCCCGAGCATCGCCCTGATGTCCGCGATCCTCGTCAACATCTGGATCGGCATCCCGTTCAACATGGTGATCCTGTACGGCGGACTCCAGGAGATCCCCCGCGATCTGTACGAGGCCGCCGCACTCGACGGTGCGGGAGCGTGGCGTACGTTCCGCAGCCTCACCCTGCCGTTGCTGCGCCCGGTCGTCACCGTCGTACTCATCCTGGGCTTCATGTCGACGGTGAAGATCCTCGATCTGATCCTCGCCCTGACCGGCGGTGGTCCCGCCGACTCGACCCAGACCCTCGGCACGGTCACCTACCAACTCTCCTTCCAGCAGATGAACTTCGGGCAGGGAGCCGTGGTCGGCAACGTCCTCATTCTTGTCAGCGCGGTGTTCGCCGTGCTCTATCTGCGGGCCAACCGCACCGACTTCGGACCGGGGAAGTGACCGCCATGACCGCCACCCGTACCCCGCGCCGGAGCGGCAACACCGTTGTCGCGCTGATCATTCTCGTCATCCTGCTCTTCCCGCTGTACTGGATGCTCAACATCGCCCTCCAGCCCGGTGAGAGTCTCGCCGCGACCCACTGGCTGCCCACCTCGCCGGGATGGGACAACTTCCGGCGCGCACTGAGCAGTCAGGGCGATTCGCTCCTGACGAGCCTCGTGGTCTCGCTCGGCGCGGTCGCGGTCTGTCTGGCGCTCGCGGCTCCGGCGGCGTACGGACTGGCCAGGCTGAGGCTGCGCGGCAGCCGGACCATCGTGTTCGGCACACTGATCACCCAGATGGTGCCGGGCATCGTCATCGCGAACGCGCTCTACAGCGCGTATGTCGACCTGCATCTGGTCAACTCCGTGCTCGGACTGATCCTCGCCGACGCGTCGCTCGGGCTGCCGTTCTCGATCGTGCTGCTGCGGGCCTTCATGGTGTCGATCCCGAAGGAGACCGTGGAGGCGGCGCTGGTCGACGGGGCGAGCCGGTTCACCGCATTCGTCCGTGTCGTGCTGCCGATGAGCCGCAACTCCCTGATCACCTCGGGCCTGTTCACCTTCCTCTTCGCCTGGTCGGACTTCATGTTCGCGCTGACGCTCAACACCACGGACGACGTCAAGCCGATCACACTGAGCATGTACGAGTTCATGGGCGCCCATGTCAGCGACTGGGGCGCGGTCATGGCGACGGCTGTCATCTCGGCCGTGCCCGCCGCGATCCTGCTGGTGGTGGCCCAGAAGTATGTCGCCGCGGGAATCACCGGCGGCTCCGTCAAGTAGACCGGCCGCGGCAGAGCGGCCACTCCGGACATACTGAACGTACCGGACGCACCGGCCGCGCCGAACAGACCGACCGCACCGGGCACATCGACCCACCGGACACACCCCCGGAATCCACACACGAGCAGGAGCAGGAGCACTGATGAAGTTCACTGACGGCTACTGGCAGATGCGTCCCGGCGTCACCGCGAGCTACGCGGTCTCCGTGGCCGACGCCGTCGTGGCCGACGACCGACTCACCCTCTACGCGCCCGTCACACAGGTGAACCACCGGGGCGACACTCTCAACGGCCCGCTGCTGACGGTCGAGTGCTGGTCACCGGCCGAGGGAGTGATCGGTGTCCGCTGCACCCACCATGGCGGAGGCGTCCCACGGCGCCCGGAGTTCGCGCTCGCGTCCGGCGCGGAGGGCTCCCACGCCAAGGTGGTCAGAGAGGGTACGGCGATCGAACTCACCTCCGGTGACCTCTCGTTGAAGACCGACACCGACGCCCCCTGGCAGCTGGACTTCACCGCCGGCGGGCAGACCCTGACCTCGGTCGGCAGGCGCGGCGCCGGTTTCATGACCGATGCCGAGGACCGTCACTTCATGCTCGCGCAACTGGCCCTCGGCGTCGGTGAGAGCGTGTACGGGCTCGGCGAGCGCTTCACCCCGTTCGTCAAGAACGGCCAGACCGTCGACCTGTGGCAGGCGGACGGCGGCACCAGCAGCGAACAGGCCTACAAGAACGTCCCGTTCCACCTCAGCAGCCGGGGATACGGCGTCTTCGTCAACCACCCCGGCAAGGTGTCCTACGAGATGGGATCGGAGGCCGTCGGGCGGGTCCAGTTCAGCGTCGAGGACCAGTCGCTGGAGTTCTTCGTCATCCACGGCCCGAGCCCCAAGGAGATCCTCGCCCGGTACACCGCGCTCACCGGCCGCCCCGCGCTGCCGCCCGCCTGGTCCTTCGGCCTGTGGCTGTCCACCTCCTTCACCACCTCGTACGACGAGGCGACGGTGAACCGGTTCGTGCAGGGCATGGCGGATGCCGAAATCCCCCTGAGCGTCTTCCACTTCGACTGCTTCTGGATGCGCGAGTACCAGTGGTGCGACTTCGTCTGGGACCCGGACGTCTTCCCGGACCCGGACGGCATGCTCGCCCGGCTGAAGGAGCAGGGCCTGCGCGTCTGCGTCTGGATCAATCCGTACATCGCGCAGAAGTCCGCGCTGTTCGCGGAGGGGATGGCCGAGGGCTACCTGCTCAAGAAGCCCGACGGCGGTGTCTGGCAGTGGGACCGGTGGCAGGCCGGCATGGGGCTGGTCGACTTCACCAATCCGGCAGCCCGCGAATGGTACGCCGGGAAGCTGCGCCGGCTGCTCGGCCAGGGCGTCGACTGCTTCAAGACCGACTTCGGGGAGCGCGTGCCCGTCGATGTGGCGTGGCACGACGGCTCGGACCCGGAGCGGATGCACAACTACTACACGCAGCTGTACAACGAGACCGTGTTCGACCTGCTGCTGGAGGAGCGCGGCGAGGGCGAGGCGGTGCTCTTCGCCCGCTCCGCCACCGCCGGCGGGCAGCGGCTGCCCGTGCACTGGGGCGGCGACTGCGAGTCCACGTTCGACGCGATGGCCGAGTCGCTGCGTGGCGGACTGTCGCTGGGGCTGTCCGGTTTCGGCTTCTGGAGCCATGACATCGGGGGTTTCGAAGGCACCCCGTCGCCCGCGGTCTTCAAGCGCTGGGTCCAGTTCGGGCTGCTCTCGTCGCACAGCAGGCTGCACGGCAGCAAGTCCTACCGGGTGCCGTGGGACTACGGCGAAGAGGCCGTCGCCGTCACCCGCTCCTTCACCCGCCTCAAGCACCAGCTGATGCCGTACCTCTACCGTTCGGCGACCCAGGCCAGGGACACCGGCACGCCCGTGATGCGCGCGATGCTGCTGGACTTCCCCGACGATCCGGCCTGCCGTCCGCTCGACCGGCAGTACATGCTCGGCGACGACTTGCTGGTGGCGCCGGTCTTCACGGAGGAGGGCACGGTCGAGTACTACGTGCCGGAGGGCACCTGGACCAATGTGCTCACCGGCACACAGGTCTCGGGACCCGGCTGGCAGCACGAGACACACGGCTTCGAGACCCTGCCGCTGCTGGCCAGGCCCGGCTCGGTGATCCCGTTCGGCGCCGGGTCCGAGGGGCCCGAATACGACTGGTCGGACGGCGTGACGCTCCGCGTGTACGCCCCGGCCGACAGTGATCTGACGGATCGTCATGGACCGTACGGTGGGCGGCCGGAGGGCGGAGAAGTCGTCACCTCCATCCCCGCACCGGACGGATCGGGTGCGGCGGCGGTCTTCACCACCCGTCGGACAGGTGACGAGATCGTCGTGGAGACCGGGAGTGAACTGCCCTGGAACGTACTGCTCGTGGGGGCCTCCGCCACGGGCGACGGGATGGCCGACCCGCTCGGCGCGCTGTACGCCTGCCCGGCCGGCACCCACCGGCTGACGGCCCGCTGGGCATGAGCCGTCGGCGGCGCACACGTGCCGCCCTGTCGTGACCGTGACCGTGTCCTGACAGACAGACAGACAGACAGACAGACAGACAGACAGACGGACAGATGGGTGCCGCCGACCGGAAGGCCGACGGCACCCGTCCCTGCCGGCGTGGCCGACGCTGTCACCAGCTCAGCTGCTCAGCACCGGAGGCTGCCGGCTCAGCAGCTGAGGTTGCCGCCCGGGTCGACTCCCAGGACCTGGGCGAAGCTCCTGTACTTGTCGATGCGGCTCTGTACCTGGGCCGGATTCCCACCGTTGCATTCGAGGCTGCCATTGATGCTGCGAATGGTCTCGCCGAATCCGGCACCGTTCACCATGGCATTGTGCGGTGTCATCGTTCCCGGACCGTTCTGCGTGTTCCAGTACCAGAGTCCGGTCTTCCACGCGACGGCCGAGTCGTTCTGCACGAGGTCCGGGTTGTTCAGCAGATCGATGCCCAGGGCGTCACCCGCGGCCTTGTAGTTGAAATTCCAGCTGAGCTGAATCGGGCCGCGCCCGTAGTACTTGGCCGTACCCGCCGGGCAGCCGTAAGGCTGTGTCGCGTCGCAGTAGTGCGGGTAATTCGCCTGGTTCTGCTCCACGATGTGGACGAGGCCGCCGGTCTCGTGGCTGACATTGGCCAGGAAAGCCGCGGCTTCCTGCTTCCGTACGGTGTCGCTTCCCGTTCCGGTGAATCCCGGATAGGCGCTGAGCGCGGCGGTCAGACCGCTGTAGCTGTAGAACGAGTTCCGGTTGGGGAACATCTGATTGAACTGGGCCTCGCTGACGATGAAATCGGCCGCCTTCGTGTCGGGCGCGGCCTGGGCGACCGAGGACGTCCGCGTCGTGAGGTCCGGCTGTCCTGTCTGCGCGACGGAGGACGGTGCGAGGGCCAGCAGGGAGAGTGCGGCGGCCGCGGTGGTCGCGGAGAGAAGTCCGATGGCGCGTTGACGCATGTGGTGATCACTCCTCATGCCGGGCCGCCGCGCGTGCGACGGCCCGGTACGCGTGTGGTGGGGGGTGGATGGCGGGATGAGCCCCCGCACGGGAAGAACAGGGGCTCACACGCCGCGCGTTGGAGCGGGACCGGCTCTTCAGCCGCCGACGTTCACGTCGATGCAGGCGTAGAAGGCGTTCGAGGTGTCCGCGATGTTCCAGACAGCCAGCACCTTCTGCTTGCCGGACAGGCCACCGAAGTTCACCTGGTGGCTGACGGTCTCGCCCGGCTGGGCCCCGTTGTCGTTGAACTCGGCGATCTTCTGGCCGCCCGCGTAGTACTGCCAGGTGCTGGTGGAATGACGCGCCGTCAGCTTCCAGTTGAACGAGGTGGTGCTGCTGACGGGCGTGACGGCCCAGCCCTTTGAATCGTCGTCGAGGTCGGAGAACCGTGAATTTCCACCACTGCAACTGGTCAGGCCCTTGGGCCCTTCCACGCTCTGCGGCTCGTACGTGATGTCTCCGCAGCTGATGGTCTTGGCAGCGCACTGGGCCTGCCTGCTCGGCGGCGAAGAGATATATCCGTGAGCGCTGGCGGAACTTGCGGGAATGCTCATGGCGAGCACCGGGGCGACAACGGCTCCGAGCGCGACGGCCAGCTTCCTTTTCGCGTGCATGATTACTCCTTCACATAGGCCTTCCCGCACGCTCTCCGATTCATGGGGGAATGCGGAACAGGGCGGGCCGGCCTCTCGAGTGTGGGGGGCCAAGAGGGGCGAAGGGCGGTGGTGGATTCCCTTTCCCGCTCCGCGTGGGGCGTTGCGAAAGAAAAGGTCTCGACCACTTGGACTAGACCATACAGGCCGGTGTTCCTCCGTCAAGAGGAGTTCAAGAAAGGCCAGTTCGGGCCATGGGTGGGCGCGGCACGCCCGGTGGGGGCCTGAATGCTGTTTTTCCCGACCTCAGGCATAAAATGCCGACATTTGTCAGGTCGGTTGTTGTCCGCACCCGCTTCCGTACTCGCTTCCGCGCCCGCTGGGAGGAACGTATGAATTCGCAGAACGGTACGGACGCACGAGCGCCGGGAGACCGGGCCCGGGGCGGCCTGCTCCAGCGGCTGGGGGAGTGGTGCGCCCGGCATTTCGTCGTGGTCATCGTGGCCTGGCTGGTCGCCCTCGGCGGGCTGCACGGCCTTCAGGGCGCGGTCGGCGGTGCGTACTCCGACAACTTCTCCCTCCCCGGAACGCAGTCGGACGACGGGGCGCGCGTACTCGGCGCGCACGCGCCCGGGGCGGGTGGCATCGGGGCTCAAATCGTCCTCCACGACGGGCAGAAGTCCCTCGCCGCCGTACGGAGCCAGATCGACGAGACGGTCGGTTCCCTCCAGAAACTTCCGCATGTCCTGTCCGCCGAGAGCCCGCTGCCCGCGACGCCGTCCTCGCCGCCCACCGGGGCGCTGACCGCCGACGGGAAGACCGGGTACATCACGGTCCGGTTCGACGGGAACCCCACCGCGTTCGGGGACTCCTACCTGCGCGGGGTCGACCAGGCGGTCGAACCTCTGCGCGCCGCCGGTGTCGAGGTCGAGTACGGTGGCCCGCTCGGCGAACTCGCCCGGCCCAAGCCCGCCGATCTGACCAGTGAGGCCATCGGGTTCGCCGTGGCGGTCGTCGTCCTGCTGATCGGATTCGGCAGTGTCATCGCCGCCGTGGTTCCGCTGCTCACCGCCCTGATCGGTGTCATCGTCGGACTGAGCTGCCTGAGCCTCATCGCCGCCGCCACCACCTTCGCGAGCGTCTCACCGACCCTGGCCACGATGATCGGGCTCGGCGTCGGCATCGACTACGCGCTGTTCCTGATCACCCGTCACCGCCAGCAGGTGATGGACGGCGCCGACCCGGTGACAGCGGCGGGCCGCGCGGTCGCCACCAGCGGTCGCGCCGTGCTGGTCTCGGGGTGCACCGTCATCGTCGCCCTCGCCGGGCTGTACGTGTCCCAGGTCAGCTTCATCGGGAAGCTCGGCGTGGCCGCCGCCGTCACGGTTGTCACGGCGGTCGCCGGCGCGATCACGCTGGTGCCGGCCCTGCTCGGACTCGTCGGACGCGGCATCGACCGCTACCGGGTCCGACGGCCGGTCGCGGAGAGCGGTACGGAGTCGGCCGCGGGCGGTACGAGGGCAGGCGGTACGGAGTTGGCGTCGGACGCGGGCGGTACGAGGGCAGGCGGTACGGAGTTGGCGTCGGACGCGGGCGGTACGAGGGCAGGCGGTACGGAGTCGGCGTCGGACGGGGGCGGTACGAGGGCAAGCGGTTCGAGGGCGGGCGCGGGCGCGCCGGAGCCGCGCGCGGGCAGTACGAGGCAGCCCGCCGAGGCGCACGGAGGGTGGCATCGCTACGCCCGGCGGGTGCAGCGCCGTCCCTGGTGGTTCCTGCTCGCCGGACTCGTGACCGTGGGCGTTCTCGCCATCCCCGTGTTCTCCATCCGCCTCGGCCACATCGACGACGGGGCCGACCCCAGAAGCTTCACCGACCGGCGCGCCTACGACCTCGTCGCCGCCGGTTTCGGCCCCGGTGCCAACGGGCCGTTCACCCTCGTCGTCGACCAGACCCTGGTCCCGTCGGCCGACCGCCCCGCGCTGGCGTCCAGCCTGAGCAAAGCGCTCACGGACGTCCCGGGCGCGGCCAGTGTCAGCCCGCTCCAACCCACCGGCGACGGCCAACTGCTGACGGGTACCGCCATCTCCAGCACCGCCCCGCAGGCGGCAGGGACGGCCGCCCTCTTCCACCGTCTCAAGGACGACGCCCTGCCCGAAGGGGTGTCCGGCACCGCCGCCACCACGTATGTGACCGGCACGACGGCCGCGCAGGAGGACTTCCTCGGCATCATCTCGGCTCGGCTCCCACTGATCATCGCCGTCGTCGTGGCCCTGGCGTTCCTCATCATCCTGATGGTGTTCCGCGGGCTCCTGGTGGCGCTCAAGGCCGCCGTGCTCAATCTGCTGTCGATCGCCGCGTCGTACGGAGTCGTGGTCGCCGTCTTCCAATGGGGCTGGGGAGGGCCCTCGTTGGGCGTTTCCGGGACGGTGCCGATCGAGAGTTATGTGCCGATGATGATGTTCGCCATCGTCTTCGGCCTGAGCATGGACTACGAGGTCTTCCTGCTCGCCCGGGTCCACGAGGCCTGGCTGCGCACCCGCGACAGCAGGGGCAGTGTCGCGCACGGACTTGAGATCACCGCCCGTGTGATCAGCTGCGCCGCACTCATCATGGTCAGCGTCTTCGCCGCGTTCATCCTGAGCGACAACATCGTGGTCAAGATGCTGGGCCTCGGCCTGGCCGTCAGTGTGCTCATCGACGCGACCGTCGTCCGCCTCCTGCTCGTACCGGCGGTGATGACCCTGCTCGGCACGAGCGCGTGGTGGCTGCCCCGATGGCTGGACAGGGTCCTGCCCCGGGTGACCACGGAGGGGGAGCCCGTGAGATAGCCGACGCCCTGCCCTGTCCATCCGGCGTTGTGTCCCTGGCGGGTACGCACTGTCCGGAACTCTTCGTTGACGTGGGCGTGTCGCGGTTCTACCGTTCCGGGAACGTCGCCGCCCGACCCGGAGCCGTTCATGTGGACATCGATGTCAGCCCGGATGCGGCGCGTGGTGGTGCCGGCCGTCACCGCTCTTGTCGTCGGCACTCTCACCACGCTGAGCCCACCGGCTGTTGCCCGTCCCGGTGAGGCGGGCCCCGGTGTGGCCGGTCCCGGAGAGTCCAGTCGTGGTGCGGCCGCTTCCGATGCCGCCATCTGCAATACGTACTGCGACGCCCGCGATCCCGCGCTCGCACCGCAGGACCGCGCCCCCGTCTCCGCCACGATCTTCTCCCGGTCGATCTCCCTCCACTTCGACGACCGCGACGCGATGGGCTGGGCCTCCCTCGGCAACGGCAGCCCGGGGGACCAGGTCTGGCTCGACCGGTCCTTCGACGGCGGGCGTACCTGGAGCTCCGGCAGCCGCCTCGGTATCACCACCGTGCCCGCCGGGCAGCGCGGTTGGCGCACCCTCATGTACAACGTGGACGACTGGAACAACCGGGGCGTCGGCGCCCTGCGCGCCTGCGGCAAGGCCGGCGACCGTACGGACATCGCGTGCACGCCCTGGGCACGTACGACATGGAACGCGGCCGACCGCCGTACGGCCGCGGCCACCGCGCAGATGCAGTTCTACAACAATGGCACCGGGCTCTTCGACACCAGCGGCTGGTGGAACTCCGCCAACGCGCTCACCGCCGTCATCGACAACATCCGCGTCACCGGCATGACCGGTTACCGGTACGCCATCGCCAACACGTACGACCGGCAACTGAACGCGAAAGACGGCCAGTTCCGCAACGAGTACATCGATGACACGGGGTGGTGGGGGCTCGCCTGGGTCGCCGCCTACGACGCGACCGGCGACAGCCGCTACCTGAACACCGCCCGCGCGGACGCCGACCACATGGCCGCCTACTGGGACGGTACGTGCGGCGGCGGTGTGTGGTGGAGCACCGCGAAGACATACAAGAACGCCATCTCCAACTCTCTCTACATCCAGCTCAACGCGGCCCTGCACAACCGGATCCAGGGCGATACCGCCTATCTGAACCGGGCGCGCGCCGGCTGGTCCTGGTTCCAGGGCACCGGCATGCTCAACGGCTCGCGGCTGGTCAACGACGGCATCGACCTGTCCACCTGCCGCAACAACGGCAGCGCCGTCTGGTCGTACAACCAGGGTGTGCTGCTCGGCGCGCTCACCGAACTGCACCGCGCCACCCAGGACGGCCAACTCCTCACCACCGCCCGGCAGATCGCCGACGCCGCCACCACCTCCTCTTCCCTGAACACCGCCGACGGCATCCTGCGCGATCCGTGCGAGGGGGGCGACTGCGGGGCCGACGGGCCGTCCTTCAAGGGCGCGCACGTACGTGGTCTGGGCAAGCTCAACGCGGCGCTGGCCGACCACCCGTACACGACGTATCTGAAGAAGCAGGCCGACACCGCGTACGCGCGGGACCGCAACCCGCTCGACCAGTACGGACTGCGCTGGAACGGACCGCTCGACACGACGGACGCCGCACGCCAGCACAGCGCGCTCGATCTGCTCAACGCGGCGCCCTGACAAGGCGCGCGTGTGCGTGGACGGTGTGGGAATCGTGGGCGCCCGAGGCCTGGCCCGGTCATTTCCCACACGGGATCGTACTCAGGTGGTTCCATCGGTTCGGCGTCATTTCGAGTGACTGCGGATCCGCAGGGAACAGACCGAAAAGAGAAACATGCGATACCGCACCCGAGTGACGGCACCCGCTGCCGCGCTCCTCGGCACAGCGGCAGCTGTCACCCTTGCCCCGTCCGCACGGGCGGAGGGCGTCGGCGGGGCCGGGCGTTCCGGGAACTCCGAACCCCCGGGCACTCCGGGCGGCGACAGCCTGGGCGATCCGGTCTACCCCGTGCTCGGTAACACCGGTTACCGCGTCTCGGCGTATCTGCTGGACCTCACCTACCGCGCGGCCGCCAAGCTCGTCGATGCGAGCGTCACGATCACCGCGTACGCCACCCAGAACCTGTCCCGCTTCTCCCTCGACTCGCTCGGCCTCGACATCCACGGCGTCACGGTGGGCGACCGACCGGCGGCCTTCGAGCAGGGGACCGAGAAGCTGGTCATCACCCCGCCGTCCACCGTCGAGAACGGCGCGCGGCTGGTCGTACGGGTCGACTACACCGCCGACCCGCGCAAGCTCCAGGCGCCGCACAACGGCTGGGTGCCCACGCCTGACGGCTTCGCCGTGGCCGGACAGCCCGACCTGGCGCGCACGGTCTTCCCCTGCAACGACCACCCCAGCGACAAGGCCGACTTCACTTTCCGTATCACCGCGCCCGACGGGTTGACGGCCGTCGCGAGCGGCTCGCGGGTCTCCACCACGAGTGCGGGCGGTGTGACCACGTCCACGTACCACTCGCGCGACCCGATAGCCACCGAGATGGTGCAACTCACCGTGGGCGACTACGAGGTGGTCGAGCGGCAGGGCCCCGGCGGGCTCCGGCTGCGTGATGTCGTACCGACCGCGCGGGCCAGGGCACTTGAGCCTGCCCTCTCTCTGACGCCCGGTCAACTCGCCTGGGTGGAAACACGGCTCGGCGGATTCCCGTTCGAGACGTACGGCATTCTTCCGGCCAACACCGACGACGAGAACGCCTTCGACTTCACCGGCCTGGAGACCCAGACCCTCACCATCTACAAGCCGAACTACCTTCTCCAGGAGGAGAAGGCGATCGGCTCGCACATGATCCACGAGTTGGTCCACAGCTGGTTCGGCGACCTCGTCTCGCCCGCCACCTGGGCCGATCTGTGGCTCAACGAAGGGCACGCGGACTATTACGGGCTGCTCTACCGGGACGAGCGGGGCTGGCCCGACTCACAGGGGCTGACCACCATGGAGGACCGGATGAAGATGGTCTACGCCCGGGGCGACCAGTGGCGGCGGGACTCGGGCCCGGTCGCCGCTCCCACGGCGAACACCCTCTTCGACAGTCAGCGCTACGCCGGCGGTGTGCTGGTCCTGTACGCGTTGTGGACACTGGTCGGCGAGGACGTCTTCAACCGAATCGAGCGCACCTTCCTGGAGCGCCACCGGAACGCGGCGGCGTCCACCAAGGACTACATCGCGGTGGCCTCCGACGTGTCGGGCCAGGATCTGTCCGGCTTCCTCGGCGACTGGCTCTACGGCACGAAGACACCTCGGATGCCCGGCCACCCCGACTGGACCGTCACCCCGCCGGACACCTCTGTCACGAAGCGCGGGAACGCGCAGAGGACGCCGAAGGACCGGGCGAGCGCGACGCTCTGACCGGTGCCGGTGTCGGCACCGGTGCGGCCTGTGCGGGCTGCGGATGCGCGATCGCCGGGCAGCGGGGAAGGTGGACGTGAGTACGTCCCGAGCGAGGAGCGGACCATGTCGATGCTCGACAAGCTGAAGGGCCTCATCAAGGGGCACGAGGACACGGCCCACCAGGGCGTGGAGAAGGCCGGCGACGCGTTCGACCGGAAGACCGGGAACAAGTACAGCGGCCAGGTCGACAGCGCTCAGAAGAAGATGGACGAGCAGCTGGGCTCGCAGGAGCCGCCCTCCGACGACAAGCCTCCGCACGGCTGACGGTACGCCGTTCGGTCCTGACGCGGGGCCGCCTCCCCACTCGTGGAAACCGCGGGAAGGCGGCCCCGCGTCAGCCCTTGCCGAGCGCCTCGCGTCAGCTCTTGCCGAGTGTGGCCTGCCCCTTCCGAGTCCCGCTCCTTTCGAGCGCGGCCCGGACCATCGCCGCCGCGAAGAGGGCCGGATCGGTGTCACCGGTCAGCCGCGCCAGCGCCTTGGGATCGTCCGGCAGCCCGCGTTCGCGTGCGCCTTGGAGGGCCTTCTTGTCCAGGTACGGTGCGACTTCCGGCCAGATCCCCTGCACCTCCCGCAGGAAGATGTCGACGCCGACGGGGCCGAGCCCCGGCACCTTCCGCAACAGCGATCGCAGGACGTCGATGTCCCCGTCAGCTCTCGCCCGGAGCCGGCGCAGATCGCCGTGATATTCGGCCAGCAGCAACTCGGCGCCCACACCGAGCTGCGTCGCCGTGCGCTCGTCGTAGCGCCGGTAGCCGCCCTTGCCGAGCGCATCCACGCGCTCCTGCCAGGTCGCGTCCGCCATGCGCCGCGCGTCGCGCAGCCCCGCGTCCGAGAGCGCGCGGCAACTCGCGACCGCGGTGTCACTGCGGATCGGAGCGCTCAGCAGGCAGGACAGCACCAGGAGTTGATAGAGCGGCTGGGGTGTGTTCCGCAAGTGGACATGCGCTTGATCGGCGTACGTACGGCCGTGCGTGTCGAGCAGGTCCCGCACGGCTTCCCGGACACTGGTCCTCGGCACAACGCGCCTCCTCCGTCCGGCGGATACCGCGGTGGTGATCCCGGTGGTTTCCATTGTGGCGCGGCCCGCTGCCGGTCGCATGCGTTCGTGTGTCGAACCGGAAGCACCTTCCGCCCGTGCCATTAATGACATGGGCACGACTCCCGCTACGAGAGGGATCAACCCGCAATGACCAGACCGGAGTTACCCCGATGCGCCCGGAGCGCCGTCGCCGTTCTCGCCCTCGCTGTCAGCGCGGTCCTCGCCGCCCCGACGGCGGCCTCCGCCGGTACTGCCCCCGCCGCCGCGCCCACCGCCGTCACGGTGCCCGCCGCGCCCACCACATCTGTCGTCACCTGGGGTGCCAGCGCCGACCGGCTGGATGCCGCGGTTCCCGCGCGGACCCACCGGATCGTCGTCCACACCAGCGCGGGCGGCAGCGGCCTGCGGATCCGCCTGTCCAACGCCTTCGGCGAGCAGCCGGTGACCTTCGGCCGCGCCTACGCCGGGGTACGGGCCTCGGGCGCGGCCCTGGTGCCCGGCACCAACCGCGCGCTGACCTTCCGGGGCGCCGCCTCGGTCACCGTCCCGCCCGGCGGCTCCGTGTACAGCGACCCGCTGCGCGGGTCCGTACGCCCGGCGGCCGACCTGGCCGTGAGCGTGTACGTACAGGACGCGGCCGGTACCGCCACCGGCCACCGGATGGGCCTCCAGACCTCGTACATCGCGCCCGCCGGTGATCATGCCGCCGAGGAGTCCGACACCGCCTACACGCAGCGGACGACCTTCCGTTACTACCTCGACGCGGTGGTGGTCGACGCCCCGCGCGGCACCGGAGCCGTCGTGGCACTCGGCGACTCGATCACCGACGGCGCCATCTCGACCGCCGACGCCAACCGCCGCTGGCCCGACTTCCTCGCGGAACGGCTGCGGAACGACCGCCGCACCACCCTCAAGGGCGTCGCCAACGAGGGAATCTCCGGCAACAAGGTCCTGTCGGACGGCGCCGGGGTGAGCGCCCTGAAGCGGCTGGACCGGGACGTCCTGTCGCAGCGGGGGCTGCGCACGGTGATCCTTCTGGAGGGCGTCAACGACATCAAGGCCACTCCGGCTCCCACGGCCGCCCAAGTGATCGACGGATACCGGGAGATCATCCGGCGGAGCCATGCCGCCGGTGCCTGTGTCGTCGGCGCGACCGTCATGCCGTACGAGGGCTGGGGGGAGTGGAACGCGAGCGGCGAAGCGGTCCGGCAAGCGGTCAATTCCTTCGTCCGTGGCAGTGGCGCGTTCGACGCGGTCGTGGACTTCGACGCGGCGGTCAAGGACCCGGCAGCCCCCGCGAAGATCCTCCCCGCGTACGACAGCGGGGACCATCTGCACCCGAACGACGCGGGCATGAAGGTCATGAGTGACGCCATCGACATCGGCAGTCTGCGCTGCGACCGGTGACCGGCCTCAGCCGGTAGTGGGCGCGGGGCGGGTGACATCACCGGCCCCGCGTTCCGTGCCGACCCGTACGGCCCAGCAACACTGACCTCCCGCGTACCGGGGCGCGGACAGTGGAGTCGTACGGCCTCATCCCTTCGTCCCTTCGTCAAGCACCCCGATACCCCCGGAGTCCGCCATGACCTGTCCCTCCCGAAGCGATCTCGGCCTGCTCGTCCTGCGGCTCGGCACCGGAGGGGTGCTCGTCGCGCACGGCACCCAGAAACTGTTCGGCTGGTTCGGCGGCGGCGGGATCGACGCGACCGCCCGGGGGATGGAGGCCATGGGCTTCCGGCCCGGCCGGCCGAGCGCGATCGCCTCCGGACTCGCCGAGGCCGGCGGTGGCGCGCTGCTGGCCCTGGGCCTGGCCACCCCGGCCGCCGGCGCGGCGGCGGCGGGCGGCATGGCCGCGGCGACGTCGGTGCATGCCCCCAGCGGATTCTTCGCCCAGGAAGGGGGTTTCGAGCATCCGGGCCACCTCGGCTGGACCGCCGCTTCGATCGCTCTCATGGGCGCCGGCCGCTACTCCCTCGACCACGTCACCTGCCACCGTCTCGACCAGCCCTGGATGGTGCCCGTAGCCTTCGCGGCGAGCGCGGTCGCGGCGGCCGTGATCATTCAGAAGCGGGCCAAGGCTCTGGCGGCAGACCGCGAAGAAGAGGCGTCGCGCTCAGAGTTCTGACAGGGAGACCGTTCTCATGACAGATCTCAACATCCGCGACAGCCGCTCGACGGGCCGCCTGGAGGCGTACGAGGACGGCCGGCGCGTCGGAGTCATCGCCTACTTCGCCCTGACCGGCACCCCTGCCGCCCTGGTCGCGGTGCACACCGTGGTGGAGGAAGGCCAGGAGGGCAAGGGCATCGCGGGTGCGCTGGTACGGGAGTTCTACGCGATGGCGGGGCGCGAGGGGATGCCTGTGGTTCCGCTGTGCCCGTACGCGGCCAGGTGGGCGCAGCGCCATCCGGACGAGGCTCCCGCGGCGCCGGCCGGAGCGGTCGAGGCGGCGGAGCGGCAGCTGGGCGCCAACCGGCGGCCCTGGTGAGCGGATTGAGCACATCGGGCACCTCGAGAACCCATCCCTTCGTCTGGCGCCGTGAGCGGCACCAGGTCGGGCCGGCAAGATCGATGGGACAGGGCCTAGCATCGCGATCATGCTGGCTCTCCTGCACACGTCTCCCGTCCATGTCCCGGCCTTCGACGCTCTCCGGGATGCCGACCACCCAGGACTCGCGCTGCGGCACCTCGTGGACGTGGACCTGCTGACCAGGGCCAGGGCCGAAGGCCCGGAGGCCGTCGCGGCCGATGTCGGGGCGCTGCTCGCGACCGCCGTCGAGGAGGGGGCGACGGCCGTGCTGTGCACCTGCTCGACCATCGGCGGTGTGGCCGAGGACGCGGCCGGGGCCCTCGGTGTGCCCGTGCTCAGGGTCGACCGGCCGATGGCCGCGGTGGCGGCCTCGGCCGGCCGGGTCGCGGTGATCGCGGCCTTGGAGAGCACCCTGGAACCGACGGTCGCGCTGATCCGCCAGGAAGCGGCCGGGCGGCCCGTCGACCTGCGGACGCTGCTGGTCGCGGGGGCCTGGGAGCGTTTCGAGGCCGGCGACCACGACGGCTATCTGGACGCGGTGGCCGCGGCTGTCGACGGCGTCACCGGAGTGGACGTGATCGTGCTGGCGCAGGCATCGATGGCCGACGCGGCCGGGCGCACCACCAACGGAGTTCCCGTGCTCTCCAGCCCGCGGCCGGGACTGACCGCGGCCGCCGAGATGATCGCGGAAGCCGCCGCGAGCGCCGCCCGCTGACGGCGATCGGCGCGGCTCCCGAAGGATCCGCGCCGATCATGCGTGGGACCCGGCGCGCGTGGGCACGCGCACCGCGAGACATTGGGAAGGAACGACTCCCGTACTACTGGCTGCTGGAGGTCAGGCATGACCAGCCCGTACCCCGACCCCGTATCGCCTCCTGATCCCGTACCGCCGTCGCCCAATCCGCCGCCCGGCCCGCCGGGCCCGGGGCCGGTCCCGACGCCGCCGAGCCCCTTGCCCGTACCTCCGCCGGACCCGGTTCCGAGCCCGCCGGGCCCCACCCCCCTGCCGGAGCCGGAGCCCCAGCCCGCACCCGGGCCGCTCGGCCGGACGGAATCGCCCGGCCGGCCGTAGCCGGCCGGGCGTGATCAGTCGGCCGAGTCGACCGGTTTCAGACCGGCCGGCAATCGGGGGACGGTCTCAGCTGGACGAGACCTCGGAACGGTCGCCGCCCCAGAGGGTGTGGAACGAGCCCTCGCGGTCCGTACGCCGGTAGGTGTGCGCGCCGAAGTAGTCGCGCTGCCCCTGCGTGAGCGCGGCGGGCAGCCGCTCGGCGCGCAGCGCGTCGTAGTACGCGAGCGCCGCCGAGAAGCCCGGCGTCGGGACACCCTGCTGCACGGCGGCGGCGACCACCGCGCGCCAGTCGTCCTGCGCCGCGCCGATCTCCTCGGCGAACTGCTTGTCCGACAGCAGGCTCGGCAGGTCGCGCTGCGCGTCGTACGCCGCGCGGATCCGGTCGAGGAACGCGGCGCGGATGATGCAGCCCGCCCGCCAGATCGCGGCGACCGAACCGGAGTCGATGTTCCAGCCGTACTCCTCGCTGCCCGCCTGGATCTGGTGGAAGCCCTGGGTGTACGACACGATCTTCGACGCGTAGAGCGCCTGCTCGACCTGGTCGGCGAAGCGCGCCGCCTCGGCCTCGCCCAGCGGCGCCGCCGACGGGCCGGGCAGCGAGCGGGACGCCTCGCGCAGTGCGGCGTGCCCGGAGAGGGAGCGGGCGAAGACCGCCTCGGCGATACCGGAGACCGGGACCCCCAGGTCGAGGGCGATCTGCACGGTCCAGCGTCCGGTGCCCTTCTGCTCGGCCTGGTCCGTCACGATGTCCACGAACGGCTTGCCGGTGGCCTCATCCGTATGGGCGAGCACCTCCGCCGTGATCTCGATCAGGTACGAGTCGAGCCGGCCCGTGTTCCAGGTCCGGAAGGTCTCCGCGATCTTCGCGGGGGAGTAACCGGCGACGGACCGCAGCAGGTGGTAGGCCTCGGCGATCAGCTGCATGTCGGCGTACTCGATGCCGTTGTGCACCATCTTCACGAAGTGACCCGCGCCGTCCGGGCCGATGTGCGCCACCGTGGGCGTCCCGTCGGGGGCCTTCGCGGCGATCCGCTCCAGCAGCGGTCCGAGCGAGGCGTACGACTCGGTGGAGCCGCCGGGCATGATGCTCGGGCCGTGCAGCGCGCCCTCCTCGCCGCCCGAGATGCCCACGCCGACGAAGTGGATGCCGCGCTCGCGCAGTTCCTTCTCCCGGCGCCGGGTGTCGGCGAAGTGCGCGTTACCACCGTCGATGATGACGTCGCCCTCCTCCAGCAGGGGGGCGAACTCCTCGATCACGGCGTCCGTCGGATCGCCGGCCTTCACCATGATGACCAGGCGGCGAGGCCGCTCCAGCGCCGCGACGAACTCCTCCGCCGACTCGGCCGCGACGAAGGTTCCCTCCTCGCCGAACTCGTCCACCAGAGCACGGGTCTTCGACGCGGTGCGGTTGTGCAGCGCCACCGTGAATCCGTTGCGGGCGAAGTTACGGGCAAGATTGCGGCCCATCACCGCGAGTCCGGTGACGCCGATCTGGGCAGTACCACTCATGCGTGTGCTCCTGGATGTTCGTTCGGATGTGCCGCGCCCGCCGGAAGGCGATACGTACGGGCGAACACGGCCGTTCAACAATCGTCAAGCTGCCAGGAAGGTTACGCATTCCGGCCCTCCCGTGGCGTGCCCTGTCCACGGTGCGAGCACGAGTGCTGCTCCCGTACGGGCTCCGCTTACGGAGAAAGCACGTACCGCGGCGGGCACCGAACGGGCGCGAACAGGGCGCCAATCGGGCAGTGATACGTGCAACATCGTCCCTTCCTGCGTCGTTGACCAGCATGAATGCTGGCTGTCAAACGGGCATGAACGGTCATAGTCGGTCGTGTGAGGGACCTGGTGGCGGCGGGTGCCTTGCTTGTACAAACGACGCATGAGCCCGAACGGGTGCTGAGCCGCAGCAGAGCAGGGAAGTGTTGTCGTGGACACCGACGAGCGTCGACGAGAGATTCTTGAGATCGCCCGGCGTGACGGGTCGGTCGAGGTCAGCGCGCTGGCCGTGAAACTTCTCGTGGCCAAGGAGACCGTCCGGCGTGACCTGCACACCCTGGAGGAACACGGGCTGGTGCGGCGCACCCACGGCGGTGCCTATCCGGTGGAGAGCGCCGGTTTCGAGACCAACCTCGCGGCCCGGACGACCCGACTCGTACCCCAGAAGTCGCGGATAGCGGCCGCCGCCGCGGAGCTCCTCGGTGACGCGGAAACGGTCTTCGTCGACGAGGGCTTCACCCCTCAGCTCGTCGCCGAGGCGCTGCCCCGTGACCGGCCGCTGACCGTCGTCACCGCGTCGCTCGCCGTGGCGAGCGCGCTGGCCGACTCCGAGAAAATGGTCGTGCTGCTGCTCGGCGGCCGGGTACGTGGCTCCACGATGGCCACGGTCGACCACTGGACCACCCGAATGCTCGCCGACTTCGTCATCGACCTGGCGTACGTGGGAGCGAACGGCATCTCTCGTGAGTTCGGCCTCACCACCCCCGATCCGGCCGTCAGCGAGGTGAAGTCCCAGGCCATGCGGAGCGCTCGGCGCCGGGTCTTCGCCGGAATCCACACCAAGTTCGGCGCGGTCAGCTTCTGCCGCTTCGCCGAGGTCGGGGACTTCGAATCGATCGTCACGGACACGGGGCTCCCCTCGGCCGAGGCTCAGCGCTACTCCTTGCTGGGGCCGCAGGTCATCCGCGTCTGAATCGATGCCACTCGCCCCGGTCACGGGCCCCTGTTCCCCGCAGCCCCACGGCTCCCTGTCCCCACTGCCCCCGCCTCCTCCCCCCTCCCCGGCGGGCGGCAGGCCTCCCTACCCCGGCGGGCGGCAGGACAGAGCCGTCCCGGATTTTCCCTCCCGCAACGAAATGATCAGGAGAAATCTCATGCCCCTCCAACAACGACCACGTGGATTCCGCGTGCGCGCACGCGGAATCCACGTGCGTGTGGGCGCGGGTGCCGCCCTGACGGCCCTGCTCGCGGGGTGCGCCGGAGCCGGCGGCACCTCTTCAGGAGGGGCCGACACGATCAATGTGCTGATGGTGAACAACCCGCAGATGGTCGAGTTGCAGAAGCTGACCGCGGACCACTTCACGAAGGAGACCGGAATCAAGGTCAACTTCACCGTGCTGCCGGAGAACGACGCCCGCGACAAGTTCACCCAGGACTTCTCCAACCAGGCGGGCCAGTACGACATCGCCACCATCAGCAACTTCGAGGTGCCCTTCTTCGCGAAGAACGGCTGGCTGCACCCGCTCGACGAGTACGCCGCCAAGGACAAGGCCTTCGACCAGGGCGACATCCTGCCGCCGCTCCAGGAGTCCCTCACCGCCGAGGACGGCAAGCTGTACGGCGAGCCCTTCTACGGCGAATCGTCCTTCCTCATGTACCGCAAGGACATCTTCGAGGAGAAGAACCTGAAGATGCCGGCGAAACCCACCTGGCAGGAGGTCGCCGATCTCGCCGCCGAGGCGGACGGCGCCCAGCCCGGTATGAAGGGCATCTGCCTGCGCGGACTGCCCGGTTGGGGCGAACTGATCGCCCCGCTGACCAGTGTCGTCAACACCATGGGCGGCACCTGGTTCACCAAGGACTGGAAGGCGGAGCTGACCTCCCCGGAGTTCACCAAGGCCACCCAGTTCTATGTCGACCTGGTCCGTGACCACGGTGAGGCGGGCGCTCCCCAGTCCGGCTACGCCGAGTGTCTCAACAACATGACCCAGGGCAAGACGGCCATGTGGTACGACGCCACCGCCGGCGCCGGATCGCTGGAGGCCAAGGGATCCCGGGTCAAGGGCAAGGTCGGCTACGTGCCCGCGCCCGTGGACAAGACCGAGAGCTCCGGCTGGCTGTACACCTGGGCCTGGGGCATGCAGAAGGCGTCGAAGAAGTCCGGCAACGCCTGGAAGTTCATCTCCTGGGCGTCCAGCAAGGAGTACGAGAACCTCGTCGGCGAGAAGATCGGCTGGTCCAACGTGCCCGCCGGCAAGCGCGCCTCGACCTACGCCAACCCCGACTACCTGAAGGACGCCGCCGCGTTCGCCGATGTCACCAAGCAGGCGATCGCCAGCGCGAACCCGCGCGATCCCGGCACCCAGCCACGGCCCACGGTCGGCATCCAGTTCGTCGACATTCCCGAGTTCACGGACCTGGGCACCAAGGTCTCGCAGGAGATCAGCGCCGCCATCGCGGGCAAACAATCAGTCGAAGAGGCCCTGAAGACCTCGCAGGAACTTGCCGAGAAGGTAGGTGAGAAGCAGAAGTGAGTACCTCCGTCAGCACACCGTCAGTGTCGCCGGCCGGCTCGTCGGACCCCTCGGCACCACCCAACGCTCCCCGTAAGAGCTCCGGACGGGCCCGCGCCTGGGCCACCCGAGCCCCGTTGCTGCCCGCCCTGGTCTTCCTGATCGCGGTCACCCAGCTGCCCTTCGTGGCGACCCTGGTGATCTCGCTCTTCAACTGGAACTCCCTCGCCCCCGACAACCGCGCCTTCGCCGGACTCTCCAACTACGGTTCGGTGTTCACCGACGAGAGCCTGCGCGAATCGGTGATCACCACCGTCCTGCTCACCGCGACCGTCGTGATCGTCAGCGTCGTCCTCGGACTGCTGCTGGCCCTGCTGCTCGACCGGAAGTTCAAGGGCCGCGGACTCGTCCGTACCCTGCTGATCACCCCGTTCCTGCTGGTCCCCGTCTCGGCGGCGCTGCTGTGGAAGCACGCCCTCTACAACCCCGAGTACGGCCTGCTCAACGGCGGCTGGGCCTGGTTCACCGGACTCTTCGGCGTGGAGAACCCCTCCCAGCCGGACTGGATCTCCGACATGCCGCTGCTGGCCGTGGAGACCTCCCTCATCTGGCAGTGGACCCCGTTCATGATGCTCATCCTGCTCGCCGGCCTCCAGAGCCGGCCCGCCGAGATCATGGAGGCCGCGAAGCTGGACGGCGCGAGCGGCTGGCAGATGTTCCGCTACCTGACCCTGCCGCACCTGCGCCGCTACCTGGAGCTCGGCATCCTGCTCGGCTCGATCTACATCGTGCAGAACTTCGACGCCGTATTCACCCTCACCTCAGGGGGACTCGGCACGGCAAACCTGCCGTACACCATCTACCAGACCTTCTATCAGGCTCACGAGTACGGACTGGCCTCCGCCGCCGGAGTCGTCGTCGTGATCGGCACGATCGTGATCGCGACCTTCGCCCTGCGTGTGGTCTCGTCCCTCTTCAGTGAGGAGGCGAACCGCGCATGAGCACCAACTCCGTCGCGCAGTCCCCGTCGGCCGCCAAGGCCGCGCCCCGTATCGACACGTACGCTCCCGAGTCCCGGCGGGCCAGGCGGCGCACCGCCGGTCTTGGCCTGCTGGCCTGGATCGTCGGCATCGTCTTCTGCCTGCCGGCCATCTGGATGCTGCTCACCTCCTTCCACTCGGAGGCGGACGCGGCGACCAACCCGCCGTCGTTCGCTGCGGGCCTCACCCTCGACAGCTACCGGGTGTTCTTCGGCTCCGGGAGCGGGGCCAGCCCCTGGCCGCCGCTGCTCAACTCCCTGATGGCGTCCGTCTTCTCCACGCTGCTGGTGCTGGTGCTGGCACTTCCGGCGGCGTACGCGCTCTCGATCAAGCGCGTGGAGAAGTGGACGGACGTGATGTTCTTCTTCCTGTCCACGAAAATGCTGCCGGTGGTCGCCGGACTGCTGCCCGTGTACCTCTTCGCCAACAACGTCGGAATGCTGGACAACATCTGGCTGCTGGTCATCCTCTACACCTCGATGAACCTGCCGATCGCGGTGTGGATGATGCAGTCCTTCCTCGCGGACGTACCGGTCTCCATCATCGAGGCGGCGCAGGTGGACGGGGCCCGGCTGCCGACCGTCCTGGCCCGGGTGGTGGCCCCGGTGGCGGCCCCCGGAATCGCCGCCACCTCCCTGATCTGCTTTATTTTCAGCTGGAACGAGCTGCTGTTCGCCCGGGTGCTCACGTCCGTGACGGCCCAGACCGCACCCGTGTTCCTGACGGGCTTCGTGACCAGCCAGGGGCTCTTCCTCGCTCAACTGTGCGCGGCGTCCGTCGTCGTGTCCCTGCCGGTGCTCGCCGCAGGTTTCGCCGCCCAGGACAAACTCGTCCAGGGCCTTTCTCTTGGAGCTGTTAAATAAATGAGGGCAGCGATTATCGAAGCCCCCGGCAAGGTCTCCGTCACGACGGTTCCCGACCCCACCCCGGGCCCCCGTGACGTCGTCGTCTCCGTCGCCGCCTGCGGAATCTGCGGTACGGACCTGCACATTCTGCAGGGCGAGTTCGCGCCCACCCTGCCGATCGTGCCCGGTCACGAGTTCGCCGGCGAGATCGTGGGTCTGGGCTCCGACGTCACCGAGCTGTCCGTGGGCGACAAGGTCGCCGTCGACCCGTCGCTGTACTGCCACGAGTGCCGTTACTGCCGCTCCGGGCGGGCCAACCTGTGCGACAAGTGGAACGCCATCGGCGTCAGCAAGCCCGGCGGAGCGGCCGAGTTCGCGGTCGCGCCCGTGGCCAACTGCGTCCGGCTGCCCGACCACATCGATGTGCGGGACGCGGCGCTGATCGAGCCCCTGTCCTGCGCGGTCCGCGGCTACGACGTGCTCAACAGCTCCACTCTCGGCGCCGAGGTGCTGATCTACGGCTCCGGAACCATGGGCCTGATGATGCTGGAGCTCGCCAAGCGCACCGGCGCCGCCGTCGTCGACGTCCTGGACATCAACCCGGAGCGGCTGGCGACCGCCACGAAGCTCGGCTGCTCGAACTCGGCCACCTCGGCGGACGAGTTCGACCGGCCCGGTGGCTGGGACTTCGTCATCGACGCCACCGGTAACGCGAAGGCCATCCAGGACGGCCTCGGCCGGGTCGCCAAGGGCGGCACCTTCCTCCAGTTCGGCGTCGCCGACTACGCGACGACCGCGGTCATCGAGCCGTACCGCATCTACAACCAGGAGATCACCATCACCGGCTCCATGGCGGTGCTGCACAGCTACGAGCGGGCCGCCGCGCTCTTCGCCACCGGGGTGCTCGACCCGGCGGTCTTCATCAGCGACCGGCTGCCGCTGGAGCAGTACCCGCAGGCGCTCGACCAGTTCAAGGCGGGCAAGGGACGGAAGATCGTGGTGCAGCCGTGACCGAAGGTCCCGACGCGGGGTCCGGCGCCGTCGCCGGTGCCGGACCCCGCCCCGGTGCCGGACCGGGGCCAGGAACCGGTGCCGTCCTGGTGATGGGAGAGGCGCTCATCGACCTCGTCCCGTCGCCGGACGATCCGGAGACGCTGCGGGCCCAGCCCGGCGGCGCGCCCGCCAATGTCGCCGCGGGGCTGGCCCGGCTGTCCACGCCCAGCTGGTTCGCGGGCGCGCTCGGCGGCGACGGCTTCGCCCGGATGATCGAACAGCGACTGGCCTCCGCCGGTACGCGACTCGGCCTCTGCGCACGCTCGGAGCTGCCCACCACGCTCGCGGTCGCCGACCCGGGCCCGGACGGCACCGGCTACCACTTCCACCTCGCGGACACCGCCACCTTCCAACTGCCGGACCGCTCCGCCGAGGTGGCGGAGTTCGCCGCGGTGTACGTGGGCGGACTGGGCGCGGTCGTCGAACCGGCGGCCGAAGCCGTGGCGGCCACCGCACGCGCGGGTGCCGAACAGTCCCTGCTGGTCGTGGACCCCAATGTGCGCGAGGACCGTACGCTCGACCCGGAGCTGAGCGTGCGCCGGCTGCGGGAGCTGTGCTCCCTGGCGCATGTCGTCAAGGCGAGCGACGAGGACCTCGGGCGCCTGTGGCCGGACACCGATCCCGACGAGACCTGCCGGCGGCTGGCGGGAGAGGGCCGGCTCGTGGTGCTCACCCGGGGTGCCCGGGGCAGCACGGCCTACAGCGGCTCCGCCGAGCCGGTGTCCGTGCCCGCGGTGCCGGTCGAGGTGGTCAACACGATCGGCGCCGGTGACGCCTTCATGGCGGGCGTCCTGCACTGGCTCACCGCCAACGGGGCCGTCGGATCCGCCGGCTCCCCGGGCGGCGGTGCCACGGGCGTGCTGGGCGCCGGCGGTGTGAGCCGGCTGCCGCGTGACAAGGTGGCGGCCATGCTGGGGTTCGCCTCCGAGGTGGCCGCTTCGGTGGTCGCCCAGTCCGGTACGGAACCGTCGCTGCCTTCGATGCCGGCCCGTATCTGAGCATCCGTTCCGCGTATCCGTACGGGAGCCCTCGTGTTCTGAGGACCACGGTCCTCACCACAGCCGGAGCCACCGTCCCTCCCCCCCCGGAGAGGCGGTGGCTCCGGCCTTTTTCGCACGGTGGCAGGCCGCCGGGCCGCCGGGCCTCGCGCCCCTGCTTCCGTGGCCGTGGCTCAGGTGCCCTCGCCGCCGCCGCTGCTCCGTACGGAGCGGATGAGATCCGCGTAGTGGTGACCGCTGGCCTTGATGGTGCGCAGCTGTGTCGCGTAGTCCACATGCACCAGACCGAACCGCTTGTCGTAGCCGTACGCCCACTCGAAGTTGTCCAGCAGCGACCAGGCGAAGTACCCGGCGAGCGGAGCGCCCTTCGCCACGGCCCGCGCGCAGGCGGCCAGATGTTCGTCCAGGTACCGGGCGCGCTCCGGGTCGTCGATGGTGCCGTCCGGGCGGACGGTGTCCGGGAAGGCCGAGCCGTTCTCGGTGACATAGACGCGTCGCGCGCCGTACTCGTCGGTCAGCCGGATCAACAGCTGTTCCAGGCCGTCCGCGTGCACTTCCCAGCCCATATGGGTGTGGCGGGCGTCCGGTACCGCGATCTGCCGGGCGTACGGAGCCGTGCCGGCCGGGTCGTCCTGGACGATCTGGCGGAAGTAGTAGTTCAGCCCCAGCCAGTCCAGCGGCGCCGCGATGGTCGCCAGGTCGCCGGGGCGCTCGGGCAGCTCCACGCCGTACAGGTCGAGCATGTCCTGCGGGTAGCCGCGGCCGTGGATCGGGTCCAGCCACCAGCGGTTGGTGTGGCCGTCGGCCCGGACGGCGGCCGCGTGGTCCGCCTCGCTGTCGGTGGCCGGTTCGATCGGGCTGAGATTGTTGACGATGCCGATCCGCGCGTCCGAGGAGGCCGCGCGGATCGCCTCCACCGCCAGGCCGTGCCCGAGATGCAGATGGAACGAGGCGCGTACGGCGGCGGTCAGATCCCGCACCCCGGGCGCCATGCTGCCGTCGAGATGGCCGATCCACGCCGAGCACAGCGGCTCGTTGAGCGTCGCCCAGTCCTTCACCCGGTCGCCGAGACGCTCGGCCACGGCGGAGGCGTACGCGGCGAAGTGCTCGGCGGTGTCCCGGGCCGGCCAGCCGCCCCGGTCCTGAAGGGTCTGCGGCAGGTCCCAGTGGTAGAGCGTCGCGAACGGGGTGATGCCCGCCTCCAGCAGACCGTCCACCAGCCGGTCGTAGAAGGCGAGTCCGGCCTTGTTGACCGGTCCGTCGCCGCCGGGCACGACCCGGGGCCAGGCGAGCGAGAAGCGGTACGCGCCGACGCCCAGCCGCTTCATCAGCCCGATGTCCTCGGGGACCCGGTGGTAGTGGTCGCAGGCCACATCGCCGGTGTCACCGTTGTCGATGGTGCCGGGCGTGTGGGAGAAGGTATCCCAGATCGACGGGGAGCGGCCGTCCTCCGCCACCGCTCCCTCGATCTGGTACGAGGCGGTGGCGACGCCCCAGGTGAAGTCGGCCGGAAGGGCGGTGAGATCGGTGAGGTCGCTCACGGACTGCCTCTCTGTAGGGGGCACTTGATGTGCTCGGCCGCTCGGACGCCGCCCACCCATGCGCCAGGCTTCTTAGACCGGCCGGTCTTAATTCATGACGTGATTTAAGAGGTGAGAGAAGGGCGCGTCAAGGGCGCCGGCAGGGGTATGTTGCGTCCGGGAGAGGCAACAGGGGGAGGGAGCACCATGGCAGAACGCGACAGGCGGACCGTACGTGACCTACGGAGGGGCAATCGCGCACTGGTCGTGCGGCGGCTGTACTTCGACGGCCCGCTGAGCCGCCAGGAGCTCGGCCCCGCGACCGGTCTGAGCTCGGGATCCATCAGCAATGTCGTCGCCGAACTCGCCGCCGAGGGCCTCCTGGAAGAGGCCGGCGTGGTCGACTCCGACGGGGGCCGGCCCCGCACGCTGCTGCGCGTCGCTCCCGGCGGTGGCCTGCTCATCGGCATCGACATCGGCGAAACGCGCGTCCGTGTCGAGCTGTTCGACCTGTCTCTCACCGAACTCGCCCGCACCGACCGGCTGTTGACCCAGCACGGCTATGACGTCGGACGCATCGTCTCTCATGTCCGTACGGGCATCGCCGACGTCCTGCGTGACGCGGGCGCCGACGTGGGGCGGCTCCTCGGCATCGGTATCGGTGTCCCCGGCATCGTCGAGCGCGGCGGGCCGGAGGGCACGGTCGTCCACGGCCAGACCATCGGCTGGACCGCGGTGCCGTTCGAGAAGCTGCTGCGCGCCGTGGTCGAAGTCCCGGCCGGGGTACCGCTGTTCATCGACAACGGCGCCAGAACCCTCGGCCAGGCCGAGATGTGGTTCGGCGCCGGCCGAGGAGCCGGTACGGCGGCCGTCGCGCTCCTCGGCTCAGGTATCGGCGCGAGCGTCGTCCGGAGCGGCGCCGTGTCCGACGAGGACGGTCAGGGCAGCGCACTCGAATGGGGCCACACCACCGTGCAGTTGCGCGGCCGCCGGTGCCGCTGCGGCTCTCTGGGCTGTCTGGAGGCGTACGCCGGAGCGCAGGCGATGCGCGAGAGGTGGTCCGAAGCGGGCGGGCCACTTCCGGACGACGCGGACGACGAGACCGCCGTGGCCGCCCTGCTGGTCGCGGCCTTTCCCCGGCCCGGCGGCCCCCCGGTCGACCCGACGGCGGTGTCCCTGCTCGACGAGACCGCCGAATGTCTGGGTGCGGCCTGCGCTGATCTGATCAACCTCTTCCAGCCCGAACGCATTCTTCTCGGCGGCTGGGCGGGACTGCTCATCGGCCCGCATCTGTTGCCGGCGATCCGGCGGCACGCGCGGGCGTACGCCCTCCGTCACGCGGCGGCACGCACCACGATCGACCTGGGCCGGCTCGGCCCCGACGCGGTGACGGTCGGCGCGGCCACACTGCCTCTCGCGGCGTTTCTCGCGCGGGGCGGGAGCCGTCCGCGCATCGCCGATCCGGTGGTCGAGGCGGACAGCCGGCGCTGGCTGCGTGACCGAGCCGAAACCGACCGAGCCGCCGAAACCGACCGTGCCGTCGAACCCGACCGAGCCGCCGGAGCCATGGAGGCCACCGAAATCACGGGAACCTCGGTCTGAACGAGCACTCGTGCGGGGGCTGTCGTCAACGAGCCCTCGCGCGGACGCCGTTGTCAATGACAGCCAATTTTCGGCTCGGGAGGACGCGTCGGCCGTCAAGGTGGCACGCTGTGTGCGCAGATGCGGTCGGAGCGTAGGTGAGGCCTTGTCATGGTCCGTGCCCAGCCCATAAGTTGACCGCGTGCGACGTGTCCTACTGCCAGTGGGGGAGCGAAGTCATGGCCGCAACCGGTCGGCACCGCCGATACCAGCCCAGTCGTATCAACCGCGCCTCGCTGACTGTGACGGCGGGTGGCGCGGGCATGGCCCTTCCCCTGATCGCCGCCGGGTCGGCGCATGGGGCATCCGTGGATGTCTGGGAGAAGGTCGCGGCCTGCGAGTCGACCAACAACTGGGACATCAACACGGGTAACGGCTATTTCGGCGGACTCCAGTTCACCCAGTCGACCTGGGAGGCGTACGGCGGCGGGAACTTCGCCCCCCGCGCCGACCTCGCCACCAAGGACCAGCAGATCGCCGTCGCGGAGAAGGTGCTCAAGGGGCAGGGTCCGGGAGCCTGGCCCGCCTGCTCGGGCACCGCCGGACTGACCCGTGGCGGCGAGGCACCCGACGTCGCACCGGAGAAGTCCCGCGCCACCGGGAACGCGCCCCAGGCCGAGACCGTGGCGAAGAGCGGACCGATCCGGACCAAGAGCGAGCCGGATCGGCAGAAGCGGATCCAGCAGAAGAAGGCCGCGTCGCCCACCAGCGTGCCCACGCAGCGCGAGGGATACACCGTGGCCCGCGGAGACTCGCTCTCCGGGATCGCCGTGGAGGAATCCGTCAAGGGCGGCTGGCAGCGGCTGTACGAGGAGAACCGCCGTCTCATCGGCAGCGACCCCGATGTGATCTTCCCCGGCCAGAAGCTGGTGCTGCACGTCCAGGCACCGGCCAAGGGCAGCGCCACCGCGTCCCCCAAGGAGAAGGCTCCCAAGGAGACGGCGAAGCCGAAGCAGGCCGCCAAGGCCAAGCAGGCGGAGAAGCCGAAGCAGGCCGAGAAGCCGAAGCAGGCGGAAAAACCGAAGCAGGCAGAGAAGCCCGAGCAGGCGGAAAAACCGAAGGCCCAGAAGGTCCGCAAGACGCAGGCCGAGAAGCCGGGGACCGCCGACATCACCGCCCCGGTCTCGTCCTCCACCGGCACCCAGTACCGCCAGCCCGGTTCCTGGGCCAGCGGATACCACACCGGTGTCGACTTCCCGGTCCCCACCGGCACCTCGGTGAAGGCCGTCGCCGCCGGGCACGTGGTCTCGGCCGGCTGGGCGGGGGCGTACGGCTACCAGGTCGTCATCCGCCACTCCGACGGCAAGTACAGCCAGTACGCGCACCTCTCCGCGCTCAATGTGCGCGAAGGCCAGTCGGTCGGCAGCGGTCAGCGGATCGCCCGGTCAGGATCCACCGGCAACAGCACGGGACCGCATCTCCACTTCGAGATGCGTACGGGGCCGGGTTACGGAAGCGACATCGATCCCCTCGCCTACCTGCGAGCGGGCGGCGTCCGCCTCTGACGGTCCGCCACGGCCCGAGCGCGCGGACGCGAGGACGTTCGGCGACGCGAGGACGTTCGGGGACGCGCCGAAATCCCCGGACGCGCCGATCTCCAGAGGTACGCCGAAGCCGGCCGGGAGTGTGCCCGACTCCTCGGGCACGCCGACCGGCGCCCCCTGGCCGTCGGGCAACTCGCCCCCTGACGACGAGTGCGCGGCCGATGACACCGACGTGCTGTCGTGCGAGGTGCCCATACGCTCGGTGGTGAGCAGGATCAGCCCGCCGGCCGCCACGAGACCCGAGCCCAGCGCCAGCCCCGTACCCAGCACGCCGTACTGGAAGTTCTCGCCGAACAGGGTCAGCCCGACGGCCGCCGCCACCACCGGGTTGACGACCGTGACCGTGGCCAGTGGGGCGGCCAGGCCGGCGCCCCGGTAGGACGCCTGGGACAGCAGCAGCCCGCCCGCCGCGAGGACCGCGATCACCGCGAGGCTCGGCACCTGCATGGCCACCTGGTCCGAGGCCCAGTCCACCGCCACGGTCTTGGTGAAGACCGAGGCGATACCGAACGCGACACCGGCCGCGCCCGCCAGGAGCACACTCCGTACCACCGGCCGGCCCACCAACTGCGCGGCCAGGAAGATCACACCGACTCCGCCGAAGGTGGCCAGGGCCAGGATCAGCCGCTCCCCGCCGGCCAGCGAGTGCGAGTCCGTGCCCCCGGTCAGAGCGAGCAGCCCGGCCAGTCCCACGGTCGCCATGAGCGCGCCCCGCCAGGCGGTGTGCCCGGCCTTGCGGCCCACGAAGAGCGCCGCCATGGGCAGCGCGAAGACGATGGTGAGCGCGCCGAGCGGCTGGACCAGGCTGAGCGGGCCGTACGCCAGCGCGACGACGTGCAGGGTGGCGCCCAGGCCGTTCAGTGCCACGGCGGCCCACCAGACCCCGTGGTGCAGGGGCGCGTACGGGCGGGCGGGGGTGGCCGCGGCGACGCGCTCCTGAAGGATCGCTCCGGAGGCGTAGGCGACCGCGGAGACCAGGGACAGCAGCACGGACAGGGCGAGTGCACTCATGTATCCCACGATCTCTCGTCCGCGCGATTTCGGCGTCGTCCTGAAGAGGCAAATCCGGCGTAGTGCTATCGGCGTACGGACGGGGACAGGAGTACTCCCACGGATGGGTTCCCAGGTCAGCGGGGAGTACCCGACCGCAGGCAGACATCGTCCGGTGTGCACGATCCGCGCTCTTCCGTTCGCGCATTCGCATGCCACGAACTCCAGGTCGGTTACGATCGATTCGGAAGTAGGTACTTTTCAGTGCGTTGCATTCCTGGCAGGAGAGATGGATGACCACCAAGGCGAAGCCGACGCGCCAGATCGAGCCCGGCACGTACGAGGCGTACATGCATGACTGTCCCGCGGTGGCGTTGCTCTCGACGATCAGCAACCGGTGGGTCAGCCTGACGATGTGCACCCTCGGGTTGTACGGCGACGCGATGCGATACAGCCACATCAGCCGGGAGATCCCGGGCGTCAGCCAGAAGATGCTCACCCAGACCCTGCGCATGCTCGAGCGCGACGGCATGGTGAAACGGACGGTCACGCCGACAGTGCCCGTACGGGTCGACTACGAGTTGACCCCGCTCGGACAGGGCCTGTACGGCCTGCTGGCCCAGGTACATGACTGGGCCGCAGACAACACGGATGAGGTCGACGAGGCGCGAGCACGCTACGACACCCGGAAGACCGGCCAGTAAGGACAGCTCAGGGGCGTAACGCACTTTGAAGTGCCTACTTACGAATAGATCGTAACTCGCTTAGCGTTCGTAGCGTTCACAGTGTTCGAACAGCCAAAGGGAAGAACGAAGTCATGCGCGCAGCAGTCGTGAAGAAGACCGGTGGATCCGAGGTAGTCGAGGTCGTGGAGGCCCCCCTCCCGGAACCAGGTCCCCTGGAGGTCCGTATCAAGGTCGCGGCCGCCGCGCTCAATCCGGCGGACGCCGGTGTCTGGTCCGGGTTCTTCAGGCCGTTGGGGGAGGTCGAGTACACCGGGCTCGGTCTGGACGCCGCCGGGACGGTCGACGCGGTCGGTGTGGGTGTCTCCTTGGAGGTCGGAACTCCGGTGATCGCGTTCGATGCCCCTGTGCTGCGCCCGACGAAGGCTCAGGCCGAATACCTGGTGACCGACCTCAACTCTGTTGCCCTCGCTCCGGAGGGTATGGATCTGACGCTCGCGGCGACGATCCCTCTGAACGCGATGACCGCCTCACTGGCCCTGGAGAATTTCCCGCTGCACGCCCGCGACACGCTGCTTGTCACGGGCGCCGCCGGGGCCGTTGGCGGCTACGCCGTCGAGCTGGCCCGGATGCGGGGGGTGCGGATCGTCGCGCAGGGGCGGCCCGAGGACGAGGAGTTTCTCCGCGATCGTGGCGCCACCTGGTTCGTGTCGCGCGACGAGGAACTGAGTGAGGCGGTGCGCCGGTTCGTGCCGGAGGGCGTGGACGGCGTGTTCGACGCGGCGGCGCAGGGCGCCCCCGCGCTGGCGGCTGCCCGCGACGGCGGCCTTTTCGTGAGCGTGAGGAGTGACGTGGTGCCGGAGTCGCAGCGGGGCGTGGTGGTGCGGCTCACCAGCGCGGGTCCCGAAGGGACCCGTCTCTCGTACCTGTCCGCGCTCGCCGAGGTCGGCCTGCTGACGCCGCGGGTCGCTGAGACCTACCCCCTGTCGCAGGCGGCCGAAGCCCACGCCCGGCTCGCCCAGGGCGGTCTGCGCGGCCGGATCGTGCTGGTGCCGTGAACACCCTGAACCCGCGCTGACGTGCGGCGGGTCCCCAGGCCACAAGCCTGGGGACCCGCCGGACGGACTCAGGCGCCGAAGCGCGCGGTGAGCTTGCGCTCGACCAGGCCGACCAGTGCGTACATCGCCCAGGCCAGCAGGCAGAGCAGGCCGAGCGTGATGATGACGAGCCGGATGTCGTCGTTGTCCTGGGCCTGCTTCTCCAGATAGCCGAGCCCCGCCTGCGCTCCGATGAACTCACCGATGACCGCCGCGGTCACGGCCTGGAGGATCCCCAGCCGCAGGCCGACGGCGATGGCCGGCAGGCTGAACGGAAGATCGATCTTGATGGCGCGGGCCACCGGGCCGATCTTCAGGAGCCGGGCCAGGTCGTCGACGCTCGTGGGGATGGAGCGCAGCCGCGTGATCATGTTGATCAGCACCGGATAGAACGACACCAGGGCGACCAGCGCGATCTTGGAACCGATCCCCAGGCCGAGCCAGAGCACGATCAGGGGGGCGATCGAGATCTTCGGTGTCACCTGCGCGATCACGATCAGCGGCATCAGCACGCGCTCGGCCCAGGGCATCCGCACGAAGGCGATCGCGAGGACCACGCCGATCGAACTCCCGATCAGCACGCCCTGCACGACCTCCGCGAGCGTCTGCGCGATGTGCACGCCGAGCACGCCGTCCTGCGCCAGCGTCCAGCCGTGGCCGACCACCGCGCCCGGGGTGGGCAGCTTGTAGGGCGGCACATCGAACAGCACGGTCACCAGCCACCACAGCACGACCCCGGCGACCAGCGAGACCGTACCGACCACGAGGGGCCGGACGGATCTCGGCGGGCCGTCCGGCCGCGCGCGCGGCGCGTGCGTGCTAGCCGAGGTCATTCGGCTTCACCACCATGTCGCCGGCGTCGAACTTCTCATCGATGATCTTGAAGTCGGCCTGCGCGTCGATCGCCTTCTGCCAGCGGTCCACGTCCGGCTGGCCGAGGCCGTCCTTCTTGGTGGTGGGCGACTGCCACAGGCTCTTGGCGAAGACGTCGTTGATGATGCCCGTGATGTCCTTCTCCTGCCCCTTGAACGAGGGGGCGTACTTGGAGACGGACATGTTGACCGCGGCCGCCGGGTTCTTGATGGTGTACTCGATGCCTTGGTTGAGGGCGTCATCGAACGCCTTGACCCTCTTCGGGTTGTCCTCGACCGTCTCGGGGCTGGCCACGACCACATTGCCGAACGACGGCAGGTACTTGTCACTGAGCATCTGCTGCACGTCCACCCCGGCCGACTTCAGGGCGTAGTAGCGAAGCCGGGAGAAGACGATGCCGTCGACCTGGCCGTTCTTCAGCGCGTCGACGATGACACCGGTGCCGATCGTACGGACCTTCACATCGCTGATGTTCAGCTTCGCGCTCTTCAGCATGGCCTGAAGCTGGATGTAGTTGGGGCTGCCGAGGTCGGTGACACCGATGATCTTGCCGCGGAGATCGGCGGGCGACTTGATGCCCGTGCCGGTCTTCGACAGCATGGCGCCGATCCCCTGCTGGTAGGTGGTGTGGACGACATTCGTCTTGACCCCCTGACCGTACGAGGTGATCACCGAGTCGCCGTTCGGGAAGCCGAAGTCGACATTGCCCGCCGCGACGTTCTTGACGATGTCCGACCCCTGGGCGTACGTGAAGGACACGTCGAGGCCGGCCTTCTTGAAGTAGCCCTGCTCCTTGGCCGCGTAGAGCGGCGCGTAGTACGGAGCGGCCGATCCGTCGATCTGGATCGTGACCTTCTTGATCCCACCGGACTCGGAGTCGGACTCGTCCGACGAAGAGGCGGGGCTGCACGCTGTGGCCATGCCCACGAGCAGTGCGGCGGATCCGAGGCCGGCCACGTGACGACGGTCTATCTTCATGATTCTCCTTGGAAGTGCGGGGGTGCGGAGTTCGGCGACGCGGAGGTCGGCGGTACGGACGGTATGCGTCGGGAGTCAGCGACTCCAGCGCAGGAGCCGTCGTTCGGCCAACGAGACGAGCCCGAAGCCGAGGAGTCCCACCACCACCGTGATCAGTACGGCGGCGATCAACAGCGGTGTGTTGTTGGAGGTGTTGCCGAGAACCATGAGATAGCCCAGGCCACGCTCGGAGGCCAGATACTCGGCGAGGAAGGCGCCTGTCATGGCGTCGATGACGGCGATCTTCGCGCCGGCCAGCATCGCCGGCATGGCGGCGGGGAGCTGGATCGTCCGCAGGTACTGCCGGCGGGACAGATTCAGCAGCTTCCCCAGGGTGGCCACGTCCGCCGGGACGTCACGCAGCCCCAGCATCGTGGCGGCGGTCATGGGGAAGAACACGAGCAGCAGGATCAGCGCGTACTGGGAGGTGAGGCTGAGACCGAACCAGAGCACGAGCAGCGGGGCCACGGCGATCTTCGGGGCCGCCTGGAGCAGGACCATGTACGGGGCGAAGATCTCGCGTACGGTCCTGGACGCCCACAGGACCCAGCCCAGGGCGACACCGATCAGCGACCCGACGACGAAGCCGAACGCGATGTTGCGGAGCGTGTAGCCGAGGTTGGGCCAGAGTTGGCCGTTCCGTACCAGTTCCACCGCCGCGGACCAGACCTTGTCCGGCGCGGGAAGCAGGTAGCTCGGAACGTCCGCAGTCCGGACGTACACACTCCAGGCGGCGATGACCACGAACAGGTAGGCAGCGACGGTCAGGATCCGCACCGCTGCCCGCCCGAGCGGCGCGCGCTTGCGGGCCGCTCGGGACTTCGCCGGCTGCCGCTCGCCGCCGAGGGGTGGACCCTTCCGCGTCACCGTGCCGCTGCTCATTCCAGCTCCTGTCGGAGCATGCCGGCGAACTCGGCGAACTGCGGCAGCTGTCTGGTTCTGGGAGTACGGTCGCGGTCGAGCGGCACCTTGTGCACGGCCTTGATCCGGCCCGGCCGCGCCGTCATCACCGCCACCTTGTCGGCCAGGTAAGTGGCCTCCTCCACGCTGTGCGTGACCAAAATGATGGTCTTGCGCGTGGTCTCCCAGATACGCAACAGGTCGTCGTGCAGCCGGTCCCGGGTGATCGCGTCGAGTGCGCCGAACGGCTCGTCCATGAGCAGGATCTGCGGGTCGTAGGCCAACGCCCGCGCGATGGCGGCGCGCTGGCGCATACCGCCGGAGAGCTCCTTCGGGAACGATCCGGCGAAGTCGTCGAGACCGACGAGTTCGAGCAGTGAGCGCACCCGCTGCCGGCCCGCGGGCGACTTGTCCCGCTGCGCTTCCAGTCCCAGGGAGACGTTGCGTTCCACCGTCCGCCACGGCAGCAGCGCCGGTTCCTGGAAGACGTAGCCGATGTCCTTGCCGGGGCGGGGCTGCCTGGACCAGGCGAGCTCGCCCTCGAAGTCGGTGTCCAGCCCGGCGATCATCCGCAGGAGCGTCGACTTCCCGCACCCCGACGGGCCGATGAGGGCGACGATCTCCCCGTCCGCGACCTCGAGGTCGACATCGTCCAGCGCCACGACCCGTGAACGGTTCGCGGCCACATACGTTTTGCTGACGCCACGTACGGACATGAAGGCGCTCATCGGCCGACCACACCCGTCCGTATGGACCGGGCCGCGCCCATGGCTCCGGGCCGGCCGCCGCCGGCCCACGTCCTGTGGCGATGTCGCACGAAGACCTCCAGGTCTCTCCAGATCCGTCACGGCCGGATCTCTCACTGGCCGGATCTGTCACGGCCGCCATGAACATGATGGTCACAGCGGCGTCGTGCTCGACTTCCATGGATGGAAATCGCCTTTCCGACTACGAAGATCAGAGCCTGGACCGGTTTTCGGCCATCGTCAAGCTGTGGCACCAGTGGTTACATGCGAGACATTGCTGGAAACATCCACAAAACCTACACAGACAGATGTGTCAATTCGGCAACCCTCGGCGCTATTGACGCCGAATTTAGTGATGGTGCACACTTCCGCTGCTGGAAGCCAGTCATCCACATATGGAGGTTCACCGATGGCCAGAAGTGCCCAGGATCCCTGGCAGGACGGAGCGCCACCGCACCTTCCGGCCAAACTGGGCATGCTGCCCCCGGTCTGTCTGCTGCCCGGCGACCCGGCCCGCGTCGACCTCGCCGCCGAAGTGCTCGCGGACTTCGGCATCGTGGGCGACAACCGGGAGTTCAGAATCGGAGTGGGAAGCCTGGACGGGACACCGATCGCGGTGTGCTCGACCGGCATCGGCGGACCCTCGACCGAGATCGCCGTGGTCGAGCTGGCCAGGCTGGGAGTGACGACCGTGCTCCGTACCGGAGGCATGGGAGCACTGACCCAGCGGATCGCACCCGGTTCCGTCTGCGCCGTGACACGTGCCGTCCCCGGGAGCGGCGCCGCCGCGTACTATGCCACAACGCCCGACGGCAGCACGGCGGATGACGAGGTTCTCGCCTCGCTGCGCGCCGGAGCCGCCTCCCTGGGGACCGGCCTGACCGAGGTGACCGTCGCCTCGACCGACTCGTACTACCTGGGCCAGGGCCGTCCCCTGCCCGGCCACCAGGAGAAGGCGGCGGAGCGGCTGTCCGCCCTGGTCCGGCTCGGCGTCGACGGTCTCGACATGGAGGCCGAGACCGTACTCGCGGTGGCGCGGGCCATGGGCGTACGGGCGGGTGCCCTGCTGGTGGCGCACGCCAACCGGGCCACGGACGACTGGCTGGAGGACTACCGGCCCGCGCAACTGGCCATGCTGCGGCTGGCGGCCCACTGCGCGCGGTCGTTGTCGGTGGTGGGGTGACCCACGTTCATGGTCGCGGGCCGGGGGGCAGGACCGGCATGCCAGGCACACACGCATCTCCGGATGAACGGACGGCTGAGGTATGCAGGTCACACGGGCCCTACGAGTCATCGGAACGCTGGCGGCCAGTCGCCGGGGCATGACCTTGCAGCAACTGCATGAGCAACTGGACATCCCTATCGGCAGCATGCACCGGGTGCTGGCCGCCCTCACGGAGGAGCAGTACGTCACCAGATCGCCCATCAACCGCTGCTACTTCCTCGGCCCCGCCTCCACCGAGCTGGCCGCGATCTCCTCGGGCGGCGGAGGCTCCATCGTCACTCCGCCCGCGCCCATGGAGGAAGCCGCCCGCGAGAGCGGCGAGACGGTGTTCCTCACCGAACTCGTCGGGCTGCGGCTGATCTGCGTCGCACTCGTCGAAGCACGTTATCCGCTGCGGCTGTTCGTCCGGGTGGGCCAGGAGATGCCCCCGCACGCGGCGGCCTCGGCCCGCAGCGTCCTGGCGTTCCTCCCGCCGGAGACCGTTTCCGTGATGCTCCGCGACCGGGATCTCACCGCGTACTCCGAGGAAACGCCGCGCACGGCGCAGGAGATGGAGGACCATCTCGCCGAGGTCCGTTCGCGGGGGTACGACGTGTGCGCGAACGAACTCGACGACAACGTATGGGCGGTGTCCGCTCCCGTGTTCACCTCCACCGCGCAGACGTTCTCCAGCGTGACGCTCGCCGCTGCCGGTCACCGGATGCGAGACCCGCTGGAGCGGGCCCGAGCCACGGAGACCGTGCTGCGTGCCGCCCGTACGATGTCGCAGGAACTCGGCTACACCGGCGACTTCCAGGTGCACTGAGTCAGGTCGGCGCCGGCGGCGCGGTACGCCCTGCCCGGGGGAGCGGGCAGGGCGGTCCCGGCACACCGAAGGTCTCGGCCTCGCGTGGGTCCAGGCCTCGCGCGGGTCCCGGTCCCGGCGCGCTGCCGGTCAGAGCATCCGGCGCCGCCGTCCCAGCCAGGTCTGCGCGATCACCACCACCGCCAGGAACGCCCCGCTGACCACCTGTTGGTACGCCGAATCGAGCGAACCGATCTGGTTGATGACGTTCTGGATGACCTTCAGCAGCAGGACGCCCACGAGCGATCCGCTGATGAAACCGAAGCCACCGCTCAGCAGCGTCCCGCCGATGACGACGGCGGAGATCGCCTCCAGCTCCATGCCGTTGCCCAGAATGGTCACTCCGGAGACCAGCCAGGCCGCGTTGAGCGCCCCGGCGAGCCCCGCGCAGAGCCCGGAGAGGGTGTAGACGGCGATCTTCGTACGGGCCACCGGGGCGCCCATCAGCGCCGCCGCGTCCTCGTTGCCGCCGACCGCGTACACGAACTGGCCGAACCGGCTGCGGCGCAGCAGCAACGCGCCCAGCGCGAACAGCGCCACCGTGATCCACACCGGAATGGCGATTCCCAGCAGTGTGTCCTGGCCGAGGCGGGCGAAGAAGGATGTCTCGTCCACCAGATAGGTCCTGGAACCCTCGTCGGTGACCGACAGCAGTACGCCGCGCGCCAGGAGCATCGCGGCCAGTGTCACGATGAACGGCGCCAGCCGGGCCCGCGCGATCAGCAGGCCGTTGACCAGGCCGATCAGTCCGCACACCGCGAGCGGGAGAAGCAGGGCGACGCCCGTGCCGTACCGCGAACCCCACGCGGCGAGCACACCGCCGAGCGCGAACAGCGAACCCACCGAGAGGTCGATCCCGCCGGTGATGATGACGAAGGTCATGCCGAGCGCGACAACGGCGAGGAAAGCCGAGGAGACGGCCATGTTCTCCAGATTGTCACCGGTCAGAAAGGTGTCGAAGCCGATCGAGGCGGCGACGGACACCAGGACGAGGGTGACGAGCGCGCCGTGTTGCTGGGCGAGCGCGCTCAGTCGCTCGGCCCGGCTCGCGCCGAGCGGTTCCTCCTCCGTCCGCGCCGTGTCACTCGCCGCGCTCTTGACCTGCACAGTGGTCACCGCTTCCCCCGTTCCCGTGCCGCGTACACCGCGAGCACGATCACCACGGCCTGGGCGATCTGCGTCCAGGACGGAGGCAGATCGTGCTTGATGAGCGTGGCGGTCAGCAGCTGGATGAGGACGGCGCCCGCCACCGTGCCGCCGATCCTGATCCGGCCGCCGCTCAGTGGCGTACCGCCGACGACCACGGCGGTGATCGCGGACAGTTCCATCAGCGTGCCGAGCGAGGTCGGGTCGCTCGCCTGGAGCCGGGCGGTGGCCAGCACCCCGGCGATCGCGGCGAGCACGCCCGAACAGACATAGACGAGGACCAGTACCCGGCGCACCGGGAGTCCCGCCAGCCGCGCCGCCGGCCGGCTGTCGCCGATCGCGAGGAGCTGCCGGCCGAAGGTCGTGCGCCGTACGGTGAAACCGACGGCGAGCGCCAACCCGGCGGCGATCAGCACCAGATAGGGGATACCGAGCAGATCGCCGGAGCCCAGCGAGGCCAGCCCGGGGTCCCGTACGTCCTTGAGCTGGGGGAGCAGGACCAGCGCGATCCCGCGCCCCGCGACCATCAGCGCCAGCGTCGCCACGATGGGCTGCACCCCGATGAACGCGATCAGCGAGCCGCTCGCGAGACCGACGACGGCCCCGCCCAGGACCGCCACGATCAGCGCGACCCACGGCCCGTACCCGAGATACAGCGAGAGCAGGGACGTCGACAGCGCCATCACCGAGCCGACCGAGAGGTCGACGCCCTCGCTGCCGATCGCCAGTGCCATACCGAGCGCCACGATGAGGACGGGGGCGACCTGCACGGCCTGGGTACGGAAGTTCTCGGCGGACAGGAAGTTGGGAGTGAGGACGGCGTTGGCCAGCAGCAGAACGGCCACGCCGGCATAGACGCCGTACTCCTGAAGGAGTGTCAGGAACCGTGCCCGGTCCAGGGGGACGCGTCCGAGCGTTGCCAGGTCAGTCATGGTGCTCCCCGTCCTCTCCGCGACCGCCTTCTCCGTGACCGCCTTCTTCGCGACCGCTCTCCTGGCGGTGGTCCTCTCCGTGACTGCCCGTCTCATGACCGCTCTTCGAAGCGATGGCGTGCAGCAGCCGGTCCTCCGTCACCTCGCCCCCGGTCAACTCCGCCACGACCGCGCCGTCCTTGAGGACCACGACCCGGTCCGATCCCTCGATCAGCTCCTCCATGTCGGACGAGATCAGCAGCACCCCGAGCCCCTCGTCCGCGAGTTCGTCGATCAGTCGCTGCACCTCGGCCTTGGCGCCGACATCGATGCCCCGGGTGGGCTCGTCGAGGAGCAGCACCTTGGGCTCCATGGCGAGCCAGCGGGCCAGCAGCACCTTCTGCTGATTGCCGCCGGACAGTTCGCCGACCTTCTGGTGCGGCCCCGACGCCTTGATCCGCAGCCGCTTCATGAAGGTGTCCACCACCCGGTCGATCCGGGCGTCGTCGACGAGGCCGAAGCGGGAGAGGCCGGGCAGCGCGGCCAGGGCGATGTTCTCCCGTACGGACAGTCCGGGGACGATGCCCTCCGCCTTGCGGTCCTCGGGGAGCAGGCTGATGCCCGCCCTGATCGCGGCGGGTGTGGAGCCGGTACGTACCGGAACGCCCGCCACCAGCACCCGGCCGGAGTCCGGTGGCAGTGCTCCGGCGATGGCCTTCGCGGTCTCGCTGCGACCCGAGCCGAGCAGCCCGCCGAGTCCCACCACCTCGCCCGGACGCACTGTCACCGACACCTGATTCAGGATGTGACGCAAAGTCAAATTCTGTGCTCGCAGTACGGGTTCGCCGCCGGTGTCGTGAGTGCCGGTGAATTTGGTCAGGCCCTCGTCGCGGACCTCGCCCATCTCGCGGCCCAGCATCAGCGATACCAGTCTCAGCCGGTCGAGATCCGCGATCGGGCCTGTGTGGACCCGCTTGCCGTCGCGGAGGACGGTGACGGTGTCGCAGACCTCGTACAGCTCGTCGAGCCGGTGACTGACGTAGACCACCGCGATGCCGCGCTCCCTGAGCATCCTGATCACCCCGAACAGGGTGCGTACCTCGCGCGGTTCGAGCGAGGAGGTCGGCTCGTCCATGATGACCACCCGCGCGTCGACCGAGACGGCCCGCGCCAGTGCCACCATCTGCTGGGCGCCGACGCCGAGCGAGCGCAACGGCCGCCGTACGTCGACCCGCAGCCCGAGCGCGCGCAGCGCCTCGTCCGCCTCCCGGTGCATCCGGCCGAAGTCGATCAGCCCGAGCCGGCCGCGGGGCTCACGCCCCAGGAAGAGGTTGCGGGCCACGCTCATCAGCGGGACGAGATTGACCTCTTGGTAGATGGTGGAGATCCCGGCGTGCTGTGCCTCCAACGGCGTTCCGAAGCACACCGGTTCGCCCTGGAAGACGATCTCGCCCTCGTCGGGCCGGTAGACACCCGTGAGCAGTTTGATGAGGGTGGACTTGCCCGCGCCGTTCTCGCCGATCAGCGCGTGGACCTCGCCGGGCCCGACGGCGAAGTCCACCTCGTCGAGCGCCCGGGCGCCGGGAAAGGTCTTGGTCAGTCCGGTGACCGAGAGGACGGCCGGCGGTGCGGCGGGCGGCACGGCCGGCAAAGCGACCGACGCCACGTCAGAAGGCCTTGTTCAGATCGGACGTGGCGTTCTTCTCGGTGTAGGCGCTGTCCTGGATGACGACGTCCTGGGCGACCTTCTCACCCTTGGTGAAGGTGTCGAGGGTCTGGAAGGCCAGCGGCCCGAAGCGCGGGTTGGACTCGATGACACCGGAGATCCAGCCGTCGACGATGCCCTGCACCGCGTTGCGCGTCCCGTCGACCGTCACGATCTTGACGGCGCCCGCCTCCTTGCCCGCGCTCTTCAGCGCGTTGACGGCGCCGAGCCCCATCTCGTCGTTCTCGGCGTAGATTCCGGTGATGTCCGGGTTCGACTGGATCAGCTGCTCGGTGACCTGCTGGCCCTTCTCCCGGGCGAACTCACCGGTCTGCTCGAACACCACCTGGAGGCCGGGCGCCTTGGCCTTGATCTCGTCCTTGAAGCCCTTGGTGCGCTCGGTGGTGACATTGTTCCCGGCCGCGCCGAGCAGAATGGCGACCTTGCCCTTGCCGCCCGTCGCCTCGATCATCCGGTCCGCGGCGCGCTTGCCCTGCTCCACGAAGTCCGAGCCGATGAAGCTCACATAGTCCTTGCACGCGGTCGCGTTGATCTTCCGGTCGATGGTGACGATCGGGATCTTCTTGGCGGCGGCCGTACGCAGGACAGGGCCCCAGCCGTCCGAGTTGAGCGGGGCGATCACCAGCAGGTCCGCGCCCTTGGCGATCAGGTCCTGGACATCGCTGATCTGCTTGGAGAACTGCGACTGGGCGTTGGCGGTGAGGAGTTTGACGCCCCGCCTCTCCGCCTCGGCCTTGATGGAGGCGGTTTCGGCGATCCGGAACGGGTTGGCCTCCTTCTCGGACTGGGAGAAGCCGACGGTCGCCCCGGCGAGATCGGTCTTCTTGCCACCGAACTGCTCGACGGTGCAGGTCTCGGCCTCACCGGCGCCGGGAGTGGCGACCACCTGGCCCGAGCCGCCCCCGGTCGCGGAGCCGGTGTCGCCCGTGGCGCTGTCCTCGGACTTCGCGCACCCGGTGAGAGAGAGCGTGGCGAGCAGACTTGCCGCGAGAACGTTCGTGGTGGTGCGGCGGACGGCGGACGACGACTTCATGGTGGAACCCCATCTCGGCGCGGTCCCGTCGCGCGAGGCGCTGACGGGAGGTCAACTCGTGCGTACGTGCTGGTGCGGTGAGATCGTTCGGAAGGTTTTTACATCGTTGTACGGATCCTGTAAACCCTTCGCGCGATAACAGCTGGACACGGCGCCGTCACTGCCTGCCGATCGTGCTCTCCCGCTCCACCAGCCGGAAATCCGCCCGGAGTTCACGCCTGCCGGCGCCGACGGTGTTCCCCGATGCCTCCGCCGAGTCGGGTGCCTCCGCCGTTCCTCGGATGTCCGCTGTTCCCCGGGTATCCGTCGTTCCCCGGGGTTCCGCCGCGACTCCCAGCCGCTCCACCACCGACTGCACCGCCAGCCGGGCGATGGTGTGCTTGTCGGGCGCGATCGTGGTCAGGGTCACCGCGCCGTAGCGGCCCTCGGTGACGTCGTCGAAGCCCACCACCGCCACATCCTCGGGTACCCGCAGCCCGCGCTCCGACAGCACCCGCATCGCCCCGATCGCGATCAGGTCGTTGTACGCGAAGACCGCGTCCGGCAGTTCGCCGGCGTCCAGCAGGTGCCTCATCGCCGCCGCGCCGTCCGCGTGCTCCCAGCCGCGCGTCGGGGCGATCAGGGAATCCGGGGCGGGCAGTCCGGCAGCCGCCAACTCCTCGCGCCAGCCGCGCAGTCGAAGATGGGAGGGTTGATTGACCCGGTCGGTACGGGCCCCCAGGAAGGCGATCCTCGACCGGCCGAGAGCGAGCAGGTGCCGGACCGCCGTCCTGGCCGCCGCGACATTGTCGATCGCGATGTGGTCGTAGGGCAGGTCGTACTCCCGCTCACCGAGCAGCACCAGCGGCGCGTCGTGGTCACGCCCGCGCAGATCCTCCGGCTCCAGTTCGATGGGGCTCAGGATCAGCCCGTCGATGACCCGCGCCCGGAACCCCTGGCTGACCAGGATCTCCCGCTCACGGAGACCTCCGGTGTGGTCGAGCAGCACGGTGTACTCGTGCTCGGAGGCCGCGTCGATGACCGCGCCCGCCAGTTCGGCGAAGTACGGATTGCCCAGTTCGGGCAGCGCCAGCGCGAGGATGCCCGTACGGCCCTTCCGTAGGTGACGGGCCGTCAAGTTCGGCCGGTAGCCCAGTTCGTCGATCGCCTGCTGGACCCGGCTCCGCATCGCCGGGGTGACATGCCGGTAGTGATTGACCACATTCGACACGGTCTTGATGGAGACGCCCGCGCGTTCCGCGACGTCCTTGAGGCTGACGGTCACCGACACTTCCCCTCCGAGGCGGACCCCCGCGGGCCGCCTTTCGTCCAATTTTGCACACCGTTGCATACGGAGCCGGCCCGTGCTCTGTCATGACCCTGGACAGCGGGCGGAACGGCATGTTGTCATGCCAGCTGCCGTTCCTTCCAACGTTGTACAGAGTGTCGCAACGAGCCGCCACCCTCAGCCGCAAGGAGGATTTGTGCTCATCCGAAGAAAACTGGCCCTCATGCTCGCCGCCGTTCTCGGTGTCGCGGGACTGACCGCGGTTCCGGCCGCCTCGGCCGCGGACGACCCGGTCGAGGCCCATGGTCTCAAGGGCGAGTACTACACCCAGTCCGCCCCGGGAGCCTTTGACTTCCACGAACTCAAGGCCACGGGATTCGACCCGTCCCTCGACTTCGCCAACCTCGAACCGAGGCTCACCGCCGCCACCGGACGGGCGGACGACGTCTCCGTACGCTGGACCGGCAAGATCGTGCCGGAGACCACCGGCGCGCACACCTTCTCGATGACCGGCGACAACGGATTCCGCCTCTGGGTGGACGGCCGGCTCACCATCGACCACTGGGTCGACGACTGGGACAAGGAGCAGAGCGCCCCGCCCGTCGAACTCACCGCGGGCAAGGCCTATGACATCAAGGTGGAGTACTTCGAGCACTTCGGAGGCTCGAACCTGCGTCTGAGGTGGACCGAGCCCGGCGGGGCCAAGGAGCCGGTGCCCTCGTCCGCGTTCCGGCTGCCCGACGGCTTCTCGTACGACGGCGCCGTCGCCGCCACCGTCCTGCCCGACGGCCGCACCCTGCGCCTGGACTTCGCCCAGCGCCTCGCCTCGCCTCCCGCCGGCCTAGCCGACCGTCTCAAGGCGGTCATCGGCGGCGCCGAATGGCCGCTGGGCACCGTGAAGAGGGATGACTCCGACGCCCGTCGGCTGCTCGTGTCCCTCAAGGAACCGGTCGTCGGCAAGGGCGGGTCGGCAGACCTCCGTTACGACGGAACAGGTGGCCTCACGTCCCAGGAGGGCAAGCCGGTCGGGGCCTTCTGGAGCAGCGGACCCAACAACTCGGAGTACGAGCTGAGCACCCCCTGGGCCAAGGACGTCCGGCCCGGAAACGCCCATCCCGAGTACCCCAGGCCGCAGTTGACCCGCGACGCCTGGCAGAACCTCAACGGGCAGTGGCAGTTCGCCGCGGCCGAGGAGGGCGAGAGCCCGCCGGTCGGGAAGAAGCTCGCCGAGAAGATCCTCGTCCCGTACCCCGTGGAGTCACAACTCTCCGGTGTGGAACGGCACGAGGACCGGATGTGGTACCGCCGCACCTTCACCGTGCCGTCCAACTGGCAGATCGGCCAGGGCAAGCGGCTGAACCTCAACTTCGACGCCGTCGACTGGAAGTCCGAGGTGTACGTCAACGGCACCAAGGTCACCGAACACAAGGGCGGTTACGACCGGTTCACCGTCGATGTCACCGACGCCCTCAAGCCCGGCCGTACCCAGGAACTGATCGTCGGCGTCTACGACCCGACCGACGCCAAGGACGGCGAGAACCCGCCCATCGGCAAGCAGCGCCTGGACCCGAGCGGCATCTGGTACACCCCGTCCTCCGGTATCTGGCAGACCGTGTGGATGGAGCCGGTCGCGGCCGACCACGCCGGTTCGCTCAAGCTCACCCCCGATGTGGCGGGGGAGAAGCTCGCCGTCGAGGTGCGCGGGATACGCGACGGTGTGCCCGTCACGGCCACCGCGTACAACGGGAAGCGCAAGGTGGGCACGGTCACCGGCCGCAGCGGAACCGCCCTGAGCGTGCCGGTCCGCGACCCGCACCTGTGGTCGCCGGAGGACCCCCACCTGTACCGGCTGGAGGTGAAGGCGGGCAAGGACAAGGTCGGCAGCTACTTCGGCATGCGCTCCATCGCCGTCGAGAAGGTCGACGGAGTGCCGCGTACGGTCCTCAACGGCAAGCCGGTGTTCATGATGGCCACGCTCGACCAGGGCTTCTGGCCCGACGGCCTGCACACCGCGCCGACGGACGAGGCGCTCGCGTTCGATCTCAAGAAGCACAAGGAGCTGGGCTTCAACTCCGTACGCAAGCACATCAAGGTCGAGCCCGACCGGTGGTTCTACTGGGCCGACCGGCTGGGGCTGCTGGTGTGGCAGGACATGCCGGCGATGAACACGGTCACACCGGACACCGCATCGCGTGCCCAGTACGAACACGAGATGAAGAAGATGATCGACCAGCACAGCAGCAGCCCCTCGGTGATCATGTGGGTCACCTTCAACGAGGGATGGGGCCAGTACGACCAGGCGCGTGTCGCCGCTCAGGCGAAGGCCTGGGACCCGACCCGGCTGGTCAACAACATGAGCGGCGTCAACTGCTGCGGAGCGGTGGACGGCGGGAACGGCGACATCGCCGACGCCCACGGCTATCCGAGCCCACAACTGCCCGCGCCCGACGGCAGACGGGCACTGGTCAGCGGGGAGTACGGCGGACTCGGACTGGCCGTGCCCGGCCACGCCTGGCCGGTGCAGCACACCTATGTGGGTGTCGACCAGTCCAAGTACACCGAGGAGTATCTGGGCCAGCTCGCCAACGTCCGGAAGCTTGCCTGCCAGGGCAGCAACGGGGCGGTCTACACCCAGATCACCGATGTGGAAGGCGAGTTGAACGGATTGCTCACCTACGACCGTAAGGTGATGAAGCCCGATGTGGAGCGGCTCAAGGCCGCGCACGAGGCACTGATCGACGAGGTCGCGGATCCGGCGTCGATGGAGTGCGGCACGTCCTGACCGAACGAGTGGCCCCGGTCCGTCGCACGCCATGACGGACCGGGGCTACACGGCTGCCCGGGGGAGGATCCCGCCGAAGCCGCCGCGCTCCCGCCCGCACCGGCCGTCGAGCACACCGCGACGCACACCGCGAGCCCCCGGGAATAGGCTGCCGGGTGATCGGCATTGCCGTTTGTCGTACGGAGCGGCGACCGATCGTTGTCCAGAGCGGCAACCGACGCCATCGGCCACAGCGAGGAGCCCCATGCCCCAGGCGTATGTCTTCACCGAGCACGGCGGCCCGGAGGTGGAGGCCTTCATCGACCTGCCACCCGTGAGCCCCGGCCCCGGCCAACTGCTCGTGGCCGTCCGCGCGGCGGGCGTCAACCCCGTCGACTGGAAGCTGCGGAACGGCTACCGCCGGCCCGGCTCCGCGCCCGCGGAGCTGCCCGCGGTGCTGGGCAGCGAGGCCGCGGGCGTGGTCGAGGCGGTCGGTCCGGGCGTCGAGGGCTTCGCCGTCGGTGACGCGGTCTTCGGGTCCACGCTCACCGGCGGCTACGCGCAGTACACCCTGCTGCCCGTCGAGGTCACCGCGCACAAGCCGGACGCCCTCTCGTTCACCGACGCGGCCGCGCTGCCGGTCGCGGCGGCGACCGCGTACGACGCCGTCAACCAGGTCGGCCTGGCCCCCGGCGCCACCCTCCTGATCACCGGAGCCGGTGGGGGCGTGGGCGTGGCCGCCACACAGATCGCGCGCGGCTTCGGGCTGCGTGTCATCGGCACGGCGAGCGCGGGAAAGAAGGAGTTCGTCGAGTCCCTGGGCGCCGTCCATGTCCCGTCGGGCCCCGATCTCGCCGGGCGCGTACGAGCCGTGGCGCCCGACGGCGTCGACGCCGTCCTGGACCTCGTCGGCGGCGCCGCTCTCCAGGCCGTGGCCGAGCTGGTCGAGGACCGTACGAAACTGATCAGCGCCGCCGACAAGGGCACGGTGCCGCAGCTGGGCGGCGCGGCGGTCGTACGGCTGCGGACGGCCGCCGTCCTCGACGAGGTCGCCAAGCTCGTGGTGGCCGGCACCTTGCGGCCGTACGTGACCCGGACCTTTCCGCTGGAGCGGGCGGACGAGGCGCTGCGCGCGATGGAGGACGGGCACGCCCAGGGCAAGATCGTGATCGAGGTCGGACCGTGAGCGGCACCTCACGATCCGTACCGCACCCGTCGGCGGCGGCCGTACCGCGCCCGTCCGTGCCTCCCGGCCCGGGCCCGTCCATGCCGCGTCCGCGCGTGTCGGATTCCCCGGTGCCCCACCGCCACCCGCTGGACAACCCCGTACGCTCCGCGCTCACCGGACCGCACGCCCACTTCGCCGAGCTGTGCGGCCGGCTGCTGCGCTACCCGCCCGAGGTGTCGGGCTGGCTGGCGCTGCCGGACGAGCCGGGCGGCCCCGTCGAGGCGGACTGGGCTGACGCGGCCGCGCTGGCGGGCCCCGGCGGGTTCCTCGCGCTCGCCGGATTCCCGGTCCCTCCGCCCCCGGAATGGGAGGTCACCTTCCGTATCGAGGGCGTACAGCTCGTCGGTGCGGGGATGGCCACCGCGCCGGACGAGGAGGCCGTACGCCTCGGTCCCGCCGATGTGCCGGAGATGCTCGACCTGGTCGAGCGCACCAGGCCGGGCCCGTTCATGGTGCGCACCATCGAGATGGGGGCGTATCTCGGCATCCGTCGCGGTGGCGCGCTGGTCGCCATGGCGGGGGAGCGGATGCGCCCGCCGGGCTGGTCGGAGATCAGCGCCGTCTGCACCGACCCGGCGTTCCGCGGCCAGGGGCTGGCCGCCCGGCTCGTGCCGGCCGTCGCCGACGTCATCCGCGCCCGGGGCGAGGAGCCGTTCCTGCACGCCGCCGCGGACAATACGAACGCCGTCAGGCTGTACGAGTCGCTGGGCTTCCGGCTGCGCGCGACGCCCACTTTCCTCGGACTGCGCATCCCGGCCTGACCGGGCCGGACGGGCCGCTGTTCTGCCGCGAGAAAGCACCGACGCGGCGGGACCACCCGACAACCGGATAAGATGTCGGCATTTTGTTGACCCCTGGCACGTCGGTATGCTCCTGACCTGCGGGGATCGCCGCAATAGCCAATAAAAGCCCCATCCGGGACTACGGCGTACGAGTGATCGAGGAACGGCAACAGCGATGACGGTGACAGAGGACAGCCCTGGGTACGGCGGGAGCCAGGCGCGTGGCGAGAGCCCGGAGTACGGTCCCGGCATCGACCCCGAGCGCATGGCCGTCTGCCTGGGCGTGCTCGACGAACTCGACAAGCTCGACGTCGACCACCCCGACGCGATCGCGGTCCGGCGCGCCACGGCCGGTATCTACCGGACCGTCAAGCAGCGCCGTCGCCAGGAGCGCAGGGCCGCCAAGACCGCCCACGACAAGGCCGTCACCGAAGCGACCGCCACCGGCTCCGCCGAGCGCATCGACGACGAGACGCAGGGCCTGCTGCCCTCCTCGTCGGTCAGTGGCGAGATCGCGGGCATTCTCCAGCGGCCCCGCTCCTGCTACATCTGCAAGGCCCGCTACACCGAGGTCGACGCCTTCTACCACCAGCTCTGCCAGGCGTGCGCCGCCGAGAACCGCGCCCGTCGTGACGCCCGTACGGACCTCACCGGACGGCGCGCGCTGCTCACCGGCGGCCGGGCCAAGATCGGCATGTACATCGCGCTGCGGTTGCTGCGTGACGGTGCCCACACCACCATCACCACCCGCTTCCCCGGCGATGCCATCCGTCGCTTCAAGGCGATGCCGGACAGCGCCGACTGGATCCACCGCCTCAAGATCGTCGGCATCGATCTCCGGGACCCGGCGCAGGTCGTCGCCCTGGCCGACTCCGTCGCCGCCGAGGGCCCGCTGGACATCCTGATCAACAACGCCGCGCAGACGGTACGCCGCTCCCCGCAGGCGTACAGCGAGCTCCTCGCCGCCGAGTCCGCGCCCCTGCCCGCCGGTGAACTCCCGGCCTCCCAGGTGATCGGAGCCTTCGGCAGCGGCGCTCGGGCCGTCCTGCCGGCCGCCGGGGCCCAGGCCCTGAGCGCCTCGGACGTCACCGGACTCGCGCTGGTCGGCGGATCCGCCACGCTCGCGCGGATCGAGGCGGGCACGGCGATCGACGCGGGTGGTCTCGTACCCGATCTGCACGACAGCAACAGCTGGGTGCAGACGGTCTCCGAGGTCGACCCGGTCGAGCTGCTCGAAGTGCAACTGTGCAACTCCACCGCGCCGTTCATCCTCATCAGCCGGCTCCGTCCGGCGATGGCCGCGGCGGGCGCCGGTGCGGGGGCCGGTTCCGGGAGCGGTGCCGGAACCGGGGCCAAGCGCGCCTACGTGGTGAACGTCTCCGCGATGGAGGGCGTTTTCAGCCGTGGCTACAAGGGCGCGGGACACCCGCACACGAACATGGCCAAGGCCGCGCTGAACATGCTCACCCGCACCAGTGCACAGGAGATGTTCGAGTCCCACCGCATCCTGATGACCGCCGTCGACACCGGCTGGATCACCGACGAGCGACCGCATCCGGACAAGATGCGACTGGCTGACGAGGGCTTCCACGCGCCGCTCGACCTGATCGACGGCGCTGCCCGGGTGTACGACCCGATCGTGCGGGGCGAGGGCGGCGAGGACCTCTACGGGTGCTTCCTCAAGGACTACGCGCCTGCCAACTGGTAGTCGGCTGGTTGGCCGGAATGTCACCCGAACGCGGGCCCTATAGAGCGGCCTGACGCTCATTTGGTTACTCTGACATGAACGACCGGCCAAGCAGGGGATACACCATCCCCGCGGCCGTGCTGGGACAGGCCCACTACCACGGCCGCGATCCCGTTCCTGAAACGGCGCCACCGCGACGAAGCTGCCCCTGTCCCAGAGTTACCCGACACAGAGGAGTGCGCGGTGACACCAGATCTGACGAAGCCTGAACAGCCCTTGACGGAACCCCGCGAACGGATCCGTGGGCCCGAGAAGCTCGGCAACCTCGAAGTGTGGGCGAGGTCCGCCCCGATCAGGCTGGCTGGTTACGAGGACGACCTCGCGGAGCCGCACATCCTGCCCGGTATCGACTGACGGAGCGTTCCGCGTCCCGTACTCCAGCCGTCCCGCACTCCGGCGACGGCCGGGGTGCGGGACGCTTCCGGTTCTGCCGCCGGTTCGGTCGTGGGCTCATCCGCTGGTCCGGTCGTCGGTCCGGCCAGGAACCGGACGTCGGCCACCGGCGGCGTAGTGCGCGGGGACCTGGAGCGGCGGCGCCCTCCGGCGGTTCCCACGGGTGCGGCCACGCGGTGTCGATCACCGGCAGGCCGTCGCCATGATCGGGCTGACCAGCGCGGACACCCCGCATCACCTCCAGACTTGAACGTGTTTGATTCCGCCGTGAACGAGATGTCGAGGCTTGAACGTGTTCAAGCCTCGCGCCTGTCGGCACCGGCCCGGCTTGCGGGCCGGAGGTGAATCCGGCAGACATAAAAAGGACATTCCTGGAGGAAGAGGCGGGAGATTCTGGTGCGTTCACCCATCCGTCGTCGGCATGCCGCGATCGTCGCGCTGTCCGTAGGCATTCTGATCACGGCCGGCTGCGGTGGGAGTGGTGGTGGCGAGGGTGAGAGCGCGCCGGGCGCCAAGGAGCTCTTTTTCCAGCGGGCGGCGGCCGAGGGACCCGACCCGTTCACCGTGTCGACCGCCGCGGTCCAGCCGCGCCCCGGCTCGGGGGCCCGGCCCGGCCCCGGGGTTCGGCCCGCGCGGGAGGGTTCCGGGTCCGGCACGGGCGACGGCGCCGCGCGGACGTCCCGCTCCCTGCCCGGCTCCACGCCCGGTCTGTACGGCGGAACCCGGTCCGTCTCCAGCTGTGATGTGGAACGACAGGTCCGCCTCCTCACCGAGGAGCCGGCGAAGGTCCGCGCCTTCGCGCAGGGGGCGGGCATCACCCGGACGTCCGTGCCGGGCTTCCTGAGGGGGCTCACCCCGGTGGCTCTGCGGGTCGACATCCGGGTGACGAACCACGGCTACCGCGCCGGATCCGCCCGTACCTTCCAGTCCGTCCTCCAGGCGGGCACCGCCGTCATGGTCGACAACCGAGGGCTGCCGAGGGTGCGCTGCGCCTGTGGGGGTCCGCTGAGCCCGCCGGTCGTCACGCGGGGCTCCGTGCGGCACAGGGGCGACCCGTGGCCGTCCTACCGGCCCGACCGGGTGGTCGTCATCCAGCGTGCCCCGCGGATCCTCGACAGTCTGGTCATCGTGGACACGGCGAACAACGCCTGGCTCGAACGCGGGACCGGCACCGACGGGGACGGTGACCGGACTCCCGGGACCTCGCCGGCGTACGGCCCGGAGGCCGACATCACCGATCCGGCCGTCGTGAAGCCGCCGGGGCAGGCCATGCCCGAAGCCCCCGCCGGCAACGCGCGGCCGTCCTCGCCGCAGGAGCCCGGGTCTCCGGGTGATCCGGGCGACCTGGGGGTGCTGGAAGGTCCGGATGTGGAGACAGGCCTGGACGCGGGGCTGGACGGGCCGCTGGGCGGCTCACCGGACGGGACGCTGGACGCGCCTGGGGGCGGTCCGCTCGAACCGGGTGGTGAGTCGATCCTCCCGGACGCCGACGCCCCGGCGGACCCGTCGGGGACGGCCGACGGGCTCGCCCGGCCTGATGACGCCCCGGGGGGCGTGCCCGGGGACGGGCCGGTCGGAACCGACACCTCGCAGGGTTGACGGATCAGTTCAAGACAGACCGGACCACTCGAAGAATCCGACAAATAATGACAGAGTGTCTCCATGGCTGAACGGGCAGCGGGTCCCCTGTCGCTCCCCGACGACTGGCCGGCTCATCCGGACATCAGCCTGTCCCTCAACAGGATGGGCACCTTCGACTGGGATCTCGGTCGCGAGCGGCTGCATCTCGATGCCTCGGCCCTCGAAGTCTTCGACCTGCTCCCCGACGAGTTCGACGGGCGTCCCCGGACCCTTGAGGCGCGGGTTCCGCACAGCGAGGGCATCCGGCTCGATGACGTCATCAAGCAGGCGCTCAAGGACGGCAGCGAGGGCTACGGCTCGTACCTCCGGATCCGTCGGCGGGACGGAACCATGCGCTGGACCCATATCCAGGGCCGCATCGTCCGCGACGCCGAGGGACAGCCCTGCCGTGTGATCGGTATCGTCCGCGACGCCGCCCGGGAACTCGTCGACTCCACCGCACGCCTCGAGCTGGCCGCCGTACGCCGCGTGCAGACCAGTGTCGTCGAGGGCACGGCGGCGGCGCTCGCCCACGCCAGGACCGTCAAGGACGTCATCGACGTACTGAACGAGTCCGACGGGCTCGAACACCTCGGCGCCACCAGCCTCGTCATGGGGCTGCTGGAGTCGGGACGCATCCGTCTGGTCGCCGAGGGGCCCGACGGTTCCTACGTGCCGGGGACGCGCATCACGCGGATCGACGAGGGATACCCGATGAGCGAGGTGCTGCGGACACTGGTTCCCCGCTTCATCGAGTCCGCCGAGGAGTTCGCGGCCTCCTACCCGTTGCTGTGGCCGCACATCAGTGAGCTCGCGATCAACGCCGCCGCCTATCTCCCGCTGATCGCCCAGGCACGTCCCATCGGCGCGCTCGGACTGCTCTACCGCGACAAGAACGGATTCACCGCCGAGGACCGCAACCTGCTGGTCACTCTCAGCAGCAGCATCGCCCAGAGCCTTCAGCGCGCCATGCTCTTCGAGCAGGACCACGACCTCGCGGAGGGGCTCCAGCAGGCGATGCTGCCGCGCCGGATCCCCGCCGTGTCCGGGGCGGAGATCGCGGTCCGGTACCGCTCGGCCCGGCTCGGCCAGGAGATCGGCGGCGACTGGTACGACGTCATCCCGCTGCCCGGTGGCCGGGTCGGGGCGGTCATCGGGGACGTGCAGGGCCATGACACCCACGCGGCCGCCGTCATGGGCCAGCTGCGCATCGTGCTCAGGGCGTACGCCGCCGAAGGACACGCGCCGGCCACGGTGATGGCCCGGGCGTCGGTCTTCCTGCACGAGCTGGACACCGACCGCTTCGCGACCTGCACCTACGTGGAGGCCGATCTGTCGACGGGAGTGGTCCAGCTGGTCCGGGCCGGCCATGTCGACCCGCTGATCAGGGACACCGACGGAAGCTGCCGCAGGCTGCCGGTGCCCGGCGGGATGCCGCTGGGTCTCTCGGCGTTCTTCGGCTGGCTCGACTACCCCGTGGAGACCATCGAGCTGGACCCGGGCCAGACTCTGCTGCTCTACACCGACGGACTGGTGGAGCAGCCGGGCGCGGATCTGGACGACGGGATGCTGCTGCTGGCCGGGCTGGTACGGGACGGGCCGCACGATCTTCAGCTGCTGGCCGATCAGCTCTGCGGGGCGGTGGACGAACAGGGCGGCGAGGACGACGCCGCCGTCCTGCTGCTGCGCCGTGGCGGCGCCCGGTCCCCGAGGACCGGCGGGCGGCTCCAGCAGCATGTCGGCCAGGGCGATCCGGAGGTGCTGAGCACCACACGGCACATGATCCGGGCGGCGGTGAGTGCCTGGGGAGCGAGGCAGCGTGCGGACGAGATCGAACTGGCCGCCGACGAGCTGATCACCAACGCGCTGGTGCACACCGACAACGGAGCGATCGTGGTCGTACGGGTGCTGCCCGGGGCGGAGCGGCGGCTGCGGGTCGAGGTCGAGGACCGGTCCAGTGCGCTGCCGCATCGCCGCGAGGCCGGTGAGTCGGGGGTCTCGGGCCGGGGGCTGCTGCTCGTGGATCAGCTGGCGGACGAGTGGGGAGTGGAGTCGCGCGGCAGCGGCAAGTGCGTGTGGTGCGAGTTCATCGTCCCGGAACGCTCACCACATTGAGCGAAACACATCGTTAACTGATCGCGCTTTGATCGTACTTGAACGTAACGGACAATTGGCGATTGTCTGTGTTCCCGCACTCCTCACCTTCCAGGATCTGGGGTTTCTTTGACCACCGAGCTGCTGGCACCTCTCGATCTGGCTTTCTGGCACCTCGAATCAGCCGACCATCCCATGCACCTCGGTGCGCTGGCCTTCTTCACCACGACGCCCGGAACGCCGGACGGCGCGGGTGTGCTGGAGCTGCTCGCCGCACGGGCCGCCGCCATTCCCCGGCTCCGGATGCGGGTACGGGGCGTCTGGCTGCCGGTCGGCGGCGCGGCCTGGGCGGTGGACAAGGACTTCGACGTACGACGGCATGTCAGGACGCTGTCCCTGCCCGAAGGCGACTTCGAGGCGGAGGCCGCGCGGCTGGCCGGAGAGCTGATGGAACGGCCGCTGGAGCGCGGCATCCCGCCCTGGGAGATGTACGTCCTGACGGAGCGGGGTCCGGCCGGGGGAGAGGACACGGCGGCCGGCCGGCCCTTCGCCGTCCTCGTGAAGCTGCACCACGCCCTGGCGGACGGCATGCGCGCGGTCGCCATCGGCGCGGGCATCTTCGACCAGATCGCCGACGCGCGGGCGGCCGGGGTGCGCAAGGTGCGGCCCGTGCCGCCCCGTTCCTGGCTGCCGGGACCCTGGCAGGTGGCGGGGCTGGCCCGGGGCCGGATCGAGGAGCTGGGCCGCGCGGTCGGCATCGGAGCCTCGGTCGTACGGGCCAGCCGGCTCGACCCACGAGGAACGCCCGCCCTCACTGCCGGGTCCAGCGGTACGCGCCGGCTCGCCACCGCCGTACTCGACCTGGAGGACGTCCGGCGCATCCGCAGAAGCACCGGTGGCACGGCCAACGATGTCCTGCTCGCGACAGTGGCCGGGGCGCTGCGCCGCTGGATGCTCGAACGGGGTGACCAGCTGCCCGCGGCCTCTCCACGCGCGCTGGTGCCGGTCTCCCGGCGCCGTCCCGGCAGCCAGCCCGGCTCCGGGAACAAGTTCTCCGCCTATCTCCTCGGCCTGCCGGTCGCCGAGGCCGACCCCCGGGCCAGGCTCGCCGCCGTCCGCCGGGGCATGGACCGCAACAAGTCCGGCGGCCCGTCGCGGGGGGCCGGGGCCGTCGCCGTCCTCGCCGACCAACTGCCGCCGCTCGCCCACCGGATCGGGGCGCCGCTGGCGGGCAGCGCGGCCAGAATCCTCTTCGACATCCTGGTGACGAGCGTGCCGCTGCCGCGCTCGACACTCTCGCTGGGCGGCTGCCCACTGCGCGAGGTGTATCCGATGGCGCCCCTGGCGCGCGGACAGTCCCTGGCGGTGGCGATGTCCACGTACGGCGGGCGGGTGCATGTGGGACTGGTCGCCGACGGCAAGGCCGTACCCGATCTCGACCGGCTGGCGCGGGGCATGAACGACGAACTGGCAGAGCTGCTCCAGGCCACCGGACACGTGGGACAGGCCGGCGGATCATCCTGATGAGGAAGGTGAGCCGGGGCAGGAAGACCGGGCGCGTCAGGCGGATCGGACAGGCCGCTGCCGAAAGATCGGACAGTTCGCTTCCGAAAGAGCCGTAGAAGCTCCTCCCGGGGTGTTGACGGCCTGTCAGCCATCCGATGAATATTCATCGTGATCGAACGGCGGACCACCTTCGGGAGGCGGTAGCGGTATGCGGCACACCACGCTCGGACGCGGTGCGGTCAGCGTGAGCGGACTGTCCTTCGGGGCGGCCGGGATCGGAAATCTCTACACCCCGGTCTCCGCCGAGCAGGCCCTGGCAGCGGTCGACGCCGCCTGGGACGCGGGCATCCGTTACTTCGACACCGCACCGCACTACGGCCTCGGGCTCTCCGAACAGCGGCTCGGCGAAGCGCTGCGGGACCGGGCGCGCGACTCGTACACCCTCTCCACCAAGGTGGGCCGACGCCTCGAAGCCGTGAGCGACACCACGTCGGCGGGCGACGATCTCGCCCATGGCTTCGCCGTACCGGCCACGCACCGCCGCGTATGGGACTTCAGCGCCGACGGGGTACGACGCGCCCTGGACGACAGCCTCGGGCGGCTCGGCCTCGACCGTGTCGACATCGTCTATCTGCACGACCCGGACGACCACGAGGACGAAGCCTTCAAGCAGGCCTATCCGGCCCTGGAGAGGCTGCGCGCCGAAGGGGTCGTCGGTGCGATCGGAGCCGGGATGAACCAGACCGCGATGCTCACCCGCTTCCTCCGCGACACCGACGTCGATGTCGTCCTGTGCGCCGGGCGCTTCACCCTGCTCGACCAGTCGGCGCTGACCGGACTGCTGCCCGAGGCCGGGGCGCGCGGCCGGAGCGTGATCGTCGGCGGGGTCTTCAACTCGGGCCTGCTCGCCGACCCGCGCCCCGGCGCGACGTACGACTACACCGCCGCACCGCCCGCCCTGCTCGACCGGGCCCTGCGCATGGACGCCGTCACCCGGCGGTACGGACTCCCCCTGCGCGCCGCCGCGCTGCACTACCCGCTGCGCCAGCCGGCCGTCGCCGGCGTCCTGGTCGGCACCAGATCCGCGGCCGAGGTGCGGGACGTGGCCGACCTCCTCGGCCGTACCGTTCCCGAAGAGCTGTGGGCGGAGCTGCGCGCCGAAGGCCTGCTGAGTGAGGAGCCCGCGCCCGGAGAACCGACGGCCGAGGGCGGAGCCGCGTCATGAGAGTCGCTCTGCACACCCGGGTCCGCGCCGACCGTGTCGCGGAGTACGAGGCCGCGCACCGCGAAGTGCCCGCCGAACTCACCGGCGCGATCCGCGCGGCCGGCGCCACCTCCTGGACGATCTGGCGCAGTGGTACCGATCTCTTCCATCTGCTGGAGTGCGAGGACTACGCACGCCTGCTCGCCGCGCTGGAGCGGCTGCCGGTCAATATCGCCTGGCAGGCCAGGATGGCCGAGCTGCTCGATGTCGTGCACGACTACTCCGAGGGCGGCGCCGCAGCCGGACTGCCCGTGGTCTGGGAGCTCTGACGTCCGATGCCCCGGCCGGCCCTCGTCGATGCCCACCACCACATCTGGGATCTGTCCGTACGCGACCAGGACTGGATCACCGGCCCCGCGATGGCGCCGATCCGCCGGAACTTCACCCTCGGCGAGCTGGAGACGGAGGCGCGGGCAGCCGGAGTGACGGCGACCGTTCTCGTCCAGACCATCGGTGTCCCCGAGGAGACACCGGAATTCCTGGCGGCCGCCGCAGGCAGTGACCTCGTCGCGGGGGTCGTCGGCTGGACCGATCTCACCGCGCCCGGCATCGCGGACACTCTCGCCGCGCTGCGCGGACTGCCCGGCGGGGACCGGCTCGTGGGGATCCGCCACCAGGTGCAGGGCGAACCCGATCCGCGGTGGCTGCTGCGCCCGGACGTCCTGCGTGGGCTCGCCGCGGTCGCGGCGGCGGGGCTCGCGTACGACCTGCTCGTCCTCCCGCACCAGCTGCCCGCGGCGATCAGGGCCGCGGAGCTGCTGCCCGGCCTCACTCTCGTCCTCGACCACCTGGCGAAACCACCGGTCGCCATGGGCGAGACGGAGCCGTGGGCGGGCCGGATCCGAGCGCTGGCCGCCCGCCCCAACACCGTCTGCAAGCTCTCCGGGCTGGTCACCGAGGCCGCCTGGGACTCCTGGACGGCCGACGTGCTGCGGCCGTACGCGGACGTGGTCCTGGACTCCTTCGGGCCCGGACGGCTGATGTTCGGTTCCGACTGGCCGGTGTGCGGGCTGGCCGCCACGTACGGCGAGGTGCTCGACGCGGCCCGGACGGTGACCGACGGGCTGAGCGAGGACGAGCGCGACGCGGTCTTCGGGACCACCGCGCGGCGCGTGTACGGCCTGTGAACAGGTCCTGCGGCTCATCCGCGGGCGGCATCGCGTGGTCGCGGCCCGCCGGCAGGTCCACCGGCTCACCGCGCGGTGGTACGGGGCCTGCGGCACGCTGGACGCATGCCGGAAGTACCCGAGGTCGAAGCGCTGCGAGAATTCCTCGACGCCCAGCTGGTGGGCAAGGAGATCGTCCGCGTCCTGCCCCTGACGGTCAACGTCCTCAAGACCTATGACCCGCCCGTCTCCGCGCTGGAAGGAGTCACGGTCACCTCCGTCGCCCGGCACGGCAAGTACCTCGACATCGTCGCGGGCGACGCCGGACTGCATGTCGCGATCCATCTCGCCCGCGCGGGCTGGCTGCGCTGGAAGGACTCGTTCCCGGCCGCCCCGCCGCGGCCCGGCAAGGGACCGCTCGCGCTGCGGGTCGTGCTCAGCGAGGGGGACGGGTTCGATCTGACGGAGGCGGGCAGCACCAAGCGCCTCGCGGTCCACGTCGTACGCGCCCCGGCGGACGTCCCCGGCATCGCGCGGCTCGGTCCCGATCCGCTGGACGACTCCTTCGACCGCGCCGCTTTCGCCCGGCTGCTCGCCGGTGAACACCGGCAGCTCAAGGGCGCCCTGCGGGACCAGCGGCTCATCGCGGGGATCGGGAACGCGTACAGCGACGAGATTCTGCACGCCGCGAAAATGTCGCCGTTCAAGCCGGTGAAGAACCTCTCCGAGGAGGAGATCACGGTCCTCTACGAGGCGATGCGGTCCACTCTGAGTGAGGCGATCGAGCGCTCGCACGGGGTCGCGGCGGGGCGGCTCAAGGCGGAGAAGAAGAGCGGACTGCGGGTGCACGGCCGTACCGGCGAGACCTGCCCGGTCTGTGGTGACACCATCCGGGAGGTCTCGTTCAGCGATTCCTCGCTCCAGTACTGCCCCACCTGCCAGACGGGCGGCAAACTGCTCGCCGACCGCAGAATGTCCCGGCTCCTCAAGTAAGACCGACTCAAATAAGACCGACCGGCAATAAGACCGACCGGCAATTGGGGGGCGGCGTCGCCGGTAGGTTCCGTACGTCGCGCGGCGCGGACCCCGGTCATCCGCCGATGACCACCAGCCTGACGCCGTCCGTGCACCGCACCTCGAAGTGGTCGATCTGGCCCCGCCGCAGTGCCGCCCCGCCCCGGATGACCAGTGGTTTCCTGCTGCCCGTACGGGCAGCCCAGGTCGTCACCGTCTCCTGCGACCCGTCCTGCCCCACCGCGACCAGGGAGCAGACTCCGGAGTCGGCGGGGCGGACCAGTTCGAGTCCGACATCCGTCCCCCAGTCCCTCTCCACGACGGTCACCACGGCCGATGTCCCCGCCGCCCGGTCCGACGCGGCCCACCGCGCCGTCAGGGGAGTTGCCAGCAGTACCTCCTGCCGCGAAGACGCGCTGAGGACGGCGAGCGGAGCGCCCACGGCGAGCACCGCCGCCACGGCCACCAGCGCGAACCGCCGCCTGCGGCCCCTGCGCCGCTCGGCCGCCGTACTGCCGAGCAGCTTGGTCAGCAGCTCCGGGTCCGCGCCCGTTACCGGCGTCATCCCCTCGGGAGTCCGCCGGGCGAACGTGTCGAGCTGTGTCTTCAATCCGTCGAAGTCGGCCAGCAACAGGGTGCATTGCGGGCATTCCATCAGATGATCTTCGAAGCGGAAGGCGTCCGGGGCGTCGAGCACGCCAAGTGCGTAGGCGCCGACATCGCGATGGAGGTCCAAGGTCCGCATGATGTCTGGTACGTACCGGAGCCCGGATTCATTCAAGGCATATGCAGGTCCTGTCCGGCCGATCTCTGCCGCGCCCGCAAGACCGGCCGGGCAGGACCTAAACTCCGGCACATGCTGCGTGTACTGGCCGTGGACGACGAAGAACCCGCCCTCGAAGAGCTGCTCTACCTGCTCCGGGCCGATCCGCGGATCCGCGCCGCCGAGGGGGCGACCGGTGCCACGGACGCGCTGCGCCGGATCGGGGCCGCGCTCGACGCGGGCGCAGGCGACTCCGCCGCCGTCGATGTGGTCTTCCTCGACATCCATATGGCCGGGCTGACCGGACTCGATGTCGCCCGGCTGCTGGCCGGCTTCGCCGAGCCCCCGCTGATCGTCTTCGTCACCGCCCACGAGGACTTCGCCGTCCAGGCCTTCGACCTGAAGGCCGTCGACTACGTCCTCAAACCCGTCCGCAAGGAGCGGCTCGCCGAGGCCGTCCGCCGGGTCGCGGAACTGGTGGGGGAGCGGGCGCCGCTGCCCGCCCAGCCCACCGACCAGATACCGGTCGAACGGGGCGGTGTGATCCGCTTCGTGGCCGTCGAGGACATCGCCTATGCCGAGGCGCAGGGCGACTACGCCCGGCTGCACACCGACACCGGCAGCCACCTGGTGCGGATCCCGCTCAGCACGCTGGAGGAGCGCTGGCGGGCCCGCGGGTTCGTACGGATCCACCGCCGCCATCTCGTCGCCCTGGCCCGGATCGACGAACTGCGCCTGGACGCGGGCGCGATGAGCGTTCGCGTCGGTGACGCGGAGCTGGCCGTCAGCCGACGCCACTCCCGCGCCCTGCGCGATCTGCTGATGCGGCAGGGCGGGCGCTGACCAGGGCCTTCCCGCCGCGACGCCGGGCTGCGTACACTCCGGGCGACCGGGCCGGCCGGACGGGGAGGAGGCACCATGACGGAAGAGCCCATGTCCCGCTCGTCCACGTTCCGGCAGTCGGCGCCCCGCACGTCGGCGCCTCGCTCGTCCATGCCCCGGCAGCCCGCGCCCCGGCGCGAGGTCGTCACCGGTGAGCCCCGTCGCGTACGCCCTCTGCCGCGCTACCGGGCCCAGGCCGAGATCGAGGAACAGACCGCGCTCGGCGATGCCTATGTCCGTTCTCTGATGCGCAGTCAACTCCGGGCCGGGCTCACGGCGTTCGGCGTACTCGTCCTGGTCGCCGGCACACTGCCGCTCGCCTTCGCCACGCTCCGCGACGCGACGGTGGTCTGGTCTGTGCTCGGCTTCGCCGCCTACCCACTGCTCACCCTCCTCGCCTGGTGGTACGTACGGCGCGCGGAACGCAACGAGCGCGACTTCGCCCGGCTCGTGAAGGGCCGGCCCGTCCCGTGAGCCAGAGCTACACGGTGACGGCCATCGTCGTCGTCGTACTCGCCACCGTGCTCGTGGGCGGCTTCGGGCTGCGGATATCCCGTACCACCTCTGACTTCTACGTAGCCTCCCGTACGGTCGGACCCGCGCTCAACGCCGCCGCGATCAGCGGCGAATACCTCTCCGCCGCCTCCTTCCTGGGCATCGCGGGCCTGGTGCTGCTGCACGGTCCGGACATGCTCTGGTACCCGGTCGGCTACACCGCCGGTTATCTGGTCCTCCTGGTCTTCGTCGCCGCCCCGCTGCGCCGCTCGGGGGCGTACACCCTCCCGGATTTCGCCGAGGGACGGCTCGAATCCCGTCCGGTGCGCCGACTGGTGAGCGTGTTCGTGGTGGGAGCCGGCTGGCTCTACCTGGTGCCCCAACTCCAGGGCGCGGGAATGACGTTGAAGATCCTCACCGGGGCGCCCGACTGGTTCGGCGGGGTGCTCGTCGCGCTGGTCGTGGTGGTGGCGGTCGCCGCGGGCGGCATGCGCAGCATCACCTTCGTCCAGGCATTCCAGTACTGGCTCAAGCTCACCGCGCTGCTCGTCCCCGCCCTCTTCCTGCTGCTGGCCTGGCAGGGCGACGACCGCCCGGGTGCCGATCTCGATGTGACGGCCGCCGTCGCGGGACGCGCCGACCATCCGCTGTACGCGACCTACGGACTGATCGTGGCGACCTTCCTCGGCACGATGGGGCTGCCCCATGTCGTCGTCCGCTTCTACACCAGCCCCAACGGCCGGGCCGCGCGCCGCACCACCGTCGTCGTGCTGGCGCTGATCGGCGCGTTCTATCTGCTGCCGCCCGTCTACGGCGCTCTGGGCAGGCTGTACGTACCCGAACTCCCGTACGGCACAGACGCCGACGCCGCCGTACTGCTGCTGCCCGAGCGGGCGATCGGCGGACTCGGCGGAGACCTGCTCGGCGCGCTGGTCGCGGGCGGGGCCTTCGCCGCGTTCCTCTCCACGGCCTCCGGCCTGACCATGGCCGTCGCGGGAGTCCTCACCCAGGATGTCCTCCCGTCGCGCGGCGTACGGCACTTCCGGCTGGCCACGCCGCTCGCCATGGCCGTACCGCTCGGTGGATCGCTGCTGGTCAGCGGAATGCCCGTGGCCGACTCGGTGGCCATGGCCTTCGCGGTCTCCGCGTCGTCGTTCTGCCCGCTGCTGGTGCTCGGCATCTGGTGGCGGCGGCTCACCCCGCCCGGTGCCGTCGCCGGGCTGCTCCTCGGCGGCGGTCTCGCGTTCGCGGCCACGATGATCACGGTGAGCGGGACCGTACGGTCCGGCTGGCCGCACGCGCTGCTCGCCTGGCCCGCCGTCTGGTCGGTGCCGGTCGGCTTCCTCGCGATGATCCTGGTGTCCCTCGCCACGCCCGACCGGATACCTCCCGGCACCAACGCCGCCATGACGCGCTTCCATCTGCCGGAGGCCCTGATGCCGGGCGGCCGCGCCGGCCCGGACTGCGCGGGCGGCACCGGCGGCAGTACGGGGCGTACGCGATGAGTGGGGAGGCCTTCGCCGTACTCATCGTCCTCGGCCCGCTGTTGCTGGCGGGCGGCTTCCTGCTCGGCCGCCGCACCGCGCGCCCCGAGCGGATCAGCGACGTCGGAACCCCCGTCGAACACGCCACCTTCGAGACCCTGCACACCGCCTCGCTCGCCGCGCCTCCGCTACGGGCCGGTCTCACCGAGGAGAGCGCCCGCAAGGCGGCCCACCGGCTGCGGTCCCTGCTGGGCACCGACGCGCTGTGCCTCACCGACCGCGAGCGGGTCCTCGCCTGGGACGGTCTCGGCGAGCACCACGGCACACACGTGATGGAACAGGTCGACGGACTGCTCGGCAGCGGCCGCGGTACGGCCTTCGCCAGTGGCTGCGACGACCTCGACTGTCCGTTGCGCTGGGGCGTGGCCGCCCCGCTGACCGTCGACCACCGGGTGCTCGGCACTCTCGTCGCCTACGCGCCGCGCGAGTCGGCCGTTCTGGCCCGCGCCGCGGGCGAGGTCGCGCGCTGGGTCTCCGTACAGCTGGAACTGGCCGAGCTGGACCGCTCCCGCACCCGGCTGATCGAGGCCGAGATCAAGGCGCTGCGCGCCCAGATCTCCCCGCACTTCATCTTCAACTCGCTTGCCGCCATTGCCTCGTTCGTCCGCACCGACCCCGGGCGAGCCCGTGAACTCCTGCTGGAATTCGCCGACTTCACCCGCTACTCGTTCCGCAGTCACGGTGACTTCACCACGCTCGCCGACGAACTGCACTCCATCGACCAGTATCTGGCTCTCGTCCGGGCCCGGTTCGGCGAGAGGCTCTCGGTCACGCTTCAGGTCGCACCGGAGGTGCTGCCCGTCGCCATGCCGTTCCTCTGTCTGCAACCGCTCGTCGAGAACGCGGTCAAGCACGGGCTCGAAGGGGCCTCCACCACAAGCCGTATCACCATCAGCGCACTCGACGCCGGAGCCGAGGCCGAGGTGGTGATCGAGGACGACGGGGTCGGCATGGAGCCGGACCGGCTGCGCCGGATTCTGCGCGGCGAGGGCGGCGTGTCCACCGGAATCGGGCTGCTCAATGTGGACGAACGGCTGCGCCAGGTGTACGGGGACGCGTACGGCCTGGTCATCGAGACGGGCGTCGCAGCCGGAATGAAGATCACGGTACGGATCCCCAAGTACCGCGCGGGTGTGCACGGCACGTGACGGACGAACCGCCACGACGGACGAACCGTCAACGACGGACGATTCCCGCGGCGCGGCCACTGCGCCGCTTCGGAATCGGACGGGGCATCAGAACAGATGGATCGCCAGATGCCCCAGCGGCAGGCCCAGTTGCCAGGCCGGCGTCCACACCTGCGGTCCCTCCTCGCCGGTCCCGAACGGGTCGTCGCCCGCCGGTCCCACCGCGTCGAGATCCGGCGCCAGCAACTCCGTCTCCTCCAGCCACCGCCAGGCCGCGCCCGCCAGCTCCAGGTCCGGGTCACGGCTGCGCGTGCCGGCCTCGAAGGCGACCGCCTCAAGACGGTCGAGGCGCCCGCAGACCCACTCCTGCCAGCAGGTCCCGTACGCGGTGAGGGAGCGCCACTCCTCCATGTGCGCCACCATCCGCGGGCCGCCCACCGAGCCGTCGGTGAGGAAAATGGTCAGGGCCAGCGCGTCCCGGCCCGCCCGGTACTCGAGCGTCGTGGGCGGCATGAGATCGCCGGTGCGCAGCAGTTCGTCGGCGAGGTATTCGGCGTACATCCATGCCATCGGCACCAGCAGATCACCACCATCAGCCCCTTCGGTACTGTCCGGACGCATCGCTTTTCCGCCTTCCTTTGTTTCTTCCTCCGAAGCGTGCTTCAGGGAGCATTGAACCGGCGGAGACCGCCGCGCGTGGCCAGAAGGGCAGGATCGGACGGCGGACGGGAGCGGATTGTGACGGGTGTGGCCGACGGTGACGCGACCGATGCTGGAACGGCCGATTGCGGCCCACATGTACGGCCGCTCCTCGGCGCCTATGTGCTGGGAGCGCTCGCGCCCGAGGAGGACCTTCGGGTCGTGGACCATCTGGCCGGCTGTGACCCGTGCGGCGCCGCCTATCTGGAGGTGGCCGAAGTGCCGTCGCTGCTCGCGCTCTTCGACGAGGACGACCTGCTGTAGCCGGGCAGGGACCGGCTCAGTGCCCGAAGGGCGTAGTACGAGCGGGACTTGACCGTGCCGGGCGGGATCCCCAGTACCCGCGCGGTCTCGTCCACGCTCAGCCCGCGGAAGTAGATCTGCGCCAGCACCGCACGGTGTTCGCGGCTGAGGGCCCTCACCGCCTCCCGTACGTCGAGCACCGCGACCGTGCTCTCCGTATGGTCCTCCGGATCGGGGGTGGCGGCGAGGATCCCGTCGCTGACCTCCGGAGGCCGCGCCATCCGGGACCGGCGGGCATCGATCGCCAGCCTGCGCGCGACGGTGAACAGCCAGGGCCGCATGGAGTCGAAGGGCCCGTCGAACGCCTCGGGGTGCTGCCAGGCACGTACCAGCGTCTCCTGGAGCAGATCCTCGGCGCGCTGCCGGTCGCCGTACGTCAGCCCGAGCAGAAAGTTCAGCAGGGCGGGTCCGTGTTCACGCTGAAGCTCCGCCAGAACCCGCTCGTCGGCCGTCTCCGTTGACGTAGCCGTGGTCATCGTGAACGCCCTTTCCCCGCCGGGATCGCTGTCGTGGCGAGATCGCGCCACCCGGCGTATCCGAACGCATAGCGACGCCTGAGGACAGGCGGCGCACAGAGGTCTGCGACGAGCGGTCGCTCACTGCGGCGAGCGGTGCGGTGAACGGTCCGGCCGAGGCGTTTGGGCCCTTTGGGGGCTCTTGTCGGCTTGGTTACTTGACATCCATTTATGCGACTATATGGATTCATCGGGACGGTATCCCCGGAAAAACGGAGCCTGGCCGATGACGAAACGTATGCGCAAAGGAGTGGTGGCTGCTGTGGCGCTGCTCATCGGAACGGCGGCGGCCTGCGCCGGACCCGAGCGGATCCCCGCCTCCGACCGGGCGCCGCACCAGGGCGCCGCGGGGCCCGCCGCGGCGGAGGGCGCGGAGCCACCCGGCGGATTCACACTCGTCGCCTCCGGCGATGTCCTGCCGCACGAGTCCGTCATCAGGCAGGCCAACATCGACGCGGGCGGGGACGGCTACGACTTCGCTCCGATGCTCGCCGCCGTGAAGCCGGTGGTGTCCGGCGCCGATGTGGCGATCTGTCACATGGAGACCGTGTACGGGGAGGAGAACGGCCCGTTCAGCGGCTACCCCGACTTCGTATCACCGCCCCAGATCGCGCAGGGCCTGCGGGACACCGGCTACGACTCCTGCTCCACGGCCTCCAACCACGCCCTGGACGACGGATCCGAGGGCGTGCGCCGCACCCTGGACGCCCTCGACAAGGCGGGCGTCAAACACGCGGGCTCGGCCCGCTCGGCCGCAGAGGCCGCCCGCCCCGCCCTGATGACGGCGGGCGCCGCCAAGGTCGCCCAACTCGCGTACACCTACGGCACCAACGACTCCTCACTGCCCGACGGACAGCCCTGGGCGGTCTCCCTCACCGACGAGCGGAAGATCATCGCCGATGCCCGCGCGGCCCGGAAGGCCGGCGCCGATGTCGTCGTGGTGAGTGTCCACTGGGGCACCGAGTGGCAGACGGCCCCCGACGAGGACCAGCTCGATCTCGGCAGGAAGCTCACCGCGTCCCGCACGGGCGGCCGGCCCGACATCGATCTGATCCTCGGCACCCACGCCCATGTACCCCAGGCGTACGAGCAGGTCAACGGCGTCTGGATCATCTACGGGATGGGTGACCAGATCGCCGGCACCATGACCAACGACGACGGCGAGCTCGACTCGCGCGGCAACCACGGCTCGATCGGCCGGTTCACCTTCGAGCCGCCCGCGGTGAAGGGGGAGCGCTGGCCGGTGAAGAGGGCCGAGTTCATCCCGCAGATGATGGATCTGGGGACCATGCGCGTGGTCAATCTGCCGGAGGCCGTACGCGAGGATCCCGACCGGGACGACTACAGCGAGGTCCAGGAGGAGATCAGCGCGGCGGTGCTCAGCCGTGGCGCGGCGGTCGACGGCCTGTCCATGGCGAGGTAGTGCGCCGCGGAGGGACTCGACGCCGTTTCGGGTGCCGGTGCCGTGCTGGTTGCGGTTCGGGGTGTCGGTTCCGATTCCGGCTATGGCACCACTACGGCTACGGGACGACCGTGACCGGCCAGCGCCCGGCCTTGACCAGCCGTACCGCCACCGATCCGATCAACCGGTGCCCCGCCGATTCCGAGGCGCCGACCACCACGGCATCCGCCTTCAGTTCGTCGGCAGCGCTGACCAGCCCGTTGTACGGGTCGCCGTGGAAGGTGTGGAACTCCCAGCGGACGTCCCAGACATCCCTGACCCGCTCTATGGCCACGCGGAGCTCCGCCACCAGCGCCTCGGCGATCTCCCCGGTCGTCTCCGCGACCGGGGCGCCGAGGGCGGCGCCCGCGGGCAGTACCGGCTGCACATAGACGATGGCGAGCAGCGCGTTCTGCCGCCTGGCGAGGCCGCCGGCGTACGCGGCCGCGCGGAAAGAGGACTGTGATCCGTCCACACCGGCGACGATCACCTTGGGGCCGTCGGTTCCGCGTTCGAATTGAGTGGGCTGCTGCTCAGTCACGGCAGGCAGGCTATCCGCTCCTGAAGCACAGCTCGCGGGCGGTGTCCCTCGGGGCGGTCCGTGCCGGGCCTCTGCGGAGTCTTGGGCCGACGACCGTCGGGCCATCGAACACAGGGGCGCCACCGGTGGAGCGCCACCGTTCCACCGGCGCACCGCTGTTCCACCGGAGCAGGGCTTGGTTCCTCGCCCCGGCACAGCTCATCCCATCGGGTGCATTACCCCGGATTGCCGGTGTTGCTGAGCGGCACGGAGCATCCCCCGTGCGAGCTATTAATCATGAAAAACGATCAGCTGGTTCCGGGACGCCGTACCGTCCTTCGGATCGCGGCCTGCCTCGGCGCCGCCGTCACCGCCCGGATCCTGACCGCGGGTCAGGCCGGCACGCCGGGCCGCCCCCCGGCTCCGGCTCCGGCGGCGGGGCCGAAGGCGGCCGCGGCCCTCAGGCCCTCCGCGTACCGGCTGGATCCGATGACGGAAGTCGTACTGCCCGGCAGCCGCAGGAACCCGCCCCCGGTACGTCAGGTGCCTTTCCTGGAGTTCCCCGAGCTGGGTCACACCATGGTGCTCACCTTCGACGACGGGCCCGACCCCGCCTACACGCCCGGCATCCTGCGCACCCTGCGCGAGCACGACGTGCGCGCGATGTTCCTGGTCTGCGGGGAGATGGTCGAATCGAGCCCCGATCTGCTGCGGGAGATCGCCGACGACGGGCATGTGATCGGCAACCACACCTGGTCGCACCCGCGGATGACGAAACTCGCCAGGTCGGAGATCCGCAGCGAGATGGAGCGGACCAGCGAGGCCATCGAGAAGGCCATCGGCACCGCACCCCTGTGGTACCGCGCGCCCTACGGCGCCTGGAACCGGCACTCCTTCGAACTCGGCGCCGAACTGGGCATGGAACCGCTCGCCTGGACCGTCGACAGTCACGACTGGACCACCCCGCCTCCTCCGGCGGACAGCATCGTCAGCAGGGTGCTGGACGGGGCGGGCCCCGGGGTCGTCATCCTCTCGCACGACGCGGGCGGCGACCGTACGCAGAGCGTGGCGGCGCTGCGCCGTTATCTGCCGCAGCTGCTGGACGAGGGCTACCGCATCGCCGTACCGCACCGCTGAGCCGGGCCGCCCCGCCCGCCCCGCTCCCGGCTGGTCAGCGGGTCTTGACCAGCCGGGCGAAGACGACGACATTCCCGTCGTAGCCGTTCGCCTTCGAATAGGTGCCGCCGCAGGTGATCACCCGGAGTTCGGCGTGACCGGTGTCGCCGTAGACCTGAGGTCCGGGGAAGCCGTTCTTGGAGAAGACCTCGACGCCGTAGATCTCGAACACCGCTGTCCGGCCGTCGAAGCGGCTCACCTCGACGTGCTGCCCCTTCTCCAGCGAGCCGAGCCCGAAGAACACCGCGGGCCCGCCCTTGTTGTCGACATGCCCGACGACCACCGCTGTGCCACGCTGGCCGGGGGCGACGCCGTTCTGGTACCAGCCCGCCAGATTGGGGTCCTGCGGCGGCGGGGCCGCGATCCAGCCGTTCTGGTCGAGCCCCACGTCCACGACCGGTGCGTCGATCTTGATCGCGGGGATCCGTACCCGGGACATCGGCGCGTACGGCAGCGGTTTCACGACCGGGAGGGGCACGGTGGCGGCCACCGCCGGGTCGGCCTGGTTGTCCAGCGAGGCGGCCGCCGCCGGCTGCGGGGGCCCCAGCGGTGTGTCCACCCCGTTCCGCATCATCGCCAGGCCGGTAAGCATGACAAGAGCCAGTACGCCCCAGGGAGAGCGTTTCCTCGACTGCTGGGCGCTGTGGTCCTGGCCCATGGTTCTCCCTTCGTGGGCACCTGGGGGCACGCTAAGCGCGGACCGTCCCGGTGGCGATCACTGGCGGGCGAACGGGTGGCCGGTCCCGCCGCGATGGCCCATCCGAGTAGGCGGCGTACAAAAACTTCTGACGGTCTGTGACCTGCGGCTCCGTCAGGCGGAGGCGCGTTCCTCGGCGTGTCGCCTCACCGGGGTGGACCAGTGCCGAAATGCGGCGATTGGATCATCCGGTGAGGGTTCGTCATGGAAGGCGTACTCGTCGAATTTCCCGGAGCACCGCTTTGGGGCGTCTTCCGCTGGAGGTTCAACGATGCGTGCTTCACGCGCTCTCGCGGTGACCGCGACCGCCTGCGCGGCCGTGGCGCTCTCCGCCCCGCTGGCCGGCGCCAGCAACGGTCCGACCAATGTCACCGTCAACCCGTTCTCGGTCCACCAGGGCAGCCGGATCGAGATCTCCGTCCGGGGCTGCGGCCACGGAGGCACCGTCACGTCCAACGCCTTCTCGAGGGCGGAGCTGTCGGTGAACGCCTCGGGACACTCCACGGCCACGGCCCGCATCCATGACAACGCCACGCCCGGCCGCTACAACCTGGCCGTGCGGTGCAGCGACAACCCCAGAGTCGCGACGCACCAGTTCGAGGTGCTCGCCGGACGCGGTGCGCTCGGCGGCCTCGGTGGTTCCGTCGGTCCCAGCTCGACGGAGATGGCGTTCGGCGGGGGGCTCGTCGTCATGGCCGCCGCGGGTGGTTCGCTGTTCCTCGCGAGGCGTCGCCGTCTGACCGGTGTGCGGGTCTGACCGGTCGCCCGTGCCCCGGTCGCCCATGACCTCGCCGCTCTTGTCCGCCCGTCCCGCCCCGGTCGACTCCGTGAGCGCCCCGACATCGCGAGTGCCCCCAGACGCCCGTCGCCCCGAGTCCTGGCAGAGGACTCGGGGCGACGGGCGCGACGCGCGGTGGTGAGCCGCGTCAGTGTCCGCGGGCGTCAGCCCGCCGACGGACGGTGTAGATGGTTCCGGTGGCCGCCGCGACCACCAGTGCGGTACCGGCGACCATCTCCGCGGCGCTCACGCCGCCGACGCTGCCGCCGAGACCGCCCTGGACACCCGCGGGCAGAATCGAGGTGGAACTGGCCGTGGGCGTCACCGCCCCGGTCGGCGACGGGGCGCGGGCGATGGTGAGCGTCCTCGTACCCGTCGTGCCGTTGCAGGAGAAGGTCACCCGGTACGACGCGCCGGGCTTGGCGTCCCAGTCCACCGTGGCGGTGGCCGATCTGCCTGACGGGACGGTGACGGTGTCGAAGACCGCGGAGGAGGCGGTGGCGGACGAGGCACAGTTGGTGACGGACAGGGTCACCCTGCCTCCTGGCGCGACGGTGGAGGGGGTGACGGTGTATCCGAACTGCGTGCTTCCGCCGTTGACCGCGGCCGCCGCCGTGGGGGCGGTGAGTGCGAGTGCGGCCACTCCCAGCAGAGCGGCGGATGCGGCACGTATCGCGCGCATGGTCAATCCTCCGGGTCCCCGAGGAGCAGCTGCGGAACCGTTTTCCACAAAGGACAAGGGATGCGCCTCGATGCCGGAAACGCTAGGAGCGCCCTATCACACCCGCGATCGCTGACGGGCGAATGGGGCACGGGTGTCCCCCGGGCGGCGGACACCCGTGCCGGGCCACGCCCCGGTGTCATGGCCGAAGGCATGGCAGGGAACATGACCCGGCGTCACGGGCCGAGGCCACCGCCCGGTGTCACGGGCCGACGTCGGAACCGAACGTCAGAACCGGACGTCGGAACCGAACGTCAGGACCGGACGTCGGAACCGGACGTCACGAACGGATCTGCGGGAAGAGATCGAGGAACGGGGCCGTCGTCGCGCCGATACCGCGGCCGTAGGGGGCGTCGAAGTCCCAGATGAGGAAGAGCAGGAAGGCGATCAGCACGCTGAAGAGTCCCGCCAGCAGGAGCTCGCGGAAGGTGCGGCGGATCTGGAGCACGAAGATCATCCCCACCGTGACCAGGGCGCCGCCGATGAGGCCGGCCCAGACGACGCCGGGCATGGTGGCGCCCGCGTTCTCCCCACGGGAGCCTCTGGCGTCGTCGGCGGCGGCCACCTGGTCGAGCAGCGGCTGGTACGCCTGGCCCTCCAGGTCCGTCCGCGGCACGTGCTGGGTGACGTCGCGGCGGAGCTGATCGAACAGCCGCGTGCCCTTCGGGTCGAGTGCCTCGTGTTCGGACATGTGCGGCCACTCGGTGTGGACGACGTACGAGACGTAGGCGTCCACGTCGGAGCGGATCCGGTTCCTGGCGTCGGCCGGGTAGACCTGGACCCGCTCGCGGATCTCGTGGAGGGCCTGGGCCTCCTGGCGTACGGACTCCTGGGCCGCGCCCCGCGCCTCCCAGACGCCGGCGATCGCGAGGCCCAGCACGATCGCGTAGACCACGCCGATCATCATCGTCATGTAGTCCATGACGTCAGGGGTTTCGGAGGGATCGTCGTCGTCCTCGTCGATACGACGGTGGTTGACGATGACGGTGGTGATGACGACCGCGCAGACAGCGGCCAGAGCGATGCTCAGAACGAGCCATTCCGACATGAGGTCTCCGTCGGTCAGCGGGAACGGGGGCGTAATACGGCCGCGGCGAGCACGGCCGGGGCCGTGATCAGGAGCATCAGGAGAACCGGCGAGGTGCCGCTCTTGGGCTGCTTGCGGGGTGCCTTGTGGTACGCGGGCATGGCCACCTGGGGTGGCGTGGGGTCGACGGACGGAGTCGGCGACGGACGGCTCGGCCTCGGGCTCGGCGCAGGCGGCGGCGGCTCGGGCGCTGGCGTCGGCGGCGGTGTCACCCTGGGCGGGCGAGGGGCCGGCCGGGCCCGCGGCGGTGGTGCCGGCGGCTCCGGTTCGACGCTCGGCGGCCTCGGTGGCGACGGCCTCGGAGGCTTCGGCGGTTCCGGAGGCGTCGGTTCCGGAGATGCCGGTGGCGTAGGAGAGGGCGTCGGTTCGGGCGGGGACTCGGACGGCCGGGGAGGAGTCGGAGTCGGAGTCGGGGTCGGCCGGCAGTCGCCGCTGCCCGCCACGGCCACCGCCCAGACCGAACCACCGGGACCGATGGAGGCGTAGGCACAGCTGTGGGCCGAGGCGGGCGTGGAAGTGGCCGACAGCGCTATGAGTGCGGAGGCTGCCAACAGCCGTCCGACGAACGATCCATACACGGGCAGGAGCTTGGTCCCGATCCGGTCAGATCATGCCTGAAGTACTTCAAATTCCCTCGGACGAGGGTATTTGGCGGTCCCTGTGAGGGGTCCGTCAGAAGTTTTTTTCGGCCGCGTTGAACGCTACGTGCACCCGGACCCGTATTGAGGGCTATGAACGGCGGCGCAGTCGAGCGCCTCAACTGGAGTCACTGACAACAGGAGTTGACATGAACACCTGGCGGAACGCCTCGCTCGCGGTGACCGCGGCGGCCGTACTGGCCCTGACGACGGCGTGCGGTCAGGACCCAGGCACCAACACCAACGGACAGTCTGTCGGGGCGGCTTCACCGGCCGGTCAGCCCGGCTCCGCCGGTTACGGCGACACCGACTACGGCTCCGGCGCGGGCGCGGGAGCAGGAGCAGGAGCGACAGGGGCGGCGGCCGCCGCGGCCAAGCCGGCGGGGCAACTCGCCGTGTTCGACAGCAAGAAGCTCGGCAAGGTCGTCACCGACAGCGAGGGGTTCACGCTCTACCGCTTCGACAAGGACACGCCGAGCCCGCCCAAGTCGAACTGCGTGGGTGACTGCGAGAAGACCTGGCCGGTCGTCAAGGCGGGCGACGCCAAGGCCCCGGCCGGCACCGACGCCGCGCTGCTCGGCGAGGTCACCCGCGCCGACGGCACCAAGCAACTCACCATCGACGGCTGGCCGATGTACCGCTACGCCAAGGACGCCAGCGCCGGCGACGCCAACGGCCAGGGTGTGGGCGGCACATGGTTCGCCTCGGCGCCCGACGGCAAGAAGGCCTCCGCCGAGGGCTCCGACTCGGGCGGCAGCCCGGCCGACCTCGCGGGCCTGTCGGTCCGCAAGGACCCCAAGCTCGGTGACATCGTGGTCGACGCGAAGGGAATGACGGTCTACCGGTTCACCAAGGACACCGCCTGGCCCATGAAGACGGCCTGCACCGGAGCCTGCCTCGACAAGTGGCCGGTGGTCGCTCCCGTCGCCAAGAACGATGTCGAAGGCGTCACCACGAAGGGCTTTGTGACCTTCGACCGTCCCGACGGAATCAAGCAGCAGACCCTCAACTGCTCGCCGATCTACACCTTCGCCGGTGACAAAAAGCCGGGCGACACCAATGGTCAGGGCGTCGGCGGCACCTGGTACGCCGTCTCCCCCGACAATGAGCTGGTCGGAGCGTCCAAGTAGTCCCCACGCCCACGCTCCGGCCCACCGGTCCGCCGTCACGCCCCCGTGTGACGGCGGACCGGTTGCATGTGCCGTTGACGTGTGACCAAGACGTGTGACCAAGAACGGATCGTTAATTTCCGTTTGGGCTCGCTCTCTTGGCGGGCGATCAGTAGCCTCGGCTCGAACAACCGGCCGTGTACACGGCCGTGACTCCGTGGCGACTTGTTGGAGACATCGATGGAGCGTCCCGCCTGGGCCCCGCAGGGCATCGACATATCGATGCCAAGCGTTTCCCGCATTTACGACTACTATCTGGGCGGTTCGCACAATTTCGAGGTGGACAGGGAAGCCGCACGCCGGGCGATGGGTTTCATGCCGGGACTTCCCACGATCATGAAGACGAACCGCGCGTTCATGCGCCGCGCGGTGAAATTCGCGGTGGACGAAGGCATCTCCCAGTTTCTCGACATCGGATCCGGCATTCCGACCTACGGCAATGTCCATGAAGTCGCCCAGGCCGCCCACCCCGACAACCGGGTGCTCTACATCGATCACGACCCGGTCGCGGTGGCCCACAGCCAGGCGGTCCTCGCCGGCAACGACAACGCCGCCATCCTGGCCGCGGACCTCCGCAAGCCCCGCCAGATCCTGGACAGTCCCGAGACTCTCCAACTGCTCGACCTGGACCGGCCCGTGGCGCTGCTCCTCGTCTTCGTACTGCACTTCCTGGAGGACGAGGACGAGCCGTACAAGGCCGTGGCCGAGCTGCGGGACGCACTCGCGCCCGGCAGCCTGGTCATCCTCACCCACGCCTCGTACGACGGTGTCCCGCTCCCGCAGGAGCAGGCGGGCGGCGCGGTCGACGTCTACAGGGAGATCCGCAACCCGCTGGTGATGCGGAGCCGCGAGGAGACGGCACGGTTCTTCGACGGCTTCCAGATGGTCGCGCCCGGCCTGGTGTCCATGCCGGACTGGCGGCCCGACTGCCCCGCCTCCCAGGAAGATCCGTACGCCTACTCGGGCTTCGCCGGAGTGGGACGCAAGGCGTGAGGATTCCGGCGCAGGCGACGGGCTCCGGGGCGGACCCGGACGGCCCGGAGGACAGACTCAGGCGTTTCGCGACGATCTGGAGCCGGGCGATCTTCCCGTCGACAGCCACGTCCTTGACGCGCCCCGAGTTCGAAACACATCTGACTCCGCTGGCACGGGAGTTGAAGGAGGCGCTGCACGCGCGTCACTTCGACACCACACCCGCCGGGCGAGTCGGGGCCGACCTCGTGGCGGCCAACTGCACCGACCCCGACGCCCTGAGCCGTACGCTCGGCGTCATCGACTCCTATCTGGTGCTGTACTGCGGTACGGAGGACCTGCCCGCGGAGGAGTGCCGGGCCCGCTGCTCGCGCCTCCAGCACGTGCTCGCGGCCGGTTTCGCCCATGCGCTGCGCGAGCGGACCCTCGCCGAGCAGGAGGCCATCGCCCGCTCCGCGCTCGCCGCGCGCAGCGAGGCCGAGGTGGCGCTGCACGCCACCGAGGCCCGCTTCCACGCGGTGTTCGAGGGCGCGGCCATCGGTATCGGCATCGCCGACCTCGACGGCAACGTGCTGGAGGTCAACGACACGCTCACCCAGATGTTCGGCGGGCTGGAGCATCACGTCCGCAGCCGCAAGGTGAGCGAGTGGGTCCATCCCGAGGACGGGCCCCACGTCTGGCGCATGTACGGCGAACTCATCCAGGGAGAGCGCGAGCACTTCCGTGTCGAGAAGCCGTTCTACCGCAACGACGGCACGGTGCTCTGGACCAATCTGACGCTCTCGCTGCTGCGGGACGCCGAGGGTGCCCCGCAGTACCAGCTGGCGCTGATGGAGGACACCACCGAGCGGCGGCTGCTCAATCTGCGGCTGAGGTACGAGGCCACCCACGACGCCCTGACCGGACTGCCCAACCGGACACTGTTCTTCGAACGGCTGGAGAAGACTCTCGCCGCGGACGAGGGCGCGCGCTTCGGCCTCTGCTATCTCGACCTCGACGGCTTCAAGGCGATCAACGACAGCCTCGGCCACGCGGCGGGGGACCGGCTGCTGGTCGAGGTCGCCGACCGGCTCCAGAGCTGTGCCACGGCGCCGGGCGAGATGGTGGCCAGGCTGGGCGGCGACGAGTTCGTCGCGCTGACCACCGGGCCGGGCACCGAGAGCGGCGCGACCGATCTCGCCTCCCGGATCCTCGGCGCGCTGTCCCACACGGTCCGGCTCGACGGCCGGGAGTTCACGGTCCGGGGCAGCGTCGGCATCGTGGAGGGGCTCGCCGCCGAGCGCAGCGCCGCGGAGGTGCTGCGCAGCGCGGACATCACCATGTACCGGGCCAAGGCGGCGGGCGGCAACCGTTACGAGGTGGCCGACGCGGAGGCCGACGCCCGCGCCATCACCCGGCACGGACTGACCACGGCGCTGCCGGCCGCCCTGGAACGCGGCGAGTTCTTCATCGAGTACCAGCCGCTGGTGCACCTGGGCGACGGCACGGTGCACGGTGCCGAGGCGCTGGTGCGCTGGTCGCATCCGCAGCACGGCGTTCTCGGCCCCGACCGGTTCATCCCGCTCGCGGAGCACACCGGGCTGATCGTGCCGCTCGGCCGCTGGGTGCTGGAACAGTCCGTACGGCAGGCCATGGCCTGGCAGGAGCAGTTGCCGGAAGGGACGCCCGGCGCACCGCCGCGGATCAATGTGAACCTCTCGCCCACCCAGCTGCACCACCCCGGACTGGTCACCGACACGGTCGAGGTGCTCGACCGGATCGGCCTCCCGCCGGGATCGCTCTGCCTGGAGGTCACCGAATCGGCGCTGATCGGCGCCGACGAGGATCTGCTGAAACCGCTGCGCCAACTCGCCGAGATGGGCGTGGACATCGCGCTGGACGACTTCGGCACCGGCTACTCGAACCTGGCCAACCTGCGCCGGCTGCCGGTGAGCGTACTGAAGCTGGACCGCTCCTTCACCCAGGGCATGCAGCAGCATCCGGCCGATCCGGTCGACCTGAAGATCGTGGAGGGGATCGTCTCACTCGCCCACAGCCTGGAGCTGGCCGTGACGGTGGAGGGTGTGGAGACCGGGGCACAGGCGGAGCATCTGCGGCGGCTCGGCTGCGACACCGCACAGGGCTGGTACTACGCCAGACCGGGGCCGCCCGAGCAGCTTCGTTCGCTGTCGCTCGCGGACGCCGTCTGATCCGTCGTCCGTGCCGGCGCGCGTATCGCCGTACACCCGGGTCCTGTGCGATCCGGTCGACCGGTTCACTCCGTCCGGTTCGGCCGCGGTGTTTTCCGGGCCCGGGCCCCGGCTTCTGCCGGGTCCCGGGATCCGGCTGCGGTCCGGGTCCCGGCTGCGGATCCGGCTGTGGTCCGGGCCCCGGCCTGGGTGGACAGCAGCACCTTCTGAAGTTCGCGGGCGGCGCGCGGCGGGGCGACATCGCTGCGGTGCGCGAGCGCGATCGTACGGCGCAGCCCCGGCCGGGCCAGGGCGGTGACCCGTAGATCGCGGGCCCGCGCCGCCACCATGCTCGGTACGACCGCCAGGCCGAGACCGGCCCGTACGAAGCCGAGGACGGCGTCCATCTCGCCGCCCTCCACGGTGAACGACGGCTCGAACCCCTCGGCCCGGCAGGCGGCCACCGTCAGCTCGCGCAGGTCGTAGCCGTGCCGGAACATCACCAGCGGCTCGCCCTCCAGGTCGGCGATCCGGACCGGGCGCCGTGGGGCGGGTGAGGCGGCCGAGGAGACCACGACCAGATCCTCGTGCAGCAGCTCGACCGTGGTGAGCGCGGGGGAGGCGGCCGGCAGGGGCATCACCACCAGCGCGAGATCCAGCGCGCCGCGCGCCAGCTCCCGTACCAGATCGTGCGAACCGCTCTCCTCGATCAGCAGCTCGATGCCCGGGTGAAGATCGTGGAAGGCGCGCAGCACCTCGGGCAGCAGCCCCGTGCACAGACTCGGTGGCGCCCCCAGCCTGACCCGGCCGCGCCGCAGCTGCACCAGCTCCAGTACCTCGTGCCGGGCGGTCTCGGTGTCGGCGAGGATGCGCCGGGCCAGCGGGAGCAGTGCCTCACCTGCGTCGGTGAGCGCCACATTGCCCCGGGCCCGGCTGAACAGCTCGGCCCCCAACTCCTTCTCCAGCGCCCTGATCTGCTGCGACAGCGACGGCTGCGAGACATGGACACGCTCGGCGGCGCGCGTGAAGTGCCTGGTCTCGGCGACGGCCACGAAGTAGAGAAGCTGCTGGAACTGCATGCCTCCATGATAGGCGCAGGCTATGGATATGAGCCGGACCATGTCTTGGACCTCTGAGCCGCCGAGACCTAGCGTTCTGTTCATGGCTCTGGCAACGCGGACGGACCGACGGCCGTCCTTGACCCGCACCCTGTGGGTATCGACGGTCGGGAAGAAGACGGTCATGGCCGTGACCGGCCTGATCATGCTCGGCTATCTGGTCGCGCACATGTACGGCAACCTGAAGATCTTCTTCGGGCTCGACGCCTTCAACGAGTACGCGCACTGGCTACGGACCATGGGCGAGCCCATGCTGCACTACGAGTGGGCGCTCTGGATCGTACGAGTCGGCCTCGTCGTCGCCGTCGTCCTGCACGGCGTCTGCGCCTACCAGTTGAGCCGCCGCGACCTCGCCGCCCGCCCGAGCAAGTACGTACACAAGCGACCGCGCGCGAGCTACGCCACCCGCACCATGCGCTGGGGCGGGATCATCCTCGCCCTGTTCATCGTCTGGCACATCCTCGACCTGACGACCGGCACCGTGCACACGGGCGGCTTCCAGTCCGGCCGCCCGTACCAGAACGTCGTGGACACCTTCTCCACCTGGTACGGCAACGTCATCTACATCGTCGCGATGCTCGCCCTCGGCCTGCACATCCGGCACGGCTTCTGGAGCGCCGCGCAGACCCTCGGCGTGGGCAACGCCACCCGCGACCGCGTCCTCAAGGCCACCGCCAACGTGCTGGCGCTGGTGCTGACCGCGGGCTTCGTCGCCGTACCTGTCGCCGTCATGACCGGAGTGGTGAGCTGACATGAAGAACAAACCCACCGACTATCCCGACTACGCCGACTACAGCGCGTACGCCCTCGGCGAGCCGATCGCCGACACCAAGGCCCCGGACGGCCCCGTCGCCGAGCGCTGGAACCGGCGCCGCTTCGAGGCCAAGCTGGTGAACCCCGCCAACCGCCGCAAGCACACCGTGATCGTCGTCGGTACGGGGCTGGCGGGCGGCGCCGCCGGCGCCACGCTCGCCGAACAGGGCTACCACGTCGTCCAGTTCTGCTACCAGGACTCGCCCCGCCGCGCCCACTCCATCGCCGCCCAGGGCGGCATCAACGCCGCCAAGAACTACCGCAACGACGGCGACTCCGTCCAACGGCTCTTCTACGACACCGTCAAGGGCGGCGACTTCCGGGCCCGCGAGTCCAACGTCCACCGGCTCGCCGAGGTCTCGGTCGAGATCATCGACCAGTGTGTCGCCCAGGGCGTGCCCTTCGCCCGGGAGTACGGCGGACTCCTCGACACCCGCTCCTTCGGCGGCGTGCAGGTCTCCCGTACCTTCTACGCGCGCGGCCAGACGGGCCAGCAACTGCTCCTCGGCGCCTACCAGGCACTGTCACGGCAGATCGCCGCCGGCGCCGTCGAGATGCACCCCCGTACCGAGATGCTCGACCTGATCGTCATCGACGGACGGGCCCGGGGCATCGTCGCCCGCGACCTGATCACCGGCAGGATCTGCACCTACTTCGCGGACGCGGTGGTCCTCGCCTCCGGTGGCTACGGCAACGTCTTCTACCTCTCGACCAACGCCAAGAACAGCAACGCGACGGCGATCTGGCGGGCGCACCGGCGTGGCGCGCACTTCGCCAACCCCTGCTTCACCCAGATCCACCCCACCTGTATCCCCCGCTCCGGCGAGCACCAGTCCAAGCTGACGCTGATGAGTGAGTCGCTGCGCAACGACGGCCGGATCTGGGTGCCGAAGGCGCGCGGCGACCGGCGTCCGCCGGCCGGGATCCCCGAGGACGAACGCGACTACTACCTGGAGCGGATCTACCCCGCCTTCGGGAATCTCGTCCCGCGTGACATCGCCTCGCGCGCGGCGAAGAACGTCTGCGACGAAGGACGCGGTGTCGGGCCCGGCGGCCAGGGCGTCTATCTCGACTTCGCCGACGCCATCGCCCGGCTCGGCCGCAAGGCGGTCGAGGAGAAGTACGGCAACCTCTTCGAGATGTACGAGCGGATCACCGCCGAGAACCCGTACGAGGCGCCGATGCGTATCTACCCGGCGATCCACTACACGATGGGCGGACTCTGGGTCGACTACGACCTCCAGACCACGATTCCCGGCCTGTTCGCGATCGGCGAGGCCAACTTCTCCGACCACGGGGCCAACCGGCTCGGCGCGTCCGCCCTGATGCAGGGCCTGGCCGACGGCTACTTCGTCCTGCCCTCCACGATCAACGACTATCTCGCCCGTCATCCGCACCACGACGAGATCGACGACTCCCACCCGGCTGTCGAGGAAACCGTCGCCGAGACCGAGGACCGGCTGCGGCTGCTGCTCGCCGTCGACGGCGACCGCACGCCCGACTCCTTCCACAAGGAGATCGGCGAACTCCTCTGGGAACACTGCGGGATGGCCCGTACCGAGGAAGGCCTGCGCAAGGCGCTCGACCGGATCCCGCAGATCCGCGCGGAGTTCTGGCGCCGGATCAAGGTGCCGGGCACCGGCGAGCAGCTCAACCAGTCGCTGGAGAAGGCCAATCGCATCGTCGACTACCTGGAACTCGCCGAGCTGATGTGCCTCGACGCCCTGCACCGCGCCGAGTCCTGCGGCGGCCACTTCCGTGAGGAGTCACAGACCGAGGGCGGCGAAGCGGCGCGCCGCGACGGGGAGTTCACGTACGCGGCGGCCTGGGAGTTCACCCGGACCGGCGCGGCGCCCGTCCTGCACAAGGAAGACCTCGTCTTCGAGTACGTCCACCCCACTCAGCGGAGCTACGCATGAGGCTCACCCTGCGCGTCTGGCGCCAGCCGGACGCCGACACCCCCGGCGCCATGGTCACTTACGGCATCGACGGCATCTCCGAGGACATGTCGTTCCTGGAGATGCTCGACACCCTCAACGAGGAGCTGATCCTCAAGGGCGAGGAACCGGTCGCCTTCGACCACGACTGCCGCGAAGGCATCTGCGGAGCCTGCGGCGTCGTCATCAACGGCGACGCCCACGGCCCCGAACGCACCACCACCTGCCAGCTCCACATGCGGCACTTCGACGACGGCGACACCATCGACGTCGAGCCCTGGCGGGCCGGGGCCTTCCCGGTGGTCAAGGACCTCGTGGTGGACCGTACCGCCTTCGACCGGATCATCGGCTCCGGCGGCTACATCACCGTCCCCACCGGCGCCGCGCCCGAGGCCCACGCCACCCCGGTCCCCAAACCCGACGCCGACTTCGCCTTCGAACACGCGGAGTGCATCGGCTGCGGCGCCTGTGTCGCGGCCTGCCCCAACGGCTCGGCGATGCTCTTCACCTCGGCCAAGGTCAATCACCTCAATGTGCTGCCACAGGGCGCGCCCGAGCGTGAGACCCGCGTCCTCGACATGGTCGCGACCATGGACGAGGAGGGCTTCGGCGGCTGCACGCTCGCGGGCGAGTGCGCCACCGCGTGCCCGAAGGGCATTCCGCTGCCGTCGATCGCGGCGATGAACAAGGAGTGGCTGCGGGCGGCCCGTAAGGTCGCGCGTTAGGTCCTGTCCGGACAGGACCTGAAGCATGTACGGCGGCTCCGCGCGGTCCCGTACCCCAGCGCATCCGGTACTTCGCGCAGCGTTAGGGTCGGCGGGCAGGTGGTCCTGGCCCGGTCAGGACCTGGCGGGAGACGACCGCTTTGCCTGCCGCCCCGCCCGGCTGACGTACGGAAAGAGAGCATGGCCGTGACACGAACCGACGGAAACAGCACCGACGGAAACAGCACTGACGGAAACAGCACTGACGGAAACAGCGCCGAAGGAAGCGTCGCCGACGGAAGCGGCGCCGGGGGAAACGGCACGATGCGGGCAATGGTCTACGAGAGCTACGGCGCGCCCGATGTGCTGTCCCTGGCGCGGCGGCCCCGGCCGAAGGTGGGTCCCGGTGAGGTCCTCGTACGGGTGCGTACCGCCTCGGTCAACCCGGTCGACTGGAAGCTGATGTCCGGTGGCCTGGACGGGCTCATGGACGTTTTCTTCCCCGTCATCCCCGGCTGGGACGTGGCCGGCGTGGTCGAGGAGACCGGCATCGACGCGCCGGAGTTCGCCGTCGGCGACGAGGTCATCGCCTACGCCCGCAAGGACTATGTGCAGGGTGGCACCTTCGCGGAGCTGGTCACGGTGCCGGTCCGGGCTCTCGCGCGTAAGCCCGCGTCCCTGAGCTGGGACCAGGCCGCAGGCCTCCCGCTGGCCGGGCTCACCGCCTACCAGTTGCTGACCCGGCTCGGCGTCGGCCCGGAAGACGTCGTGCTCATCCACGGCGCGGGCGGGGGAGTGGGTTCACTCGGCGTTCAGATAGCCCGCGCGCTCGGGGCGCGGGTCATCGCGACCGCGTCCCGCGCCAACCACGACCGGCTGCGGGACCTCGGGGCCGAGCCCGTCGAATACGGAGAGGGCCTGGCGGACCGGGTCCGTGCCCTCGCGCCCTCCGGGGTCACCGTCGTCGCGGACTTCGTCGGCGGGGTCCTGGAGGCGACCCTGGCGGTTCTGGGCGAAGGCGGCCGTCACGCCTCGATCGCCGACGACTCCGTCATCGGGGCGGGCGGCCGGTGGATGTGGGTGCGCCCGGACAGCGCCGACCTCACCGCACTGGGCGAACTCGCCGACGACGGCAAGCTCACGGTCCCGGTGGCCCGGACGTTCCCCCTGGAGGAGTTGGCGGACGCCTTCGCACTCAGCCAGTCCGGACACGCGCAGGGCAAGATCATCGTGCGTGTGTGAGAGCGGGAGCCCGCTGAGGCCCGAAGGACCGCGAGAGGCCCCGGCCGGACGTCGGCCGGGGCCTCAGGCGTGCCCGGAACTCTCATCGCGATCCGAACATGCCACAACTCACTGATCTAGGCTGGCGGATGTGACGAAGAGCAGCAGGCCGCTGGCCGTATTCGATCTCGACGGAACCCTTGCTGAGACGGGTCACCGCCAGCACTTCCTGGAGTGCAGTCCCCGGGACTGGAAGGGCTTCTTCGGCGCGGCCGGGCAGGACCCCCCTCTCGCCGAGGGCGTACGGCTGGCGGCGGAGGCGGCGGAGAGCTGCGAGGTCACCTACCTCACCGGCCGCCCGGAGCGCTGCCGCAAGGACACCTTGGCCTGGCTGGCGGCGCACGGTCTGCCCGAGGGGCGGGTCTGGATGCGCCGTGACAACGACCGGCGGCCCGCGCGGAACACCAAGCTGGAAATCCTGCGCGAGCTGGCCGGGGGCCGCGAGATCCGGATGCTGGTGGACGACGACGAACTGGTCTGCGTCGCGGCCGAGCGTGCGGGCTTCAGGGTCATACGGGCGCGCTGGGCCAGTACGTCACAGGTCCTCAAAGACGCGCAGGAGCGCGAGGGCCGCACCTGAGGGCCGGCACCGCAGTGGCCCGCGGGTCCTGACGTACCGCACCGCCCGTACCGCACCGCCGCCCGTACCGTCCTGCTACGGCCTGTCAGATGCCCTCCTCCAGGCGGAAACCGAGCTTCAGACCCACCTGGTAGTGCTCGATGTCGCCGTCGACGATATGGCCGCGGACTTCCGTCATCTCGAACCAGTCCAGGCCTCTCAGCGTCTGGGACGCCCGGTTGATGCCGTTGCGGATGGCGTCGTCGATCCCCTCGTGGGAGGTGCCGACGATCTCCGTGACCCGGTAGGTGTGGTGGGACATGAGTCGCTCTCCTTCGCGCGTTTCATCCATCTCGCACGTCTCGTACATCTCGTACGCACACGTCTTACTTCTCGTATGTCATGGATGTCGCCAGACATCGCCAATGTCCGGCTCGTCACTCCACCGTGCCCCACCCCGCGGCGCTCCGCGAGGCGCGGGGCGGGAAGTGGCCCCCTCTCGTGGGATGCCCTTTTCGCGGGAGACCTCTTCATTCAGACGTCTCACATCCGGACTCCTCCGTGTGGTCATGTCAAATCCAGTCGGTCACGGAAGAAACGAAGGGACAGCGTGCGGGGCCCGACGTGCCGACATCGGGCCCCGGTCACCGGCCTTCCCCACCGGCACAGGAGTTCGTCATGCCCGCCATCGCACCCGCTCCGTTCCCTTCGACCACCCTGTCCGCAGCCACACTCGCCCCCACCGTCGCTCCGGCTCCCCCCGTCGCGCCTTCCGCCGTCGGTGACGAGTCGCGGTACGTGGTCTCCCTCGCCCGCACGCAGGACGACGTACGGGCCGCACAGCGCCTGCGCCACCTGGTCTTCGCCGGCGAGTTGGGCGCCCGGCTCGACGGGCCCGAGCCCGGCCTCGACGTCGATGCCTTCGACGAGTTCTGCGATCACCTGCTGGTACGGGAAGAGAGCACCGGCGAGGTCGTCGGTACGTACCGGCTGCTGCCGCCCGCCGCGGCCAGGGCCGCCGGACAGATCTACTCCGACAGCGAGTTCGACCTCACCCGGCTCGCCCCGATCCGGCACGACCTGGTCGAGGTCGGCCGCTCCTGCGTCCACCCCCTGCACCGCACCGGCGCCGTCATCGCCCTGATCTGGGGCGGACTCGCCCGCTACATGGCCACCACCGGACACAACTGGCTGGCGGGCTGCTGCTCGATTCCGCTCGCTGACGGCGGCACCCTGGCGGCCTCGACCTGGCACGCGGTGAAGAGCAGGAATCTCGCGCCCGAGGAGTTCCAGGTCACCCCGCGCCGCCTCTGGACCCCGGACGCCGCCGTCGCCGCCGCGGCCCACTCCGAGCTGCCGCCCCTGCTGCGCGGCTATCTGCGGCTCGGCGCCTGGGTGTGCGGGGCGCCGGCGCACGACCCGGAGTTCGGCGTCGCCGACCTGTACGTCCTGCTGTCGATGCGCCGTACCAACCCCCGCTACCTGCGGCACTTCCTCTCCCTCGTTCCCGCCGCATGAGCGCCTGGCTGCCCACCGCGCCCTGCACCCCGCACGACTGCGCCACCCACAGCGGCCCCAGGACCCGTGTGGCGGCCGCGGTGGGACGGCTGCTGGTGGGGATCCCCCTCGTCCTGGCCGGGGCGCTGCTCACGCCACTGCTCGCCCTGTTGGGTGCGGCCGTACGGGACCGGATCACCGTGTTGTGGGCCCATTCCGTCCTCCGGGTCTTCGGACTGCGGATCCGTGTCGTGGGGCAGCGCCCGGCCCCGCGTCGTCCCGGGCACGCGGGCGGCGGAATGCTGGTCGTCGCCAACCACATCTCCTGGCTGGACATACCGGCTCTCGGCACCGTCTTCCCGTCGCGGATGCTGGCCAAGAGCGAGATCCGGAGCTGGCCGGTCATGGGTGTGCTGGCCGCCAGGGGCGGCACGCTCTTCGTGGAGCGCGAACGGCTGCGGGCCCTGCCCGGCGCCGTACGGACCGTCTCCGCGGCGCTCACCGCCGGCTCCCGGGTGGCCGTCTTTCCCGAGGGCTGTACGTGGTGCGGCCAGGACCAGGGCCGGTTCACCTCGGCGGTCTTCCAGGCCGCGCTCGACGCGGGGGTTCCCGTACGTCCCGTACGCATCACCTACCGCGCGCCGGACGGACAGGCCTCCGGCGCCCCGGCGTTCGTCGGGAACGACACACTGCACGCGTCGCTGTGGCGGGTCGTGACGGCCGGCGGGCTCACGGCGGAGATCACGGTTCTGCCGCCGATCCCCGCCGGGCGCCACACCGACCGCCGCGCGCTGGCCCACGAGGCCCGGACGGCCGTACTCGGGACCGCTGCCGCAGGGACCGCCGGCTCCGGGACCCCCGTCGCTCACGCGGTCGGCATGCCCGGTGCCGTCGTACGCGCCGCGGTGCCTCAGACCACCGTCGCGAGCGACAGCGCGAACCGGCCGGCCTCATCGGTCCACCAGTGCGACAACTCCATTCCCGCATCGGCCAGTTCGGTCCGTACCCGGTCCTGACGGAACTTCGCCGACACCTCTGTACGTACCTCCTCACCGGCCTCGAAGTGCGCCACCAGATCGAGTTCGGGGATCTTCACGGTGAGGGCCCGGCGTGCCCGCAGCCGCATCTCGATCCACTCCCGCTCCGGATCCCAGAGCGCCACATGCTCGAAGTCGGCCGGATCGAAGTCCGCGCCGAGCTCCCGGTTGATGACGGTCAGTACGTTCTTGTTGAACGCGGCCGTCACACCGGACGCATCGTCGTACGCCCTGACCAGTACCGACTCGTCCTTGACCAGGTCCGTACCGAGCAGCAGCGTGTCACCGGGCACCAGCAGCGCCCGGATCGACGCCAGGAACGCCGAACGTTCGGCGGGCAGCAGATTGCCGATCGTGCCGCCGAGGAACGCGACCAGCCGGGGCCCCGGAGTGCCGGGCAGTGTCAGCCCCCCGGTGAAGTCGGCGATCAGGGCGTGCACATGGAGTCCGGGCCGCTCGCCGAGCAGGGCTTCGGCTGCCCCGGTCAGCGCGCTCTCGCTCACATCGACCGGCACATAGCTGTGCAGGCCGGTCAGCGCGTCGAGCAGATGGCGGGTCTTCTCGGACGATCCCGAGCCCAGCTCGATCAGGGTGCGCGCGCCGGTCGCCGCCGCGATCCGCGGTGCGCGGGCGACGAGGATCTCCCGTTCGGCCCGGGTCGGGTAGTACTCGGGCAGCCTGGTGATCTCCTCGAACAGGTCGCTGCCCCGGGCGTCGTAGAACCATTTGGGCGGCAGCGTCTTGGGCGTACGGGTCAGCCCCTGGAGCACATCGGCGCGCAGCGCGGCCTCCGTGGCATCCTCGGGCAGAGTGCGGGTCAGCAGGAACGGGCTCACGCGGGGGGCTCCTTGAGGGGGGAGAGCAGAACGTCGGTGCGGGTCGCCACCAGCAAAGTGCGGTCCGGGACCTCGCGCCAGCGCGGATCGTCGTCGTACGGCTCCGAGGCCACCACCGAGCGGTCACCGGGGCCGGTGAGATACCAGAGCGTGTCGCCCCAGGAGGTCGCCCCGATCCGTTCACCATCGGTGACCAGCAGATTGAGCCGGGAGCCGGGCGCGGCCGTCGCGACGTCGAGGACGGTGTCGGCCAGCGCCTGGCCCAGTTCGTCCCCGGCCCGCAGCCGGTGCAGCAGCAGCGCCCACACCAGCGCGGAGTCGTTGCGGGCCGCGAGGGACAGCAGTTCCTCGGCGGGGAGCGAGGCGGCCAGGGGCGCCACACTGCCGGGCCAGCCGCCGACCGCGCCGTTGTGACTGAACAGCCAGGGTCCGGCGGCGAACGGCGCCGCGGCCGCCTCGCCGTCGGCGCCCGGTACGGTCGCGTCACGCACCGCGGCGAGCAGGGATCCGGTACGGACCACCCGTGCCAGATCGGTGAATCCGAGGTCCCCCCAGATGGGGCCGGCGCGCCGGTAGCGGGCGGGCACCGGATCGCCGTCGGCATACCAACCGACGCCGAAACCATCGGCGTTGACGGTCCCGTTACGCTGCCGTCGTGGTGCCCAGGACTGCCGGTACAGGGCGTGTGGAGGCTGGAGGAGTGTCTCGCCCAGCGCCACCGGCGGCCCGAGGTAGGCGATATGACGGCACATCAGGCACCACCGGATCCTGCGGAACCCGCCGTGCCGGAATCGGCGATCACGGAATCAGCGATCACGGAGTCGGTGATCACGGAGTCGGCGGAACGGGCCGTGCGGAAGCCCGAGAAGATCTGGCGGCGCACCGGCAGATCCCAGTTACGGAACGTCCCCCGGCAGGCCACCGCGTCCACCGCGAACGAGCCTCCCCGCAGCACCTTGTGCGCCCCGCCGAAGAACACCTCGGAGTATTCGCGGTACGGGAAGGCGGCGAAACCCGGATACGGCAGGAAGTCGCTCGACGTCCACTCCCAGACGTCCCCGATCAACTGCCGTACACCCAGCGGGGAAGCGCCTTCCGGATAGCTGCCCGCCGGGGCCGGCTGGAGATGGCGCTGGCCCAGGTTGGCCCGCTCCGGTGTGGCCTCCTCGTCGCCCCACGGATAGCGCGAGGACCGGCCCGACGCGGGGTCGTGCCGGGCCGCCTTCTCCCACTCCTCCTCGCTCGGCAGCCGGCGCCCCGCCCAGCGGGCGTACGCGTCGGCCTCGTACCAGCTCACATGCAGCACCGGCTCCTGGGCGGGGACCGGCTCCACCGCCCCGAAGCGGCGGCGCAGCCACTGCCCGCCCTCGCGCCGCCAGAACAGTGGCGCGCCGATGTTGTGCTCCCGGATCTGCGCCCAGCCCTCGGGCGCCCACCAGCGCTCCTCCGTGTAGCCGCCGTCCTCGATGAACTCCAGGTAGGCGCCGTTGGTCACCGGCACGGTGTCGATGAGGAAGGCCGGTACGAGCCGCTGGTGCGCCGGGCGCTCGTTGTCCAGTGCCCATGGCTCGGTGGAGGTGCCCATGGTGAACGGCCCGGCCGGTACGAGCACTTCGGAGGGCAGTCCAGACGTGTCCCCGGCGGGCGGCGGGGGCGCGGTCAGCGCGGCGGGTCCCCGCCGCAGCTGGTGGGTGATGAGCATGGTCTCGTCGTGCTGCTGCTCGTGCTGCGCGATCATCCCGAACGCGAAGCCCGCGTCCAGCAGCGGACCGCCGCCGTGCAGCGGTGTGCGCTCGACGATGTCCAGGACCCGGCCCCGTACGTCGGCGGCATACGCCCGTGCCTCGGACGGCGGCAGCAGCGGCAGCGTGGGCCGCGCGGACCGGGGATGCTCGAAAGCGTCGTACACCGAGTCGATCTCCGGGCGGATGGCGTCACGGCCTCCGACGGTCCGCAGCAGCCACTGCTCCTCCTGATTGCCGATGTGCGCCAGGTCCCAGACCAGCGGGGACATCAGCGGCGAGTGCTGTGCGGTCAGTTCACGGTCGTCGACACAGGAGGTCAGCAGGGAGGTACGGTCCCGGGCGGCCGTCAGGGAGTCGAGGGCGCGGCGCCGCAGCTCCTCGGCCGGTATGGCGGCGGGCGGGTCGGCCGGCAGGCCGGCGGTCCGGGTGGGGCGGTCGGTCATGAGAGGAGATCCTTCCCGGTCACGGGCGTGCGCAGATCGTCGGCGGGACATCGGCCCGGCAGGACATAGCGGTCGGTGAAGGCGGCGACCGCGTCCCGCACGGCCGGGGTGGCGCCGATGCGCGGAAGAGCTTCCTGGGCGGCGGCGAAGCAGGCCCTCGCGGCGGAGTGCAACTCGGGGTCGGCCAGGCCGTACCGGGCGGCATTGCCCCAGAGAGCATTGTGGGGAGCGGGCAGGGGGCCAGCCGTCTCGGCGAGTGATTTGACGGTGCGGTACACGGTCTCCGACGCCTCGGCATCGTCGAACAGCGCGGTGGTGACGGCGAGCGGCACCATCCAGCCGTCCTCCCCGGACTGCGCGTCGATCATGCGCAGTTCCAGATGGCCGCGCGGCCGGATGGGTGGGAAGAGCGTGGTGAGGTGGTAGTCGAGATCGGCGCGGACCGGCGGACGCGGCAGCCCCGACCGGATCCAGTCCCGGAAGCTCAGCCCCTCCGGCACGGACCAGGGGCCCCGGTCCGCCCTGATACACATCACCGGCGCGTCCAGGGCGTGCGTGGCCCACGCCTCGCGCGGACCGGACCGGCCGGACGGCGCGGCGGTGCGGGCCGGGTCCAGTTGGGCCCACATCGCCTGCCGGGTGGAGCGCCAGCCGGTCTGTCCGCCCTCCCTCATCGGCGAGTTCGCGAACGCGGCGACCAGCACCGCGCCCAGCAGATGGGCCAGTTGCCAGCGCCGGCCGTAGCCGAGCGGGCCCGGCTCCTCGTGGCCCGCGTCCAGACACACCTGGATGGAGGCCGTCGACCGCATCATGGCGCGCCCGGCCGGACCGATCCGGTCCAGATAGGTCTCCATCGCTTCGTAGCGCGGCTCACGCAGCATGCGATGGGGGGAGTGCCAGGGATCGTGGCCGAGACCGGAGAGCCTGAGGCCTGCCGTACGCAGCGCCGGGCGTACGGCGTCCAGGTCAGCGGCGGTGGTGGTGATGCACTCCATCAACGACGCGGCGGGCGGGGAGCTGAGCTCCAGCTGGCCGCCGGGTTCGAAGGTGAGTGCCGATCGCAGGTGCAGGGTCCGCAGGTCGTCGAACGCGTCGTGGAGACGCGGGGCCGGGACCGGTCGTTCGGGGGAGTGCAGGTCGTGGACGAGCCATTCCAGTTCTACGCCCACGGTGCGGGGCGGGCCCGTCTTGAAGCAGATACCGCGGATCAGATCCACTGCGTCGCTCTCGCCGAGTGGTGATCCCTCATCGGTGACACTGTCGGGTGGCATGGCCGGATCCTTCTGTCGAAGACCGTGACCGGACTCCGTCCCGGGGGCGGGACGGAGCGCTTCGTCCAACCTAAAGCCACTCTTGCCGCTTCGCACAAGAGTGCCCGTGCGATCACTGTTTCGTCAGCTGACCGATTGCCCCGGACCAGATCATTCACGCACGATTTCCCCCGTGAACACACGGCTACGGGGGATCGCGAAGCACACCGAGGAGATCGTCCGAATGGGGAAGTACCACGCCCCGGACGGGCGTGAGGTGAGGAGTCGCGAGGAGGCGGACGCGGCGCCTCCCACGACGCGGCTGCACGGGCCAGGGCCGGTTCCGGTCACCTCGAACGGGCCGTGCGGGCGGGACCGGCCGTACGGGCCGGGCGGTGGCCCTCGCCCCCGCCCGCACCGTAGGGCTTCGGCTCAGCGCCAGCCGTAGAGCTCCCTCAGCCGGTTCACGACCAGATTGAACCGCCCCCGGTCCAGCGCGCACGCCTCGCGCCGCATGCCCTTCTCGTGGACCCGCAGCACCCGGTCGACATTGACCCAGGAATCACGGCCCGCGCGGTCCCACGGCCCCACGCCGATCGGCACCCACTCGCGGTCGTTGTTGTGGCGCTTGCTGGAGAGCTGTACGGCGAGCAGTGTGCCGGCCGCCTCGCGGGCGACCACCAGCACCGGGCGGTCCTTGCCGCGTCCGTCGTTCTCCTCGAAGGGCACCCAGGTCCAGACGATTTCGCCGGGGTCGGGGTCGCCGTCGTGTTCCGGGGCGTACGAGGTCCGGACGGCGCCCACCTGGCGGGGCTCGGCCTCGGTCGTCGCGGCCGGACCGCCGCGACCGGGCAGGTCAAGGCTGTCGTCGTTGGCGTGATGGGTGTCGCGGTTGCCGCTGCCGGCATCGGAGAAGGGCCTCATCCGCACGACGTTAGATCCCGTCCACCGAGGTCCGTCGGCCGGGTCTCCACACCGGCCGGAAGGCCGCGGTGGACGGGGTTCTGGACCAACTGGCATCCGTTGTCGGTGATTAACCGGCATCCGCCGGACCGCGCCGTCGGCCGTCTGGAAGGATCCGGGAGCGATGAACCACTTACCTGAGCAGTTCTCCGCCGACCACCCCGTTCCGACCAGTGCCGATGTCGCACGACTGGCCGGAGTCTCGCGGGCCACCGTCTCGTACGTACTGAACAACACCTCGGCCGTACGGATCAGCGAACCCACCCGGATCAAGGTGCGCGAGGCCGCCGAACGACTGGGCTATGTGCCGCACGCCGCCGCCCGCAGTCTGCGGGCCGGGCACACCCGGATCGTGCTCCTGCCCTCGGGCCGAGTCCCCGTCGGGCGGTTCTACAGCCGCTTCTTCAACGAACTCCAGTGGGCCCTGCGCCGGCTCGACTACACCGTGGTGCAGTACGGCAGCCTGGGCCTCGACGGGGACGGGGCGGCCCGTGCCTGGGCCGAGTTGCGGCCCGTCGCCGTCGTCTCGCTCGGCGAGGTCACGCTGACACCGCAGGGAGTGGACACACTCAAACGGTCCGGCGCGCGAGCCGTCATAACGCTCGGGCCGGAACCGGTCGAGGGCGCCCACGCCCTGGTCATGGACCAGCGCGAGATCGGCAGCCGGGCGGTGGCCCATCTCATCGAGCGCGGCTACCGGCGGATCGGTGTGGTGATGCCGGACGAACCCGGGCTGGAAGTCTTCGCCGAGCTGCGCCTGACGGGCGCCCGCGCCGCCGCGGCCGGTACCGACGCGCGCATCGAACCGCTCCCGCTGGTGTACGAGGAGGAGCCGGCGGCCGGCCTCGCCGCCCGCTGGCGCGGGCTCGGCCTGGACGCCGTCTTCGCTTACAACGACGAGTACGCGATGCTCCTGATGCGGGCGCTTCTGGACGAAGGGATCAGTGTTCCGGGGGAGACCGCGGTGATCGGCTCCGACGATGTGCTGCTCGGCAGACTGCTGCGCCCCCGGCTCTCCACGGTGCATATCGACCTGGTGACAGGACAGCGGCTGGCGGACCTGGTGGACCGGGTCGTCCGTGACCCGGACGGGGAGCCGGAACGGCTCGACCTGATGGGGGCGCGGGCCGTCCACCGGGAATCCACCTGATCCGACCGGACGGTGACCGGGGGCGGAGCGCCGCCGGGAGCGGTGGTTCCGGACGGGACGCTTCGGGCGGAATGCTCGGGAGAGCGCCGCTCGGCACCGTCGGGCGGCGACATGCGGCTACCCGGCGGGGTGGCTAGCGTCGGCCGCATGACTACCGTTCCGCGGCGCTTCGAGATCCTGCTGGTGGCCGAGATCACCGACGAGCATCACCACGGCCCGCCCACGGCGGCGAACGCTCTGCGCTCGGCCGTCGTCGAGGTGACGGGCGAGACGGGATCCTCCGGCTACCCGCGCTACGCGGGCGAGGGCATGGAGGCGGACATCGACCCCGAAACCCGCACGGTGGAAGCGTTGTTGATCGACGGTGAGGAGCTCGACTACGGCCTGTCGGTCCGGGTGATCGCAGCCCCCGGCGGACTGACGCGGGGACCGGACTGACGGCGGGGACGACGTGGCCACGCTGCACGGCCGGCCCTTGCTCCGGCGGGCCGGCAGCCGGAGCGGGGCGGCGTCGGCGCCGTGACCTCAGGTCTTCAGGGCCTGAGAGCGTGAGGGCTTCACGGCGCGTTACGACGTGAGGCTTCGGGGCGGTTCTGCCCGTTGACAGCGGGCGCCGCCGGGCAGAGACTCGGGGGCGATCATGGTGAACCACGGTTCACCCGGCGAACAAGCCGGCGTGGTGTGTCGCCGTCCTCGGAGAGAAGCCGGAGCGGAGATCCGATGAGCATTCGCGACGTCTACATCGTTGACGCCGTCCGTACTCCGATCGGAAAATTCGGCGGCGCCCTGTCCTCCGTGCGCCCCGACGACCTCGCCGCGCATGTGGTGAAGTCGCTGGTGAGCCGCTCCCCGGAGCTCGATCCGGGCAGGATCGACGATGTGGTCCTCGGGGACGCGAACGGTGCCGGCGAGGACAACCGCGATGTGGCACGCATGGCCGTCCTGCTCGCCGGACTACCGGTGACCGTGCCGGGCGTGACCGTCAACCGGCTCTGTGGTTCCGGCCTCGAAGCGGTCATCCAGGCGGCCCGCGCGATCGCCCTCGGTGACGCGTCCGTCGTCGTGGCGGGTGGCGTCGAGTCGATGTCCCGGGCTCCCTGGGTCCTCCAGAAGCCGGAACGGGCCTTCCCGGCCGGCCACCAGCAGCTGCACTCGACCACCCTGGGCTGGCGCATGACCAACCCGGCGCTGCCCGAGGAGTGGACCGTCCCGCTCGGTGAGGGCGCCGAACTGATCGCGGACAAGCACACGATCACCCGTGAACAGCAGGACGCGTTCGCCCTCGCCAGCCACCGCAAGGCGGCGGACGCCTGGGCCGCGGGTCTGTACGACGGCGAGGTCGTCCCGTACGACGGTGTGGAGCTCGGCCGGGACGAGTGCGTCCGGGAGGGCGGCTCGATGGAGGCGCTCGCCAAGCTGAAGCCGGTCTTCCGTACCGACGGGACCGGGACCGTGACGGCCGGCAACGCCTCGCCCCTCAACGACGGAGCCGCCGCGCTGCTCCTCGTCGGCGAGGACGGCCTGCGCGAGACCGGGCGCGAGCCGCTCGCCCGGATCAGGAGCTCCGCGGTCACCGGCGTCGAGCCGCAGCTCTTCGGCCTCGGGCCGGTCGAGGCGGTCCGGCGGGCCCTGGCCAAGTCGGACCGTACCTTCGCCGACCTCACCACGTTCGAACTCAACGAGGCTTTCGCCGCCCAGTCGTTGGGCTGTCTCGCCGAATGGCCCGGTCTCGATCCGGCCGTCGTCAACCCGCGCGGCGGCGCCATCGCCCTCGGTCATCCGCTCGGCGCCTCCGGTGCGCGCCTCGCCGGATCCGTCGCCCATCAGCTCGCCGCGGCCGGTTCCGGTACGGGCCTCGCCGCGCTCTGTATCGGCGTGGGCCAAGGCCTCGCGCTCGTCCTGGAACGCTGACGGTCGGCGGCTGACGGGGGCACGCACACGGCCGGGGCCCGGTCGGCTCATGACTCGGGTCCCCGGCCGTGCCCGAGGTCTTCATGACGAACCCTGGCTAGGGTCTTTCGTTTGGATCAGGCCGGATCAGGGAGCGGGGTCTGGTGCCGTGGATCGCAAGGCGGAGGAGTGAGGCGACGCGGAGCGTCGTGGAGTGACGACAACGCGGCGAGGCGCGGTGCCAGGGCACGCGAGCCCGGCAAGATCCAAACGAGAGGCCCTAGGAGCCCTGGGCGCCCTGAGGGGTCTCGGCGCCTTCGGCGGCGGACTGGGCCTCGGCCTCGGCGACCGACTTGCGGACCTCGTCCATGTCCAGCGCGCGCGCCTGGCCGATCACGTCCTCCAGGGCCGTCTCGGGCAGTGCGCCGGGCTGGGCGAACACCGCGACATTCTCGCGGACGATCATCAGCGTCGGGATCGAACGAATGTCGAACGCGGCGGCCAGCTCCTGCTGCGCCTCCGTGTCGACCTTGGCGAACACGAGGTCGTCGTGACGCTCGGAGGCCTGCTCGTAGACCGGGGCGAACTGGCGGCACGGACCGCACCAGGAAGCCCAGAAATCGATCAGAATGAAGTCGTTCTCCGACACCGTCTGGTCGAAGTTCTCCTTGGTGAGTTCCACTGTGGCCATGGCCTGAATACCTCTCTCTGCTCTCCGGGTGAAGCCGCCTGCGACAACGGTGCGCGTCTTCGGCGTATTCCTGGCCCCTGCCCGAAGATCGTGTGGCCATGCGAACGGCACCGCACCAGACTGATCCCATGACGGAACCCATGGAGTACGACGTTGTGGTGGTGGGCGCGGGACCGGTCGGGGAGAACGTCGCCGACCGGGTCAGGGCCGCCGGGCTGAGCGTGGCGGTCGTGGAGAGCGAGCTGATCGGCGGCGAGTGTTCGTACTGGGCCTGTATTCCCAGCAAGTCCCTGCTGCGCCCGGCGCTCGCACGTGCCGAGGCCCGCCAGGTACCGGGGCTGCGTCAGTCCGTGCGGGGGCCGCTGGACGCCAAGGCCGTGCTCGCCCACCGTAACGAGTTCACCTCGGACTGGAAGGACGACGGCCAGGTCGAGTGGCTCGACGGCATCGGAGCCCGGATCTACCGGGGCCACGGACGGCTGGACGGCACCAAACGGGTCACCGTCACCGGCCGCGAGGGGGACGAACAGGTGCTGACCGCCCGCCACGCCGTCGCCGTGTGCACAGGCAGCCGGGCCGTACTGCCCGATCTCCCGGGGCTCGCCGACGCCAGGCCCTGGACGAGTCGCGAGGCGACCAGTTCCCAGGAGGTCCCGGGCCGGCTGGTGGTCGTCGGCGGGGGCGTGGTGGGCGCCGAGATGGCCACCGCGTGGCGGGCGCTCGGCGCGGAGGTCACGCTGCTGGTCCGCGGCGGCGGCCTGCTGCCGAAGATGGAGCCCTTCGCCGGAGAACTGGTCGCCGAGGCGCTGACGGAGGCGGGAGCCACGGTCCGTACGGGGGTCTCGGTCGTCGCGGTCGAGCGCGACGGCGGGAGGGGCCCGGTGACCGTGGCGCTGGGGGACGGCGAACGGATCGAGGCCGACGAGGTGCTCTTCGCCACCGGGCGCGCCCCGCGTACGGACGACCTGGGCATGGAGTCGGTCGGTCTGGAGACGGGCTCCTGGCTCGCGGTCGACGACAGCTGCCGGGTCGAGGGCATCGACTGGCTGTACGCGGTCGGCGACGTCAACCACCGTGCCCTGCTCACCCACCAGGGCAAGTACCAGGCCCGTATCGCCGGACCCGCCATCGCGGCCAGGGCACAGGACGCGTCCACGCCGGACTCGCGGGATCCGTCCACGCCGGACTCCGGCACCTGGGGCGCCCACGCCGCCACCGCCGACCACGTCGCCGTCACCCAGGTCGTCTTCACGGAACCCGAGGTCTCCTCCGTCGGACTCACCCTCGCCGAGGCCGAAGCGGCGGGCCACCGTGTCCGCGCCGTCGACTGCGACCTCGGCGCCGTCTCGGGCGCGGCCCTCTACGCCGACGGCTACCGGGGGCGCGCCCGCATGGTCGTCGACCTGGACCGGGAGATTCTCCGTGGGGTCACCTTCGCGGGCCCGGGGGTCGGGGAGATGCTGCACTCCGCGACGATCGCGGTCGTGGGGGAGGTGCCGATCGCCCGCCTGTGGCACGCGGTTCCGGCGTTCCCGACGATCAGCGAGGTGTGGCTGCGGCTGCTGGAGACCTACCGCGACGGCGACACTCTCTGAGCGATGTCACGTACGGGCGACCGCGTACGGGTGACGGGGCGCCCCGTGCGGATCAGGGCGCCCCGTCGGCCGGTCACTCGGTCGGCCGGTGGCACTCGCTCAGCAGTACTGCGATTCCTTGCCGATGGACCGGTACATGCAGTCCGAGTTCTCCAGCAGTTGCAGCACCGCGTCCCGGTTCCTGCTCGTCTCCCGGTCGATCACCTCGTCGGGCGGGTAGAAGCCGCCGCCCGAACTCGATGAGGGGTACATCTCGAAGGTGTACGCGAAGACCTTCTGCGAACCCCACAGCCAGTCGTCGATCGAGCCGTCCGTGATGTAGAGGTCACTGGACTGCTCCGGGGTGTAGCCGTTGCTGGCGGCCATCTTCCCGCCCACGGCGGCGAAGGCGTTCCGGTCGTCCGCCGTCATCCCGGTCGTGGTGTTGGCCGTGGTGTAGCCGAAGGGCCAGAGCACCAGCTCGCTGTAGGTGTGGAAGTCGATCGCGGCCTTCAGCTGCTGTTTGCCACCGACGACCCGGCTGCGTGCGAAGTTCGCCACGACCTTCACCTCGGGCGCGGACTCGGCCGCGCTGCCCCGGTAGGTGTCCGAGGACGCGCTGCCGGACGAGCCACCGCAGCAGCCCCACTGGTACGCCCAGTTGCGGTTGAGGTCCGTACCGACCGCGCTGGAGCCGGAGTTGGCCTGGCGGTTCTTGCGCCAGCTGCGGTACGAACCGGTGGCGATGTCGTACTCGCCGCCGTCCGGGTTGAGGTCCGGGACGATCCAGATCTCACGGCTGTTGACGATGTTGGTCACGCGCGAGTCGGAACCGTACCCGGAGGTGAACTGCTTCAGCAGATAGAGCGCCATCTCCACCGTGAGGTGCTCGCGCGCGTGCTGGTGGTGCGTGAACAGGACTTCGGGCTCGCTCTCGTCGGTGCCGACGTTGTCGCTGACCTTGACGGCGACGATGTTCCGGCCCTGGGAGGAGGTGCCGATGACGCGCTGGCTCACGATGCCGGGATTCGCCGCGACGACGGAGCTGATCTCGCTCGTCATCTCCGCGTAGTTGTGGTATTTCGAGTCCGCGGAGGGGAAGTCGAACGGCTTGACGACGCCGTTCACGGTGCGATCAGGGACGGCGCCCAGCGGCGTTGGCTCGTAGCCGAGTGCGCGGAGCTTCTTCGCCTGCGCGGGATCGGCGGAGACGACCACACTCTCGCTGTCCGACTCGTCGATCGTCACACCGGTCCTGGCGAGCGTGGTGCGTGTCGCGGAGGTGGCGTGCATCTGGATCTCGTACTGCTGGATGTCCTCGTCTGCGGCCGTCGCCTCGTCGGAGGCCGCCGGGGGAGCGGAACCGCCGTTGTCGGCCGTGGCCGTGGCGGTGAGGCCAAGTGCCAGGGTCAGCACGGTCGCCAGGGTGGCCGCCCGTCTGCGTCTGGTGCCGCCGCTTCCGCGGGTTCGGAGTCGCATGAAGTCTCCTGGGAGTGGAGTTGTGGGGGTGTCACCGCGACGTGGTGGGGGTCACTGCGACGCGCCCGGTGCGGGGTGGGAGGGAAGCGCGTGTGGTCTGTCCGGGGCCATCCTGAACGCATGGCATGACCCGGTCAATAGTGTGATGCGGATGAACAGTACTGGCAACTTCCGTGAAATAAAGGCGAGTTGGCGCGATGAGACCGGTGCTCATGTCGCCCGGGTGCGGGCGGGACCCATGGTCGCCCGCTTCCGGGTCTGCCGGGCAGCGGCGCGCCGAGGGGGGTGCCGTCGGCCCGCCATTCATCCGATGAGTGAGGGAAGGGGATCCGGAGATCGTCCTGATAGATGCATTGACAGCTACTTGTCATGCTCCAATCATCGGATCTCATGACTGAACTCCCCAGACGCCACCTGATCGGAATGACGGCAGGAGCGGCGATCGGCGCCGCTCTGATCCCCCCGGCCACGGCTGAAGCGAGTGCGCACACCGTGCCCACGGAGACGGGCGCGGACAAGGGCACGGGCGCGGATACGGACACGGAGGCGGAGAGGGAACGGCCGGGTGATGGCTGGGGCACGGTCCCGGCCGCGGTGCCGGTTCCGCTGGAGCGGTGGTTCGACAACGACGGCATTGACACCGAGGACGCCCGAGGGGGCGACTTCGACGGCTCCGGCTACACCTTCCCCGGTGAGGAACTCCCCTCCGGGGAAGTGGAGTTCGGCGGCATCGGCTATCTCTTCCCGACCGCCACGGCGGGGGCGAAGAACAACATCGTCGCCCTCGGGCAGCGCGTCGAGCTGCCCCCGGGCCGGTATCTGTCGGGCCACTTCCTTGTCGCGTGCAGCTACGGCGCGGCCTCGGGCGCCGTCACCATCCACTACGCCGACGGTTCCACCTCGGCCGCGGCCCTCGGCGGTCCCGACTGGTACGTGGGTACGGGGGGTCTGGCCGCCCCGTACCGCTACGGCCCCACCGGGGCCAAGGACCCGCACCAGGTTGTCATCGCCGCGTCCGAGATCGCCGTCGACCCGGCCAGGGAGGCGGTGGCGCTCACCCTGCCGGTCACCCGCCCCGCCGAACCCGACGCCTCATCGCTGCACATCTTCGCGATCTCCCTCCAACCGGTCGCCGAGGGGCGGGTGCTGGCGGTACGGGACGCGCACTCGACGTCCTCGTCGCTGGACCATGGCGCCCAGAGCGTCGAGGCCACGGTCGTCAACGCGGGCACGGTGGGCATCCTCGCCGCCGACGCGCTCAGCCTCTCCGTGGACGTCCCGGGCGCCCGTACCGTCGCACCGGCCACGGTCACCCGGCTCGCCCCCGGCGAGCAGGCCCGCGTCCGGATCGGGATCCGCCCCGGGCCCGGCACCGCGCCCGGGACCAGCCGGGACGGCCGGGTCGTCGCCCACGGCCGGGGACAGCAGGCCGCGCACGCCCGGCGCGCTCTCACCCTCGGGGTGCCCGACTATCGGGCCGCCGACGACTCCCTGAACACCCATCAGGCGCCGTACTGGTTCCAGGACGCGAAGTTCGGCATCTTCATCCACTGGGGGGTGTACTCCGTGCCCGCCTGGGCGCCGGTCGGTGTGCAGTACGCCGAGTGGTACTGGGCCCAGATGCAGGACCCGGCCAACCCGACGCACGCCTACCACCGGCAGACGTACGGCGAGTCGTTCGCCTACGACGACTTCATCCCGCGCTTCCGCGCCGAGAAGTTCGACCCGAGGTCCTGGGTCGAGCTGTTCCGGGACGCAGGGGCCCAGTACCACGTCCTGACCTCCAAGCACCATGAGGGCTTCGCCCTTTGGGACACCAAGGTCTCCGACCGCAACTCCGTGAAGATGGGGCCGAAACGCGACCTGATCAGGGAACTGTTCGACGCGTCGCGCCGCTACACACCGGAGTTGCACCGGGGCCTGTACTTCTCGATGCCGGAATGGTTCAACCCCGACCACCCCTGGCAGGGGCACGCGCCCCGCAATCCGTACACCCTCGAACCGGTGCCGTACACGGGGCACACAGCCGGCAAGGACTACATCAAGGATCTCCAGGCCCCGCAGATGCTGGAGTTGATCCACGGATACGACCCCGAGGTCCTCTGGTGCGACATCGGCGGCGACAACGACAGCCACCGGGTCCTGGCCGAGTACTTCAACCACGCCAAGAACCGGGCGCGCCCCGTCGAGGTGACCGTCAACGACCGCTCGGGCATCGGCCCGCACGACTTCACCACACCCGAGTACACGACGTACGACACCGTCGTCACCGCGAAGTGGGAGGCCAGCCGGGGGCTGGACCCGCGCTCCTACGGGTACAACCGGGCCACTCCCGACAACAGGTACATGACCACCGAGGAAGTTGTCCGCTCCCTCGTCGACATCGTCTCGAAGAACGGCAACTTCCTTCTCGACATCGGTCCACGGGCCGACGGCACGATCCCGGAGATCATGGAGCGTCGGCTGCGCGAGACGGGTCAGTGGCTGAAGGTCAACGGCGAGGCGATCTACGGCAGTACGTACTGGGCGAGAATGCCGCAGCTCGGCGAGGACCTGCGCTTCACGGTCCGGCAGAACAAGGCGTTCTACATCCACTCGCTCACCGAACCGGGCAGCACCCTGACGGTCGAGGCACCGGTGCCCATCAGGCCCGGCGACCGGGTGACACTGCTCGGCCACGGCCGGCCGCTGAGCTGGCGTACGACCGGCGGCAAACTGGTTGTCGACGTACCGGCGGCCGCGCGCGGTACCGGACGGTACGTGTGGGTGTTCAAGGTCGACTGGCGGTCCTGAACCACGCGTGCGACGTCACGTGGCGGGTGAACTGGTCGCGGGAGCGGGGTCGTTGATGCTGCGCAGTTGCTGGAGCTCGCCCCCGACCTTCGTACGGAGCTGCTTGAGGACGGCGGGCTTGGCACCGATGGCCCATTTCGGGCCGACGAGATAGGTACCGCCGTACATGCTCGCGGTGTCCAGCCACGTCTGTTTGAACTTCTCGGCGGGGAACGTGGTCACGATCCAGTTCCCCCGGGACGTCTTGCACACCCCTTCGCGCAGTTCGTCGGCCTCCATCCGGATATCGGCCTCGCAGCCTGTGAGAGAGGCGATCTTCTCGATGTTCGCGGGTGCCGGGGAGGGTACGCCGCTGGTACTCGGCTTGGGGCGGGCGGCGTTACGGGTGTCGGGCTGGTCGGCCGAGCAGCCCACGAGGAGCGCGGGCAGGAGGAGGGCCGCGAGGAGCGCGACGGCGCGCGGGGGGTGGGGGCGGTAGAGCGTCACCGGTTGTCCCTCGTTTCGCATGGTGGTTCGGGCGTCCGAAGGGATACGGATGGGAGGGCCGGTCCGTTCACGCGATCGGGAGTTCCCCGGCCGGGGCGGGCTTGATGTTGTGGTTGAGGCGGAAGACGTTGTCCGGGTCGTACTGGGCCTTCACGGCGGCGAGACGCCGGTAGTTCTCGGAGCCGAGCCCCGCGACCACGCGCTCCTCTCCCTCGCTCCCGATGAAGTTGAGATACACGGCACCGCTCGACCAGGGAGCGACATCGGCCCGCAGGTCACGGGCCCACTGCCTGCCCCGGTCGTCGTCGGCCGGGTTGTCCCACAGCCCGAAGGGGTGCACCACCCACGGCGCGCGACGCCAGGGCAGGGGGCGGTCCATGGGGCCACGGGCGACCGCGCCACCCTGCGGGAACAGCACATGCTGCGAGGGCGAGGGCACGATCATGTCGTCGGCGCGGGCGCAGAAACGGTCGACAGCTTCATCGGGGAGGCTGTCGAGGTGCTCGGCGGACCAGTAGTTCCGGTAGCCGGACGGGGCGTCGAGCATGCGTTGCAGCTCGGCGTACGGCAGTTCGGCGATCATCTCGGCCTCGTGACCGAGGCCCAGCATCGGCCGGGCCACCTCACGTGCCGCCGCCTCGTCGCCCGTGTACGTGATCAGCACAGCGCACACGAGCGTGCCCACCAGGCGCTCCGGTACGAACGGTTCGGGCGGCGCGGTGATGTATATCAGCCCTCCGCCGACCTCGTCCGGCGCCGATTCGATGAAGTCCCGGTAGGCGCGCAGGACTTCCGGTCCCGCCTCGGGCGCCCACAGCAACAGGTCGGCGGTCATCGCGGGCAGTGGATACAGTCGGAAAGTCAGCGAGGTGGCCACACCGAAGTTGCCGCCCCCGCCGTGCAGCGCCCAGAACAGCTCGGGGTTCTCGTCCTCGCTCGCGCGTACGGCGTTTCCGTCGGCGGTCACCAGCTCCACCGAGAGCAGATTGTCGCAGGCCAGACCAAACTTGCGGTCCAGCCAGCCGGTGCCACCACCCAGTGTGAAACCGCCGATCCCTGTGCTGGACACCCGGCCGCCGGTCGTCGCCAGGGCGTGCGGCTGTGTCGCCCCGTCGAGATCGCTCATCACCGCGCCGCCGCCGACCCGCGCGGTGAGCGCGTCGGCGGCGACCGAGACCGCGTTCATCCGGCGCAGGTCGATGACGAGACCACCGTCGCTGAGGGCCATGCCCGCGACGCTGTGCCCGCCGCCGCGGACCGCGGTCTCCAGACCGAGGCCGCGTCCGAAACGGATGGCCCGTCCGACGTCGGTCCCGGTCGCGCACTGGGCGATGACCGCCGGGCGCCGGTCGATCATCCCATTGAAGATCGCGCGGGCCTCGTCGTAGGACGTGTCCGAAGGCTCGATCACGTCGCCCTCGAGGCCCGCGCGGAGGTGGGCGAGAGCCGTGTCCTTCTCTACGTCACGCAGTGCCATGTTGTCCCCGCTTCCCGCGGGGAGGAGGCGCCCCCCGCTGTCTCGGGCGGCCGTTCTCACGTACTTCGACGGTAACCCCGGAGCCGTACCCCGGTCATGTGCAGGGCCAGGTGTCAACGGCACACCCGGACCAGGGACCGGCTGATCAAACCGAACCGCCCAGGCGCCGGAGCAGTGTCGGGATGTGACTGCGGTCCACGTCCTTCACCGCGGTCACCAGCGTGACCGGCTGCTTCCTGGCGATGGTCAGCAGGTGGTCCAGGACGTCCCGGTGCACGGCGTCGTCGAGTTCGTCCCTGTACCGGGACGCGAACTCCTCGTACCGGGAGGCATCTTGGTGGTACCAGGAGCGCAAGTCCGCCGACGGGGCGATGTCCTTGAGCCATTCGTCGATGTCAGCGCGTTCCTTGGACACGCCCCGGGGCCACAGCCTGTCCACCAGGACACGCGTCCGGTTCGCGTCGGCCGGGTCCGGGCCGTCGTACACCCTTCGTACGGCGAAGGTGTCCATCACGCGTCCCTCTCGATCCCGTGCCGGTCTCCGTGCCTTGTACCAGGCTCGGCCGGTGCCGCGTCCCCCGCAAGGTGGGGGGGACGCGTGGCCGTCGTGGTGCGGGTGCGGGTCCGGCGACGCAGGCTTGTCGGCATGAACAACTTTCCGACCACCGACACGTCCGCCCCACGGCACGCGGAAGGATCCAGATGAGCACCTATCGAGTCGCAGAGGCCGCCGACCCCGGCGGTCCGTTCCGGATCGTCGAGCGCGAGGTGCCACAGCCGGGCCCCGGCCACGTACGGGTCGCCGTGGACGCCTGCGGGATCTGCCACAGCGACTCCCTGTTCGTCGACGCCGGGATGCCGGGCGTCAGGTTCCCCCTGGTTCCCGGGCACGAGATCGCCGGACGCATCGAGGCGCTCGGCGAGGGAACGACGGGCCGGCAGGTGGGCGACCGGGTGGCGGTGGGCTGGTTCGGCGGCAGCTGCCACCACTGCACGCCCTGCCGGCAGGGTGACTTCATCGTGTGCGAGAACCTGAAGGTACCCGGATGGGCGTACGACGGGGGATACGCCGAGACCGTGATCGTGCCGGAGGACGCCCTGGCCCCGATCCCCGACTCGCTGGCGGCGACCGACGCGGCGCCTCTGGCCTGCGCGGGGGTCACCACGTACAACGGGCTGCGGCGCAGCTCCGCCCGGCCGGGAGACCTGGTCGCCGTACTCGGCATCGGTGGCTTGGGGCACCTCGGGGTGAAGTACGCGGCCGCCATGGGATTCGAGACCGTCGCCATCGCCCGCGGTGCCGGCAAGGCCGACTTCGCCGCGCGACTCGGCGCGCACCACTACATCGACAGCACGGCGGACACCCCCGTCGCAGACGCGCTCCAAGCGCTCGGCGGAGCCAAGGCCGTCCTGGCCACCGCCGCCAACTCCGAGGCCATCACGGCGACCGTGGACGGGCTGGTCCCCCGCGGTGAGCTGGTGGTGATCGGCGCGGACACCGAGCCGCTGGGAATCAGCCCGAACCAGCTCCTCCTCCAGGGCAAGATCGTCCGCGGTCACCCGTCCGGCACCGCGCAGGACATCCAGGACACCCTGGCGTTCAGTGTCCTGCACGGGATCGTGCCGATGGTCGAGGTCGTGCCCCTGGACGACGCCGATCAGGCATACAAGAAGATGCTCTCCGGCGCCGCCCGCTTCCGGATGGTGCTCACCAACCGCTGATGGGGCTCACCATCCGCTGACGCCCGCGCCCCCGGAACGGGTCCCCGTCCCCTGCGCCTACTCGGTCCCCTGTGCCTACTCGCTGTCCAGGTCCAGGAGGACCTTGGACGCAAGGGTCCGGTCTCCCGCGAGATCGAAGGCCGAGGCGGCCTCGGCCAGCGGGAAGGTGTGGGTGATGACGGGCTCGACGTCGAGCCCGTCGGCCAGCAGCGAGAGCGCCTCGTCGAAGTCGGCGTCGAAGCGGAACGAGCCGCGCACGGTGATCTCGCGGGTGACCACGGTGTTCCCCAGGAATCCGATCTCACCCGGCGGGAGCAGGCCCAGCAGCACCAGCGTGCCGCTGCGGCGTACCCGCTCGACGCAGGTACGGAGTCCGGCCGGCGCGCCCGAGGCCTCGATGGCGATGTCGGCGTCCTGCGCCCGTTCCTGCTCGTCCGGGCGGTCCGCCCGGACAGTGGTGGTGGCGCCCACCCGGGTGGCCAGCTCCAGAGGCTGTTCCAGGAGATCACTCACGATGATCTCGGCCGCGCCCGCGTGGCGCAGGACCGCCACGACGAGCAGGCCGATCGGCCCGGCGCCGGTGACCAGTACGCGCTTGCCCGCGACGTCCCCCGCGCGGCGCACGGCGTGCAGGGCCACGGACAGCGGCTCGGCGAGAACGGCCCGGCGCGGGCTCAGCCCGGCGGGCAGCGCGCGCACCTGGGCGGCGGGTACGACGATGCGCCGCGCGAAGCCGCCCTGGACATGCGGCGTGCGGGCCGCACTGCCCAGATAGCGGGAGTGGGCGCACACGTTGCGGTGGTCCTCGGCGCACTCGCGGCAGCTGTCGCACGGAGTCGCGGGATGGATGGCCACCGGGGTGCCGACGGCCGGGCCGTCCGCGCCGGGGCCGAGCGAGGCGACCCGGCCGACGACCTCGTGGCCGAGCACCATGGGCTCGCGCAGCTGGAAGTCACCGACCGCGCCCCGGTGGTAGTAGTGCAGGTCGGATCCGCAGATCCCGCCCAGCGAGACCGAGACGGCGATCTCGTCAGGGCCGGGGACGCCGGGGTCGTAGGCCTCGACACGCAGGTCTTTGGCCCCGTGGACGACGCAAGCTCGCATGGTGGGTGCTCCGGGGGTGTGGCGGCCGGTGGCCGGCGATGTGGTGACGGCCGCCGATGCTGTGGTGGCCGGTGGTGCGGGTGGCGACCGGGCCGTCAGAGGACGGAGAGCATGCCGCCGTCGACGTACAGGATCTGCCCGTTGACGAAGTCGGACGCGGGCGAGGAGAGGAAGACCAGCGCGCCGATCAGGTCCTCGACCTCGCCCCAGCGCCCGGCCGGGGTACGGCCGCGTACCCAGGCACTGAACTCCTCATCCGCGACGAGCGCGGCGGTCAGTTCGGTCCGGAAGTACCCGGGCCCCAGGGCGTTCACCTGGATCCCGGAGGGGCCGAGGTCCGCGCACATTCCCTTGGTGAGCAGCTTCAGACCGCCCTTGGTGGCCGCGTACGGCGCGATTCCGGGGCGTACGACCTCGCTCTGGAGCGAACAGACGTTCACGATCTTGCCCCGGCCGCGCGGGGTCATCCTGCGGGCGACCTCACGGCCCACCAGGAAGGCGCTGGTGAGATTGGTGTCGAGCAGGCGGTACCAGTCGTCGTCCGCGAAGTCGGTGAAGGGCGTGCGGTGTTGGGCGCCGGTGTTGTTGACCAGGATGTCGATGGGGCCCGCCCGGTCCTCGACCCGCGCGATGCCGTCGGCCACGGCGGCCGGGACCGTCACGTCGAAGGCCTCGGCCAGGACCGTGCCGCCGGTGAGGTCGGCCAGTTCCCGGCGGGTGCGTTCCAGCGCGGTCTCGTCACGGCCGTTGAGGACGACCGTGCAGCCGGCTTCCAGCAGGCCCTGGGCCAGCGCACGGCCGATGCCCCGGCTGGAGCCGGTGACCAGGGCGACGCGTCCGCCGATGTCGAAGAGCGGGTGACTCATGCGGGGTCCTTACGGGGAACGGGGCTGGACCCCGGGATCGCGGTGCGGGCCGGGTTCCCGCCCAGCACGTCGAGAATGTTGTCGGCGGCGAGGTCGACCATGTGGGCCCGGGTCGACTCGGTGGCCGAGCCGATGTGCGGAAGGGGCACCACGCGCGGGTGGCGGGCCAGGGCAGTGGGCTCCGGGCCCATCGGCTCGCGCGCGAAGACGTCCAGACCGGCCGAGTGGAGGGTGCCCGCGTCCAGCGCCTCAAGAAGGGCGTCCTCGTCGACGACACCCCCGCGAGCGGTGTTGACGAGGGTGGCGGTCGGCTTCATGGCACGCAGCTCGGCCGCCCCGATGAGATTACGGGTGGCGGGGCTGAGCGGGACGTGCAGGGAGATGATGTCCGACTCGGCGAGGAGGGTCGGCAGGTCGACCGCCACGGAGCCGTTCTCGTCCGGTGCGATGTCCCCCGTGCCGTCCGGGGCGGTGCTTCGGGAGTGGTGCAGCACCCGCATGCCGAATCCCTTCCCCCGCCGGGCCACGGCCTGGCCGATCGCGCCGTAGCCGATGATGCCGAGGGTCGCGCCGTACACGTCGAGACCGAGGTGGCCGCCCATGTCGAAGGCCTGCCACTCACCGCCGAGCAGGCTGTCGCGGGCGGTGCCGAGCCGTCGGCGCGCCATGAGGAGCAGTCCGAACGCCAGGTCCGCGGTGGTCTCGGCCAGCACGCCCGGGGTGTGGGTGATGACGATGCCGCGGTCGGCCGCCGCCTGCTGGTCCACCCCGTCGAACCCCATGCTGGCCAGGCTCACGACCTTCAGCGAGGGTCCGGCCGCGTCGAGCAGAGCGGCATCGACGGAGTCGTTGCCGAGGCACAGGATCCCGTCCACACCCGCGGCGAGCTCGTGCAGTGTTTCCGGGGCCGGCTTGCCGGGGCCCGGAGGACGTACCAGGTCCACCGCCGCACCCAGCCGGTCCAGGCCGCCCCCGGGAAGCATGGGACGGGTGGTGAGCACGCGCTGCGCCATACCCTCTCCTCTTTCCACTCAGTGAGAAATGAATCCGTTGAACGGAAACCATGGTGTTCATCGAGGTGGAGAGATGTCAACCATCGTGTTCTGCGGCGAGACCAAATCCACTGAATGGAAGCCATTTCCGTACAGTGGCAAACCGAGTGGTATTTTGGCGCCGTGCACACCAATGACGTACCAGCCGATGTAGTGGGCAGGGCCGTGCGCCTGCTGGTCCTGGTCGGCGGACACCCGCACGGCATCACGTTGTCGGAGCTGGCCCGTGAGAGCGGCGTCCCCGTCAGTACGTCACACCGGCTGGTGAACGCGCTGTGCCGGGAAGGCCTGGTGGAGTTCGAGTCGTCCGGCAAGCGCTACAAGCCCGGTCTGCGGCTGTTCCAGCTCGGCCAACGGGCGGGCCAGGCCTACGGGTTCGCGGGCACCGCCCTCCCGGTCATGCAGGAGGTGACGCGGGCGACCCAGGAGGCCACCCTGATGTCCGTCCTCGACGGGACGCGTCATCTGTACGTGCACTACGTGGACGGACCGCTCACGGTCGGGGTACGCAGCGAACCGGGCCGGCACGGCCCGCTGCACTGCACCTCGATGGGCAAGGTCCTGATGGCCTTCGCCGCCCAGGACGTCCGCGCCGACCTCCTGGACCGGGTGGAACTCACGCCCTACGGGCCGAACAGCATCACCGACCGCGAGGTGCTGCGCGAGGACGTACGGCTCGCCGCCGAGCGCGGCTATGCCACGGCCGACGAGGAGCACCACCAGGGACTGCGCGCCGTGGCCGTGCCCATTCTGCGTCCCGACGGCGGTGTGTTCGCCGCGCTGTCCACGGCCGCTCCCGCCTTCCGCCGCACCATGGACGACCTGGTCACGATGGTGCCGCTGCTCCGCTCGGCGGCCGCCGAACTGAGTGCCCGGCTGCCCCCTCGCTGAGAGGCGTTCACCGAAGGGCGTTCGCCGGGGGCGTCGCAGGGTCGGCTCTTCAGGTCCTGTCGCCCTGCCGGTCGGTCTGGACGAACGCGCCGATGAGCTCGTGGAAGACATCGTGCACGGCGAGCGCGGGCTCGGACAGCGGCTGGTGGTGCGAGAAACAGAGGGAGAGCGTCACCTCGATCGAGGGGCCGGTGATCCTGCGTACCGTGACGTCCCTCGCCTCACGCGTCGCCCGGGCCAGCGACCGGGGAAGCACCGTCGCCCCCATCCCCTCGACCACAGCGGCGACCAGAGTCGATGTCGATTCCGCCTCGCCGATGACTCTCGGTTCGACGGAGGCCGTCCGAAGGGCGTGGTCCATCACCTGCCGGATGGTGTGCGACGGGCTGGGCAGCAGCAGTTCGGCGCCCGCCAGCTCGCTCAGCGCGACCTCAGGGGCCTGCGCGTCCCCGGCCGGGGGATCGTGCGGTGCCGCGTCCGGCGCCGTGACCAGGAAGAGCTCCTCGGTGAGCATCGGCTCGAACTCGACGCCGCGCATGGGCCCGGATCCGTAGATGAACGCCATGTCCATCCGGCCGGTCATGATCGCTTCGCTCAGCACCCCGCCCGAGTTCTCGTTGAGGTGCAGAACGATGTCCGGATACCGCTCCCGCACCGCGCGGAGCAGCGGAAGCGCCAGCGCCGCGCCCGTGCTGCACGGTGCGAGGCCGACCGAGACCCGGCCGGCCGGTGTCCGGCCGCCGGTCCCGACGGCGGCGTGTGCCTGCTCGACCTGGTGCAGGATGAGCTGCGCGTGCCGGTAGAGGGCCCGGCCCGCCTCCGTGGGGACGACACCGCGCTTGCTGCGGATGAGCAGCTGCTGCTTGAACTGGGCTTCCAGGGCGGACACTTGCTGGCTCAGCGCGGGCTGCGCGACATGAAGGATGTCGGCGGCGCGCGTGATGCTTCCCGCGTCGACGATCTTTACGAATGAGTGGAGCCGTCGCGTGTCCATCGACCCTGACCCTCCGGTTCCGTGTCGGGGGCGGAGGCCAGCAGGATACGCGCCCCTCAGTGCCCATGTTCCCCGGCCGCCGGGTCCGCGAGCGGCTCCGCTGCCGACTCCGTGCGCTGCCCACATCGGCTGATCCATAAGCCCCGCGCGGGCCGATCCATAAGTGGCACCGATCACGTCACGCAGAACAGGTATTTGTCGGCGACGGGTGGCTGAAAGTAGCTTCCTCGTCATCCAACGTTCCCTCGCCGGAGGCCGCTATGACGCTTGCAGTTGATCTTGTCGCCGACCTCGGCGAAGGCTTCGGCGCGTACCGGATGGGCGACGACGAAGCACTGCTCTCCCTGCTCACCTCGGCAAACATAGCCTGCGGATTCCACGCGGGCGATCCCCGGATCATGGACGCCACGGTCCGCTCCTGTGTCGGCCGCGGTGTCGGCGTCGGCGCCCACCCCAGCTTCCCCGACCTCGTCGGGTTCGGGCGGCGCGCCATGGACCTGACACCGGACGAGGTACGCACCGACATGCTGTACCAGATCGGCGCCCTCCACGCCTTCGCCGTCGCCCATGGCACCCGCGTCGCGCATGTCGCGCCGCACGGACGGCTCGGCAACCTCGTCGCGGTCCGTGCGGACTACGCGCGGGCCGTCGTGGACGCGATCGCCTCCCTCGACCAGACGATCATCGTCCTCGCCCAGGACGGTGAGCTCGCCACGGCAGCGCGCGAACGCGGCCTTCGGGTCGGCATCGTCGGCATCGCCGACCGTGCCTACCAGGACGACGGCACCCTGGTGCCGCGCGGCGAGCCCGGCGCGGTCATCACCGCCCCGGAGGAGATCGCGCGGCGCACCGTCCGCATGGTGACCGAGGGCGTCATCCGCTCCGTGGGCGGCAACGACATCCCGGTCGAGTGCGACACCGTCCTGCTGCACGGTGACACCCCCGGGGCCGTCGCGTGCGCCCGCACCGTACGTGCCGCACTGGTCGACGCGGGCGTCGAGATCGCCGCGCTCGCGGACGTACTGGACCGAAACGCACGACGAGCGGCGGCCTGAGATGGATCTCGACGACTGTCCCGTCCGCGATGACCGGCCCGCCCACGAGGAGGGGCCCGGCCGCGCCGACCGGCCCGGTATCCACATCGCCGACTGCGGCGACTCCGCCGTGGTGGTCACCGCCACCGGGGCCGACGCCGACAGCCGCTGGCAGACCGTCCACGCCGTGGCCGACTCGATCGGCGCCGACGCACCCTTGGGCGTGTACGGCATCGTCCCGGCCTACGACAAGCTGCTCGTGGAGTTCGACTGCGCCGTCACCGACCACGAGGCCGTCACCCGCGCGGTCCGGGCCGCCCTGGCCGGGTCCGCCGCCGGCACAGCACAGCGCCCGGCGCCCCAGCACTTCACCGTGCCCGTCGTGTACGGGGGCGAGCACGGCCCGGACCTGCCCGTCGTCGCCGAGCAGCTCGGGCTGACCGAGCAGGAGGTCGTCGACCTGCACTCCGGCACCTCGTTCACGGTCCGATGTCTCGGCGCCCCGGCAGGCTCCCCGATGATGGACGGGCCGCCGTTCCCGGTCCCCGTACCCCGGCTGGCCTCGCCCCGTACGAGCGTCCCCGCCGGATCGATCGCGGTGGCGGGCCGGCAGGCCGTCATCTGCCCGATGCGCTCACCGGGCGGCTGGCCGCTGCTGGGACGCACCCCGCTGCGCATCCTCGACCTCACCGCGGACCCGCTGTGCCCCTACCGGCCCGGCGACCGCTTCCGGTTCGTGCCGATCAGCCCCGACCGGTGGGACGACTACGCCGGAGCCTCGCTGGAGGCGGCACATGGGTGAGACCCTGACCGTCCACAAGGCCGGTATCTCCGTGCTCCAGGACCTCGGCCGGTACGGCCGCTCCCGCTACGGACTCCCGCTCAACGGCGCCCTCGACCAGTACTCCGCGCAGGCCGCCAACGCGCTCACCGGCAACCGCCCGAGCGACCCGATGATCGAGATCACGGCACTCGACTTCAGCTGCACCCCGTCCACCGACGTCCTCATCGCCGTCACCGGCGCCCCCGCCGACCTGACCGTCGACGGCGTCCCGCAGGCGTGCTGGGAAGCGGTGGCCGTCCGCCCGGGCCAGACCATCTCCATCTCCCGGATCAGGGACGGGCTGCGCGTCTATCTCGCCGTACGCGGCTCCATCGAGGCACCCACCCTCCTCGGCAGCTGCGCCCCCGACACCGTGCTCGGCTTCGGCCGCTCCCTGAGCGACCACGACGAACTCGGCATCACCAACGCCTGCCCGCCCATCGACCACCCCGTCACCCGCATCCCCCTTTTCCGCCTGGGGGCACCCATACCCCGGGTCGGCGAGCCCTGGACCATCGACACCACCGAAGGTCCCGACGCCGCCGAATTCGGCACCACCGGTGAACTCCTCTACCGGTCGGAATTCACCGTCACCCCGCGGAGCAACCACATCGGCCTGCGCCTCAGCGGTCCCGTACCGCAGCGCGTCACCACCGGCGAAGTGCTCTCCCGCGGTGTTCCGGTCGGGGCCGTAGAAGTCCCCGCCGGAGACGAACTGCTCGTCCTGCACCGAGGCCGCGGGGTCACCGCCGGATATCCGGTACTCGCGGTCGTCACCTCAACCGGCCTGTCGGACCTGGGACAGGTCCGGCCGGGTCAGACCGTCCGCTTCCGCAAACGCACCGTCGCGGAAGCGGTCGCCGCTCACCGTCAGCGGCAGAACGCGCTCCAGGCACTCAGCCGACGGGCCACTGCTGTCTTCGACGCATTGAAAATCCCCGCCGTCACCCATTGACAGCGGTCGGAGCCGCCTCCCCGGCGGGCGCGTTCCCGCGCGCCCGGACAGCCTCTCCGCATTCGGAGGAAGCATGGCCACTACCGTCAACTCCAGCACCCCCAACCCGCCTGGAACCACAGGTGACTCCAGCACCACCGGATCCCCGGAAGCGCCCGTCCTCGACAGCAAAACCGTCAGGCGGGTCACTCTCGCCGGCTGTATCGGCGTCTTCGTCGAGCTGTACGACAACGGCATCTACGGATTCCTCGCCGGCACCCTCGCCCTGGTCTTCTTCCCCGGCCAGAGCGCCCAGGCGGCGATGCTGCTCACCTTCCTGACCTTCGGCATCCCGTTCTTCGTCCGTCCCCTGGGCGGCATCGTCTGCGGCTACCTGGGCGACCGTATCGGCCGTCAGCGGATGCTGGTCTTCGTCATCATGCTGATCAGCGCGGCCACCGCCGCGATCGGCCTGCTCCCCGGATACGCGTCGATCGGTATCGCGGCTCCGATCCTGCTGGTCCTGCTGCGCTTCGCGCAGGGCTTCTCCGTCGGTGGCGAGGCCGCCGGCGCGATGACCTTCCTCGCGGAGTACGCGCCCGAAGGCCGTCGCGGCCGGCTCACCAGCTACGCGCAGATCGCCTCGTTCACCGCGCTGCTCGTCGGTACCCTCACCGCCACCACCCTCAACGCCACCCTCAGCGAGGACGCGATGGTGTCGTGGGGCTGGCGCATCCCGTTCCTGCTGGCGATTCCCATGGGCCTCATCGGGTTCTACCTGCGCAAGCGGATCAAGGACACCCCGCGCTTCGAGCAGATGAAGGCGGAGAAGAAGCTCTCCAGCAACCCCATGCGCGAGGCGTTCTCCACCAAGGAGCACCGCAAAGCCGTCCTCCTCGCGATGCTCATCCCGCTGCTCAACGGCTCCGGCTACTACGTCCTGTTCTCGTACATGCCCACGTACCTGAACAAGGAGCTGCACTTCAGCGTCGTACAGGGCCTGATCGTCACCGCGTGCAGCCTCGTGGCCATCAACATCGCCATCCCGTACGCCGGACGGCTCTCCGACCGGCTCGGCCGCAAAAAGGTCATCGCCGGATCGGCCATGGCGATGGCCGTCCTCGGATACCCCTGTTACCTGCTGCTCACCCAGGGCTCCCTGGCGCTGGCGATCCTCGGCGGGATCCTCATGGCGATCGTGTTCGCCGGTCACACCGGTGTGATCCACATCCTGCTGGTGGAACTGTTCCCGACCCGGATCCGCTACTCCGCCTACGGCTTCGGCTACAACATCTCCGCCGCGCTCTTCGGTGGCTCCGCCCCCTTCCTGATGACCTGGCTCATCGGGCTGACCGGCAACACCCACATCCCGGCCTACTACGTCGTGGCCACCGCGCTCGGCACGTTCTTCGCGGTGCTGCGCATCCGGGAGACGGCCCACACCCCGCTGCGCGACGAGTAACCCTCCCGCCCCCGGACCGACTCCCCACCCCCCCCCGGCACCCGCACGACAGAACCACAGAGGAGAACACCCTCATGGCCTTTTCCGACTACAGGACCGCGCTGGTGACCGGTGCGTCGACCGGCATCGGTGCCGTCATCGTCGAGCGCCTCACCAAGCAGGGACTTCAGGTCCACGCCGTGGCCCGCAACGCCGACCGGCTCGCCGAACTCGCCGAACGTACGGGCTGTGTCCCGCACGCCGTCGACATCACGGACACCGCCGCGCTGGCCGAACTGCTCGAAGGCATCGAGATCGATGTCCTCGTCAACAACGCCGGGGTCTCCCGTACGGGCAACATCCTCAGCGCCGACGAGTTCGCCGTGGACGAGCAGATCGCGGTCAACATCCAGGCCGTCCTGCACCTCGTACGGCTGATCATGCCGGGCATGGTGGAGCGGGACCTCGGCCACATCGTCAACATCAGCTCCATCGCCGGCGTCTACAACTTCGGCGGCCACACCGTCTACCACGCCACCAAGGCCGCCGTGCACACCCTCTCCAGGCAGCTGCGCGTCGACGGTTACGGCAAGCGGATCCGGGTCACCGAGATCTGCCCGGGACGGGTCGAGACCGAGATCTTCGGCCGACTGCTCGGCGACATGGACAAGGCCCAGGAGCTGTACTACGACGGCTACGAGTCGCTGAAGCCGGAAGACGTCGCCGACGCCATCGAGTACGCCGTCGGCACGCCCCGGCACGTCAACATCGGACACATCGAGATCCTGCCGACCTTCCAGGTGCCCGGCGGTCTCAACTTCGAGAAGAGGGAGGGCTGAGGTGACCACCGCTGAAAGCTTCACCCCCGCCGCCCGGGTGCTCCGTATCAACGAGTCCCCGAGCACCGCGGCGGCGGCACGAGCCCGCGAACTGAAGGCCCAGGGCCGGGACATCCTCGATCTCACCGTCGGGGAACCCGACTTCGACACCCCCGAGAACATCAAACAGGCGGCGATCGAAGCGATCGGGCGCGGCGAGACCAAGTACACGCCGGTCAACGGCACCCCCGCGCTGCGCGACGCCATCGTCGCCCGGCTCGCACAGCACACCGGCATCACGTACGGCACCGACCGGATCACGGTGGGCGGCGGCGCGAAGCAGATCATCTTCCTCGCGCTGATGGCGACCGTCGACACCGGCACCGAGGTCATCATCCCGGCGCCCTACTGGGTGTCGTACCCCGACATGTGCCGCGCCAACGACGGCGAACCGGTCATCGTCCCGTGCCCGCGGGAGGACGGCTTCAAGCTCACCCCCGAGCGGCTGTCGGAGGCCATCACCGACCGCACCCGCTGGCTGATCCTCAACACACCGTCGAACCCGACCGGTGCCGCGTACACGGAGAGCGAGCTGCGCGCGCTGGCCGACGTACTGCTCGCCCATCCGCATGTGTCCGTGCTGACCGACGAGATCTACGACGAGGTCTGGTACGAGCAGACCGCCGCGCTCAGCATCGTCAGCGTCGAGCCAGGGCTGAAGGACCGGGTCCTGCTGGTCAACGGGGTCTCCAAGACCTACGCCATGACCGGCTGGCGGATCGGCTACGCCGCCGGACCGGCCGGGATCATCGCCGCGATCAACAAGCTCCAGTCGCAGATGTCCTCGTGCCCGTCCTCGATCAGCCAGGCGGCGGCGGCCGAAGCACTCAGCGGCGACCAGACGTTCGTCGCCGAGAGCGTCGCCGTCTACCGCGAGCGGCGCGACCGTGTGATCGGACTGCTCGAAAAGGTCCCCGGACTCTCCTGCACGGTGCCGAGCGGAGCCTTCTACCTCTTCGTCGGCTGCGAGGGCCTGATCGGCCGGCGGACCCCGGACGGCCGTGTCCTCGACACCGACCAGGACGTGACCCTGTATCTGCTGGAGCAGGGCGTGGCGGTCATCCACGGCGGGGCGTACGGAGCGTCCCCGTACTTCCGTGCCTCCTTCTCGACGTCCATGGCCGTCCTCGAAGACGCCTGCGGACGCATCGCCGCCGCCTGCGCCGCCCTGACCTGAACAGGCCTGTTCCGAACCCGTCCTGACCACCCTGTCCCCGAGCCGAGAGGACTTCCCATGCTTCATGTCTCCACCAAGGTCGACCGCCCCGATCCGGACCTTGTCGCGCGGCTGGCCGCGTACGGATCCGCCACCGTCCACGAGGCCCAGGGCCGCCTCGGCGCCCTCAGCTCGTCGATCAAACCGGTCGACCGCGCCATGTCGGTGTGCGGGCCCGCCTTCACGGTGCGGTGCGCTCCGCGCGACAACCTGATGCTCCAGGTCGCCATCGCCCACGCCCAGCCCGGCGACGTCGTCGTGGTCTCCGCGGGTGAGTACACCGAGGCGGGCTCCTTCGGCGACGTACTGGCCAACGCCTGCCAGGCCAAGGGCATCGCCGGGCTCGTCACCGACACCGGCGTCCGCGACACCGAGCAGCTCCGCGCGCTCGGCTTCCCGGTCTTCTCGTACAGCGTCTGCATCAAGGGCACGGTCAAGGAGACCATCGGGCCCATGAACGAGCCCGTTCTGATCGGCGGCGAACTGGTCCGGCCCGGCGACGTGATCCGTGGCGACGCGGACGGCGTCGTGGTCGTACGCCGCGAGGACCTGGCGTACGCGGTCGAGAAGTCGCAGGCGCGCGAGGAAGCGGAGGACGGCTTCATCGCCGATTACCGTGCCGGGAAGAGCACCATCGAGGTGAGCAACCTCGAAGGCGTGCTCAAGGCGAAGGGTCTGGTGATCGACGGCTGATCCCCCGGGCGGATCGCACCGCGTCCCGAGGCCCCGCCGGATCGGTGCGGCGGAGCGTGAGGATGGCGATGTCGTCCTGCTGCAGGCCGGCGGCGAAGCCGCGTGACTCGTCGTACAGCGACTGGGCGAGGTCGTGCGGCGACTGGGCGAGCCGTCCCGCGGCCGTCGGCCGTGCCCCGGCGGCCAGGCGTTCCTCCAACGGGAAGAGGGCGCCGTCGGGGGAGCGCGCCTCGGTCAGACCGTCGGTGCACAGCAGCAGTGTGGTGCCGGCGGGGAAGTCGAACCGGTCGACGGAGCGGGGGCCCGGCGCCAGTGAGTGGAGACCCAGCGGCAGGTCGGCGTCGCCGAGCGGTACGGACAGGGGCATGCCGGGGCCGATGAGACACGGGCGGGGGTGGCCGCAGTTGACCACCTCCACGCCCGGTGTGGTGTCGATGCCCAGGACGAGGGCCGTGACGAACCGTTCCGGCTCGTCGGTCTCGGCGGCGACGGCGTTGTGCCGTACGACGGCGTCCTCCAGAGCCTCGACGAGTCCGGTGAGTGTCGCCTCGCGGTGGGCCGCCTCACGGAACGAGCCGATCACGGCGAAGGCGACCCCGATCGCGGCCAGGCCCTTGCCCTGGACGTCACCGATCAGCACCCGGGTGCCGTAGGGCGAGGCGGCCAGATCGTAGATGTCGCCGCCGACGAGCTTGTCCTCCTGGAGCGGTTCGTAGACGCCGTCCATCAGTACCTGGCCGGTGAGCAGGGGCAGCGGCCGCAGGATGCTGCGCTGCATCGCGGTCGCGGTGGACCGCAGCCGCAGCAACTCGTTCTCGTGCCGGATCCGGTACCGGCAGCCCAGCACACTGAGCACGCCGAAGACCGCCGTGACCAGCACCGCCACGGCGGCGTCGCTCCGATGGTGCGGCTGGTAGATCAGTGACAGCGCCACCGTGGCCGTGGCCCAGCAGGCGGTGAACGTGGTCTGCGGCACGGTGCAGAACGCGGCGGCGAATGCGGGGAGGAAGGCGAGCAGCCCGCCGAGGCGTACCCCGGCGCCGGTCAGCACGTCGAGCGCCAGGATCAGTACCGTCAGTCCCACGAGCCACAGCAGTACGGCACCGTTCGACGGCCATCGAGTGCGGCGGTCGGCGGCCCGCCGGAGGTCGGCCGGCTCCGCACGCTCGTCCGCCCTGCTGGCCACACCGCACCCCCTCCGTCGCCGGGCTCTGGCTCCCACTCTCGGCCCCGGCCCCTTCGGACGCGAGCGGCGAAGGGCACGCGTGTGACCGCGACGCGGCCCGGCCGGGACCGTGAGTGGCCCGCCTCGGTCAGTGCGACAGACCGCCTCGGATCAATGTGACAGGTACGTCCACCCGCCCGCGAGCAGAGTGCCGTGCACCGGCATACGGCGCAGCACGGCCGGGTCCGCGGTGAGCGGGTCGGCGTCCACGACCACCAGATCGGCCCGGTCTCCCACCCGTACGGACCGGCGTCCGCGCGCCGATGCCGCCAGCGCCTGCGCCACCGACAGGCACTGCTCCGGGTGCCAGGCCGGGCGGGAGTCGTCGGTACGGTCGACGGCGTTCGCGATGGACCGCCAGGGATCGAGCGCGGCCACCGGGGCGTCGGAACCCAGCTCCAGCCGGGCTCCGGCGGCGAGCAGGTCCGCGAACGGGAAGGCCCGGTGCGTACGGCCGTGCCAGTGCCGGTCGGCGACGTCCCGGTCGTCGACGGCATGCGTGGGCTGCACCCCCAGGGTGACGTCGAGGTCGGCGAAGCGCGGCAGGTCCTCGGGCCGCAGGAGCTGACCGTGTTCGATCCGGCCCCGGCAGCGGACGGTTTCGAAGGCGTCGAGCGCCAATTCGTTGGCGTGGTCGCCGATGGCGTGGACCGCGGGCTCGATGCCGTGCGCGGACGCCCGGCGCATCACCCCGGCCAGGGACTCGGGCGTCACCCGGGCGATCCCGTACTCCTCGGGGTCTCCGGGCGCCGTGCCGGGATACGGGTCGTGGCACAGGGCCGTACGGGTGTTGAGGGAACCGTCGGTGAACAGCTTCAACGGGCCGGTCTCCAGCAGCCCGCCGGGGAGGTCCGGTGGCGCGGCGCCGGTCCGCAGCCCCCTGTCGATGGCCGCGTCCAGGTACTCGGGGTAGACGGCGGCGGCCACTCTGACCGGTACGGTCCCGCCCGCCATCCGGCGGGGCCAGTCGGTGAGATTGTCCGCCCACTCGAAGTCCAGGAGGCCCGTGATGCCGCGTCGGGCGGCAGCCGCGCAGGCATCCCGGACCCAGGTGTCTGCGGACTCCTGGGACACGGAGGACAGTTCGGCGGTGGCGTGGAGGCACTCGTCCTCGCGCAGTATCCCGGTGGGGTGGTCGCCCTGGCCCAGTGAGGCGAGAGCGGCGGAGTTGAGCCAGGCCGTGTGCAGGTCGGCGCCGACGAGGATGGTGGGGCGGTCCGGGACGACGGCGTCCAGCAGATCCTTGTGGGGGAGGTCCGGCCACAGGCCGTCCCGGAAGCCGTAGCCCGCCAGTAGCTCACCGGGCGACATTCCGGCGGCCCGTTCCCGTACGGCGTCCGTGGCGTCGCGGGCCGAGACGGTGCCCGCCAGGTCGAGACGGCGGCGGGCCACGGCCCACTGCACGATGTGCACGTGCGCGTCCCACAGGCCGGGCAGGAGCGTACGGCCGTCGAGATCGACGCCGGGCTCACCGACGCGTCGCGATGTCCCCGCCGGGTGGATCTCGCTGACGAGTCCGCCCTCGATCCGTACGTCGCACAGCGGCCCGCCCGCCCCGAGACGTACCCGGCGCAGTGTGCGCGGCGAGGCGGATGAAGTGGACGGGTCGGGTGAGACGGACGGGGAGGGTGGCTGGGGTGCGGTCACGGCTGCCTCCTGACGGCGCGCATGGCGGCGTAACGGATACGGGGTCACAGCGGGTTTCCGGCCCCCTCACGGCGGGCGGTCACCGGCTCCGGAACGGGAGTTGTCCGCACGTGGTCGGCGGCGCCCAGCAGCGCGGCGTACTGGATTCCGGCGAGCGTCGCGATCGGCAGGGGATCGCCCGTCACCGGCTCCGCCTCGTCCTCCCACGCGGTGTACGCGCGCAGCAGGTCCTGGTGGCACCGGCGTACGAGGGGGGTGGCGGTGCCCGCGGTCAGTTCGGCGCCCAGGGCGCGCAGCAGCATGCCGCCGAACCGGATACGGAAGCTGTGCACGGAGTGCCGGCAGGCGTAGCGCTCGGCGACGGTCGCGGGCCGGGCCTCCAGGCCGTCGGCGCGGGTCTTCTCCAGCGCGGCGATCTTGGGCAGCGAGGGCACGAAGTCCCGTACGGCTCGCAGGAACGGGGTCGGGATGGTCAGCTCCGGACCGGCGGCGTCGAGGATCGAGCCCAGCACCTCGCCGGTGTCGAGCAGCCCCTCCGCCCGTTGCCGCACGATGTCCGCGTAACTCTCCGGCAGGGGGGTGTTGTCGTCGGCTTCGGGGTGCCCCCAGTGCGGGACCTCGGTCGCGAAGTAGAAGGTGCCGTAGGCCTCGGTGTACGCGGCGCTCGAAGCCCCCGAGATCTCGGCGGCGGGGTCGGCTCCGAGGCCGTCCAGATAGTCGTACGCGTCCCGCATGTCGATGCAGCCGTACACGGCCGGCGCGTAGCGGGGAGCGTGCGCGGCCTCCGGTTCGCCGGTGGCCAGCGGGATACCGGCGGCCGCCGGGATGGCCTCCAGCAGTCCGTACAGTTCGGGCGCCGGCCGGTTGACGTAGTAATAGACGCCGCCCGCCTCGCAGTTGTGCAGTGTGGTGAGGAAGCGGGGCCGGGTGGCGTCCAGCAGCCGCATCAGGGCGAGGGTTTCGGGCAGGACGCGGTCGAAGTAGGCGTCGCGGTAGGAGAAGGGGAAGGTCCACTCGACCTGCTCGTCACCGGCGGGACGGTAGAAGTGGCGTCCGTAGAGCCGCTTGTCGGTGGGGTCACGGAACCAGCCCTCGTTGAGCCGGGCACCGTCCGGATCGATGCACGGCACGATGTGCCACTCGCCGCCGAAGTGTGACCGCAGTCCGTCGTTCTCGCACAGTTCGGTCGCCAGGTGCAGGGCGGTGACGGCGCCGACGGGCTCGTTGGGGTGCACCCCGCCGACGACGACGAAGTGAGGTACGGAGCCGGTGTCCGCGTCGGTGCTGGTTTCCGTAGGGGCGCCGGTGTCGGCGGGGGCGTCGCGGTCTTGCACGGTGAAGCAGTACAGGGGTTCGCCGAGGCGGCTGGTGCCTATCCGCCGCTCGGCGATCCGTCGCGGATGCAGCGCGGCCAACGCCCTGAAGGAGGAAAGGAGTTCGTCCATACCCGGGTAGGTGTCCGTCGTGGGTACGGTCCCGGTGCGCCGGATCCATTCCTCCGGGGTGGCGCCGGACGCGGAGGCGGACTGCTGAGAGGTGGCGCTTGCCATGAGGGTGCGGCTCTCCGGGTGTCGTCGGGAAACTGTGTCAACGCAAAGATAGGCGTGCCCGGATCCGCGTCCAGAGACGTGCCCGGATCCGCGTTCGGAGGCGTGCCCGGATCCGCGTCCGGAGGCGTGTTCGGTGAGGCACCGGCCCAGCGCTGCCTGTACGGCCCTCACCGCGGTTGTCCACGTCCTCACCTCGGGATGCGGCCGGCAGCAACTCCTCACCCACTTCGGTACATCGCCCGCCACCGCGCACGGACGCGTTTCCGGCGGTGAACGCCGCCCCGCCGGAAACGCGTCCGACATCTGCGAGCTGTCGGCGGGAAACACACGCTGCCTACTGTCCCGCCATGGACACAGGGCTGCACGCACAGTCGGACACGGTGGACGACCCGCCGGCCGGCGGTCCTCCCGAGGGGCCGTCGGCTCTCGCCCCGAGCGAGACCGGCGCAGGGACCGGCACGGACCGGGCCGCCGACGAGACGCTGGAGGACTACACCCTCCGGTTCGCCCCGCGCTCGTACCGCCGTTGGACGCCGATGGTCGTCGCGACCACCGCGCTGGGCGGGATCGCGTATCTCGCCGACTTCTCCATCGGCGCCGGTATCGGCCTCGCCCACGGCACCGGGAACGCGCTGGCCGCGATCGCCGTCGCCGCCGCGGTCATCTTCATCACCGGCTTCCCGCTCGCCTACTACGGAGCGCGCTACAACATCGACCTGGACCTGATCACCCGTGGCTCCGGCTTCGGCTACTACGGGTCCGTCCTGACCAGCGTCATCTTCGCCAGCTTCACCTTCATCTTCTTCGCCCTCGAAGGCTCGATCATGGCGCAGGGGCTCAAACTGGGCCTGGGACTGCCCCTGTGGCTGGGATACCTGGTCTCGACCCTCATGGTGATCCCCCTGGTCATCTACGGGATGAAGGCGCTCAGCAAACTCCAGGTCTGGACGACTCCCATCTGGCTGCTGCTGATGGTGGGGCCGCTGGTGTACCTGATAGCCACCGACCCGGGCACGGTGAACCGTTTCCTCTCGTACGCGGGAACCGACGGCGACGGGGGCGTCAACACCGCGTCCGTGCTGCTGGGCGCGGGGGTGTGTCTGTCGCTGATCGCGCAGATCGGCGAACAGATCGACTATCTGCGCTTCATGCCGCCGAAGACCGAGGCGAACCGGCGCGGCTGGTGGGCCGCGGTGATCATGGCCGGTCCCGGCTGGGTGGTGCTCGGTGCGCTGAAGCAGGCCATGGGGGTCTTCCTGGCGGTATACATCCTGTCCGAGGTGGGACCGGTGGCGGCCACCGAGCCCATTCAGCAGTTCCGGGGCGCCTTCGACGCGATGATGCCGTCCTGGCTGGTCGTTCCGCTCGCCGTGGTCCTGGTGGTGATCAGCCAGATCAAGATCAATGTCACCAACGCCTACTCCGGTTCGCTGGCGTGGACCAACTCCGTCACCCGGGTCACCAAGCACTACCCGGGCCGGATGGTCTTCGTGCTGGTCAATCTGGCGTTCGCGCTGATCCTGATGGAGGCCGACATGTTCAGCTTCCTCAACAACATCCTGGGCTTCTACTCCAACTGCGCCATCGCGTGGGTCGTCACCGTCGCCACCGACATCGGGGTGAACAAGTACCTGCTCAAACTGTCCCCGCACGCCCCCGAGTTCCGCCGCGGCATGCTCTATGCCGTCAACCCGGTGGGTGTGGTGGCCTTCGTCGCCGCTTCCGGTCTGTCGATCGCCATGTACTTCCACGCGCTGGGCGACACACTCCAGCCGTACTCACCCGTCGCCGCCGCCCTGATCGCCTTCGTCGTCACACCGCTGATGGCCGTGGTCACCAAGGGCCGTTACTACCTGCGGCGGGTGGACGACGGGATCGACGAGCCGCTGCTCGACGCGGAGGGCAATCCCGCCGCGACGACCTACGAGTGTCATGTGTGCCGGCAGGAGTTCGAACGCCCCGACCTGGCCGCCTGCCGTACCCATGACGCGGTGGTCTGCTCGCTGTGCCTGAGCACCGACAAGGCGGGCGACCACCTCCTCCCGGCGGAGCCCGCCACCGCCGGATGATCCGCTCGCGCACGGCCTGATCGGTTCTTCCTCAGCCTGATCCGCTCTTCCCCGGCCCGGTGGCAGCTGCCACCGGGCCGGAGGTGCGTGACGCCCCCCGCGGGCGGGGACAGGCTTCTGCCGGGCCTTCCTGACCGTGCGGCGGTGTGACCTGCCCCGGCCGTCGCCGCGCATAAGAGGACGTCACACCCCTTGACAGTGTTCTCCCGGGCGTTCCAGGATGCCCGGGTGAACCTGTCAGACAGCCAGACAGCTGGCGATGTACCCCGGCGGATCAGCGCGATGGAAGCGGTCCTGACCCACTTGCGCGCCGCCATCGAGTCGGGCGAGTACGCGGTGGGGGAGAAGCTCCCCTCCGAAGCGGAGCTCTGCCGCCGCCTCGAAGTGAGCAGGCCCGTCCTCCGTGAGGCGCTGCGCGCCCTGCAGACGATGGGGCTCACGGTGTCCCGTACCGGCAAGGGCACCTTCGTCGTCGCCAACGGTCCGGTAGAGGATCCGACCTTCGGCGACTACGCGGCGAGCGACCTCGTGGAGGTGCGCCGGCACGTCGAGATCCCGGTGGCCGGGTACGCGGCCTTGCGGCGTACCCCCGAAGATCTCGACCGTCTCTCCCACCTGCTGGAGCGGATGGAGCGCGAGACCGACACCACGGCGTGGGTGGCGATGGACACCCTCTTCCATCTCACCGTCGCCCAGGCCGCCCAGAACCCGGTCTTCCGCAGGGTCATAGAGGAGATCCGGGACGCGCTGGCCCGCCAGTCGGCGTTTCTGAACGAGCTCGGCGGGCGGCGTGAGCAGTCGAACCAGGAGCACCGGGCGATCGTCGAGGCACTGATCGACCGCTCCGAGCAGGACGCCGTCGAGGCGATGACACACCATCTCGCACGCGTCGAATCGACGCTGACCAGCATCGTGCGGCCTCCCCACCGCACGGTTTCCCCCACAGAAGGCGAAGACCAGACGTGAGCGACCAATTCCTCAAGCAGGCGGACGAGAAACCGCAGGACCAGCGGCAGGAGACGGCACAGCACACCGCGCACGTCGACGCGGGTGACGCCGGATACAGCAAGTCGCTGAAGTCCCGGCACGTCAACATGATCGCCATCGGCGGGGCCATCGGCACCGGGCTGTTCCTCGGCGCGGGCGGCCGTCTCGCCAGCGCCGGTCCGTCCCTGGCCGTGGCGTACGCGGTGTGCGGTGTGTTCGCCTTCCTCGTGGTGCGGGCACTGGGAGAGCTCGTACTGCACCGGCCGTCCTCCGGGGCGTTCGTGTCGTACGCCCGTGAGTTCCTCGGCGAGAAGGGGGCGTTCGTCGCGGGCTGGATGTACTTTCTGAACTGGGCGACCACCGGAATAGCCGACATCACGGCGGTGGCGACCTACACGCACTACTGGGGCATGTTCACCGACGTCCCGCAGTGGGTGATCGCCCTGATCGCCCTCGCGGTCGTGCTGACCGTGAACCTCATCTCCGTGAAGATCTTCGGCGAACTGGAGTTCTGGTTCGCGATCATCAAGGTCGGGGCGCTGGTCGTCTTCATGCTGATCGGCATCTTCCTGCTGGTCACGCAGCAGCCGGTCGACGGTCACACCCCCGGCCCCTCGCTGATCACGGACAACGGCGGCTTCTTCCCGGCCGGAATGCTCCCGATGCTGCTGGTCATCCAGGGCGTCGTCTTCGCGTACGCCTCGGTCGAACTGGTCGGTGTCACGGCGGGCGAGACCGCCGAACCCGAGAAGATCATGCCGAAGGCCATCAACTCGATCATGTGGCGCGTGGCCCTCTTCTACGTCGGCTCGGTCGTGCTGCTCACGATGCTGCTGCCGTGGGACGCCTACTCGGGCAAGGAGAGCCCGTTCGTCACCGTGCTGTCCAACATCGGGATACCGGCGGCGGGCGGCGTGATGAATCTCGTCGTGCTCACCGCCGCGATGTCCAGCCTCAACTCCGGCCTCTACTCCACCGGCCGCATTCTGCGCTCGATGGCGATGTCCGGCTCCGCGCCGAAGTTCACCGGCGTGATGAGCCGCACCCAGGTCCCGTACGGCGGCATCCTGCTCACCTCCGCCGTCTGTGTGCTGGGCGTGGGCCTCAACTACGTCGTGCCGAGCGAGGCGTTCGAGATCGTGCTGAACTTCGCGGCGATCGGCATTCTGAGCACCTGGGCCATGATCATGGTCTGTCACCTGCTCTTCTGGCGGAAGACACAGGCCGGGCAGCTCGAACGCCCCAGTTACCGGCTCCCCGGTTCGCCGTGGACCGAGATCGTCACCCTGTGCTTCCTCGCGTCCGTACTGGTCCTGATGTGGGCCGACGGCGGGGCCGGCCGGACGACCGTCCTGTCCCTGCCCGCCATCGCGGCGGCGCTGGTCGTGGGCTGGTATCTGGTACGGGGCCGGGTCGGGAGCGTACGGGACGCCGCGGCGTACGCGAAGACCGGCAGCACCAACAGTGTGACCGGCAAGCACAACAGCAACACCGACATTACGAGCGGTACCGGCAGCGCCGACAACACCGGCAGCGCTGACGGCACCGACGGCACCACGAACACCGAGAGCTGAACATGAGCCACACCACCGCACCGCGCACCGCCCCGCGACCCGTCCACGCGGAGCCGCCCGCCATCCGCGAACCGGCCCACGTCCCCGTCGCCCATGTGGTGCGCGAGGGCATCGTCGAAGGCGTCCATTACGGCTCGGTCGTCGTGCTCGCGGCCGACGGCAGCGTGGAGTTCGAGGCGGGCGACATCGAAGCCGCCTTCTATCCGCGCTCCGCGCTCAAGCCCGTCCAGGCGGTCGGCCTGCTGCGCGCCGGACTGCTGCCGCCGGACACCGAGTCGCTGGCCCTCACCGCGGCCAGCCACTCCGGCGAGGACCGGCACCTGGCCACGGCCCGGCGCATCCTCAGCGCCGCCGGGCTGACCGAGGACGACCTGCGCAATGTCCCCGACCTGCCGTACGGCACGGCGATGCGCGAACGCTGGCTGCGCTCGGGCTTCGGACCCACCCGGCTCGCCCAGAACTGCTCGGGCAAGCACGCCTCGATGCTGATGACGGCCAAGGCGAGGGGCTGGCCGCTGGAGAACTACCTGGACCCCGGGCACCCGCTCCAGTGGCAGCTCGCCGTGACCGTGGAGGACCTCACCGAACAGAGCATCGCCCGGGTGACCCTGGACGGATGCGGGGCGCCGCTGTTCTCCGTCTCCCTGCACGGCCTCACCCGGGCCGTCGCCCGGCTCGCCACGGCCGCGCCCGACACCGACGAGGGCCGGGTCGCGGACGCGATGCGCGAACACCCGGAACTGGTGTCCGGCACCGGGCGGGATGTCGCCCTGCTGATGCGCGCGGTGCCGGGCCTGATCGCCAAGGACGGATTCGAGGGCGTACAGATCGCGGCGCTGCCGGACGGACGGGCTGTCGGCGTGAAGATAGCCGACGGCGCCGACCGCGCCCGGATGCCCGTGACGGCGGCGGCCCTCGCCCGGTGCGGAGTCGACCCCCAGGTCCTCGCCGCCTTCGCCCGTACGCCGGTGCTCGGAGGCGGGAAGGAGGTCGGCAGCCTGCGTGCGGCGGGCGCGCTGGCCTCCCTTCCCACCGGATCCGACCGCTCCGCGCGGCCCAGGTAGCGCGTCCGGCCCGAAGGGCCGGCCCTTCCGCCGAAGGGCCGGCCCCTTCCGTCATGTGACGGAGACCCGCTCCACATTCGCGAGACCGTTCCGCATACGCGGGACACCACCCTCACCACCTCACGAAGGAACACCTGCGCCATGACTGCCGGCCACCGCCGTGAACACGACCTGCTCGGCGACCGCGACATACCCGCCGACGCGTACTGGGGCGTCCACACTCTGCGCGCCTCGGAGAACTTCCCCATCACCGGTACGGCCATCGCCGCCTACCCGCATCTGATCAACGCGCTCGCCGCGGTCAAGGAGGCGGCGGCCCGCGCCAACCAGGACCTCGGACTGCTCACCGGCGAGAAGGCCGACGCCATCGCCGCCGCCTGCCGGGAGATCCGGGACGACGGCCTTCTGCACGACCAGTTCGTGGTGGACGTGATCCAGGGCGGCGCCGGTACGTCGACCAACATGAACGCCAACGAGGTCATCGCCAACCGGGCGTTGGAGATCCTCGGCCACGGCAAGGGCGACTACGGCCACCTGCACCCGAACGAGGACGTCAACCTCAGCCAGTCGACCAACGACGTCTATCCGACCGCGGTCAAGGTCGCCACGATCATCGCCGTACGGGAACTGCTCGACGCGATGACGGTCCTGCGCGAGGCGTTCGCGGCCAAGGCCGAGGAGTTCCGCGACATCCTCAAGATGGGGCGCACCCAGCTCCAGGACGCGGTGCCCATGACCCTGGGCCAGGAGTTCTCCGCGTACGCCGTGATGCTGGAGGAGGACCAGGGCCGGCTGGCCGAAGCGGTCCTCCTCGTACACGAGATCAACCTCGGCGCGACCGCCATCGGCACCGGCCTCAACGCCCCCAAGGGGTACGCCGAGGCCGCCCGTCACCACCTCGCGGACATCACCGGTCTGCACCTGGTCACCGCGGCGAATCTGGTCGAGGCGACCCAGGACTGCGGGGCCTTCGTCCACCTGTCCGGAGTGCTCAAGCGCATCGCCGTCAAGCTCTCCAAGAGCTGCAACGACCTGCGTCTGCTCTCCTCGGGACCGCGCGCGGGCTTCGCGGAGATCAACCTGCCGCCGGTCCAGGCCGGTTCCAGCATCATGCCCGGCAAGGTCAATCCGGTGATTCCCGAAGTCGTCAACCAGGTCGCCTTCGAGGTGATCGGCAACGACGTCACCATCACCATGGCCGCCGAGGCGGGTCAGCTCCAGCTCAACGCCTTCGAACCGATCATCCTGCACTCCCTGTCGGAGAGCATCACCCATCTGCGTGCCGCCTGCGTCACCCTCGCCGAGCGCTGTGTCTCCGGCATCACCGCCAACACCGAGACGCTGCGCGCGACCGTGGAGAACTCCATCGGGCTCGTCACCGCGCTCAACCCGCACATCGGCTACACGGCCGCGACCGACATCGCCAAGGAGGCACTCGCCACCGGGCGCGGCGTCGCCGAACTGGTGCTGGAGCGCGGGCTGCTCCCGGCCGAGCGGCTCGCCGCTCTGCTGCGCCCGGAGGTGATCGCGGGCACGGACAGGTAGGCCACACGTATGCCCCGGCCACCGGCCGCGTGTCCTCCGGGGCCGCCGCGCGTTACACCGGCCATGAACGTGTATCGATTTCTCACCAGCGCGGCCACTGCCGCGGCCGGCACCGCGCTTCTCGCCGCCGTCGCCCCCTCCGCCCAGGCCCTCGAATTCGGCAACACCCTGAGCAGCGCGGCGCAGACCGCGGCGACCGTGGCCGAGAAGGCCGAGCCGGTCGTGGACGGGGTCGTCGGGGGCAAGGTCAACCAGAAAGTGGGCGCCGTGAAGGGTGTCGTGAAGGCGGGGGCCGACGCGGTGAAGGCCGGCAACGACCTGCTCAGCTGAGTGCGTTGATGGGGGCGGCGCCGACACCGGCGTCGCCCCCATCGGTGTGCTCGAACGGCCCCTCTGTGAGGCGTGGTTGCCCGTTGGCGTGCATGCGTCAACAATGCCCATGACAAACCGAAGGAACTTCGGTCACAGAGGGGACCCCCATGAGAAAGCCTCTCCTTGGTGCGCTTCTCGCCGCCCTGCTCCTCGGAGCCGGCGTGGCACCCGCGTTGGCCACAAGCCATGACGCGAGCGCGCCCACCAAGACCGCCCAGGCCGGCTCCGTACCCCAAGCCAAGGTCCAGGCAGTCGACTTCGCCGGAACAGTGGCACTCAGCAACTGTTCCGGCTCCGTCGTCCGTACACCCGATTCACAGCCGACCGACCCCGCCCTGGTGCTGTCCAACGGACACTGTCTGGAGAGCGGCTTCCCCGCCGCCGGCCAGGTGATCACCGACCGGGCGTCCTCCCGCGGCTTCACTCTGCTGAACTCCTCGGGCGGCAGCGTCGGGACCCTGCGAGCGAGCAAGATCGCGTACGCGACGATGACCGACACCGACATCTCGCTGTACCAACTCACCAGCACCTACGCCCAGATCCAGAGCACGTACGGAATCACCGCGCTGGAGCTGAACGCCGCCCGCCCGGCACAGGGCTCCGCGATCAAGGTCGTCTCCGGCTACTGGAAGCGGATCTACACCTGTAACGTCGACGGCTTCGCCTACCGCCTCAAGGAAGGCGACTGGACCTGGAAGGACTCCGTCCGCTACACCTCCGCCTGCAACACGATCGGCGGCACCTCCGGCTCGCCCGTGATCGACAACACCACCGGCAAGGTCGTCGCCGTCAACAACACGGGTAACGAGGACGGCGGCCGCTGCACGCTCAACAACCCGTGCGAGGTCGACGCGAACGGCACGGTCACCGTGCGCCAGGGCATCAACTACGCGCAGGAGATCTATCAGATCGTGCCGTGCGTCGGTACGGGCAACAAGATCGACCTGAGCCGTACGGGCTGCGCCCTGCCCAAGCCCTGACGGCCGGAACGTACGTACGGCAGCGCCGCCAGGGGAACCGGCGGCGCTGCCCGCGACGGTGCCGGGCGCATAGCGGTGCCGGGCCCCGCGACGGTGCCGGGCCCACGGTGGTGCCGGGCGCCGCGTCGGTGCCGGTCGTCGGTGTCAGGACGCCGGCGGAATCCACCGCGGGTCCGTCAACAAGCCGCCCTCGTACATACGTTGCTGTGGCAGACTGCCCGGTATGCCGTTGGCGCGTGGGGGTGGGGTGTGAGCGAGCCGCGTTCTGCCCCGACGATCGGGCAGCTCGTTCTCAGCAGACAGCTGCGGATCCTGCGGGAGAAGGCCGGACTGAGCCGGGAGCAGGCCGGCCGGCTGCTGCGTGTCACCGCCGCCACCGTCCGCCGGATGGAGACGGCCGACGTCGCGCTCAAGATCCCGTACGTACAGGTCCTGTTACCCGCGTACGGCGTGCCCGACGCGGAGGCGGAGATCTTCCTGCGGCTGACGGACGAGGCGAACAAGCCGGGCTGGTGGCAGCGATTCCACGACATTCTCCCGGACTGGTTCAGCGCCTACGTCAGCCTCGAAGAGGCCGCCATGATCATCCGTAGCTACGAGCCGCACTTCGTGCCGGGGCTGCTCCAGACCGAGGAGTACGCGCGCGAGGTCCTGACCACGGGGGCCCTGGGGCGTACCGCCGACGCCGCGCGGATCGAGCGTCATGTCGCGCTGCGCCTCAAGCGCCAGATGTTGCTCACCCGCCCCGAACCCCCGGTGTTCTGGGCCGTGCTGGACGAGACGGTGCTGCGCCGGCCGGTGGGCCCGGCGCCGGTGATGCGGAGGCAGATCGACCATCTGCTGGCCGCGACAGAGATGCCGAACGTGACGCTCCAGATCGCCGAGTTCGCCGTCGGCCATCACCCCGGTACGTACAGTCCGTTCGTGCTGTTCCGCTTCGACGCCCCCGAAGTCTCCGACATGGTCTACATCGAGTACCTGACCGGCGCGCTCTACCTCGACGAGGACGGCGAGGTCTCGGAGCACATGGAAGTGATGGACCGGATGGTGACGCACGCGGAGTCCGCCGGGCGCACCAGACAGCTCCTCGCCGATTTCCGCAGGGATCTCTGAACGCTCGTCCCGTCCCCGTCCGTACCCGTCCATGACGAGACACGCATCAGGTACGCGTCGGACAGGCGGCAGGCCCCCTTCGGGCAGGCGTCGGTACCGCATCGACCCATCGGAGTTCGGCATGACCACCGGTACGCCCAGGCCCCAGGTCGACACGAGCAAGCCGCACCCGGCACGGGTGTACGACTACCTGCTCGGAGGTAAGGACAACTACCCCGTGGACAGGGAGGTGGGGAAGCAGCTGCCCGACCTCGGTAAGCGCAGCGCCCGGCAGAACCGAGCCTTCATGCACCGTGCCTCCGCCTGGCTGGCCGGCAACGGCACCGACCAGTTCCTCGACATCGGAACCGGCATACCGACCGCACCGAACCTGCACCAGGTCGTCCAGCGGATCAATCCGAAGGCCCGGATCGTCTACACCGACAACGACCCCATCGTCCTGCGCCACGCGGAGGCCCTGCTGATCAGCACGCCGGAGGGCGGCACCGACTACGTCGAGGCGGATGTGCGGGAGCCGGAGGCGATCCTCGACCACGCCCGTACGTTCCTGGACTTCAGCCGTCCCGTAGCCCTGTCCCTCGTCGCCCTCATGCATTTCGTCCCGGACGAGAGCGACCCGTACGGCATCGTCCGCACCCTTGTCGACGCGCTTCCGTCCGGCAGTCATCTGGTGCTCTCCCACGGCACCTTCGACTTCCACCCGCAGGTGGCGAACCAGGTGACCGGGGCGTACGACAGGGGCGGCATCGACCTGCGGTTCCGTACCCACTCCGAGGTCGAGCGGTTCTTCGACGGTCTCGACCTCGTCGAGCCGGGGCTGGTGACGGGCCCTGAGTGGTACAAGGACACCCCCGCTCCGGAGAGTGAGGAGAACGCCGTCTACGTCGGAGTCGCCCGCGTCGGTTAGGGCCTCTCGTTTGGATCTTGCCGGGCTCGCGTGCCCTGGCACCGCGCCTCGCCGCGTTGTCGTCACTCCACGACGCTCCGCGTCGCCTCACTCCTCCGCCTTGCGATCCACGGCACCAGACCCCGCTCACTGATCCGGCCTGATCCAAACGAAAGACCCTGGGTTCCGCTTCCCGTACGCCGGTCCGCACCGGGCCCGGACCGGCATACGGGGCCGGTGTGCGAGACCGGTGTACGGGGCCGGTGTGCGGTCAGCCGAGGAAGAGGAGGTCTTCCAGCGGCTCACCTTCCGCGATCCGGCGGACGATGCCGGGTTCCGCCGCGTCCGAGCGCTCCGCCGCGTCCAGTACGCCGGCCAGGACGTCCGGCGCCAGGGCGATCACACCGTTGGCATCGCCGAGGATCACATCGCCCGGTTCGATCCGGACGCCCCCGACGACGACGGGTACCTGCCGCTGTCCGCGCGCGCCGTCCAGTCTCTTGGTCGTCAGGCAGGTGGTGCCACGGGCGTGGACGGGAAGGCCGGTCCGGGGATCGGCGAGCGCGTCGCTGTCGGTGACCGCGCCGTCGACGAGGATGCCCGAGGCACCACGGGCCCGCACCGCGGCCGCCGTCACAGCGCCGACGACCGCGTGCGTGTGATCCCCCCGCGCGTCGATGACCAGTACTTCGGAGGGGCGCAGCTCGACGATCGCCCGGTTGACCGTCGCGGCGTCCGGTTCGTCGAGCCGGAGTGTGGCGGCGGTCCCGATCATGCGCTGTGCGAGACCGATCCGCCGGAGGGACAGATCGATGAATCCGTCCTCCAGGAAGTGACCGAGCGTCGGGAAGTCGACACCCGCGGCGCGCGCGAGGAGTTGGGCGGTGCGGCCGGTGTCACCTGCGTCGTTTCGTGCGGTCACGGTCACGCGCCCTGCTCCGCCTTGACGACGGCGATGCAGTCGATCTCCATCGAGACCCCCCAGAGCCCCACGCACACGGTCGTCCGCGCCGGGCGATGACCGGCGAAGAACGTCGCGTACACCCGGTTGTAGGTGTCGAGTTGGTCGTGCGAGCTGAGGTACGTATTGACCTTCACGATGTGGTCGAGACCGGATCCCGCCGCCGTGAGTACGGATTCGAGGTGGCCGAGTGTCGCGCGTACCTCGTCCTCGAAGGTGCCGGTCTCCTGCCCCGGGGCCGCCGGAATCTGCCCGGTGGTGAAGACGAATCCACCGGCCGACGTCGCCTGGACGTAGGGGCCGACGGCGGCCGGGACGCCCGGAGCCGATACGAACCGTTCGATGTCGCTCATGCGTTGACCTCATTGTGCGAAGCGGGGGATTCCGCGTCCACCTCGTCGATGTTCCCGAATCGCGTTTCGGAGAGAAGGAAGAGAGCGATCAGAGACACCAGAGCGGCGGCGAGTATGTACCAGGCGATGGAAGAACTCTCACCGGTGAGCGACAGGAGCCCGACGGTGATCGCCGGTGTCGCGGCGGATCCGAGCAGACCGGAGAGCATATAGGCGACCGAGAGTCCCGAATACCGGACCCGGGTGCCGAAAAGCTCCGCGAGGAATGTCGCGATGGGGCCGTAGTTGGCGGCGAACGCGACGGTCATCAGGGCGTACGCGACGAATACGAGAGAAGACGATCCCGTGTCGAGAAGCCAGAAGAAGGGGAAGGCGAGGACCGCCTCCGCCGCGATTCCGGCGTAGATGACAGGCTTCCGGCCGAAGCGGTCGGAGAGGCGGCCGAAGAGGGGAATCAGCGTGAAGGCGATGGCACACGACGCCATCACCACCCACAGCATCAGATTCTTCGAGTGCCCGAGTTCCTGGGTCCCGTAGCTCACGCCGGACGTGATCATCAGGGTGAAGGTCGAGCCTGTGGAGAGCGTGGCGACGCCGCCCAGCAGGACCTGGCGCCAGTACTGACGCATCAGGACGAAGAAGGGGATCTTGGCCTTCGCGCCGGCCTGCCTGACGGCCTGGAAGGTCGACGTCTCCTCGATGTGCAGCCTGATGTAGATGCCGACGCCGACGAGAACGGCGGAGATCAGGAACGGGATCCGCCAGCCCCACGAGAGCAGTTCGGCGGTGTCGGTGTTGGACGCCACCACCAGGAAGACCGCGTTGGCGAGCAGGGTTCCGATCGGGACACCGATCTGGACCATGGAGCCGAAGAAGCCGCGCCGGTGGGAGGGCGCGTGCTCGACCGTCATGAGGACGGCGCCGCCCCACTCGCCGCCGAGGGCCAGGCCCTGGACGACGCGCAGGCCGAGCAGGATGAGGGGCGCGGCGACCCCGATGGTGTTGTAGTCCGGCACGAGACCGATCGCGAACGTCGCGATTCCCATCATCATCAGGGAGGTCAGCAGCATGGATTTCCGGCCCACCCGGTCACCGAAGTGCCCGAAGAGGATGGCACCCACCATCCGCGCCAGATAGGCGGAGGCGAAAGTGAGGAAGGCGAGGAGGGTGCCGATCGTGCCGTCCAGCTGAGGGAAGAAAATCTTGTCGAACACGAGCGCCGAGGCGGTACCGAAGACGAAGAGGTCGTACCACTCGACGGTGGTACCGATCACGCTCGCGACGGCGATCTTCCGCATCTTCCGCGGTTCGGGCTGGGCTCCGACGGTCTTCTCGGGGGTGGCCGGTCCGACAGCGCTGGGCTCGGGGGCGGTCGGATCGGGCGTACGGATCGTCATGGAGAGCTCCGTTTCGAGCACGGGTCATCGACGGCTCTGCTTGCGCGGAATGGATGGGCCAACTTTGTGGTGCGCCCCGGGTGACCGCAAGGAGCATTCGTACAGTGTTGGGGGCGATCGAGTGTTCACATGCCCATCGGCTCACGTGGGCGACTCGGCCCATGGGCTCGGCGTACTCATCTCGGGTTCAGGAGCTGAGGCGAGAACGCAGGGAAGTGTGTCGCGGGCCGTGCTGTGAGGTAAATGTCCTGTTACGGCCTGATGGGGTAGGCCCGTGATGTTCATCTGCACACTCAACGCCCACGAATTCGGTGAGTACGGCAGGTGCCACCGAAGGGGTCGGACCAGACAATGGAAAGGAAATCGCAGCCCCGACGAAGGAATGAGCAACGACCGTGAATGTCGAATCTCCCTCGCGGCCCGTCTCGGCCGGACATCTGATCGTCGCGCAGCTGGAGCGAGAGGGCGTCCGGCGTGTGTACGGGGTTCCCGGGGAGTCGTATCTCGACGTACTCGACGGTCTGTACGACTCCGACATCTCGACGGTCGTGACGAGACACGAGGGCGGCGCGGGGTTCATGGCGCTGGCGGAGGGGCGGCTGACCGGGCTTCCCGGTGTCGCGCTCGTGACCCGGGGCCCCGGAGCGGCGAACGCGTTCATCGCCGTACACACCGCGCATCAGGACGCGACACCGCTGGTCCTGTTCGTCGGTCTGATCCCCGTGCCGGACCGGGGCCGGGAGGCGTTCCAGGAGTTCGATCTCGCCGGATGGTTCGGCAGCACGGCGAAGAAGGTCGTCACGCTGGACGACCCCGCGGCCGCGGCCCGTGTCGTCGCCGACGCCCTGCACACGGCCCGCAGCGGTCGGCCCGGCCCTGTGGTGATCGGGCTCCCGGAGGATGTCCTCACCTACCCGGCCGGTACGTCCGGCACCGTGGAACCGCTCTCCCTGGCCCGTCCGCGCGCGTCCGAGTCGGCGCTCAAGGAGGTGGCCGGCCGCGTCGAACGGGCCCGTCGGCCGCTCATCGTCGTCGGAGGCGAGGGATGGACCGCGGAGAGCGGTGAGAATCTCGTCCGGTGGGCGGCGGCGCGCTCCATTCCCGTGGTCTCCGACTTCCGCTCCTACGACGCGGTGCCCCACGAGATCGACGGTGGCAACGCCTTCGTGGGATCTCTCGGGTACGGCCGTGGCGATCACACGGCGGGGCTGCTGGACGAGGCCGACCTGACACTCTTTCTCGGGGCTCCGCGCGCCGATGTCATGAGCGACGGCTACCGTCGTGGCCTCGACTCGGAAACGGTCCTGGTCCTCCCCGGAGACGCACTCGGACACGCGGGCCGTGTCGACCAGTTGATCCAGGCGGACGCCCCGGCCTTCGCGCTCGATCTCGCGACGTCACCCGTGTCGACGGGGGCGGACGAGGGCTGGTTCCGGGCTGCCCGGGAGGCGTTCCTCCGCTTCGGCACACCCGTGTCTGTTCCTTCGTCTGCCTCGTCGTCCGAGCCCGTCCCGTCGTCCGAGCCCGCGTCACCCGCGTCGGAGGCAGGGGCGCCCACCGGGACGGGGAACGCGTACGTCGACATGACGGCGGTGATGGGCGTACTGCGCGCGGAACTCGCGCGCGACGCCGTCATCACCTTCGGCGCCGGCAACCACGCGCTGTGGCCCGCCCGGTATCTGCCGCACCGCTCACCGGCATCGCTCGTCGCGCCGCGCAACGGGGCGATGGGGGTGGGGATCCCGGCCGCCGTGGCCGCGTCCCTCGCGTTTCCCGGGCGCGAGGTCGTGTCCGTCGCGGGCGACGGCTGCTTCATGATGAACGGGCAGGAACTGGCGACGGCTGTGGGATACGGCGCGTCCCCCATCGTGCTGGTGGTCGACAACGGCTGTTACGCCACGATCCGGCAGCACCAGGAGGGCACGTACCCCGGTCGTCCGTCCGGCACGCATCTGACCAACCCGGATTTCGCCGCCTGGGCCCGGTCGTTCGGGGCCTTCGGCGAGACCGTGACCTCAGCCGCCGACTTCCGTGACGCGTTCCTGCGCGCCCGCGCGAGCGGCCTTCCCGCCGTGCTCCACCTGTTCCAGGACCCGTCCGTGCGCGCCCCGTCCACGGAGGCCTGAGCGGCGTCCCACCCGTACCCGCGCCGATCCCACCCGTACGTCCGCGCCGGCCCCCACCCGTACCTCCGGCCACCACTTCCTCGTCCGCTTCGTCACCGCGTGACCAGGGGGCGGGAGCCGGCGGCCCGGCGTCACATATCCGACCCGAGAAGGACCCACCATGAAGTCCACGAACGCGCCCACCGACACCCCGAGCACCACGCCCGGTCCCGAACTCCGCCCCATGGACGAGAGTTTCGTCAAGGACTTCGGGACCATGAGCACCTTCGGAGCCACGGCCACGGGCGGTGTCGACCGCCAGGCGGCGAGCCCTGCCGATGTGAGCCAGCGGCTCTGGTTCGCCGGACTGCTCGAATCGCACGGCCTCCGTGTCGAATACGACCGGATCGGCAACCAGTTCGGACTGCTGGAGCGCGTTCCGGGAGCGCCTTATGTCGTGGTCGGATCGCACATGGACTCGCAGCCGACCGCGGGCCGCTTCGACGGCGCGTACGGCGTTCTCGCCGCGGCGCATGCGGCGTTCCGGCTGGCCGAGGAGTGGGAACGCACCGGCGACGTCCCCCTGTTCAACATCGCCGTCGTCAACTGGTTCAACGAAGAGGGCTCGCGCTTCGTCCCGTCCATGATGGGCAGCTCGGTCTTCACCGGAAAACTGCCGCTGGAGAAGGCTCTCGCGACGCTCGACCGCGACGGTGTCTCGGTCCAGCAGGCGATGGAACCGACCGGGTTCCTGGGCGACGGCGACGGCCCGACCGCGGCGTTCTGCGCCGAGATCCACATCGAGCAGGGCCGGAACCTGGAGAACTCGGGCACGACGATCGGTCTGGTGACCTCCAGCTGGGCGGCGAACAAGTACGAGTTCGTGGTGAACGGCGACCAGGCGCACTCCGGCGCGACGCTGATGGAGGACCGCCGTGACGCGCTGCTCGGCGCGTCCATGCTCGTCGTCGCGGCCCGCGAGATCGCCGACCGCTTCCCGGGCGTCCTGCACACCTCGGTGGGACAGCTCGACGTCTACCCCAACTCGCCTGTTGTCGTGGCCTCCCGCGTCTCCCTCCTGCTCGACCTCCGCTCCGCCGACGAGTCGGTGCTCACCCGGGCCGACGAACTCCTCCACGAGAGGATCACGGAGATCGAGGCGACCGCCCGCGTCACGGTCGAGCGCCACCACTCGCACAGCTGGGGAGTCAATCCCTATCAGGCGGACGGGGTCGAGCTGGCGCGGCGTTGTGTGGAGCGGCTCGGCCTGTCCCACGCCGATGTCATGACGGTCGCCGGTCATGACTCCATCAACATGAAGGACGTCGTGCCGACCGTGATGCTCTTCGTCCCGTCCTCGGAGGGCATCTCGCACAACGAGCTCGAATACAGCACGGACGAAGACATGCTCGCCGGCCTCTCCCTGCTGACGGAGGTGGTACGCGGCCTGGCCGCGGGCGAACTCACCGCGTGAAGCGCGCCATGTGAAGCGTGCAACCCGTGAATCCGGTCGGCGCCGTGCGCTGTTCAAGGTGTGCGCATTCCTTGACTGTGCATGTATTGCTGTGTCAGCATGGCACTCACGAACCTCACTTCACCCTGCCGCGTTCCGCGTGTGTGCGGCCGTGACGGGTGACGCGTGAGTGCCGATGCTTTTCCGGTGGGAAGGACGCAGATGCCGAACCACAGTCCCGACGTCCGGGTTCTCGACTGCCCGGCAGACGAGACTCCGGATGCCCAGGAGCTGCTCGAAGCGGCTATGCAATGGCACTTCGGTCCGGAGACGGGGTCGCCCTTCTGGCTCGAACGGGCCAAGAAGCTCGACTTCGATCCGCGTACGGACGTGCACACCGCCGATGACCTCACGTTGTTTCCCAACATCGTCAACGAACTGCGCGATGTCCGTGTGGAAGACCTGATCCCGCGCGGATACGGCTCGTTCACGGATCTGTACGGCGTGTACGAGAGCGGTGGCACGACCGGTGCGCCCAAGCGCGTGGTCTGTATGAACGACTGGATGGAGCGCTGGCTGGCCTTCAGCCAACGGAAGCTGGACGAGCGCGGCTGCCCGCGCGGTGTCAACTGGCTGGCTCTCATGCCGGACGGCCCGCACATCTTCGGGGCCGCGCTCCGCGAGGGCGCGCGCAGGAGCGGTGGCATTCTCTTCACGATCGACATGGATCCCCGGTGGGTCAAGAAATGCATCGGCGGCGGCCGGGCCGAGGAAGCGGGCCGCTACGCCGAGCACCTGGTCGACCAGGCCGTATTCCTGCTGGAGACCCAGGACGTCGGCGTCCTCATCACCACACCGCCCCTGCTGGAACGGCTCGCGCGGAACGAGCGGCTGGTCGAGCTCATCAACGAGAAGGTGTCCCACATCCAGTGGGGCGGAGCGCACATGGACGCGGACACCCGGCACCTGTTCCGTACGGAAGTATTCCCCGGCATCGAGTTACAGGGTGCCTACGGCAGCACGATGATCCTGGGCGGTTCGCTCGAACGCGTCGACACCACGGGCGAGGACCGCTGTGTCTTCGACCCGTTCTCGCCGTACATCTCCTTCTCGGTGATCAACCCCGGGACGGGCGAGAATGTGGCGTACGGCGAACGCGGCCAGGTCGTGATGAACCACATCAGCAAGGGGATGCTGCTGCCGAACAACCTCGAACGGGACACGGCCATCCGTATGCGGCCCCCGGAGGGGCAGTTCGGGGACTCCGTCACGGAAGTCGGCCCCGTCGCGAGCTTCGATGACGAAGTCGTCATCGAAGGGGTCTACTGATGGAACCGCCGAACCCGCAACTGCCGATACCGCAACCGCCGAACCAGCAACCGCCGGACCAGCAACCGCTGATCCAGCTCGAAGCGTTGGGCCGCAACGGCCCCTTCCGCGCCCGCAACCGTACGACCGTGTCCGATGTCGTCGGTACGCCCCTCGCCGAACTGAGCCTGGTGCCTTCCCTGTACGTGCGACGGAGCCTCGCCGCACTGCGCGCCGCACACCCACTGCCCGCCACCGAGCGGACCGCCGCGCTGACACGGGCCGGCCGGCTCTTCGCCGACGCGACCCTGGGCGGAGTGTCCCCCGGGGAGTACCGCGACCTCGTCAGCCGCTGCTCCGGGCTGCCGGTCTCCGTCGTGGCGTCCGCTTCCGCGATTGTCGCGGACGCCGCTGCGGAGGCCCGGAACACCATACTGCAGGCCCGTCCGAGTGGCGCGGTCGACCGCTGGGACGCGCCGTCGACCAGGCAGGGGCAGGCGGTGTGGACCCGGCGCGGGAACGTCTTCGCCGTGCACGCCGCGGGCAACCACCCCGGGGTGCACGCCCTGTGGCTGGAGGCCCTCGCCCTCGGCTACCGCGTCGCCGTACGGCCCTCGCAGCGCGAGCCCTTCACCCCGCACCGGCTGGTCACGGCCCTGCGCGAAGCGGGCTTCGGCCATGACCACATCGTCCTGCTGCCCACCGACCACACGGTGGCCGACAGCATCATCGAAGGCGCCGATCTGGCCCTGGTGTACGGCGGCGACGAGGTGATGAGGAAGTACGGCGCCGACCCCACGGTGCTTCCCCAAGGACCAGGCCGGTCGAAGATCCTGCTCACGGGTGAGGACTGGCGGGACCATATGGATGTCGTCATCGACTCGGTCGGCGCCGAGGGCGGAACGGCGTGCGTGAACGCCACCGCGGTCTTCGCCGAGACCGACACCGTCGACACCAGGGCGGTGGCAGAGGAGACAGCCGCCCGGCTCGCGGCGATCCCCAGTCTGTCGGCGGGGGACCCCAAGGCCGTCCTGCCCGTCCTGCCGGTGGCGGAGGCCCGCGCCGTCGAGCGCTACCTTCTGCGCGTCGCCGAGGGCGCCACCGCCCACCTCGGCGGGGACGGCATCGTGGACGAACTGGGCGACGGCAGCGCGGTTCTGCGGCCCGCGGTCTTCCGGCTGGACCGTGCCGACGCCCGGCAGGCCGGGACAGAGCTGGGTTTTCCCTGCGTCTGGGTGGCGCCGTGGTCGGCGGCCGACGGCATCGGGCCGCTCAGGAACACACTGGTACTCACGGCGATCACCGATGACACACCGCTGATCGAACGGCTGGTGGACGAACCGACCATCAGCAATGTCTACGTCGGCGACCATCCGACGCACTGGATGCGCCACGGTATTCCGCACGACGGCTATCTCGCGGAGTTCCTCATGCGGAGCAAGACCGTCATCCGCGACTGACCCGCGACCTGATCGACCCGCGACCTGACTGACCCGCGATTGAGCCGCGACTGATCCGCGACGCATGACCGACGGGGGTGGACATGGCACTCAACCACGACTTCACCGGGCGCGTTCAAGAGCCGCCCGGCATCTACGAAGTGAGCCGGGAGAAGATCCGCGACTACGCACTCGCGACCGGTGACGCCCGCCCGGCCTATCTGGATCCGGAGGCGGCGAAGGCCCTCGGCTACCCGGACGTCATCGCACCACCGTCTTTCGCCGTCCTGCTCTTCTTCCGCTTCGGCGGCTGGCCGCTGTACGACCCCGAATTCGGGAAGCGGAAGGAACCGGTGTGCGTGCACCGGGCGCAACAGGTCATCCACCGGCGGCCCATTCAGGCCGGAGACCGCCTGGTGCAGACCACACGCGTCGATGACATGGCCGTCCTGGGCCCGCACGAGCAATGGACGATGACGCACACCATCGACACGGTCGACGGGGAACACGTCTGCACGGTCGTCAACACCATCCTGTCCCGCGGCACGGCGGAACCCGATCCGGCGGAACCCGGTCCGGGAGCGGCTCGTACGGCAGAGACCAAGGGGGCATGACAGTGGCCGCACGCGTCGATTACGACGACATCGAGGTCGGTACCGAGGTCCCCGGGCAGCGGTTCACGGTGAAACGGGTCGACCTGCTGCGTTTCTGCGGCGCCTGCTCGGACTTCACCATGACGCACTGGAACGAGCGCGTCGCCAAGTCCGTCGGCCTCCCCGATGTCATCGCCCACGGCACCTTCACCATCGCCGAGGCCGTACGCATTGTCACCGACTGGACCGAGGACCCCGGCACGCTGCTCGAATACTCGGTCCGGCGCTTCTCCCGGCCGGTCGTCGTCCCCGACGACGAGGACGGCGCCACGGTCGACGTGACCGGATACGTGGAGAGGAAACTGCCCGGCCGACGGGCCGTGATCCGGCTGTCGGCCGTATCGGGCGGACACCAGGTCATGGCCGGAGCGCGGGCCGTCGTCCAACTCGCCTGACAGCGACGGCGCGTGACGACGCGCGAAGACATGCGCGGAAACAGCACGAGGGCATGCGCGGGAACAGAGAGACCAGGAACAGAGAGACCAGGAACTGAGAGACGAGGGACACAACCATGACAAGCCCCAGCATCGACGCCGACCGGGCGAGCAGGATCAAGGAAATCGTCACCGACATCCTTGAGATCGAGCCCGACGACATGACGCTCACGAGCCTGTTCAAGGAGGACCACGACGCCGACTCGCTGCTCGCGATAGAGATCCTCGCGTCGCTGGAGAAGAACTTCAGGATCACCATCGGGCAGGACGACCTGGCGCGCATGGTGAACCTCCAGGGCGTCAACGAGGTGGTGGCCGAGGCCGCCGCCAAGGCACGGTAGGCCGCGATGACGTGGCCGGACACCTCTCCGACCTGGCCGGACGTCTCCCCGCCGCGACGGGTCGTCGTCACCGGCCTCGGCGCGGTGACCAGCATCGGGACCGGCGTACGGGACTTCCTCGCCGGGCTGCGCGCGGGGCGCAGCGGAGCCAAGCCCATCACCTCCTTCGACGTCACGGGCTTCGAGCACTCCCAGGGCTGCGAGATCGACGACTTCGCCGCCGAGGACTTCGTCTTCCGTCTCCCGCTGAGTGAGTACGGCCGGGCCAGCCATTTCGCGGCGGCCGCCGCCCGGATGGCCGTCGACGACGCGGCCCTGCCGGTCGAGGTACTGCGCGAGGCCCGGTCACTGGTCACCGTCGGCACCACGGACGGGGAGTCCCGCGACCTGGACCGGCTCGTCCAGCAGGAGGTCGCCGGCGGGCCCGAGCGGATGGACCCGGAGGTCGCCCGGCGCGTTCCGGCCGGGAAACTGTCCGTGGCCGCCGCCCGCGAACTCGGTCTCGTCAACGTCGAGGCGGTGACCCTGCCGACCGCCTGCGCGGCGGGCAACTACGCGATCGGCTATGGCTACGACGCGGTGCGTACCGGAGAGGTCGACTTCGCCCTGTGCGGTGGCGCGGACGCCGTATGCCTGAAGACGTTCGCCGGCTTCTACCGGCTCGGGACCATCGCCCCGGAGCAGTGCCGGCCCTTCGACCTGCACCGGCAGGGCATACTGACCGGCGAAGGCGCGGGTATCCTGCTGCTGGAGAGCCTGGAATCGGCGCTCGGACGCGGCGCGCGCATCCACGCGGAAGTGCTCGGTTACGGGCTCAACTGCGACGCGGACCACCCCGTCGCGCCGAACTCGGACAGCTTCGCCCGCTGCGTACGGCTGGCTCATGACAACGCGGGGATCTCCGCCGACGACGTCGACCTCATCTCCGCCCACGGCACCGGTACGAAGGCCAACGACGTCAGCGAATCCCGCGCCATGCGGCAGGTCTTCGGGGACAAGACCCCGCGCACCGTATCGATCAAGTCGATGATCGGCCACACCATGGGCGCGGCCAGCGCGTTGGCCGCCATCGCGTGCACACTCGCCATCCGCGAGGGCTTCATCCCGCCGACCATCAACCACACCGAGACCGACCCCGAGTGCGACATCGACTGCGTGCCCAACGTGGCCGTCGACGCCGACCTGCGCGTCGTACAGAACAACGCGCTGGCCTTCGGCGGAAACAACGCGGTGCTGATGCTCGGCCGGTACGAACCCGACGGGGGAGGCCCACAATGACCGGACGGCCCGTCATGGGAAGCGTCATGGGAAACACCGCCACCGCGGCAGGCGCGGCAACGACGGCCGCGGACACGGCGACGCCGCGGCCCGGCCCGTACATCTCCACCTGGTCGGCCGTCTCCGCCTTCGGTATCGGCCGCGTGGAGTTCAGCGAGGGCGTACGACGCCGGGAGCCCGCGCTCACCGGCCTCGGCCCCGACGAGGGACCGGCCGCCATGGCGCGGGCCGGACTCGTACCGAACGGCGAACCCCGCGCATTGCTGGGCCGCAAGGGAACCCGCTCCATGGACCGGGCCACAGGGCTGGCCGTCGCCGCCGTGGGCCGGCTGCTCGACGACGGCACGGGCGGCCGTATCGACGGGCTGGACGACAACACCGCGCTGGTGCTCGGCACTTCGAACGGCAGCGTGCGCAGCATCATGAGCTTCACCCGTGACGCGCTGACGGAGGACAAGCCGTACTTCGTCGATCCGGCCCGCTTCCCGAACACCGTCATGAACTGCGCCGCCGGGCAGTCGGCCATCCGCCACGGGCTGCGCGGCCCCAACGTGACGGTCGCGGGCGGTCGCGCCTCCGCGCTGCTCGCCCTGAACCACGCCCGCCGCCTCCAACGCTCGGGCCGCGCCCGCAGTGTGGTCTGCGGCGCGGTGGAGGAGTACTCCCCGGAGCGTGCCTGGCTCGACTGGCACGCGCAGGGCGGCCGGCAGGCACCGGTCATCGGCGAGGGAAGCGCCGTACTGCTGCTGGAGAGCCTGGAGTCGGCGACGGCGGGCGACCGCGCTGCGCTCGCCGAACTGGCCGCGGTGCGGACCGCGTTGCCGGCTCATGAGGCGGACATCGCCACCGTACTGGCCACGTGCCTCCGACAGTCACTCACGGCCGCCGGGATCGTCGCCTCCGACGTCTGGGCCGTCGCGCCGACGGGGGTACGGGGCGACCTCGGCGCGTACGAACGCGCGGGCCTGGCCGACGTTTTCGCCGGACGCGTCCCCCGCGAGGTGGTGTGCTCCGAACTGCTCGGTGACACCTACGCCGCTTCGGCCGCCTTCCAGATCGTCAGCCTCCTCAGCCTCGCCGAACGCGACGCGGACGCGGCGGGACGGGCGGGGCTGGTGACGACGGTGGACGCGGACGGGGTCGTCGGCTGCGCTGTGCTGCTCTTTCCGCACCGCGCCACCACCGACCAACGGCCCTGAGAACGGGACGTGGAGGAGAGGTACGGATGGACAACGGACAGCGGTCCGGAGAGCGGCCGGGACAGAGCTCCGGCCGACAGGGTCCGGCACAGCGACAGGGTCCGGCACAGCGACAGGGTCCGGGGCAGCGGCCCGTCGCCCTGGTGACCGGAGGCTCCCGCGGTATCGGCCGCGCCGTCGTCCGCAGGCTCGCCGAGGACGGCCACGACGTGAGTTTCTGCTACCGGTCGCGGTCCGAAGAGGCACGGGAGGCCGAGAAGGAGGCCGAGGAACACGGAGCCAGGGTCCTCTCCCAGGAGACCGATGTGACGGACCCGGTGGCCGTACGCGCACTCGTCCAGGACACGGAACAGCGGCTCGGGCCCGTCGACGTACTGGTCACCTCGGCCGGAGTCACCCGCGACAAGCCGCTGGTGACCATGGCGGAGGAGGACTGGCACAGCGTGCTCCGGGTGAACCTGGACGGCACGTTCACGGTCTGCCACGCCGTCATCCTGGGGATGATGAAGCGCCGGCGCGGGGTGATCCTCACCCTGTCGTCCACCGCCGGGGTGTACGGCAACCCGACACAGACGAACTACTCCGCCTCCAAGGCCGGGATCATCGGCTTCACCCGCGCCCTGGCCAAGGAAGTGGGCGGGTACGGCGTCCGCGCGAATGTCGTGGCCCCAGGCTTCATCGAGACCGACATGACGGCCGTGCTGGCGGAACGCCAGCGGAAGAAGGCGGTCGACCGTATCCCACTGGGGCGTTTCGGCGGCCCGGACGAGGTCGCGGACCTGGTCGCGTATCTCGCCTCAGCACGCGCCTCGTACATCACCGGAGCCGTCCTCCAGGTCGACGGTGGTCTCACCATCTGATGCCCCAGCCCATCTGATGCCGGCCCATCTGATGCCCCGGCCGGCGTCGGGTTCGGTCCGGCCGGTCCTCAAGGAGCTTCCCTCATGGCAGTGACCCGCCGACCCCGGTCGCGCCCCCGTCCCCTCGTCTACTTCTCCTTCCGAAGTCCGTACTCCTGGCTGGCCCACCACGATCTGACGCGCCATCACCCCGAGGCGGCCCGTGCGGTCCAATGGCGGCCCTTCTGGGAGCCGGACGGGGAGAGCGAACGCGGGCTGGCAGAGACCGGTGGCCGCTTCATCTACACGCCGATGTCCCGTGAGAAGCACCTCTACATGCTCGGCGACGTGCGCCGGCTGGCCAACCGCCGTGGGCTGAAGGTGAGTTGGCCCGGCGACCGCGACGCCTGGTGGGAACCGTCCCACCTCGCCCATCTGGTGGCCGAGGCGGAAGGCAGAGGGCCCGAGTTCATCGAGCGTGTCTACCGGGCGCGCTGGCAGGAGGGGCTCGACATCTCGGACCGCAGGACCGTCGGGAAGCTGGCGGCCGACGTCGGGGTCTCGGCGGCGGCCGAGCGTGCCACCGACGACCCGGACCTCCGTCGGCGCGGTGTCGAAGCCCTCTCGGACGTGGACCACGACGATGTCTTCGGTGTTCCGTTCTTCATCAACGGGCGCCAGAAGTTCTGGGGCCTCGACCGGCTCGCGGACTTCCTCGCCACTCTCGACACCGTCGACAGCCCTGACGCCACCGCTCCGCCCGTCGGGGACCCACCGGATCCGGCGCCGCTGTCCAACCCGCGGTCGAGCGACTACGGCCACGCCGGCGGCTGCGGCTGACGCCCGGCCCGGTCCGTTCTCCCGGCAAGCCGGCCTTGCGGACGGGAACCCCCACCACCGGGTCGCGCGTCGTAACGGGCAGCGTCGTGATCATGGCCACGGGGCAAGGACGGGGCCGAACAGATGGGTGAGACGTGGTGGAGCGGGCGACGAGCCGTGTGGAGCCGGAACCGGAGCCGGAGTCGGGGGCGGCGGCGCCTCAGCGGCGGGACGGCCGGTGGAGTTGGGGCACGGACGCGCGGGCCCGTTCATCCTGGTCGCGCGGGCGGGGTCTCGCCGCGCCAGCCGTACTGACCGCCGGTCTGCTGGCGTTCCACGCCGCCGTGCCCAACACCGCGGGCCACCTCGGCAGTCTGCTGGAGGCGTTCCTGCCGTGGCTCGGCCTGGCCGTTCCGGTGCTGCTAGTCCTGGCGCTGCTGCGCCGCTCGGCCACCGCGCTGGTGGCCGTGCTGCTCCCCGCGGCCGTCTGGGCGGGGCAGTTCGGCGGGCTGCTGCTGCCCGCGGACGACGGCGCGCACGACATCACGGCGGTGCAGCACAACGTCAGTGACGAGAACACCGATCCCGCGGGCACCGCGACCGCCCTGGCCGAGGCCGAACCGGATCTCGTCGCCCTGGAAGAGCTGGTCCCCTCCGCGTTGCCCGCCTATGAGAAAACCCTGGCGCCGGACTACCCCTACCACGCGGTCAAGGGCACGGTCGGACTCTGGTCGAAATATCCGCTGTCGGACGTTCGGTCGCTGGACATCAAGCCGGCGGGGATCGGCGAGGGCTGGAGCCGTGGGCTGCGGTCCAGTGTGCGTATGCCGCAGGGCGAGATCGCGGTGTACGTCGCCCACCTGCCCTCGGTCCGCGTCCGGTCGAGCGGTCTGGAGTCCGATTGGCGGGACGAGAGTGCCGGCCTGCTGGGCGCGGCCATCGCCGCCGAGAAGCTGGACAGGGTGATTCTGCTGGGTGACCTCAACAGCACGGTGGACGACCGCGGACTGGCCCCGGTCACCTCGCGGATGAACACGGCGGAACGGGGCCTCGACTTCAGCTGGCCCGCGGCCTTTCCCGTGTCCCGGATCGACCACGTCATGGCACGCTCGGCGACCGTCACCGACATCCGGACTCTCCCCATGACCGGCAGCGACCATCTTCCGGTGGTCGCCCGCCTCAGGCTCTGACGGTCGCCGCCTCAGGTTCTGACGGTGCCGGGGCGATGTTCCTGGATGCTGGTCGCCGCCCGCCTCAGGTTCCGATCCCTCGCGAGCGCGCGGCTCGGGTCTCTCAGCGGATCAACAGCGCCGGGCAGACCCGGACCACCGCGATGCCCCGGTCCGGGCGCCCCAGCCGGAAGCGCACCTTCCCGTGCAGCACCGTCCCCGAGGCGGCGCGGCCACCCGTCAGCTCCTCCCCGGGGAAGAGCGTGAAGGTCCATCCGCCGCCGACCTCGCAGTCCGGCGGTTCGCCGCCGGACTGGAGCACCCGCGCGCCCCAGATCTGGCGCACCATCAAGTCACGGGTGTCGACCCCGTTCACGGTGAAGGCCTTGACTCCGTGCCCGTCCCGGATATCGGCGTAGCTGCCGAAGTGCAGACCGGCGGGGCCGGTGATCGTGGCCACCGGGGTCCAGTCGGTGCCCTGCCGAACCGGCAGCGCGCCGGCGGGGAGGGCCTTGTCCACGACATCGGCCGTGGGTTTTCCGACCTGGTCCCCGCGCATGGCCGGATCCACGGCCCCACGCGTGTCGAGCTTGGCCGGATCGGGCACCAGCAGCACACCGTAGGTGGCTTCGCCGGCGAACCGGGCGTCCTTGAAGTGCCCGCGCAGGGCGTCGACGGCTCGCCGGGCCCGCTCCCAGCGCTTGGCGGAGATGGTCTTCTGGAGATACGCGGCTGTCGGCACCGGCAGCCCCGCCGCGCCGAGTCCTTCGCGTACGGAGGCACATGTGTTCCAGCCGGACTTGGCCAGCAGTTCGATCTGCTCGTTCGCGAACACCGCAACCTCCGGTGGGCCGTGGGTCATTACCGGCTCGTCACGCTATCGGCTGTCGTCCGCGAGCTTGGGGAGCGCCACTCGGGAAGCGGAAGCGGGAGCGGGAGCGGGAGTGGGAGCCGGTGAGAGGGAGTCGGCGGGAGTGCCGGCGGGCGTCTGCGCGGAAGTCACGGAGGGCGGCGACGGCAACGGCAGCGCGCGCAGCGTGGCCTCGGCCTTGAGCAGCATCTCGTCGTACTCCGCCACCGGGTCCGAGTCCAGGACGATCGCGCCGCCCGCACCGACCGTCAGCTCGTCCCGCCACCGTACGGCCGTGCGAATGACGATATTGAGGTCCGCGCTCCCGGAGAAACCGAGGTAGCCGAGGGCGCCCGCGTACACGCCCCGCGCCTGTCCCTCCAGCGAGTCGATGATCTCCAGCGTGCGGAGCTTCGGCGCCCCGGTCATCGAGCCGCCGGGGAAACACGCCCGTACGCAGTCGATCGCACCGGTGTCCGCGCGCAGCACACCGCGGACTGTGGAGACCAGTTGGTGCACCGTCGCGTAGGACTCCGTGGCCATGAACGTCGGTACGTTCACACTGCCCACTTCGCAGACCCGGCCGAGGTCGTTGCGGAGGAGATCCACGATCATCAGATTCTCCGCGCGTGTCTTGGCGTCGGTCCGCAACGCGTCACGCAGCGCCTTGTCCGTCCCGGGATCGGGGTCACGCCTCGCCGTGCCCTTGATGGGCTTGCTCTCCACGACGCCGTCGCGACCGACCCGGAGGAACCGCTCGGGGGACGAGCTGAAGACCGTGAGTTCGCCCAGGCGCAGCAGCGCGGAGTACGGAGCGGGGTTGAGCCGGCGGAGCCTGCGGTAGTAGGCGAGGTCGTCGGCCGGCGCGGGCAGCCGGACGCTGTTGGTCAGGCATATCTCATAGCTCTCGCCCGCGCGCAGCTGTCGGCGGCACTCCTCGACGTCGGCCAGATACCGCTCCCGCGGTCGCGCCAGCATGCGGGCGACGTCCGGCCGCGCCGGCACCGGGGGAGCGGTGACCCCCGTGACCGTACGGGCGTCGGGCACGGCGTCCGGCAGACCGGCCAGCCGCGCGGCCGTACGGTCGGCCCAGGACAGCGCGGCGCCGGACTCTCCCTCTTCGGCCATCGCTACGACGTACGTCCGGCCCTCCACGTGGTCGACGGCGACGAAGCGGTTGACCCGCAGCCATACCGCGTCCGGCGTCGGTGCCCGGTGGGCGGCGGTCGAGCCCGTATCGGCCTTGAGCTCGTAGCCGAAGAACCCGACGTAGCCGCCGGTGAAGTCGAACGGCAGCTCGTCGGCGCCGTCCACGCGCTGTTCCAGCCGGTCCCTGAGCACGTCGAAGACATCGCCCGACTGGAGATAGGGGATACCGCCCGACGGTTCGACGATCACCGCGCCGTCCCCCACGCGGTAGGTGAGGACTTCACCGCCCGCGCCCTCGGCGTCCCCCAGGAACGAGAACCGCGACAGCCCTTCCTCGACCAGCGCGCTGTCCAGCCAGAACGCCCGGTCGCTCGCCCCGTGCAGCGCGAGGAACGCTGCCTCGGTGTCGATGTGCCGGTCGATACGGCGCGTATGGAGGCGCAGTCCGGTGGGGTCCGGGGAGCTGGAGCGGGGCTCGGTGGAGTCCAGCTCGGTGGAGTCCGGCTCGGTGGAACTCCGCTCGGCTCCTGAGGAGCGGCCCTCCTCGGGGCGGGTGTCGGGACGCGTACGGGAAACCGCGCGCCGCCCCGAACGCACCGCCAGATCACGGAAGTTCGACACCAGCTCGGCGCCGTACTCCGTGCTGATCGACTCCGGATGGAACTGCACGCCCCACAGCGGGAGTTCACGATGAACGAGGCCCATGATCACTCCGTCCTCCGCCCACGCCACCGCTTCCAGCTCCGCCGGGATCGGCTCGGCGACACACAAGGAGTGGTAGCGCACCGCGGTGAACCGCTGCGGAATCCCGGCGAAGAGCCCCTCACCGGTGTGATCGACGGTGGTCAGATGGCCGTGCCGGGGCTCCGGGGCGCTCTCCACGCGCGCGCCGCCCAGCAGCCCGATCCCCTGATGCCCCAGGCAGATTCCGAGAGTGGGCAGCTCCGCCCGCCGCAGCAGATCGCGGGAGTGGCCGAAGTCGCGGTGTTCGTGCGGCCGGCCGGGGCCGGGCGAGACGACCGCGCAGTCGAACCGCTGGAGATCGAGCCCGGCCCACTCCGGGGCATCGTTGCGTACGACCGTCGGCTCCACGCCGTAGACCCCGGCGATCAGTTGATAGAGGTTGTACGTATAGGAATCGTAGTTGTCGACGAGCAGTGTGCGCATGGCCCCTCTCAGGGTCGGACGGTCGTCTGCGGCGGCGTGCGGGCGCCGGGATACGGGGAGCGCCGGAAGTTCCGGCAGCGGAAGGAGCGGAAGGAACGGCGGGAGTCCCGGGAGCCCCGGGCCCGGTCAGCCGGTCGAGACCGTGGACCAGTCGAAGGGGATACGGTCGAGGACTTCCATCTCGTCGCACAGTCGGTGCAGCGCCCCGAAGTCCTGGAGCAGGCGCCGACGGGACGCGTCGTGCTCGACGTCCAGCACCATGTTCCGTCCGCCCTCCACCCCCACCAGGTCGACGATCCGGTGCCAGGTGCGGAAGTCGTTGGCCGCGAACGCCTCCATGCCGTCGGCGAGGGCCGCGAGGAACAGGTCGCGCCGCGGCGGGGCGAGGCGCGCGTACGCCGCCTTGGCTATCTCGTCCGCGATGGACGCGTGGCAGTGCTCGTCCCGGTTGTGCAGAGCGGCGGTGGTCCGGTTGATCGGCTGGATCACCTCGTTGTCCGCGATGAGGTCCAGGTACGCGTTGATGGAGATCTCGGCGACGGTGGTGTAGGCGAGCGTGTCGATCTCGCGGTGGCCCGCCTCCGACGCCAGCGCCATCCGCTGCCCGTACCGCCGGGCCTTGTAGCCGAGCGGCAGCGCCGAATCGGGCATCCGCCAGCCCCGCCGCCGTCGGGTCACCGCGCTCGCGTTCAGGTGCATCAGCGTGTGGTACTGCTCGTCGACCATCGCCTGGGTCACCGCGACGGTCATCGTCTCGCCCAGACCGGTGTCGAAGACATCTGTCATCAGCAGTCCGAAGCCGGGATTCACCACGTGCTGTTCGATGTCCATGACGTTCTTGTTGAACGCAATCCAGGCCCACGCGCGCAGCTTCGCCCTGGTCTCGTCGTCCAGCGCGCGGTACGTCGGGTGGTCGTGGAACGGCAGCAGGCTGTCCGGGTAGTCCGGGCGGTCCGGCTCGAACAGGTCGTCCAGTACGGGTTCTTGCCGCTTGACCGCGGCGCGTCGGTGCCAGTTTCCGGAGAGCCGGCCGATCACGGCGTTCTCCACCGGATCCTGCGGATCGTACGCGGGTAACTCCGCCCGCCCTCCGCCGTTCACCTCGCCACCACGACCATGTCCGGTACCGTGCAAATCTAGACTCATGCATACATTGTACTGCCCTATACTTTTGGGCAGTAGCCCCGGAGTCGAACGGACCCCGTACGAGAGGTGATTGAGTGATGCGGACAGGAGTCTCGCCTCCGGTGCCCGGCACCCCGAGCCCCTGGCACCCGGGCCGCCGACCGCGACCGCGGGCACAGCAGCCGCCCGGCTGGCCGGAGAGCGCCGGTCTGCGGGAGATCCGGAAGCGGCTCGGCGCCCGCCCGCCGCTGGTGACCCCGGCGGAAGTGGCCGGTCTGCGACGGCGGCTGGCCGGTGTCGCGTCCGGCCGTGGCGTGGTGATTCAGATGGGGGACTGCGCCGAGACCTTCGCGCTGCCCACGCCGGCCGACTCGGCCCGCACGGTGGCGCTGGCGCGTACGGCCGCGTCCCTGGTCGAGGAGCGGCTGGGTGTGCGGGTGGTCAGTATCGGCCGCATCGCGGGGCAGTTCTCCAAGCCCCGTACCTCGCCGACCGAGGAGGTGGACGGCGTACAAGTACCGTCCTTCAGGGGTGACTTGGTCAACGCGTCCGCGCCGGACGAACTCTCCCGCCGCCCCGAGCCGCGCAGGCTGCTCTGGGGGTACGAACATGCCGCGCGCACGCTGTCCCTGCTGCGCCGCGCCGGAGCGGACGGCGGTCCCGGGCCCGGCTCCGAGGTCGGCCCCGCCTCCTTCCCCGCGCGCGCCGTCGCGCCCGGACCCGTGCTGTGGACCAGTCACGAGGCGCTGATCCTCGACTACGAGGAGCCCTTGACCCGGTGGGACGCCGCAGGTGAGGCGTGGGTCCTGTGCTCGACGCACTTCCCGTGGGTGGGGGAGCGCACCCGCCATGTCGACGGCGCCCATGTGCGTTTCCTCGCCGAGGTGGCCAACGCGGTCGGCTGCAAGGTCGGTCCGGGTATGACACCGGAGGAGATCGTCCGGCTCGCCGGGATCCTCGACCCCGACCGCCGGCCCGGAAGGCTCGCGCTCATCGCGAGGATGGGAGAGGGGCGCGTAGGGGCGGTGCTGCCGGGTCTGGTGGAGGCCGTGCGCGGGGCGGGACACCCCGTCAGCTGGCTGTGCGACCCCATGCACGGCAACACCGTCCGCGCCTCCAGCGGGCACAAGACCCGGCATATGAGCGCGGTGCTCGCGGAGATCACCGGTTTCGTGGCGGCCGTTCGGAGCGGGGGCGGCAGGCCGGGCGGGCTTCATCTGGAGAGTACGGCCGAGTCCGTCACGGAATGTGTCGGAGGCCGCTCCGGAATCCTGGAGAGCCAGGTGCCCGACGCCTATTACACCGCCTGTGACCCGCGGTTGAATGCCGATCAAGCTCTCGAAGCCGTCGCGTACTTCGCTGATGCTCTGGTGAACTCGAGTGGCGTCTGAGCTGGTTCACGTCATCACCAGGCCAACAGCGAGTCAACCAAGCCCCCGAGAAACCGCGGTGCAGTACAGTTCATAGGAGATGAGGACAGGCCGGGTGCGTTGACCGTATTCTGGACGGGGAATTTCATGACCGTACAACCTCCTATTGACTCGGATGTGATCCTTTCGCCATGGCCGTTACGGGCCGAGTCGAGGGCGACTCAGGTCCGTCAGTTATTGGCGCGTGCCGGTGTACAGCCGGGGGAGCGAATACTGGATATAGACGGCCAACTGTGCGAGCGAGGAACGTCGCGACCACAGCTTGAGGAATTCAGGATCCACGCGGTGCGCGAGAGTGACAGCACCGGTGGGTCCTTCGGTATTTCGGGCCCCCGGTTCGACGCGCTGGTGGCGCTGGACTGCTGGCCGTCGGTTTCGGTCCCGGCCGCGCTGCGCGCCTGGCGCCGGCTGATCGAGGCCGGGCGGGGTGTCATCGTCGTCGCCGGAACCGATACCGGGACCGATACGGGGACGGGCGCCGGGGCCGACGCACGGACAGCGCCGGAGCCCGGAATGGGGGCCGGTGCTGCGGCGAAGGCCGAGGCCCGGCGCGCCTCACAGCAATGGGCCGACGAGTTGAGAGAGGGAGGATTCGAGATCGAGCTGATCGCCAAGTCCCCCGTGACGTCGCACCATTACGAGGCGCTGGCGCAGTCGGCGCGCGGCGCCCGCGCCGCTCTACGCGCGGTGCTCGGGGCCGGGCCGGCGAACTCGTATCTGACTCATGTCGAGCGGCTGGAGGACAGCGTGCGTCTGTCGCGGTCCGAGCGGTTCGAGATCATCGCGCGGGCACCGGGCGGAACCGCTGTCCCGCGAAGCGGCGAGGAACCGCGCCGCTATGGGAATGTCAAAGCGTCGGCGCGCTGCCGAACATGACTCCCGCGCCCGGTGGGTGTGGTGCTCTCGCTCCCGCAGGGCATACCAATGTCCTGCCGGGGTAAGATGTATGCAATGTATAGTGACGCGCAACTAATGCGCGCAACTTTACAAGCTTGCTGAGGGCTTGCGCATCTATTCGAGACGCTACTTCTCGGTGCGGCTTCTCAGTCGTCGGGAGGATGGTGGCCATGAAGAGAGCGATGTCCGAACGTCACGCCAGCGACCAGGAGCAGGGTGCCTGGAACCAGCTCGCGATGTTCCACGCGCGCGTGTCCGCCATGGTGGGACGCTCGTTGCAGGATCGATTCGGGCTTTCCCTCACGGAGTACAGCGCGTTGGAGGCGCTCGCCGAGGCCCCGGGGGCCGATGGGCTCCGTATGCAGGTGCTCGCGGACACCGTCGGCCTGAATCAGAGTTCCGTCAGTCGCCTGGTCGCCCGGCTGGAGCGGGAGGATCTTGTCGAGCGGAACCTGAACCAGCGAGACCGGCGCGGCGTATTCACCACCATTACCCAGGCGGGACGCGAGATGCTGGGCGAAGCGATGCCCGTGTATTCGCAGACGCTCGCCGCCGCATTCGACAGATTGGGCGCCGACCCGGAACTGCGGGAACTGGTCGAGCGAATCGGCCGGTGAGCCGTGGGCCGTTCGGTTCCCGGCCCGTTCCCGGCCTGTTCCCGGCCCGTCGGTATTCGGGCGGGAAATCGATGGTTCGGCTCCCTTCCTGTTGCTGTGGTATGTCGCGCGTGCGAGCCTGGTTCGGGTGTCCTGAAGGACTAGGGAAATAGGGGTTCGATCATGACTGCGCCGGATGCTGTCGAGCGGTATTACGACGCCTGGATCAATCGAAAAGGCGACATGACCCACGTTCCGCTCGCGGAGGACTTCACCTTCGTGGGACCCGTCGGTTCTTTCGATTCGCCCGAAGGATTCCGGGCAATGGCTGCCCAGTTCGGACCCATTGCCCAGGACTTCACGGTCCGTCACCAGTTCTCCGACGGTGATCTGGTGTGCTCGATCGTGGAATGGCACCTCCCGCAGGTGCCGGGCACGACCACCGCCGCCGAACTGCTCACGGTCGAGCACGGCGCCCTCGTGCGTGCCGAGGTCATCTACGACGGCGAGCAACTGCGCAAAGTCGCCGCCGGGTGACGGCGGATCGATGCCGCCCCGAGTGCCGGACACCGGTGCTCGGGGCGGCATCGATCCCGGCGGAGTCAGAGGGGCTTCGCCGCGCGCCGCCCGCGCCGGTGGGGATAGGTGAGCAGCAGAAAGACCGTGGCGACGACAGCGACCGCCTCGGCGACAGCGGTGAGTCTCTTGTCGCCGTACCAGAGGGGCTCGTACATGTTCGGGATCGGGCCCAGCTCACCGACGTCGATGTAACGGTAGACCAGCAGGAGCGCGAGGCCTCCCGCCGCGACGGCCCAGGCGAAGAGGTCGCCCGGCACCCGGCGCCAGACCAGGACGACCAGCGCCGCGAGCGCGGCCAGGCCGGCCTCGATACGGAAGAGCGTGCCCTGGCTGATGCTCGCGGAGACGGTGTCGTACTGGTCGGCCAGCTGCGCGTGCAGGTAGGCGTCCACCGCGAGGCCGGCCGCGGCCAGGACGCGGGCCGCTCCCCTCAGCAGCCGGAGCGTCTGCCCACGACGAGAAGGTACGGCGGAGGTGTCTGCTGACATCGCGTCTCCTGTTGCACCGGGGCGGCACTTCTCGAACACGGCGTAAAGATCCGTAAGGACCCCTGAGGGCATCACCCACTACACGGCACCCCCGGGGACGGGGCCACTGGACAGAGCCGTCCGGCGTACCCGCCGCCACGGCCCGCCCCGTCCGATATCTCCAGCGTCACGATGACCCGGCGCACCGTGCCCAGCGGGCCAGGTCCGCTGTTCTCCAGGTGGAAGTTCGACGGCGCGCCGCCGTGATCCGTACCGAGCACGGCGGCCGTGATCGACGCAGTGAGGAGCCTGACGCAGTGAACGCAGCAGCAATGAGACGGATGGGCCGGCCCGTCCCGCCGTCACACGGTGGGCAGCGCCGACGGCCGCCGCGTACGCGCGTCGGGCTGTGGATCGCCCTGGCCGCCGCCTGCCTGGTGCTGGGGACGGCCGGGACGGGCGGCTGGTTCTACACCGAGCTCAGCGGCAACATCCGCGGCGCGGGCGTGGACGACGCGCTCGGCGACAACCGGCCCGGAGCCACCAGGGGCGGAGAGAACATCCTGGTCATCGGCTCCGACAGCCGCCGGGGGCTGGGCGGGGCCTACGGCAGGGGCCTGACCACGATGCAGTCCGACACCCTGATGCTGCTGCATGTCGGCGGAAGCGGTCGGTGGGCCACCGTGGTGTCCTTCCCCCGTGACTCCTGGGTACGGATCCCCGCCTGCGAGCAAGGCAACGGCACCTCGTCCGTACCGCACCACTTCAAGATCAACGCCGCGTTCGCGATCGGCGGCGCCACCGGCGACACCGCCAAGGCCGCCGCCTGCGCGATCAAGACCGTCGAACAGAACACACGCGTACGGGTCGATCACTTCATGATCGTGGACTTCCAGGGGTTCACCGGCATGGTCAACGCCCTTGGTGGCGTCGAGGTCTGCCCCACGCGGCCCATCCACGACAGGAGAGCGCATCTGGACCTCCGGGCGGGGTGCCAGACGGTCAAGGACGACCAGGCTCTCGGCTATGTACGGGCCCGCTACAGCCTCGGTGACGGAACGGACATCGGCCGTATCGGCCGTCAGCAGGAGTTCATGCGGGCCCTCACCACCAAGGCAAAGGCCAGGCTGTACAACCCCAAGGCGCTGTACGGCTTCCTCGACTCGGCCACCAAGTCACTGACCACCGACCCCGATCTGGCGGGACTCCGGCCTCTCTACGAACTGGCCTCCGGCGTCAAGGGCCTCCCCACCGACCGGATCGAGTTCCTGACCGTGCCCCACTACCCCCGGGCGCGGGATGTGCCCGGGGACATGGCCAATGTGGTCTGGAACCCGCCCGCGGCCCGGCAGTTGTTCACCGCGCTCACGGACGACCGGGAGATGACCGGGGCCCGTCTCAGGAAAGCGGCCGGCCAACTGCCCCCGGCCGCGAACACCGTTCCGGTGGCGGTCCTCAACGGCACCGACACCACCGGTAAGGCCCGTGCGGTCGCGGGCCAGTTGAGCGAGCTCGGCTTCCGGATCACCGCCACCGGCAACGCCCCCGAACCGGTGGGACGGAGCACCCTCACCTATCCGGAAGGCCTCGCAGGCCAGGCCAGGGCCCTGGCCGAGAGGATCCCCGGACTCGACCCCACTGTCTCCGACCGGGCCGTCCCCGGCACCGTGACTCTCACCATCGGCCCCGACCTGCCCGTACTCCGTGGGTGACCACCGGGTCCGCCGCTTCGACCCGGCGGGCAGGTCGACCGGTGGGCAAGTCGACCACGTGGTAAAGGAGTCGGGCATTTTCTTCGCGGCCCCGTTTCATGGACCACCGTCGTGCACATGGAAGGGCACGGTGGTCACCACGATCTTCGGCAGGGGCCGCAAGGCACGCCGCAGTCGTCCCGCCAGATGGCTGTGGAGCACACGGTGCCACCGGTGCCGTACGACGATCTCCGGGAGAATGACGGTGATGGTCAGGTCCGGGCGTTGGCGGTGCAGCGACTCGATGTAACTGATCAGCGGCGCCACGACCGCCCGGTAGGGGGAGATCACGATGCGCAGCGGGAGACGGTCGCCCCACAGGTGCCAGCTCTCGCGGAAGCACTCGGCGTCCTCATCGCTGGGGCTGACGTGCAGGACGAGGACGGGCTGCTGGAGGGACGCCGCATAGGCCAGCGCGCGCATGCTCGCCTGGTGCAGCGCGTCGATCGGGACGAGGGACAGGTGGCGGATCTCCTCGGGGGTGTCTTCGCTCTCCGCGTCCTGGTCACCGCCGGACGGCGCCGACGGCGCGGAGGGCGCGGACGGCGCGGGCGGCGCGGGCGGTACGGACGGCGCGGGCCGGTCAGAAGGCTGTGCGGGGCGGGCGCGCGGCGCGGGCTCCGCCGGTGCGTGGGCGTCGGGCAGTGGCGAGATCGTACGGCTGGGAATCTCGATCGTCTGCGGGTGAAGCCGCAACGCCCGCCGCACCATGTCGTAGTGGCGCCGGATGCGCGTCGTCACCAGAAGGAACCCGGCGACGGCCAGAATGGCGAGCCACGCGCCCTCCGTGAACTTGGTGATTCCGGCCGTGATGAAGACGACAGCCGAGAGCAGCGCGCCGGTCGCGTTGAAACACAGGCTCTTGCGCCAGTGCCGGTCGCGCCTGCGCCACCAATGCACCACCATGCCGCTCTGCGACAGGGTGAAAGCGAGGAACACACCGACGGCGTACAGCGGAATCAGCGTCGCGGTCTTGCCGTCGAACGCGACATAGACCACCGCCGCGGCCACGGACAGCACAATGATTCCGTTGCTGAAGGCCAGCCGGTCTCCCAGCCGCAGGAAGATTCTCGGCGCCTGGCTGTCGCGCGCCAGCAGGAACAGCACCCGGGGGAAGTCGTTGTACGCGGTGTTCGCCGCGAGCAGGAGCACCAGCGCGGTCGCCGCCTGGGTAAAGACATACATGCCGCCCGACCCGAAGCTGTGATGGGCCAGTTGGGACAGTACGGTCTCCTGCGACCGCGGGACGACACCCTCCAGATACACCATGGCGACCGTGCCGGCGAACAGCGTGATGAGCAGCCCGATCATCCAGGACAGGGTCGTACGCGCATTGCGCCATGCGACGGGCCGGAAGGCGGGCACCGCGTTGGAGATCGCCTCGATACCGGTCATCGCCGTCGAACCGGAGGCGAAGGCCCGCATCACCAGCAGCAGGCCGACGCCCTCGGTCGCGTGGAGCGGCGGGGTCGGCAAAGGCTCGAAGCCCCGGCCGGCCGCCTCGTACACACCGGTCGCCACCAGCGCGAAAATGGCGATGATGAAGGCGTACGTGGGCGCGGCGAACAGCGCGCCGGCCTGCCGGACGCCCCGCAGGTTCCCCGCGAGCAGGACCGCGATGACCAGCACGCCGATCAGGACGACATCATCGGCCAGTTGGGGGAGCGCCGAGGTGACCGCCGCCATCCCGGACGAGACGGAGACGGCGACCGTCAGGATGTAGTCGGTCATCAGGCCGGCCGCGGCCATCAGCCCCGGTACGCGGCCGAGATTGTCCGTCGCGACGATGTACGATCCGCCGCCGTGCGGATACGCGCGGATCGTCTGGCGGTACGACAACCCGACCGCCAGCATCAGGAAGACGATCGCCAGGGACACCGGAACCGAGTAGCCGAGCCCCGCGGTACCGCCGAGCACCAGCACCGCCAGCAAGGCCTCGGGGCCGTACGCGACCGACGACAGCGCGTCCGCAGAGAGAACCGGCAAGGCCACGATCTTGCGCATGCGCTCGCGCGCGATCGCCGTACTCCTCAACGGCGCCCCCAGGACCGCCCGTCGCAGGTGGGTGCCGAAACTCCTGGCCCGGCCAGTGCCTTCCCCGTCGGTCTCCACCTCGCCCACGTCCGCACCGGACGGCCTCCCGCCGAACGGGGGCACACGTACGAAACGGCCGAAGCGGGCGGGCACGATCTGCGCGGGCTCGGGATAGCTGCCGACATCGGGATCCACCGGCAGCGCATCGCGCCACGCGTCCGGAGCGGCGGACACCCGACCCCACTCCCGCCCCACCAGCCGCAGCAGCATGGACTGCTCCGCGTCGGGCTTCTCCACGACGACCGGCGCGCCGGCGGTGTCACCGGCCGTGTCCCCCGGGTCCTGGCGGCGCCGTCCGTCTTCTCCTTGATTGACCGTCACGCTCGCGAGTCTCTGCGGGGAGCCCGGGTGCCGGTCGCTCCTGGGGCGGACGACACACGGGCGGGAACGCCGACAACCCGTTCGGGCGTACGGCGAGTGAGGGCACGGCCGCCAACCCGGCCCCCCGGCCACAGGTACGGCCGGAGGCAGGCCGGAGGTACGGCCGAAGGGGCCGGATCGCGCGGGCATGCGGGTCGTCAAGGTGGAGTCGGGCAGCCTACGAGGCAGTCTTCGGCAGCCCCACGGGGTTGAGCTCCGAAGAGGGCACCGCCTCGTTCGACAGTCCCCAGCGCTTCAGGACCTTCCCGTACGCGCCGTTCCTGACCACGGTGTTGAGCGCCTCGTGAACCGGCTTGATCAGGCCGTTGTCCTTCTTGGTGGTGGCCGCGATCTTGCCCTGCACGGCGGTGCCCGCTCCCGAGAACGTACCGACGATCTCGGTCTGCCCGGTGGAGGCCGCATGGTAGGCGGCGACCGGGTTCGGGCCGAGATAGGCGTCGAGGCGTCCGGAGCCGAGCGCCAGATAGTAGTCGCTGGTGTTCTGGTAGATCTTGATGTCGGTGGGCTTACGCCCCTTCCGTACGTTCTCCTTGCTCCAGTCGACCAGCAGTTTCTCCTGGTTGGTGCCGGAGGAGACCCCGATGCTCCTGCCCGCCACGTCCTTCGGGCCCTTCACCCGCCAGCCGGTGCCCTTCTTGGCCTCGAAGGCGATGTTGTCCAGCCGATAGGTCGCGAAGTCGTACTTCTCCTTGCGCTCCTCGGTGACGGTGATGTTGCTGAGGCCGACGTCGTACTTGCCGCTGTCGAGACCGACGAAGATGTTCGCCCAGTCGACCGGGTTGTAGTGCAGCTTGAGCCCGAGCACATCCGCCACCAGTGAGGCGATGTCCGGTTCCACGCCGATCACGGTCTTGTCGTCGGTGGCGTAGAAGGTCAACGGGGGTACAGAACCAGCGGAGTTGACGACTTCCAGGGTGCCCCGCTTCCGGATCGACGCCGGCACCAGTGCGGCGATGGAGTCCACCTTGGCCGTGGTGACGCGCTTCTGGTCGGGGCCCAGGTTGATCTGGAGGCCGTTCTTCCCACCGCCCTTCGCGGCGACTTCGTCCGTGGTGCCGTCGGCGGAGTTCCCGCATCCGGTGAGCGAGAACGCGGTGACGAGGCCGAGCAGGGCGGCGGAGGCGCGGAGGATACGTCGGGGTGGCACGGAGGAGCTCCTTTTTCGAAGGCGGGAGTCGCGCGAGAGGTCCTGTGACCCAGGACCTGGGTCACAGGACCTTGGACAGGAATGCCTTGGTGCGTTCGTGCTGGGGACGGTCGAGGACCTCGGCGGGCGGGCCCTGCTCGACGATCACTCCCTCGTCCATGAAGACGACGGTGTCGGCGACCTCACGGGCGAAGCCGATCTCATGCGTGACGACGATCATGGTGGTACCGGTACGGGCCAGATCCTTGATCACATCGAGGACCTCACCCACCAACTCGGGATCCAGCGCCGAGGTTGGCTCGTCGAAGAGCAGCACCTTCGGCTCAGGTGCGAGCGCGCGGGCGATGGCCACGCGCTGCTGCTGGCCACCGGAGAGCTGCCGCGGATAGGCCCCAACCTTGTCGGTGAGCCCCACCCGCTCCAGCAGCCGCTCGGCCTGTTCGACGGCGGTCCTACGGGGTCGGCGCAGCGCCGAGACCGGGGCCTCGATGATGTTCTCCACCACGGTGAGGTGCGGGAAGAGATGGAAGTTCTGGAAGACGAATCCGATGTGCAGGCGCTGCTTGAGGACCTCCCGCTCCTTGAGTTCATGCAGCTTGGAGCCGGAGCGGCGATAACCGATCAGCTCGCCGTCGATGCTGACGTACCCCCGGTCCAGCCGTTCGAGATGGTTGATGGCGCGCAGCAGCGTCGACTTTCCGGAGCCCGAGGGGCCGAGTACGACGGTGACCTCTCCGGTGCGGACCTGGAGATCGACCCCGCGCAGCACCTCCAGCGCGCCGAAGCTCTTGTGGACGCCGCGCACATCGACCATCAGAGCGCCGTCGGCGTACGGATCGGAGCCGGCGTACGGATCGGAGTCGGCGGCCGGATCGGCGTGGGGGATCAGGGAAGGCGACTGGGTGTCGGTGCTCATCGTGGGAAACCTCCGGTGGCGGCAGTGGCCCGCATCCTGCGGGTGAAGGCGCGGGCCCGCTGGAACGGGGTGGGCGGGGGCGTGCGTTCCGCACCGCGAGCGAAGTGCCGCTCCACGTAGTACTGGACGATGGTCAGCAGGGTGGTCAGCAGGATGTACCAGACGGTGGCGACCATCAGCAGGGGAACGACCCGCCCGTTACGGCCGTAGATCACCTGCACCTGGTAGAACAGCTCCCCGATGGCCATCACGGAGACGATCGAAGTGCCCTTGAAGAGGGAGATGACCTCGTTGGCGGCGTTGGGGAGGATGCCGCGCATCGCCTGCGGCAGCAGGATGCGGCGCAGTTGGCGCCGCCGGGGGATGCCCAGGGCGGCGGCGGCCTCCAACTGCCCTGCGTCGACCGAGATGATCCCGCCGCGGATGATCTCCGCGGCATAGGCGGCCTGGTGCAGCGCGAGCCCGATGACGGCGGCGGAGAGGGCGCCGACCAGGTTCATCGTGTCGAAGCTCCACAGGACCGGGCCGAAGGGGATGCCGATCCCCAACTCCTTGTAGAGATAGGCCAGGTTGAACCAGAACAGCAGCTGCACGATGAGCGGGATGGAGCGGAACGCCCAGATGTACGTCCAGGCGACCGTCTGCAGAATGACGCTTCTGCTCAGCCGCATAAAGGCGAGGACGATGCCGAGTGCGAAGCCCAGGACCGTTCCGTAGGCGGTGAGTTGGAGCGTCACCCAGACGGCCTTGAGCACGGTGTCGGTGGACAGATAGAGGAAGAAGGTGTCCCATTCCCAGCCCGGGTTGGTGACCAGACCGTGGATGAACTGCGCGACGACGACAAGGGCGGCCACGCCGGCCACCCAACGCCAGTAGTGACGTGCGGGAACGACCTTCAGCGCGGCGGGGTCCCCGGAGGAGAGGTTTTTGGAGGAGGGGTCCCCGGAGGGGAGGGGCCCGGAGGCGGGATCGGCGCCGGACGGTGCCGGTGGTCCGGACGGCCGGACCTTCCCGGGCGGTTCGGGCGCCGACCGGGTGGCGGCGGTGCCGGTGGGGGATGTCATCGGGGGCTCCTGTCGGTACTTCTCTACTTCTTCTGCTTCGTCTACTTCTTCTCGGGCGGGCTGATCCGGGACTCCTCGATGGCGGAGTCCTTCGTTCCCCACTTGTCGACGATTCGGGCGTAAGTGCCGTTGTCGATCAGCCTGTTCACGGCTCCCTGGAACGCCTTGAGCAGCGGGGAGTTCTTCGTGAAGGCGAAGCCCACGTCGAGCCGGTGGAATTCGTTCAGGAACCTGACCCCGGCCGCCGGCTGGTCCGCCTGATAGCGCAGGCCGTTGATCGTCGACATGACCACATCGACCCGGTTCTGCTGGAGGCTGGTGAGCAGTGCCCCGTTGTCGGAGTACACGTTGACCGTGTACGGCTTCTTGCCCGCGTCGGCGCAGACACCCTTCCGGGAGTTGAGGGTCGTCTCGAAAGTGGTGCCCGCACCCACTCCGACGGTCTTGCCGCACAGCTGGTCGAGCCGGGTCACCTTGGCGAGGCTCTTGTCGTCCTTCCGGACGGAGAACCCCTGACCGTCATTGATGTAGGTGACGAAGTCGATCGTCCGGCGGCGCTCGTCGGTCACCCCGAAATTTCCGGTGCCCACGTCGTACTTGCCACTGCCGAGCGCGGGCAGGATCGTCTCGAAGCCGGCCTCCTGGCGCTCCAGCTCCAGTCCCAGGAGCTTGCCCACGGCATCGGCGATGTCGATGTCCTGGCCTGCGGGCCGACGGCTCGACGCGCTGGGGAAGTAGGCACTGGGCGGCGCCCCCACGGAAGTAGCGATCCGGAGCGTCCCCCGCTTCCGTACGTCCTCGGGCAGCAGCTTCGCCAGTGAGGCGTCCTTCTTCAGCGACGCGGTGACATTTTCCGACGGGGCGGGCGCGGTACCGTCCGCGGTCTCCTGCCCGGACGCCGCGTCCGTTCCGCACCCCGCCAGGGCAGGCAGGAGCAGGGCAACCGTCAGCGCGGCGGTCACCGCGTGGCGCACGGGCCGGTGACGGCTCGGGATCAGGGTGTGCACGGGGTCATGCCTTTCTTCCGGCGGAGACTGAACTTCCGGTGGAGGCCGATCTTTCGGTCGAAGCCGATCTTTCGGTCGAAGCCGATCTTTCGGTGGAGAACGAGGAACGGTCGGAGAGGTGTTTTCCGGAGAGGTGTTTTTCGAAGGCGAGAGGGCCGATGGTCTCCGGATCGGCGCTCGTGTCGAACAACGGTGTGTATCCGGTCGTCAGATACAGCCCCCGGGCCTCCGGCTGGCGCGGTCCGGTGGTGAGGTAGATCCGGCGGTAGCCGCGGGCGGCGGCGACACGTTCCAGCTCCGCGACCACCCGCCGGGCCAGCCCGCGCCGCCGATGCGCCGAGTGGGTCCAGATCCGCTTCAGCTCGGCGGTGGGGCTGTGGGTGACGTCGGTGGAGTCGGTGTCATGGGTGTCGTGGGTGGAGTCGGTGCGGCCGGTGCCTTCGGTGTGGCCGTAACGGCGGAACGCCCCTCCGGCGACCGGCTCGCCGTGCTCCAGCAACAGCAGCAGAACCCCGTGCGGCGGGTCGAACTCCTCTGCCGGGTAGCGGGCCAACTCGCCGTGCGCGTCCTTGCCGTAGCGTCTGGAGTACTCGTCCCCCAGCTCCCGCAGCATCGGGCGCGCCAGCGGGTCCGACACGCCGGTCCGCAACCAGGTCAGACCGCCGGGTTCGGCTACGGAGGTCATCAGCCGGCCTCCACCAGGGTCTGCGGGCCACGGGCCGCGCGCTCCGCGTCCCGCTTGGCGACCTCTTCGCGCACCAGCGGAATGACATGCCGGCCGAAGTCGATGGCGTCGCCCAGCAGGTCGTACCCGCGGGCGGAGATGATGTCCACACCGAGGTCGTAGTAGTCGAGCAGTGCCTGGGCGACCGTCTCCGGTGTGCCCACCAGGGCGTTGGAATTGCCCGCGCCCCCGGTGGCGGTGGCGGTCGGGGTCCACAGCGCCCGGTCGTAGCGCTCACCCGCCTCCGCGATCGAGATCAGGCGCTGCGACCCGGCGTTCTCCGGCTCTCCCCGACGGTGATGGCGCACCACGGCCGCCTCGCCCTTCTCCTTGCGGGCCTTGATCGCGGCCACCGTCCGGTGCGCCTTCTCCCACGCGAGCTCTTCCGTCGGAGCGATGATCGGCCGGAAGGCCACCTGGATACGGGGCGCGGTCGTGCGGCCGGCCGCACGCGCGGCGGCCCTCACCGCCTCGATCTGTTCGGCGGTCCTGTCCAGCGGCTCACCCCAGAGGGCGTAGATGTCCGCCTCGGCGCCTCCGGCCTCGTACGCGGCGGCCGACGATCCACCGAACGACACGTCCGGCCGCGGCTGTTGGACGGGGAAGACGTCGCTGACGAAGTCGTGGAACCGGTAGTGCTCGCCCTCGTGGTCGAAGGCCTCGTGCGACGTCCAGATCCGCTTGACGATCTCGATGTACTCGCGGGTACGGGCGTAGCGCTGGTCCTTGGTGAGTGTGTCGCCCTCGCGCCCCTGCTCATGGTCGTTGCCACCGGTGATGAAGTGGACCGTGAGTCGGCCGTCGCTGATCCGGTCCAGGGTGGCGAAGGTCTTGGCGGCGAAGGTCGGATACGAGACGTTCGGCCGGTGCGCGAGCAGGATCTGGAGTCTGTCCAGGCGGGAGGCGATGTACGCGGCGGCCGGTGCGGGGTCGGGCGAGCCGGAACCGTACGCGAACAGCACCCGGTCCCAGCCGTGGTCCTCATGGGCGCGGGCGAGCTTGAGCGTGTACTCCTTGTCGAACGCGGCGCCGGAGCGGGGATTCGTCTCCGACCCGTCGTGGGTGGCGGCGATACCGAGGAACTCCACAGGCATGGCGGACCTTTCGTGCGGGGGAGCGAGGAGAAGCGGATCGAGAGGGCAGGCCGAAGCGACCCCGGACGGACCGCGGGACACGGTGGAAGTGGAACTGGGGCGCGTGTGACGGCTGGAGGCTCGCCGACAGGCGGACGTGACGGGCGGGCAGGCGTGATGACGGCAGATGTGACGGACGGCCAGGCGTGATGGCGCGTGGAGCGTCACATCAGAGGTGCGGCGGCAGCGTGCGCCCGGTGTGAGGTACGAAGAACTCGGCCCGCGACGGGGTCACCGAGGGAGGGAAGGGCCGGTCAGGCGGCCCGCTGCCGGGTCAGGCGCAACAAGAGGCGGACCACACTCGACCGAAGTCGATGTGACCGCGGGTGACCAACGGCAACTGCTTCTGCATGGAGCCAATTGAGCACGGTACGTTCGCCGAAGTCAACACGCGCTCGCTCTGTGGGCGGAAGTCGACTGGAGTTCGCTCTGCGCTCTGCCGTTCCGCGGCGGGCGTGGACGCTTCTTGACAGACACACGGCATCCGCCCGTACGATCGAGACGCGTGCGGTTCCGTGTGAAGACGGAGGCGCACCGGCCGTGTTGAGGGACGCGGTTCGCGTGATGACGCCGTGGTGACGCCCGGATCTTCCGGACCGACCGCATCAAGCCGAACCACCGCCGACCGTCTCTCCCGCCGGAGCCCTCATGTCCGTATCGCCCTCGCCCGATGGCCTGCGCGTATCCGATGCCCTGCCCGTGTCAGGGGCGTTGCCCCCGAAGACGGACGCCACCCCGCAGAGGACACCCCCGCCGCCTGCCTCTTCGCCCCCGCCCCCGCCCCCATCCCCGTCCTCATCCCTTTCGGGTACCGACGAGGCCCCGCGTATCGTCCCCCGCCGCCACCCCGGCCGGTGGCTGTCGGCCGCCGTGGCCCTGCTGGCCCTCGCGATGGCCGTCAACTCGGTCATCCGCAACGAGAGGTTCCAGTGGAGTGTGGTGGGCCAGTACTTCACCACCCCCGCCGTACTCGACGGTCTGCTGCTCACCCTCTGGCTGACCGCCGCCGTGATGGTGCTCGGATTTCTCCTCGGAACGGTGTTCGCCGTCATGCGGCTGTCCGCCAACCCCGTTCTGCGCACGATCAGTTGGGGGTACGTCTGGATCTTCAGGTCCACCCCGCTACTGGTGCAGCTGCTGTTCTGGTTCAACATCGGCGCGCTCTATCCGACCCTGGGCCTCGGCATCCCCTTCGGCCCCGAATTCGTCACCTTCAAGACCGTGAACCTCTTCGGCGCCGGCCTCACCGCCCTGATCGGCCTCACCCTGCACGAGGCGGCCTACGCGGCCGAGGTGGTACGTGGCGGGATCCTGTCCGTCGACGCCGGCCAGACGGAGGCGGCCGCCTCGCTCGGGCTGAGCCGATGGCGGGTACTGCGCCGTGTCATCGTGCCGCAGGCCATGCGCTCGATCGTCCCCACCGCCGGCAATATGCTCATCGGCACTCTCAAGGGGACCAGCATCGTCAGTGTCCTCGCGGTCCAGGACCTGCTGTTCTCGGTGCAGTTGATCTACAACCGTACGTACCAGGTCATCCCGCTGCTGATGGTGGCGACCATCTGGTACGTCATCGTCACGACGGTCCTGTCCGCCGGTCAGTTCTACATCGAGCGCCACTACGCCCGTGGCGCGGCACGTGAGTTGCCGCCCACACCCCTCCAGCGGCTGCGCCGCCGGATCCTGGCCCTCGGCGCACGGCTCCGTACCGCGAGCGCCCTCGACGCGAAGCCGCTCTGACGGGCTCCCCCTATGACGACTACGGTGGTCAGGGGCGGACGGACAGAATGAAGGAGTGCCCGGCCGGATCGGAGTAGATCCGTGTGTCGCGCGGTCCGCCGTTGTCCTTGGTGTCCAGCGGCCTGGCCCCGAGGCTGATCGCTTCACGCTCCGCCTCGTCGATCTCTTCCCGTGACACCAGTATTCGCAGATGCGCCTGCTGGGAACTCTCGGGGCGCGGCCAACTGGCGGGCGCGTGGCCGTGATCCTTGCGGATCGCCAGATGGACCCCGGCCTGGCCGACGATCTCCACGAAGTCCGGATCCTTGCCGATCCGGGTCTCCGCGTCGAAGAACGTCGAGTAGAACTCCGCCAGTTCGACGGGTTCGGCACTGTCGAGTACGAGCACACTTGTCTTCGCGACGGTCATGTCCCAGCGTCTACCCCCGGGCCCGGCCCGCACGCGTGGCATCGGTCCGTACACGGTCCGTACAGGGCCCGTCAGGCTGATTGCCGGAGGAGTGGGCGGGTAGCCGCCCCGCCGCGAGAACGTGACGCGACGGCATGAGGAGAGGAGACGTGTGAGCGATCGACACACGGTGGGCCCGGGGGAGCAGGGGCGCACCGTCCCCAGGGACATGCCTGATCAGCAGGCCACGACGGGCCCCGATCCGCTGGATCCCGGTCCCCTGGAATCGGAATCCGCCGGGAGTGAGGAACCGGACGTCGGCGACCCCGACCATCGGATTCCCGACGCGGACGAGGCCGGAGCGGGCCGACGCGGCAGTCCGAACTCGGGCGCGGTGCACCCGGAGAAGCCGGTACCGGACGAGTCACCCGGTTGACGGTTGACGGTTCACGTGCCACCGCGGCCACCGTCGGCACCGCTCGGGGCGCACCGCTCCAGTCGCACACTCGCGGCACCGGGGAGAGTCTGGAAGCGATCACGCCATCGCCGGGACACCTCGGGAGACCCCGGTACACCCCGTGACGGTATGGGCGCGGCAGGAGAGAGGAAGTTCCACGTGAACAGTGCGGACCATCCCGATACGCAAGTCGTGGTGGCACTCAGCGGCGGGGCGAAGGAGGACGCGCACATCGTGTTCGGTGTGCTCGGTACGGCCTTCGCCTCGGACCGCGCGGCCGACGACGCCCCGCAGGAACTGCCGGGGGAGCGGCCGACCGTCTGGACCGCGACCTTCGACGTGGCCGACGCGCACTCCGAACCCGGCCCCGCCCGGCTGACGGCGCCGGTCACGGCCAGCGTCCAGGGCGGCTACACGGCGGTGGAGAGCCTACGGAAGGCTCTGGCCTCTGCTTTCACGGTCCGTGTCGTCGGAACGGCCTCCGGCGACCAGGAGGAGGAAGTCCAGCTGAGGCTCGAATCGCGGTAGCCACCGGCCACCCGGGCCCTGTGTCACTCCGCCGTTCGTGTTGCGGTTCCCGCGCGGCGGAGTCACGCTATGAGTGACCCAGAAGTGGTTATCGCTCACGCTTCGTGCTCGGGGGTCGTTGGTTCAACGTGGTGAAGCCTGTGGGCCTCTCTGTGTGAGGAGCCTGGACCATGACAGTTCCACTCGAACGTCACTACGTGGTGGAATTGCACGCCTCTGAGGAGCGCGTTTCGGAGATACGGCGCAGCGTCGCCGCAGTCCTTCGGTACTGGAAACTCGAACCGCAGATCGGCCCCGTCTGCAAGGGCGTCGACGAACTGCTGGCCAATGTCCGCCGTCATGTCGGTGACGACAACAGGTGCGTGGTCGAACTCCGCTGGGCCGGCCGGCATCTCACCGTCTCGGTCGAGGACGACGGCCCGCGGATGCCGCGGCTGCTCACCGCCGGCGGGCGCGGGCTCGGCCGGGTGGCCGCGCTGAGCGACAGCTGGGGCACCTGCCCCACCGCCGAGGGCAAGGTCATCTGGTTCACCAGGAGTGTTCGCACGCCTCAGAACGTCCCGCGTACGCCCTGGGTCCCGCTCACAGGCATCGACGCGGCGCAGCGGAGTCCGGTCCCGGCGCCCGCACCCGTCCCTGTCCTCACGGCGGCCGTGCCGACCACCGTCCCGGCCGTCCTCCAGGCCCGTGCGCCGGCCTACGTTCCGGCCTTCGCCTGACGACTCGATCGCCTGACGACGCGACAATCGGCGAGGCGACAGCGAAGCCCCAAGCGCCGCGCACCGGACGGGATTTCACCCACGTCCGGTGCGCGGCGTCCGGTGGGCGGCGCTCACGTCATGTGTGTCCCGGCGTCATGTGTGTCCCGGCTGTGCTCGTACGGAACGTACTCGGGCTCCACGGAACCTACTCTCCACGGAACCTACTCGGGTCCCGCCCCGGCTTCCGCATCTGCCTCCGCCTCGTCCGGGTCGGGAACGAGATGCACCGCGGCCTCCTCCGCCGACGCGGCGGCGCCGTCGATACCGACGTCACTGGCGATCATGTCCTTCTCGGCGTCCTCGTGGGCACCCTCGTCCGGAGCCACCAGCCGGCCGGACCGGTCGTCGCCGACCTCGTCGTCCAGCGTCTCGCCCTCGCCGTACGGAAGGTCTCCGATGCCGTCCCCGGAGGGACCCGTCCGGTCGGGAATCTCCTCCGCGAGCCGCTGGTCCAGCGATTCACCGGCCCGCTGCTCGGCGGGCGTTGTGCCTGTGTGCTCCACACCCAGCGGACGCTCGGGCGGGGACCAGCCCTCGTCGAAGGGGTCGGCACCCCGGTCGAGGAGTGTGTCCTCGGGGTCGAGAATGCCCTCGTCCTCGGTGACCTCGCCGTCGTCCGGCTGGTACACCTCGTCCCCCATCGGCTCGTCGCTGTCGCCGCTCACGTCGTTCTCCTCGCTCTGTGTGTGCCACGTGCCTCCGTCATCCGCGCCTGTTCAGTCCGTACCTGTTCAGTCCGCGCCTGTTCAGTCCGCGCCTGTTCAGTCCGTGGCTGTTCAGGCGGCCGGGTGCAGCAGCACCTTCGTCCAGCCGTCGTCACGGGCATCGAAGTGCCGGTACCCGGAGGGAGCCTCGGCAAGCGGCAGTTCATGGGAGACGATCCACGACGGAGTGGCATTGCCCTGCTCGATGAGACCGCACAACTGCCGGTTGTACGCCTTGACGTTGCACTGGCCCGTGCCCATGGTCTGTCCCTTGAACCAGTGCAGGCCGTAGTCGAAGGCGACCTCGCCGTCCTGGTAGAGACTGTCGGGGCTGTTCGGGTCCTGCGGGACGAAGACACCCACCACACCGATACCGCCGGTGAACCTGACCGAGTGCACCAGGTTGTTCAGGGTGGCGTTGGGGTGTTCGATGCCCTCGACGTCATGGGCCTGATAGCCCACGCACTCACAACCGCGGTCCGCGCCGGCGCCGTTGGTGATCTCGTTGACCCGGTCGACCGCCGACCCTTGCGAGTCGTCGATGGGGATGGCGCCGATCTGCTCCGCCAGTGCCAGCCGGTCCCGGTGACGGTCGACGATCATGACCTTGCCCGCGCCCTTCAGCGTCGCGGAGAGCGCGGCCATCAGGCCCACCGGCCCGGCCCCGTAGATCACGATCGACTCACCCGCCCGCAGACCGGCGAGTTCGGTGGCGTGCCAGCCGGTGGGGAAGATGTCGGAGAGCATGACGTAGTCGCTCTGCCTCTCCCGGGCCTCCTCCGGCAGCACCAGACAGTTGTGGTCGCCGTACGGCACCCGCAGCAATTCGGCCTGACCGCCGTTGTGCGGGCCCATGCCCGCGAAGCCGTAGGCGGCGCCCGCCATCCGCGGGTCCGGGTTGGTGGTGAGACAGTACGCGGTCTTGCCCGCCTCGCAGTTGCCGCAGAAACCGCAGGAGATGTTGAACGGGAGACAGACCAGATCGCCGACGCGCACCCGGTCGACACCGTCCCCGACGGCGATCACCTCACCCATGTTCTCGTGACCGAGGACCCGCCCGGTCTCCATCTCGGTACGCCCTTCGTACATATGCAGATCCGAACCGCAGATGTTCGTGGTCGTGACCTTCACCAGGACATCGGTGGGCCGCTCGATCCGGGCATCGGGCACATCTTTGACACTGACGTTGCGCGCACCGTCGTAGACGAGAGCTTTCATGACGCGATCCCTTGCCTTCCGGCATGCCCCGGCGTCGTATCACAGCCGGTGATCCACTTCACGGACGGTGAGATTCCGGGGGCACGCGAGTGGTCGGGGCAGTGCTTGTCGCGGCCGTGCTCGCTCGCGCTGCCTGCCCAGGGGCGGCTCATCCGCTTCGTCCACCCTCCCACCATTCACTGCCGTGTCAAACGGCAGGTACGGCCCCGTGCCGCACGTTATGGCCCACGCACCGGGGCGTCATGGCCCACACACACCGGGGCGTACCACGAGGGCCCCTCTCCGGGGGTTTGTCGCCGCCCTCGGCGGGCACGTGACCCATGATCCGTGCGACCCGAAAAGTAACCCTCCGGAGTCGAACGTGAGCCGAGAACGCATCGTCATCGTCGGGGCCGGGTTCGCCGGCTACCAGGCCGCCCGTACACTCTCCCGCCGGCTGCGGGACAGGGCCGAGATCGTCCTGCTGAATCCGACGGATTACTTTCTCTACCTCCCGCTCCTGCCCCAGGTGGCGGTGGGAATCCTGGAGCCCCGCCGGGTGGCGGTCTCCCTGACCGGCACACTGCCGTGTGTACGGCTCGTCCTGGGCGAGGCGGGCCATGTCGACCTGGAGGCGCGGCGCGTCGGCTACACCGGACCGGAGGGCGAGCGGGGCGAGCTGGCGTACGACCGGCTCGTCCTCGCCGTCGGCAGTGTCAACAAACTGCTGCCGGTCCCCGGCGTCGCCGCGTACGCACACGGCTTCCGCGGCCTCCCGGAGGCGCTCTATCTGCGGGACCATGTGACGCGTCAGATCGAACTGGCCGCCTCCGCCGACGACCGGGCGGAGCGCACCGCCCGCGCCACCTTCGTCGTGGTCGGCGCCGGCTACACCGGCACCGAAGTCGCCGCTCAGGGCAAGGTGTTCACCGACGCGCTGGTCCGTAAGCAGTGGGCCTGGGACCCGGCGCGAAAGCCTCGCTGGCTGCTCCTCGACATCGCTCCCCGCGTCCTGCCCGAGCTGGACCGCAGGCTCTCCACCACCGCGGACCGGGTCCTGCGCGGGCGTGGCGTGGATGTCAGGACCGGCACCTCCGTCAAGGAGGCGGGACCGACCGGGATCACCCTGGACGACGGCGAGTTCATCGAGACACACACCCTCGTGTGGTGTGTCGGTGTACGGCCGGACCCACTGGTCTCCGAGATCGGACTGCCCGTCGACCAGGGGCGGTTGCGGGTCGACTCCCAACTCTCCGTGGTGGGCCACCCCGAGGTGTTCGCCTGCGGTGACGCCGCGGCCGTACCGGATCTCACCAGGCCGGGGAAGTTCACCCCGATGACCGCTCAACACGCGAGCAGGCAGGGCAGGATGGCGGGTCACAACGTGGCCGCCTCGCTCGGCCACGGCCGGCGGGGAACGTACAAACACAACGATCTGGGATTCGTCGTGGACCTCGGCGGAGTCAAGGCGGCGGCCAATCCCCTCGGGGTGCCACTGTCGGGACCGCTCGCGGGGGCCGTCACACGCGGCTACCACCTGGCGGCCATGCCGGGGAACCGGGTGCGTGTCGCCGCCGACTGGCTGCTCGACGCGGTGCTGCCGCGCCAGGCCGTACAGCTCGGACTCGTCCGCTCGTGGACGGTGCCGCTCGAATCGTCATCGCCCGAACTGGCGAGGGTCCCCGGAGCCCCCGAACAGCCCGGCGCACGTGGAAAGCCCGGCGCAGCCAAGGAGGAGTGACATGAACAGCGAGCAACTGACCGAACTGGCACAGCAGTTGAGGGTCGATTCCGTACGTGTCGCCGATAAGGCGGGATCGGGACACCCGACCTCGTCGATGTCCGCCGCCGATCTGATGGCGGCCCTGCTGGCCAACCACCTGCACTACGACTTCGAACGCCCCTCCCATCCGGGCAACGACCGGCTGATCTTCTCCAAGGGGCATGCCTCGCCGCTGCTGTACTCCATGTATCTGGCGGCGGGAGCGATCGACGAGGACGAATTCCGCACCTACCGCACACTGGGCAGCAGGCTCGAAGGCCACCCGACCCCGGACCTCCCGTGGGTCGATGTGGCCACCGGTTCGCTGGGCCAGGGACTGCCCGTGGGGGTCGGCATGGCGCTCGCGGGCCAGCGGCTCGGCCATGCGCCGTACCACGTGTGGGTGCTCTCCGGCGACAGCGAGATGGCCGAGGGCTCCGTGTGGGAGGCGATCGAGCACGCGGGGGACCAGCACCTGGACTCGCTGACCCTCGTCATCGACGTCAACCGCCTCGGCCAGCGCGGCCCCACCCGCCACCAGCGGGACCTGGACGCGTACGGCCGCAGGCTGCGCGCGTTCGGCTGGCACACCATCGAGATCGACGGCCATGACATGGACGCCGTCGACGCCGCCTTCAACGAGGCCCGGTCGACGCTCCGGGTGCCGACCGCGATCATCGCGGGTACCCGCAAGGGGCAGGGCGTCGCCTCCGTCGAGGACCGCGAGGGCATGCACGGCAAACCGTTGCCCGACGCCGAGAGCGCCATCGAGGAACTGGGCGGGCGACGCTTCATCCGGGTGCCGGTGACCAAGCCGGCACCGCCCGGCACACCCGCCCGTACCGCCCGGCACCCCGCCACCGTCGAACTGCCGCGTTACGACGTGGGCGACTCGGTCGCCACCCGTGACGCGTACGGCAAGGCGCTCGCGGCCCTCGGCTCGGCCCGGGGCGATGTCGTCGTGCTGGACGGCGAGGTCAGCGACTCCACCCGTACGGAGTTCTTCGCCAAGGAGCACCCGGACCGGTTCTTCGAGTGCTACATCGCGGAGCAGCAACTGGTGGCCGCCGCCGTCGGTATGCAGGCGCTGGGACATGTCCCGTACGCGTCGACCTTCGCGGCCTTCCTGACGCGCGCCCACGACTTCGTACGGATGGCGGCCGTCAGCCGGGCCTCGATCAATGTCGTCGGCTCGCACGCGGGTGTCGCGATCGGCCAGGACGGACCGTCCCAGATGGGCCTGGAAGACCTGGCGATGTTCCGTGCCATACACGGCAGTACGGTGCTGCACCCCTGCGACGCCAACCAGACGGCATGGCTCGTGGCCGCGATGCACGACCTGACGGGCGTCCGCTACCTGCGCACACTGCGGGCGAAGACCCCGGTCGTCTACGGCCCCGACGAGCAGTTCCCGGTCGGCGGCAGCAAGGTGCTGCGCCGCTCGGACGCCGACCGGGCGACACTGATCGGCGCCGGCACCACGGTCCACGAGTGTCTCAAGGCGGCGGACCTGCTGGCGCGGGAGGGCATCCCCGTCCGGGTGATCGACCTGTACTCGGTCAAGCCGGCCGACGAGCCGACACTCCAGGCCGCGGCGTCCGACACGGACTGCCTGGTGACGGTGGAGGACCACCACCCGGAGGGCGGCATCGGGGACGCGGTGGCCGAGGTGTTCTCCGACGGCCGCCCCGCACCGCGGCGGCTCGTGCGGCTGGCGGTGGGCGACATGCCGGGCTCGGCGACGCCGGAGGAGCAACTCCGGGCGGCGGGCATCGACGCGGAGTCGATCGCGGCGGGGCTGCGGCTGCTGACGGGGAAGATCATCCGCTGACGGGCGTGACGCGGGACACGGCGCGCGGTACGGGCCGTTCTGTCGCTGTCCTGTTTGGGAGCGAGTCATTGGGTACGCGAAGGACGAGCGCCCGCGACAACGGGCGCACCACGACTTTCGCAAGAGCGAGCACGACGCGACAGCGAGCACGAGAAGAGAAGGAGGCAGCATGAGTACCGACCACGGCCGACGGCGCGTACGGGACGCCGCCCACCGGCCCACCGAACGCGAAGGCCGGATACGTACCTGCGTGTCGGCGCGTGCGACACAGCGCGAATGCCGGGCGAGGCAGGCCCGGAAGGGGCACGAGACGGCGGACCAGGACTGGAACGTAGTGCGGGGAGAGGACTGAGTGACTGTGCGGCCGACCACAACAGCCGAGCTGGACATGGGACCGGACACGGGATACGACGCGGACACCTGGCAGTGGCTGCGCCACGCGGCGTGTGTCGGTGTCGACCCTGAGCTGTTCTTCCCCGTCGGGGACTCCGGTCCGGCCTCCGAGCAGGCGGAGCACGCCAAGGAGGTCTGCCACAGCTGCCCCGTGGAGCGGGAGTGCCTCGAATGGGCGCTGACCACCAACCGTACGTCCGGCGTGTGGGGCGGCACGGACGAGGACGAGCGGCGGCGGCTGCGGCGCCGCTCCGACCGGCGCAGGGCTCCGCAGAGCTCCTCGACCCGCGCCCGGCAGTCCTCGGCTCCCGGTGGGTCGCGGCGTCCGTAGACCGGATCCGGGGACCGCGTTCGTACGCCTACCGGTCCGTACACCTTCCCGTCCGTACACCTTCTGGCCCGTACACCTTCCGGCCCGGACACTTTCCGGTCGAACACCCTTCGGTCCGTCGCCCGGGGCCCGTGTTGCGGGTCGGGACAGGTCGCGGAAGGGTCGGAGTGTCGAATCGAGGAGGAGTCGGCCATGCCCATCGCGACGGTGAATCCCGCCAGCGGAGAGACGCTTCTGTCCTTCGACCCGCTGGGAGCCGGGGAGATCGAGCGCCGCGTCGCGGCTGCCGACAGTGCGTTCCGGACGTATCGCACCACCGGGTTCGACGAACGGGCACGGCTGCTGAACCGCGCCGCCGACCTCCTGGAGCAGGACGCGCCGGAGATCGCCCGCACCATGACCACCGAGATGGGCAAGCCGGTCGCGGCCGCCCGTGCGGAGGCCCTGAAGTGCGCCAAGTCGATGCGCTGGTACGCGGAGCACGCCGAGGAACTGCTGGCGGACGAGCGTCCCTCCGACGCGGACGTGAAGGACTCCGGCGCCGCACGCGCGAGTGTCCACTACCGGCCGCTGGGTGTGGTTCTCGCGGTGATGCCGTGGAACTTCCCCCTCTGGCAGGTCGTACGGTTCGCGGCCCCCGCTCTCATGGCCGGCAACGTGGGCCTGCTCAAGCACGCTTCGAACGTTCCGCAGACCGCGCTCTACCTGGAAGACCTGTTCCGCCGGGCCGGATTCCCGGTCGGCTGCTTCCAGACGCTGCTGGTCGGCTCCGGCGCGGTCGAGGCCATCCTGCGCGATCCCCGGGTGGCCGCCGCGACCCTGACCGGCAGCGAGCCGGCCGGCCGCTCGGTCGCGGCGATCGCGGCCGACGAGGTGAAGAAGACCGTCCTGGAACTGGGCGGCAGCGACCCGTACGTCGTCATGCCCTCGGCGGACATCGAGCGGGCGGCGAGGACCGCGGTGACGGCCCGGGTGCAGAACAACGGCCAGTCCTGCATCGCCGCCAAGCGCTTCATCGTGCACGAGGACGTCTATGACGCCTTCGCCGAGCGATTCACCGCCGGGATGCGGGACTTGACCGTCGGCGACCCGCTGGACGAATCCACCGACGTCGGGCCGCTCTCCAGCGAACAGGGCCGCACCGATCTGGAGGAGCTGGTCGACGACGCGCTGAGCGGGGGAGCGACCGCGCTGTGCGGCGGACGGCGTCCGAAGGGGTACGAGCAGGGCTGGTTCTACACCCCCACCGTGCTCGCCGGCATCACCGGGTCCATGCGGATCCACCGCGAGGAGACGTTCGGCCCGGTCGCCACGCTCTACCGGGTCGCGGGCCTGGACGAAGCGGTGGCACTCGCCAACGACACACCGTTCGGGCTGAGTTCCAACGTATGGACACGGGACGAGGAGGAGATGCGCCGGTTCGTACGGGACCTGGAGGCGGGCGGTGTGTTCTTCAACGGCATGACGGCCTCGCATCCCGCGCTACCGTTCGGCGGTGTGAAGCGTTCCGGTTACGGGCGCGAGCTGTCGGCCCACGGCATCCGCGAGTTCTGCAACATCACCACGGTCTGGTACGGCGCCGAACCGGACAACGGCTCGTAGTTCTCGTAGTTACGGCCGACTTGAACGCGACATGAGCCCGGAGGCGTGCGGCGGGCGGCCCGGTCCGGACAGCCGTCCGGCCCACCGCCGCACTCCGGGCGTCGACCGTTCACCCGCCGGGGAGCTCGCCGGACATCGCGGCGGCCATCCGCAGATGCGGCGCGGCCTCCGCCGACCGGCCCTGGCGCTCCAGCGTGCGGCCCAGCATCAGGCGTGCGTACCGCTCCACCGGGTCACGCTCGACGACGGCCCGCAGCTCGGCCTCCGCCTTCGCCAGCCGCGCCGAGTGGTAGTAGGCACGAGCGAGCAGCAGCCGAGGGGCGACCTGCTCCGGGACCTCGTCCACCAGCCCGCCGAGGATGCGGGCGGCCGTCACGTACTCCTTGGCGTCGAAGAACAGCCGCGCGCGGTCCCAGCGCTCGGCGGCGGTTCCGTACTCGTAGTACGTGTTCTCCACGTGCCCTCCTCCATAGCCTTCGACCGGCTTCGATTGCCTTCGGTGATGTCAACAGTGGAGGGTGGTTGAACATTCCACTACCGATTTCGTGTGGATGCTGCCCCCACGGGTGCCACGGGAATAGGTTGGGTGCCATGAGTAATCTTGATCGTCAGGCGTCCCCCACCGTCTGCGGTGGCCGAGGCTTCGTCGTCGCCGAACCGGTGCGCGAGCTGCTGAGCCCGCGCCGGGTCCAGTTGGGCGAGTCCACCGAGGTCCGCCGCCTGCTGCCCAACCTCGGGCGCCGCATGGTGGGTGCCTGGGCATTTGTCGACCACTACGGTCCCGACGACATCGCCGACGAGCCCGGAATGCAGGTGCCGCCGCACCCGCACATGGGGCTCCAGACCGTCAGCTGGCTGCACGACGGCGAGGTGCTGCACCGCGACAGCCTCGGCAGCCTCCAGACCCTCCGCCCGCGCGAGTTGGGCCTGATGACATCAGGCCGGGCGATCTCCCACTCCGAGGAGAGCCCCCGTACACACGCCCGCTTTCTGCACGGCGCCCAACTCTGGGTGGCACTCCCCGACGCGCACCGCGAGGTCCAGCCGCACTTCCAGCACCACGCCGAACTCCCCCTGGTCACCGCGCCCGGCCTGACCGCCACCGTCATCCTCGGCGCACTCGACGGCGCGGTCTCGCCCGGCACGACCTACAGCCCGATCGTCGGCGCGGATCTGGCACTCGACGCCGGCAGCGAGACCCGCCTGCCGCTCAACCCCGATTTCGAGTACGCGGTCCTGGCCATGTCCGGCGAGGCCGACGTCGACGGAGTGCGCGTACTGCCCGGCTCGATGCTCTACCTCGGCTGCGGCCGCTCGGAACTACCCCTGCGCGCCGCGTCCGACGCGGGCCTGATGCTCCTCGGTGGCGAGCCCTTCGAGGAAGAGATCGTCATGTGGTGGAACTACATCGGACGTTCGCACGAAGAAATCGAGAGGGCCCGCAAGGACTGGATGGAGAGCTCCCGCTTCGGAGAGGTGACGGGCTACGACGGCGACCGGCTGCCTGCTCCGGAACTGCCGCCGGTGGCGCTGAAACCGCGGGGCCGGGTGCGCTGACCTGGGCTGGGCGACATGTGCCGGGCACGCCCCCTCAGCCGCCGAACCCTCCTGACCGGGCGACGGTGGCATTCCCCGGGAACCCGAGCGCCCAGCGGATTCCCGGGGACAACGAGCAGTCACGTCAAGATCTGTCTCCCGGATACCGCCCCACCGGCCTCCCTACCTGGTCTCCGGACCGGTGGCGCGAGCGGTGGAGCCGCCGACGATCAACTCGGTGGCGATGCGCAGCCGTCGGGCGCGCTTGGGAGGGTTCGCCTCCTGGAGCAGGCGGACCGCCGCGATTCCCGCCTCTTCGAGCGGGACCCGTAGCGCCGTGGTGTCGGGCCGGTCCGTGCTGATCGCGGTCAGGTCGTCCGACGCGGCCAGGCTGATGTCCTCGGGAACCCGCACACCGGCGTCACGCAGCCCCAGATGCAGGCCGAGCAGAAGGTAACTGCTGTACGCCACCAGCGCGGTGACGCTCCGTTCGGCGGCGACGCGCTCGGCGACGGCCAGTCCCGCGTCGATCCGGGGGCCGACGGGGCCGAGTACGGTGAGGTCGACACCACTGCGGCGGGCGGCCTCCTCGACCGCGCTGTTGCGTCGTTCGGCCATCCACGAGCCGTCCGGGCCGCCCACGTAGGCGATGGCCCGGTGACCGAGGCCCGCCAGGTGCGTGACGATGTCCGCGACGCCGCCGGGGGTGTCGATCAGGACGCCCGGCACCGCGGGCACGGTGCGGTCCACGGTGACGACCGGCAGCTTCGAAGTGAACCCCCTGATCGCCGAGTCCGGGCTCACCGGGGCGATGAAGACGAGCTTGTCGACGCGTGAGGCGAGCTTCCCCGCCAGCTCGTGCTCACTGCTCTGTGAACCCTCGGAGACGGCGAGCAGGATGTTGTCGCCGTGCTGGGACAGCGCACGCTGCACGCCGGTCACGATCGGGGCGAAGTAGGGGTTGGCGAGGCTCGGAACCAGAACGCCGACCAGGCCGGTCCGACCGGTGGTCAGCGCCCGGGCGCTCGCGTTGAACTCGAAACCCATGGTCCCGGCAGCGGCCAGCACCCGCTCGCGCGTATCCGCCGCGACCATGTCGGGCCTGCTCAGCGCGCGTGACGCGGTCGCCTTGGACACTCCCGCCGCGCGTGCGACGTCTGCCAGCGTCACCATCTCGCCCCTCAGTGTGTGCGTAACGGGATCTTTACACGAGTGCGTTGACGCCTCGATCCGGACGAAAGTATTGTCCGCGTCGACCGGTTGCTGCAACCGGTTGCAGCAACCGGTTGTAGGAATCTCTGAGAGGAGGTGTGTCTGTGTCCCGGAAGGCCACTTTGGGGCTGCTGCTCGCGCCCGGCCTGGCCCTGCTGGCCTTCGGCTTCGCGTTCCCCTTCGTCGTGACGCTCTTCGCGCCGCCCGCCGCCGAACACCCCGACGTGCTCGGCAAGCTGGGCGCCATGCTCACCGACAGCTACGTACTGGGTGTGCTCGCCCGGACCGTACGCGTGGCCGTCACCGTCACCCTCGTCTGTCTGGTCTTCGGCTTCCCGACGGCCTATCTCATCGCCCGTGCTCCCAAGAGCCGCCAGGGCCTGCTGCTCGCGCTCGCGGTCTTCCCGCTGCTGCTCAGCACAGTGGTGCGGACCTTCGCCTGGCTGGTCATCCTCGGACGCAACGGCCTCATCAGCGATGCCGTCCTGGCGACCGGACTCACCGACCGTCCGCCCGAGCTGCTCTACACGGAGTTCGCCCTGGTCGCCGGCCTCACCCAGCTGTTCATGCCGCTGATGATCCTCACCTCGTACAGCTCGCTGTCGCATATCGACCCCGGCCTCGAGGACGCCGCCCGCGGCCTCGGCGCGAGCCCCGGACGGGCCTTCCGGCAGATCGTGCTGCCGCTCGCCCTGCCCGGCGTACTGGTGGGGGCGACCCTGGTGTTCGCCGGAGCGGTCACCGCCTTCACCACACCGCTGTTGCTCGGCGGTTCCCGCAACCGGACCCTGGCGACGCTGCTCTACGACTACGCGAACGTGAAGCTGGACTGGGGCGGGGCCAGTGCCGTCGCACTCATCATGACCGTACTGGTGCTCGTGGTCGGCTGGGCCTCGGGCAGGATATCGGCGAAGGTGGCCACGTCGTGATACGCCGACGCCCCGTTCTCTCCCTGCTGGCCGCCCTGGCCATGGCCTTTCTGCTCGGGCCCATCCTGCTGGTCGTCGCCATCGGCTTCTCGTCCGGAGACACCGTCGAGTTCCCGCCGCCCGGCCTCTCGCTGCGCTGGTTCGACCAGGCGCTGTCCAACGCCTCTTTCCAGCAGGGCCTGTTGACCAGTCTGCTGGTGGCCTCGGGGTCGACGCTGTTCGCGCTGGTACTGGGCATCCCCGTGGCCCTGGCCGTGCAGCGCCACACGTTCCGCGGCCACAAGACGGTCGAGACGCTCTTCCTCTCACCCGCGATCGTCCCCGAACTGGTCCTGGGCTTCGCGCTCTTCCAGCAGCTCATGGTGACCATGCGGATCACCGCGCTCGGCGCGCTGCTGATCGGCCACACGGTCCTGCTGCTGCCCTACGCGGTACGCGTCACAGGCGCCTCGCTCGCCCTGTCGGACCCCGCGCTGGAAGAAGCCGCCAGAGGCCTCGGCGCCGGACCCCTGCGGACGTTCTTCACGATCACACTGCCGGTGATGGCGCCCGGCATCGTATCGGCGGCCGTGCTGTCCTTCCTCACCTCCTTCAACAACGTCCCGCTGTCACTGCTGCTCAAGGGGCCCGGGATCACCACGCTGCCCGTCGAGATGCTCAATTACGTCCAGTTCTCCTACGACCCCGTGGTGGCAGCGGTGAGTACTCTGCTGCTCGCCGCCACGGTCGGCGCGGCCCTGCTGACGGAGCGCCTCGTCGGATTCAACAAGGTCTTCAGCCAGTGACCACAGCACCCGAGCCAGTGAGCACAGTACGCGACGACAGGAACACGACGATGACTCCAGTGGTTCAACTCGACGCCGTATCGCGGGAGTTCGCGGGCACGGCAGCGGTACGGGAGCTCGATCTGACCGTACGCCGCGGGGAGTTCACTGCGCTGCTCGGCCCCAGCGGCTGCGGCAAGACCACCACCCTGCGCATGATCGCCGGATTCCTTGAGCCCACCGCGGGCCGCGTTCTGCTGGAGGGCGAGGACGCCACCAGGCTCCCCCCGGAGCGCCGCAACATCGGCATGGTCTTCCAGTCGTACGCGCTCTTCCCGCACATGACCGTCGAGAAGAACGTCGCCTTCGGACTGAAGATGCGGGGCATCCCGGACGGCGAGCTGCGCACCCGGACGGGCGAGGCACTGGAACTGGTCGGCCTGTCCCACCTCGCGGGCCGCAAGCCCAAGCAGCTGTCCGGCGGCCAGCAGCAGCGCATCGCACTGGCCCGCGCCATCGCCGTACGCCCCTCGGTGCTCCTCCTCGACGAGCCCCTGTCCAACCTCGACGCGCGGCTGCGCATCCAGATGCGCCAGGAACTCGCCCGTATCCAGAAGGAGACCGGGCTCACCGCGATCCTGGTCACCCACGACCAGGAGGAGGCCCTGGAGCTCGCCGACAACATGGTCATCCTCGATCAGGGCACGGTCGCCCAACAGGGTGCGCCGCGCGAGGTGTTCCGGGCCCCTGCCAGCCGCTTCGTCGCCGAATTCCTCGGTTACGAGAACTTCGTCGAGCTGCCGGACGGCCGTACGGTCACCATCCGGCCGGAGCATGTCGAGGTGCTCAGCCCCGAATCCCCCACGGCCCCCGAGCCCCACACGGCCACCGAGCCTCCCACGGCCTCCGAATCCCACACTGCCTCCGAACCCCGCACGGCTTCCGGCGGCACCACGGTGGACGCCGTGCTCACCGCCGTACGCTTCCGCGGCACCGACTGCGTCGTCACCGCCGTATCCCAGGGCCGCACCGTCCTGGCCACCAGCAGCGACTTCGAACTGCGCACCGGCCGGCAGGTGCGTCTCCATCTCCCCTCCGCGCACACCATCGACCTCCCCCGGACGAAGCAGGAGCTGCCCACCTCATGAGACGACTCGCCACCACCGCCGCCGCCACCCTGCTGGTCCTCCCCCTGGCAGGCTGCGCCGGATCGGCCTCGGGGGAACAGAACCCCAAGAAGCTGACCGTCTCCACCTTCGGCTTCGGCGCCGACCTGTTCGAGAAGAACATCGTCAAGCCGTTCGAGAAGGAGACCGGCATCGACGTCGAGGTCGAGAGCGGCGACAACGCCGAGCGGCTCACCAAGCTCAAGATCAACAGCACCGCCCCGACGGTCGACGTCGCCATGATCTCCGACCTGTTCGCCCAAAGGGGCCAGGAACAGGGCCTGTTCGACAAGATCGACCCGCAGGCTGTCCCCAACCTCACGAAGATCCACGACTTCGCCAAGAACCAGGACGGCTACGCACCCGCGTACACGTACCAGCTGCTCGGCATGCTCTACCGGACCGACAAGGTCCACAAGGCGCCCGGCATCAAGGACCTCTGGAAGGCCGAGCACAAGGGCAGGATCGCCGTCCCCGACATCTCGACCAGCGCCGGAATGCCCTTCCTCTACGCCACCGGAGCGACCTACGGCTCGGGCCCCGAGGACACCGACACGGCGTTCAAGAAGCTCTCCGCCAACTCCCCCAACGTACTGAAGTACTTCAGCCGCAGCACCGAACTCGTCAGCCTGCTCGACCGCGGCGAGGTGGAGATGGCTCCGGCGCTCGACCTGTTCGCCATCGACCCGGTCAAGGCGGGCAAGCCGATCGCCTGGGCGCCCCTCGACAAGGGCCGGTACGTGGTCTCCAACACCGCGCAGCTGGTGAGGGGCGCGCGCAACAAGGCAGGCGCGGAGAAGTTCATCAACTACCTGCTGTCGGCGAAGGTCCAGGAGAAGGCCGCGGCGACCTTCCACGACAAGCCGGTCAACAAGGACGCCACGATTCCCGCGGCGATCACCGACGTGGTGGGCGACGCGGCGACCGACCCCACGGCGGCCGGCTTCACCGTCCCCGACCTGAAGCTGGCCGTGAAGAACAACGACGAGTGGGTCGACCGCTTCCAGCGCGAGGTGTCCGGGTGACACGCCCGCAGCCGGTCGTCATCGACTGCGACCCCGGAATCGACGACGCCGTCGCACTGCTGCTGGCCTTCGCGTCGCCGGAACTCGATGTCACCGGCATCACCACCGTCGCCGGGAACGTCGGGATCGGGCAGGTCGTCGACAACGCGCTGCGGCTGTGCGATCTGATCGGTGTGGACGCGCGGGTGCCAGTGGTACGCGGGCATGCGGGGCCCATCGCCCGTGCCGTGCGCATCCCGGACGAGCCCGTGCACGGCGCGGGCGGGCTCGGCGGCGTACATCTCCCTCCGTCGGCGCGTACGCCGCACCCGGCGCACGCCGTCGCATGGCTGGCCGCACGGCTGCGGGACGGAGGGCCCGCGGGAACCACCGTGATCGCCACCGCGCCGCTCACCAACATCGCCGCGCTGCTGCACGCCCACCCGGAGGCAGCCTCGTCGATCAAGGAGATCGTGCTGATGGGCGGGGCGGCCTTCGCACCGGGCAATGTCACGCCGTCGGCCGAGTTCAACTTCTTCGCCGACCCCGAGGCCGCGCGGTTCGTGACCGAGGCCGGGGTGCCGCTGCGGATCGTCGGGCTCGACGTGACCCGCAAGGCGCTGACGACCCGGGCCGACATCGAACAGCTGCTGGCCGACGGCGCGCCCGCCACCGGTGCGGCAGGCCGGATGCTCGACCACCTCGCCACCCGGTACGAGCGGCGCCACGGCGTCGCCGCCTGCGCGGTCCACGACGCGTTGGCAGTGGCCGTCACGGTACGCGCCGACCTGATCGAGTGGACCGACGCCTGGGTGACGGTGGAGTGCGGCGGCGAGTTCTCCCGCGGCAAGCTGATCGCCGATGTGCACGGACGCACCGGGCTGCCGCACAACGCCAAGGTGGCCACAGGCGTCGACACCGACGCCTTCCGTGCCTTCCTCGTCTCCCGCCTGCTGCGCCACTACGGCGCCGGCGCCCACGAGCCCATTCGCTGAGGCCGATATCGGGCCTCCGTCGCGATCCGCCGACACCGACACGTCCGCCGACCCTGCCGAACCGAAGCCGACGACCCACGCTCACCGCCGAAGCCGACGACCCACCTCACCGCCGAACCCGACGACCGACGCTCACCACCGAACCCGACGACCCAACGCTTATCACCGAAGCCGCGACCGAACGAGAGAACCGTCGATGCCTGCGCCCAGCCACTGCGACCTGCTGATCCGCGGAGCCCGCGTGGTCTCCGTACACACCGGGGAACAGACCGCTGCCGATGTCGCCATCACCGGCGACCTGATCCGCGCCCTGTTGCGCCCCGGCACACAGATCGACGCCAACCAAGTCATCGACGCCGACGGCCTTTTGGTGGCGCCCGGTTATATCGACGCGCACATGCACATCGAGAGCTCGCTGCTCGCACCGCGCGAGTTCGCGCGGATCACGCTGCCCCGCGGCACGACTACGGTGCTCGCCGACCCGCACGAGATCGTCAACGTCGCCGGGCGCGAGGCGATGGCCTGGATGATCGAACAGGGCCGCGGTGCCCAGCAGTCCATGCACTGGGCGGTGCCCTCGTGCGTGCCGGCCCTGGAGGGCTTCGAGACGGCGGGTGCCGCGCTCAGCGCCGCCGACATCGCCGACATGCTGGACTGGGAGGGTGTCACCACGCTCGGCGAGGTGATGGACTACAGGGCCGTCGTGGACGGCAGCCGCCGGATGCGTGAGATCGTCGCCGCGGCGCGTGCCAAGGGCGTACGACTGGACGGGCACTGCCCCAATCTCTCCGGCGACGACCTGGGCGAGTACCTGTGGGCGGGCATCGACTCCGACCACACCAAGAACTCCCCGGAGGTCGCGGTCGAGAAGGCCCGGCTCGGCATGTTGCTGATGCTCCAGGAGAAGTGCCTCACCCCGGAGTTGGTGAGCAGACTCGCCATGCTGCCGGTCCAGCCGGACTTCTGCCTGGTCACCGATGACCTCGCGGCGGACGCCATCGTCGAACGCGGCCACCTCGACCACATCGCGCGGGTCGCCGTCGGTGCCGGTATGGACCCGTTGACGGTACTCCGCGCGCTGACCCTGCACCCGGCCCGTCGCCTCGGCCTGGACGACCGCGGAGTGGTGGCCCCCGGACGGCGTGCGGATCTGGTACTGCTGCGCGACCTGGCCGATTTCACGCCGGTCACGGTCGTCTGCGGGGGCGAGCCGGTCGAGGAGAGCGCCCCCGCACACCTGTCCGGCAACCCCTTCGCCGACTCCGTCCACCTCGACCCGCTGGACGCGGACGGCTGTGCCTGGACGGTGGACCTGCCGGACGGCGAGCACGTCTTCCGGGCCCTGCGGGTCAATCCGGTGGACACGTTCACCGAGCCCGCCGAGGTCGCCCTTCCGGTGCGGGACGGCGTTGTGCGATGGGAGGGCCGTACCGCGGTACTGGCGGTGTTCGAACGCCACCACCGCAGCGGGCGGCGCACGATGGCTCCCGTGGTCGGCTTCGAGCTGTCCGACGGAGCGGTCGCCACCACGTACGCGCACGACAGCCACAACCTGACGGTGACCGCCACGACGTCCGCGGCGCTGCGAGAGGCCGCCAACCGTGTCATCGCCTCACACGGTGGGATCTGCGTGATCGCCACGGGCGATCAGCCGGTGCACTTGCCGCTGCCGGTGGCCGGGGTCCTGTCCGACCGTCCCGCTGAGGAGGTGTCCCACGGCGCGGCCGCGATCCGCGACGCCCTGCACCGCTGGGGCTGGGTGCACCGGAACGCGTTCATGTCCATTTCGACCATGACTCTCCCGGTCTCCCCGCAGGTGAAGCTGACCGACCTGGGGCTGGTACGGGTGGTCGACCGGGCCTGGGAGCCCGCTGTCCTGACGTGAGCACCGCGCCGGCCGATCTCTCGCTTGAAGATCGTCTCCCCGGCCCGACGGCTCGGGCCTGTACGGCTCGGGTCGATGTGAACGTGTCAGAGGCTGCCCTGGACGAGTGAGTCCGAAGTCCCGGCCGCCGGGCGGTGCACCGCCGCCTTGTCCGTCGCGGGGGCAGGGGCGCACAGCCAGCCGTTGACGGCGAAGCGGCTGTCCGCGTGCCGTTTGCTCGGGCAGCTCACCGGCCGTACCTCGTGCCAGGCGGTGGGCCGGAAGAACACGATGCTGTCGTGCTCGGGCTGCCAGTCCCGCCAGGTGCGTTCCTCCCACTTCCCGGTGGTCCTGGTGTGCAGAGGCAGGGCGGCGTCGAACACCCGCAGCTCGCCCCCGCCGAAAGGCCGGGGTGTGCGATGCAGGTAGTACACGAATGTGAGCAGACGCCGGGGAGCGAACTCGGCGCTGGTGTCCTGGTGCGGCCGGTAGAAGTCGCCGTCGTTGTGCACGTTGAGGCTGTAGCTGGGTTCGGTGTACCGGCAGGAGACTCCCAGCGTGTGCTCGACAGCCTCCACCACCTCGTCGACGGCCGACATCAACTCGGGCGCGGCGAAGTCCTGGTACGACCGGGACCGGCGGAAGCCGGGGTCCAGCTCCCGGTCCCGGATCAGGGAGGGCTTCAGCATGCTGTCGGTGGAGGCGATGGCGCGTTCCAGCAAGGTGCCCGCCGTACGCTCGCCCAGGAACTGGGTGATACGGCAGACCGTCACCGGAAGTCGCCAGATCGCGTCCGTACACACCGGAGAGTGTTGATCCGTCGCCTCGGACGGTTCCGTCGTGGTGTCGTCTCGTGCCGAGGTGCCCTGTCTGGTCATGGTGTTCTGCCTTCCGGAACGCGAGGTCACGTGGCCTCCGGCGGGTGTACGCTCGCGGCTTTTCGCAGACGAGCCACTTCGGCCGAGAGTTCTTCCACACGGCGGTGCAGGGCCTGGACGCACACCAGGGAGACGCCCAGGCCGTCGACGACGGGGATGGTGGTGTCGTCCTGGTTGAAGCCGAAGGCGGCGTGCCAGTCCTGGGCCATCGGCCCGAGGTGGCGTACGTCTTCGGGTTCCCAGAGGTAGCGCCAGGTACTGACGGGCAGCGCGGCCACGGTCTCCAGGACCGTGTGGCCGTTGACCGCGCCGGCCGGGGCCACAGCGTCCTTCTCCCGTGCGCCGGTCCGGCGAAGGGCCGGGCCACGGTGGTCGGCCGCGCGGGACCGCCGGTGGAAGATCCGCATCGTCACCGGCTCCAGTCGACCGGGACCACGTCCTGCTTGAGCCCGCGGTCACTGCAGACGCTGCACGGGGCTCCCGGGACACCGGGGCCCTGGTCGATGCCGATGGTGATCGCTCCGTGGGCCCCGGCCGGAGCGTGGATGCCGTCGCCGACCATCGCGGCTTCGTAGCCGCCCAGCAACTCCTGGACGGTTCCGACGCCCAGGTTCTCCGGTGCGGTGATGGCGGCCACGCCGTCGTAGTCGGTGTAGGCCGCCCCCAGGGTCCGGCCGCCGATGGTGGCGAACACGATCCTGACGCCGCGGAGGGGCTCTCCGGTCACCGCGTCGGCCGCCATCGCGTGGATGTTCTCCAGTTGCATCTGGGTGACATTCAGGGAGGCCTGGCTGGCCGTGAGCCTGGTCGGCTTCAGGCTGGGGCACTCGGACCCGCTGCACGGCGCGGCCGAGGGGGCCGCCGCGGACGCGGGGACAGTACTTCCCGCGCCCAGCGACGCCAGAGCCGCGGCCAGTACCGCGACGGTCTTGCGACCTGCAAAACTCATGTCCACTCCCATGGGAACTGCCCGAGTGCGAGTCCGTACCGGCGCAATGACGGCCTGGACGGCCCGGGCGCGTGCGGCACGCGACGGGTGCCGCCTCTGTCGGACGGCGTGACCGACCGTATCCACGCCCGTCCGGTCCAATTGGCTGACTATCACCAGTTCGCGCGATCTGATGAACGGCCAGCAGGATGGTGACGAACGCGATCGATGCGGACAAACTCATGAGCGATTACCGAAGGGCAGGGACTTCGGGCTTGCTCGCCCGGTAGTACTACGTCAGACAGCCACCGCCGTCACATCCTGGGGCCATCGGGTGGGGTACGCCCGGTCTCAAGAGCCGGTTCGCTTCTGTGGTCTCGTTTCCCCTGGCCGGGCGCCTCGTTGAGCTGATCTCGGTCGGGGCGGAGGATTGTGGGCGCGGCTGGGCGGGCCGTTCTTGTGCGCTCAGTGGCCCGTGGGTCCCGGATCAGGTCAGCCTCTGCGTCGCCTCCGTCTGTCGGCGTGCCGCCTCCTTCATGAAGGACACGATGGCCGCCAGTTGCTCGTCCGTGTATTGCTCGCACAGCTCCCGCAGTGAACCGACGAGGTCGGCGAAGTAGTGCATGTTGCGGCCGCGAACTCCTGGTTGAAGTGCAGCACCACCTTGCGGCCGTCCTCGGGGTGCGGGGCCTTGCGCAGGGCGTTCTTGTCCTCCAGGCGGCCGACGAGGGTGCCGTGGAGCTGGCCAAGGCGCTGCGTGATCTGCCCACGATCGAGGGTGCCTTCGCCGCGTACGAGGCGCTGCGCCGCCCTCGCGTCGAACGGATCGTGAAGCAGGCCGCCCGGGTCAACAACAACAAAGCCGCGGGACCGGTCGGGCGGATCCTCCGCGACCTGCTGATGCCGCTGCTCCTGCCTCGGCTGGCGAACGGCGAGCAAACGCGGCAGACGTACGGCCACCACATCGACTGGTCCACCTCGGCGGCCGCAGCCGAGGGCGGCGGGCTTGCGCGGAACTGAGCGCACGCATGCGGAGGGCGGTAGCTTCTCGTTCACCTTCGGCCGGAGAGTCCGACGAGGTGCGGGGCACGATGGTCTCGACGTACGTACGCGGTATGCCGTCGAGGGCGCCCTCGGGTGCGGCCATTGAGAAGGTGTGTCGCTGCGGACTGCCTGCGCGACGCAGGCAGCCGGAGGTGTCGCATTCCGAGACCGTTGATGTGATGCGTAACACTCTCTGGGCGTCTCGGGGCGGGCGTGCGCGATCATGAACGGAATGGACGCTCGTCTCCTTGGTATCGCTGAGCTGGTCGAAGCCCCGTCCGTGGCGGTCGTGGTCGACGTCATGCGTGCTTTCACCGTGGCTGCCTGGGCCTTTGCCCAGGGGGCGGAGAAGATCGTTCTTGCTGAGTCGCTGGACGACGCCCTGGCGCTCAAGGCTCGCCACCCGGACTGGGTGGCGCTCAAGGACGGTCCGCCCGCGCCCGGGTTCGACGCCGTCAACTCGCCGGGCCTGCTGCGGTCTGTTGACCTTGGCGGACGGACCATTGTGCAGAAGACCACGGCAGGAACGGTCGGCGCCCTCGCGGTCAAGGAGGCGTCGCTGGTGCTGTGCGCCGGCTTCGTGGTGGCGGAGGCAACGGCTCGGCTCTTGCGGACACGCAGGAGTGACCGTGTCACGTTCGTGGTCACTGGCGAAGACGGGCAGGCCGATGAGGACCTGGCGTGTGCTCAATACATCGCTCGGAGGGTCACCGAGGCTGGGACAGATGCTGCTGAGTTCCTCCGCCGCGCTGCCGAGTCGCGTGCCGCTGCCGAGCTGGCGGAGGGTGTGCGTCAAGGAGTCCATCCCGATGATGTCGCACTCTGTCTTGAGCTCGACCGGTTCCCCTTTGCCATGGTGGCGACCTTGGAAGGCTCGCTCATGGTTCTGCGTCAGTGCGCCATGCCTTCGCTGACCGAGGATGCCCCGGCCTGATCGTTGGTGAGGGGCGCGGCCCAACTCTCACTGTGCGAGAGCCAGTTACCCCGAGACATCATGATCCGCGATCGTTGAGGACCGGCACCGGATCGGCAACCGCCTATTCCCCGGGGCAGCTCAGGAACCCGCCGGAGTGGGTCCGTCGTCTTCTCGCTCCTGGTCCTGCTCCTGGTAGGAGTAGCGCTGCTGCTGCCAGGGGTCGGCGATGTTGTGATAGCCGCGTTCCTCCCAGAAGCCGCGCCGGTCGGCCGTCATGTACTCGATGCCACGCAGCCATTTGGGGCCCTTGTAGCTGAAGAGATGAGGGACGACCAGGCGCAGGGGGAAGCCGTGTTCGGCGGTGAGGTGCTCGCCGTTGTGGTGTGTGGCCATGAGGGTCTCGGGCGAGGTGAAATCGCTGAGGCGCAGGTTGGCGGAGTAGCCGTACTCCGCCCAGGCCATGACGTGCGTGACCTCCGGTGCCGGCGGGACCAGGTCCAGTACGGACGCGGCGGGGATCCCGTACCACTCGTGCCCGGTGGACGTCGGGCCGCTCGCGCAGTGCAGATCGGCGACGACCGTGACGCGGGGAAGCGCGGCCAGATCGTCGAAGGCCCACTCGTGCACCTCGCCGGAGGCGGTGGCGCCGAAGGTGCGCAGGTTCCAGCGGTCGGGCCGGAAGCGGGGGACGGGGCCGTAGTGCGAAACGGGCCAGCCGTGCACGGGACGCTGCCCGGGAGGGATGCGATCGGAGGTTTCGGCTCCGGAGGAAGACTCACCGGCCACGGTCTGCACCCTCTCTGCTGATCTCGTCCGATCTCGTCCTGTCGGGCTACGTTCCCGTGCAGCGTAAGCGCTCACTCCTCACGACGCCGTGGCCGGGGCACACCACGGGTGCGCCGCGGCGGCAGGCCGACCGGGTCGGAAGTGGCCTCACCGCACCTGCGGCCACAGGACCGTTGCTGACCGGGTGCTTCGGGCCGACGCGGGGGCGTACTGTGCGCCGAGCGGCCGGGTCCGTCGCGACGGACCCGGCCGCACCACGGCTGAGCGACCGCCGGCTCGGCGAAGTCGTGGCCGCGGCCACCCCTCTCGGGTCCGGCATCGGGGGCAGGACGGCGGAGCTCAAGGTGGGCGGGACCCGGGTCTTCGTCAAGCGAGTCCCGCTGACGGACATCGAGCTGCGGAACCATCTGCCCGACAGCGTGCGTGGCAACGTGGAGCACGAGACGTTTCTGCGCGACTGGATCGCGGGTGACAGTTCCGAGGGGGCCCCGCCCGCGATCGCCGCGATCATCGACCGGCACGCCCGGGCCGCCATGGTGCTGGACGCGTTCCACCACCGCCTGCTCACCGCGAGCAAGCGGACACCGTATCCGGCCGCCGGGATTGAGCGGGCCAGGCCGGGTGGTCGTTCTGCGACGTAGGGGCGGGCGAGGCCGGCCGGGCAGCAGACGGTCTCCGCGGTCTGGTGCGCTGCGCCCATGCGCAGCCGCTTCTCGCCATCAGGCGGCGGGCGGGCGGAGACCGGCCACCGCCCATTTCGCCCGCGTGGACAGCCGGCTGAGTGCCTTCGCCGACTCCTTGCCGATGCCGTCCAGCAGGAGCCTGCTGTGTTCCATCGTCGTACGTGCGAGTTCCTCGTCACCCGCCTCGACCGCTGCGAGCGTCAGCTCCAAATGCTGCTCCGTGATCAGTCGGCCGAGCCCCAGACGGTGCCACTGGGGCACCTCTCCGTCCGGTGTGGTGCCGTCGGCGCCGACCGCGGCCCGTGCCCGCTCCAGCGCCCGCCCCGCGGCCGCGAGATCGCCCTTGCGGCGCTCCAGGCGGGCGAGGACACAGGCCTCCGAGGCCCGGTCCCGAGCCGTGTCCTGAAGCGAGAGGAGGTTGAACTGGGCACGGGCCGCCTGGGCGTGGTCGCCGATACGTTCCAGCGCGCGGCTCAGCTCCCGGAGCCGGTCCGCGTCCGGGCCCGTGTCGTCCAGCATGCGGATGAGCGCGACCCGGGCGTGTTCGAGACGACCCTGCCGGTGGGCCAGGTCGATCCAGGTGAACTCGCTCTCCGCGATCACATCCCGACCGTGCCGCTTCGCCTCCTCGGCGCGGGCCCACTCCACGGCGCCGGCGCTGTCGGTGACCTGCCCGGCAGTGGCCGACCGCAGCAGTGGAACGTCCCTGTCCTGCCCGTACGAAGCCACCAGTACCGCGGCCGACCGGCGCTCCTCGTACCACTCGGTCCGCGCGGCGCTCTCGTGCTCCAGGAGGAAACGCAGCAGCGGCAGGTCGCCGTCACGGCGGTCGTACCGCGCCGCGCGCAGCACACCCGCCCGCAGTATCGGATCCGCGGCCGCCTCCTCCCACGCGCCGAGGTCGCCGGAGCGCATCCGTTCCAGCGCCTCCCGTCCCGGGCCGAGGACGATGTCGCGCAGGGGCTGCCGGAAGGACTCGTCCAGCCGGTACGCGCAGAGCTCGTGGGAGTTGAGCAGGACGAAGTCCGGCTCGGTGCGCCTGGTGGCCGACTCCGACATGGCGAGGAGTTCGACCAGCGGCCGGTGCGGCAGCCCCAGACCGCTGATCAACGCCGCTCGCCGCGCGTCCAGGTCGGGAACGAACTCCTCCCGCGCTTCGTCGTCCGCCGCACGTATTTCGGCGAGCAGGCTCTCCTCGTCCAGCTCGGCGGAGATGTTCTCGCACCATGCGGGCAGCCTGACGAGGATCTCGAGAGCCTCGCCGACACTGTCGGCGAGCAACGAGGCGTCTCCCTCGGAGGACGCGTGGAGCACGGCGGTTCCCCCGCACAGGAAGTACGTACCACCGGCGTCGTCGCCGGCGATCGGCTCCAGCGACGCACCGGACGCCAGGTGCACCTCCTCGACGTGGTACGCACTGTCCACATCGAACTCGAACGGAAACGCGGCCAGTTCGGCCAGATCGGGGCGGGTGCGCAGGAGTTCCAGAACACGGTCGGTCATATGGTCGAACCCTAACGAGCCTCCCACAGGAACATCCGGCACAGGTGACGGACCGAAGCGCCACAACGTGCCCTCGGAGCTTGATGTGCTTCGCAGGGAGGCTTGTGCCAGCCGGGTACCGGCCGTGAGTCTCCCCGCCACAGGGCCAGGGCGTCCGTCAGTAGACCGCTCGCCTTCTCCACGCGTCCGCCGTCGCGTGCGCGGGCCGCCTCGCCGATCAGGGACTCCGCCTGCAGCGCGTCCAGTGCGGACGAGGGGGCCGTCAGCCGGTAGCCGTTCCCCGCTGAGACCAGCACGGTCGGTGCCGAAGGGGCCCGTTCCAGGAGTCTCCGCAGTTGCCTCGGGGAACCGCGCCTCGGGCAGGTCTCCCGCGAGAACGACTGGTCCCCCTGGTGGGGTGGGGCGCGGATCTGGCAGCCTCGCGCAGGCTGCACCTCCGGCTTCGGTGTGACCGACAGTTCGGGAGTGGAGTATCTGCTCACCGCGGGGCATTGCGGCGACTTCGGCGACCCCTTCACCACGGGCGGGGGTTCCTGCATCGGCACCCCGTCCAAGATCAACAAGACCCACGACATCATGCTCGTCCAGAGCTCCGACGTCACCAACTTCATCTACACAGGGAACTCGAACGACAACGTGGGTGTGCGCGTCGACGGCTGGGACTGGGTCTACCCCGGCGAGTTCCTCTGCGAGTCCGGCGCCACCAGCGCCGGGGTCGTCGGCGGTGCGATCTGCAATATCAAGGTCCTCTTCTTCTACAACGACTCCGAGGACCTGGTCGAGGCCGAACAGATGAACGGCCAGACGGCCGCCCGGCCCGGTGACAGCGGCGGGCCCCTCTACTCGGCCTCCGCGAGCGGCGGCGCCATAGCCAAGGGCACGGCTACCCGCTCCGCCGGCGCCCGCCTCGGCTTCCAGGACTTCGGCACCGCCTGGCGGGACTTCGGCATCTGGATCGCCTCCTGACCCTCACGCCTTGACCCTCGCGACGCACCCGGAACCGGAGGGCGGTTGCCGAACCCGGCAACGGCAACCGCCCTCCGCCACGGCATGTCCCGCTGGGCCCTGCCCACAAGGACCCCTTGCGCAAGGACTCCTTACAGCCGCCCCGCCTCGACGATCCTCCGCAGGAACCGCTGGGTGCGCTCCTCCCGAGGGCCGCCGAAGACCTCCTCCGGAGTGCCGCGCTCCAGCACCACTCCGGCGTCCAGGAAGCAGACCTGATCGGCGACCTCACGGGCGAAAGCCATCTCGTGGGTGGCGATGACCATGGTCATGCCCTCGTCCTTCACCTCGCGTACGAGGCCGAGCACCTCGCCCACCAGCTCCGGGTCCAGCGCGGCCGTGATCTCGTCCAGGAGCAGCAGTCGGGGGCGTACCGCCAGCGCCCGTACGATCGCCGCCCGTTGCTGCTGTCCGCCGCTGAGCCGGTCCGGGTACTCGTCTGCCTTCGCCCCGAGCCCGAGCCGTTCCAGCAGTTCGCGGGCGCGTTCGTCGGCCTCCGACCGGGAGAGGCCGTGGACGCGCTGTGGGGCCAGCGTGATGTTCTGCAGAACGGTCAGGTGCGGAAAGAGGTTGTAGGCCTGGAACACCACCCCGATCCGGCGGCGCACCGTGTCCGGGTCGGTCCGCGGATCGGTGATCTCCTCGCCCTCCAGCCAGATGGCCCCGTCATCGATCTCCTCCAGGAGGTTGGCGCAGCGCAACAGGGTCGATTTCCCGGACCCCGACGCGCCGATCAGCGCGGTCACCGTGTGCGGGGCGACCTCCAGGTCCACGTCCCGCAGCACCAGCGAGGTGCCGAACGACTTGCGAACCGCCTCCATCCGCAGCACGGGAGCCCCCGGTGCGGCGGCCGGTGCCACGCTCATACGATTCCTCCCTGTGCCCGCCGCCGGTCCATCCGGGCCGTCACCCAGTCGGTGAGCCGGGTCATCGGGATGGTCAGCGCGACGAAGACCAGACCCGCGACGACGTACGGGGTGTAGTTGAAGTCCTTGCTCGCGATGATCTGCGCCGCGTACACGGCGTCGACGGCGCCGGCGATCGACACGAGACCGGTGTCCTTCTGGAGAGACACGAGGTCGTTGAGGAGCGGCGGCACGACACGGCGCACCGCCTGGGGCAGCACGACGAAGCGCAGCGCCTGGCCGCTGCTGAGTCCGAGGGAGCGGGCCGCCGCCCGTTGTGAGGGGTGCACGGACTCGATGCCCGCCCGGAAGACCTCCGCGACGTACGCCGAGTAGGTCAGTACGAGGGCGCTGCCGCCCAGCAGCACGGGATCGGTGGTCACCCCCTGGAGGCGCAGCGCGGGCACTCCGAAGACCACCATCAACAGGCAGATGATGAGCGGTAGTCCACGGAAGAAGTCCGTGTAGGCGGTGGCCAGCGCCCGCACCGGGAAGAACACCGGCCCGCGCAGGGTGCGTGCCACCGCCAGCAGCAGGCCGAGCACCAGCGCGGCGACGCCGCACACCGCCAGCAGCCGCAGATTGAGCCACAGGCCCTCCAGGACCTGCGGGAGCGCCACGCGCGCGTAGTGGGCGCTGAAGAACGTCTCCTTGGTGCGGGCCCAGCCCGGGGAGTTGGTGATCAGGACGAACAGCACGGCGCCCGTCACGAGGGTGCTGATCGCGGCGATCGCCGTCGCGCGCCGGGTGCGGGCACGGCGGTGACGTTCGCGGGCGATGCGGCGCTCCGAAGGGACGTAGACGTCCTCACCGCCGAGTGTCTTGTGCGGTGTCATGTGAGCACCGGTGCGTCGACGGCCTCGGAGAGCCACTTCTTCTCCAGGGCGGCGAGAGTGCCGTCCTTCCGGAGAGCGTCCACGGCGCCGCTCACACAGGAGGTGAGCTCGCTCTCCCTGTCGAGCACGAGACCGAACTGCTCGGAGTTGTCCGGGGAGTTCGGGAACTGACCGACGACCTTCGCCTCGGGCACCTCGGCCCCGGTGATGTAGAACGCGGTGGGCAGGTCCACGACGATGGCGTCCACCTGGCCGCTCTTCAACGCCAACTTGGCGAAGTCGTTCTTCTGGTAGACGGCGGGCCGCTGGGTGGGCTTCACCAGATCATTGATGAAGTCGAGGCTGGTGGTGCCCACTTGGGCGCCCAGCTTCACGCCCTTGAGGTCGGCCGTGCTCTTCGCCTTCGCGGCCTTCGACGATTTCAGCGCGACCACGGCCTGGCGTACGTCGTAGTAGCCGGAGGAGAAGGCGACGGCCTTTTTGCGCGCCTCGCTGATGGAGACCTGGTTGATGTCGAAGTCGAACTTCTTGGCGCCGGGCGCGAACGAGCTGTTGAACGGCACGTTCTGCCAGACCACCGCATCGCGGCCGTAGCCGAGCCGGTCGGCCACGGCATACGCCACCGCCGACTCGAATCCCTTGCCGTTGGACGGCTTGTCGTCGGCGAACCAGGGGGCGTACGCGGGCTTGTCGGTGCCGACGGTCAGCTTCCCCGGTACCTCGGTGGCGAGCCCGCCGGGTACGCAGGACTTCGTCGCGCCCTTCTCGCCCGACGCTTTCTCCTCCGGTTGCGGGGAACAGCTCGTGAGGGCGGCGCAGAGGGCGACGACGGAGCAAAGGGCGGTGGCCAGGGAGCGGTTGAGGAAATGCATAGCGGGAGACTTGCAGTGGCCGGGCCCGTCTGTCGAGATGACGTGGCCGCTGTCCGTATGGTGGAAATGGGTGTTGCGGTGGCTTGCCTGGCTGCTCCGGAGGCCCGCGTCGCCCGCCGGTACGCCGGTGTTGTGCTCGCCACCCGCGGTGGAACCCCCACCTTCCGTCCCTTTCCGTACGAACTGGCTTGAGTTACCCGAGTGTTGTGTCCGCCGAGCGCGTCGGGACGGCGTCGAGCGCGGCGAGCGTCGCGTCGTCGAGCACGATCGTGGCCGCGGCGACGTTCGCTTCGAGGTGCTCCAGGTTCGCGGTGCCGGGGATGAGATGTACGTTCGGGGAGTGCCGAAGCAGCCAGGCGAGGCCTACCTGCGACGGAGTGCTGCCGAGGGACCGAGCCGCGGCGCGGACCGCCGGCTCGTCGGTCACCTTCGGGATGCCGGGGAACGCACCGCCGAGCGGGAAGTACGGTACCCAGCCGATCCCTTCGGTGACGCAGGCCTGGAGCATGTCCTCGTCGTCGCGCGTGACAAGGCTGTAGGCGTTCTGCACGCAGACGATGCCCGCCGGGATCGCCCGGCGCAGTCCCTCCAGTGTCACGCTGCTCAGACCGATCGCGCCGATCTTCCCCTCGTCGCGCATCGCCGTCATCACCCCGAGCTGGTCGTCGAAGTCGACCACCTGGTCCCCCTCGGCCAGGAGACCGGGCCCGGCGTCCATGCGCCGCAGGTTCACGACCGGGACCTGGTCGACACCGAGGCTCCTGAGGTTGTCCTCGACGCTCGCCCGGAGTTCCTCGGGCCGTTGCGCCGGACGGAGCGGGGCGGGGCCGCCGGGGCTGGGGTCGGCGCCGATCTTGCTGACGACGAGGACGCCGTCCTCGGGGCGGAGCGCTTCCTGGATGAGGCCGTTGGCGAGACCGTCACCGTAGAACTGGGCGGTGTCGATGTGGTCGACGCCGAGCTCGACCGCGCGGTGCAGCAGCGCGATGGCGGCGCGCCGGTCGCCGCGCAGGCGTTCGAGCTGCATCGCCCCATATCCGATACGGGAGACGGTCCGGCCGGCGAGCGGGCCGGGGCCTCCCGGACGCGGTACGCCGGTGGCCGTGACCTCGGGGGAAGGAGTGCTGCTGGGTGCCATGCGAGCCCCGTCCTCGTGCGATGATGAGGGAAACGGAGGTCCCTCCGTTCATTGGACTGTAGCACTACCGGAGGTGCCTCCGTTTTGAGTCCGCCCGAACCGATACCCACCGACGCCCAAGCCGGCTCGCCCGCCGCGGACCGGCCGGTCCGCGCCGACGCGCGACGCAACCGCGAGAAGCTCGTCGCTGTCGCGCGGGCAGCTTTTGCGGCTGCCGACGACACGGTCCCGCTTGAGGGGATCGCCCGCGAGGCAGGGGTCGGAATCGGTACGCTCTACCGCCATTTCCCCACCCGCGAGGCACTCGTCGAGGCTGTCTACGGCGCGGAACTCGACGATGTCGCCACGAGCGCGCCCGCTCTGCTCGACGAGTTCCCGCCCGAGATCGCGCTCCGTGCGTGGATGGACCGCTACGCGGTGTTCGTCGCGACGAAGCGCGGGATGATCGACACGCTCCGCACCGGCTGGGCCTCGGGACGCATGGCGACACCGGCCACACGGGAGCGCATCACCGCCGCGATCCGGGTGATCCTCGCGAAGGGAGCGCGAGCGGGTTCGCTTCGCGCGGATGTCGAGCCCGAGGACGTCACCACGATGCTCCTCGGAGTGTTCCTCTCCACGGCAGCCGGCGGTACTCCGGAGCAGACCGGTCGACTCCTCGACCTCGTTGTCGACGCGCTGCGCCCGAAAGACGAAGGGAGCGGCACCACCGGCTGAGCGCCCCCCGTACGGTGACACCGCCTCGCCGTCCAGGAGTTCAGGCGCCGCGCTGCCCGAAATTCATTCTCCTCCCGTGCAAGAGATGCCTCAGCGCTGTCGGAAGCGTGGGGGAGGGGCGAACCGTGACCGCGCGCGATCAGACCTCTTCGGGCGACTCGGGGCGCAGCAGCGGATGCACGATGCCGGGGAACACCCGGACCCGGACGACCGGCTCCGCCGCCCCGCCCTGGATCACGGTCTCGGCGACGCCCCACGGGCGGCCGGTCAGCTGGACGTTCAGGGTGTACGAGGACGAGCACCCGGTGCATTCGTACCGGTCCGCCCAGGTCTCCACGTCCGTGACGCTGCCGGGGTACCGCTTCACATGCCGGTGCCGCGCGTGGCAGTGGTCGCACTTCTCACCGGGCTCGCAGGTCCCGCCGCACGGACAGGGCACGTCGAAGGAGTCCGCCGGCCGCCAGCGCTGGATGAGTACGGCCTCCCGGGTGGCGCCCATGTCCTTCATCGCCTTGAAATTGCGGGCGGCGACGTTGTACGACTCACCGGTCGCGGCCATCCGGTCCCGGATGACGTCCTTGCGTCCGCGGTTCGTCGTCATGCTGCTCCTCCTGGGGTCACGCAGCCCACCAGGAGGCCCACGGGAATCGGTACACCTTCACGGTACCCGTATCGGCGGCCCGCTCCCTACGGAGTGATCGGCCACGGGCCGAGAGCTCCGGTCGTACGGCTCAGGCCAGCCGGAGCGCCCGTGTCACCCTCGGCGCCCCGCCGGGCCTGAATCCTTCCTTCTCTTCCCTTACCAGCGCGGGATGGTGGCCCGGTAGGTCGGGTGAATGGTGCGCATGTAGCCGGTGTCATCCCTGTTGCGCAGACCGCTGGTCAGGTACTGCTCGTGCAGGGTCCCCAGGGCGTCGCGGTCGAGCGTGACGCCGAGGCCGGGACTGGTGGGCACCGCCACCGAGCCGTCCTTGAACGACAGGACACCGGGCTCGATGACGTCCTCGGTCTTCCACGGCCAGTGGGTGTCACAGGCGTAGGTGAGGTTGGGGGTGGCCGCCGCGAGATGGGTCATCGCCGCGAGGCTGATGCCCAGATGCGAGTTCGAGTGCATGGACAGGCCCATGCCGAAGGTGTCGCAGATCCCGGAGAGGAGTTTGGAGCGGCGCAGTCCGCCCCAGTAGTGGTGGTCGGAGAGGATGACCTGCACGGCGTCCACCGCCACCGAGGAGTGGAGCTCGTCGAAGGCCACGACGCACATGTTGGTCGCCAGCGGCATCGACACCTCGCGGGCGACGGCGGCCATGCCCTCGATGCCCGGTGTCGGGTCCTCCAGATACTCCAGCACACCGTCGAGTGCCCGGCCGACCTCGATGGAGGTGGGCACCGTCCAGGCGGCGTTCGGGTCGAGCCGCAGCGGGTGGTCCGGGAACTCGGCGCGCAGCGCCCGTACTGCCTCGACCTCCTCCTCGGGCGGCAGGACCCCGCCCTTGAGCTTGATCGCGGTGAATCCGTACTCGTCGACCATGCGCCGGGCCTGCGCCACCACCCCGTCGGGATCCAGCGCCGCGCCCCACTCGTCCGGGTCGGCACCGGGGTGGCTCGCCCACTTGTAGAACAGATAGGCGCTGAAGGGCACCGACGCGCGCACGGCGCCGCCGAGGAGATCGGAGACGGGCCGGCCGCACGCCTGCCCCTGGATGTCGAGCAGCGCGACCTCGAACGGGGAGTGCACCCGGTCGACGGTGCTGCTGGTGGTGACCATCCCGGTCAGACCGGAGCCGCCGACACCGCCGACCCGGGCGATGACCTCGCCGACGCGCCGGTGCAGTTCCTCGGTGGCGTAGACGTCGAGTCCGACGATCCCCTCCGCCACGGCCTGGAGCCGTTCCAGATGCCTGGCGTCGGCGTAGGTCTCGCCGAGTCCGGTGAGCCCGCCGTCGGTGCGCACTTCGACGATCGCGCGCAGGGCGAACGGTTCGTGGACACCGACCGAGTTGAGGAGCGGCGGGTCGCGGAAGGCGACGGGCGTGATGGTGACGGCGGAGATCCGCAGCTGTTCGGCGCTCATGGTCACGCGCTCCTTACGAGTTCGAGTCCTCGCTCCAGGAGCGCGGAGAGTTCGTCGAGGTCTTCCCGCGTGGGGTCGGTCAGCGGCGCGCGGACCGACCCGACGTCCAGGCCGCGCAGCCGTACGCCGGCCTTGACCAGGGAGACCGCGTATCCGGGAACCTTGTCGCGCAGGGCGACCAGCGGGTGGAAGAAACCGGCCAGGAGGGCGTCGACCTGCTTCTCGTCGCCCGTGGTCACCGCGCGGTGGAAGGCCAGGGAGATCTCGGGGGCGAAGCAGAAGACGGCGGACGAGTACAGCGGGACGCCGATGGCCCGGTAGGCGGGGACGGTCGCCTCCGCGGTGGGGAGCCCGTTGAAGAACTGGAAGGGCTTGCCGCGCTCGCGCAGCGATTCGCGGATGGCGACGACGGTACGCGCCAGGGTTTCGATGTCGCCGACACCGTCCTTGAATCCGACGACCTGGTCGATCGCGGCGACTTCCATGGCGGCACGGGGGCTGAACCGGGCGTTGGCCCGGTTGTAGACGATGAGGGGCAGCCCGGCGGCCTCAGCGACCTCCCGAACGTACCGCACCAGTCCGTCCTGGTCCGCGTTGACCAGGTACGGCGGCAGCAGGAGCAGTCCGTCGGCGCCGTTCTCGCGTGCCGCTCCGGCGAGATCGATCGCCGTCGGGAGCGGGCCGCCGACCCCCGCGAAGACGGGGACCGCCCCGTCCACCGCCTCGACCGCGGTGCGTACGACGTCGGTGTGCTCCCGCGGCGACAGCGCGTGGAACTCTCCGGTGCCGCAGGCGGGGAAGACCGCGCCCGCACCGGCGGACACACCCGCCCGTACATGCGTTCCGAGGGTTCGCGGATCGATAGAGCCGTCGGGTGCGAACGGCGTGACCGGAAAGAACAGCACTCCGTCAAGCATAAGACTCCGTTCACGTATGTAACCGTGATCCATGATGATGTAAGCGTCAGTAAATTTAGGACGCACTGCGGGAACCGTCAAGCGATCGCGTCGTCACGTACCGCTCCTGACGTGGCCGATCCCTTCAAGTAAGTGCCCGGTGCGGCCTGCTGAGATTCCGTGGGGAAGTCATTGACCCGGTGGACACGCGACCGTAACGTGTCCACACGTATAACGCCGGTTCACATACATGTACATCACTAGGCGCCACCCCGGTCGGGGTGCGGTGCGACCCCTCGCCCTCGCGAGCGGAGTCCGGCCCGCGCGGTCAACGGAGCGGGCCCCAGGCACATCTGTCATGCCGTCACGGCAATTGAAGTGGGAGACAACGATGGTCCCGCAGCCTTTTGCGAAGAGTCCCGAGAGCGAGCCCGACGCCGAAAGTCGCGCGGTCGGCAAATTCCTGCGCCGCATGCTGCCCATTCTGGTGCTGATGCTCCTGGTCAACCAGATGGACCGGACGAACGTCGGTTTCGTCCAGGACGAGCTCAGGGCCGACGTGGGGGTGAGCGCCACCGCCTACGGTCTGGGCGCGGGCCTGTTCTTCATCGGGTACGCCCTCTTCGAGGTGCCGAGCAACATGCTGATGGAGCGCTTCGGCGCCCGGGTCTGGCTGACCCGCATCATGATCACCTGGGGCCTGGTGATCCTCGCGATGTGCTTCATCCACAACGTGACGATGTTCTACGTCCTGCGGTTCATCCTCGGTGTCGCGGAGGCGGGCTTCTTCCCCGGCGTGCTCCTCTACTTCACCCAGTGGCTGCCGGACTCCAGCCGGGGCCGGGCCAGCGCGATCTTCCTGGGCGGTTCCGCCACGGCCTACATCGTGACCGGTCCGATCACCGGGGCGCTGCTGGAACTGCACGGTGTGGGCGGATTCGCCGGCTGGCGCTGGATGTTCGCGCTCGAAGGGGCCTTCTCCATCCTGGTCGGGTTCGTCGCCGGATTCTTCCTCGTCTCCCGTATCGGTGACGCCCGCTGGCTCACCCAGGAGGAGAAGGACGCGCTGAGCTCGGCGGTCGCGCGTGACCAGGAGTCCCGCAGCCGGGCCCCCAAGGTGTCGCGGTTCCGCCTGCTGCTCCACCCTCAGGTCGCTCTGCTGACCGGGGTCTTCTTCGCCATGGCCCTCACCGGCTACGCGATCACCTTCTGGCTGCCGAGCCTGGTGGCGGAGATCGGCGGCCTCTCGCCCTTCCAGATCGGTCTGCTGTCCGCCATCCCGTGGATCTGCGCGGTGATCGCCATGTACACGATGAGCCACTTCACGGACCGCGCCCCGGACCGCAGGCCGTATCTCGCGGTCTGTCTGATCCTGTCGGCGACGGGCGCCTTCCTCGCCACCCTGGGCTCCCCCTGGTTCGGTCTGCTCGCCCTCACCCTGGCCGCGGTCGGCGGAAAGTGCGCCGCCACCCTGTTCTGGCCGATGGCGCAGGCCGGGCTCGACCTGAAGATCGCCGCGGCCGGGCTGGCGGTGGTCAACTCGCTCGGCAACCTCGGTGGGTTCGTCTCACCCACGCTCTTCGGCTATCTCAAGGACACCACCGGCAGCACGAACGGAGGTCTGTACGCTCTCGCGGCGGCGTCCGTGCTGGCGGTCCTCGGCGTCGCCTTCATCAACCGGCCGGGCGGCCCGGCGCGTACCGAAGAACCGGCGGTTCTCGGGCCGTTGGCGACCGACGAGGCGCGGTGAGCGCGCGACGCGGGGGAGTGCCGCACCGGTCCGCGGCTGCCCACGTATCCGAGCTCGGCCACTGATCCGGGCCCGGCGGGGCATCCCCGTCGGGCCCGGGCCTGCCGGGAATCGCCGCCGGTCAGCTCACGGTGACCGTGTGCAGCAGGTTGTTGTAGCCGGTGGACGCCTCCCACGTGCCCTGGTTGGCGAGCCTGATGGAGTACTCCGCCCGCTGCGACAGCTGAGGGTCGGGGAGATTGAGCAGCAGGCTGTAGTCGCCCGCCGGCAGGTTGGCGGGCAGTGTCACGTTCCGGTCGATCGTGGTGGTGGTGCCGGCCGCCCAGGTCCGCGGGTCACCGGTCATCGGGACCCGGTACACCTGGGACGTGGCGGTGTTGCGCAGCACCAGTTCGAGACCGCGGGGATTGAACGGCGCCGCGAATCCGTCGTTCTTGACGGTGAGGTTCACCGGCAGGGAGCCGCCCCGACTCGCCGTGCTCGGGAAGGTCCCGTTCTGAAGGGCGAACCGGTAGCCCAGGTTCCGGGTGATCTCGGGCAGGCAGCCGCCGCTTCGCCATCCGCTGATGACGTTCGGCTCGTAGTCGGTGTTGATGTACGACCAGTGGAACATCTTCAGTTCGGAGAGGGCGGTGGGACAGCTGGTCCGCGGTGCGTTGACCCCGCAGGTCTCGCCGCCCATCGCGAGATAGGTCGTCTCGGCCGCCAGGTAGGGGTATTCGACGGCGGGGTTCTCATAGGTGCCGTAGTCGTCGGCGCTGGCGAGGAAGCAGTCGTTGTGGTGGCCGAGCCGCGCCGACGACGAGCCGTTGTACGCCTGTCCGGCCGGCAGCGGGGTGGTGCCGTACATCGTCCGCTTGTACTTGGGGGTGCGCAGCTGCACCATGCGCGTCGACGGCAGCACGCTGAGCGTCTTGTCGACGACGGCCTTGCGGTTGGCCCAGTCGGCGGTGGTCACATTGCCCGCGTCGCCGAAGTTCTTGGTGTAGTAGCCCTCGCCCCAGGCGCCCACGAAGCCGGCCTGCACGACGTTGATCACATCGCTGTTCGTCTGAAGATACGGCGCCAACTGGTCCAGGTGGGCGAGGACCCGGTCCTTGGGGGCATCGACGCCGTCGGCGGAATCGGTGTAGGCGAACCGGACGATCGTCTTGAGACCCGCGCTCCGTACGGCGTTGAACTGCCGCTGGAGCCGGTCCAGGGCGGTCTGGCTGATGGCACTGTTCTTGAAATCGGCCAGATAGAAGACGCACATCACCAGCGATATGCCCTCGTTGGTGCGGTAACTCCGCAGTGTGGCCGCGTTGAAGTCGTTCTGGTCGCAGCTGTCCGTGTGGTGGTAGAAGCCGCGCTCGGGGTTGGCGAAGGAGTCGGTGGTCTGGGGATACGACACCGAGGCGGCACGCGTGCCGCTCTCCCCGTCCATGCGGGCGACCTGGGCGGACACGGGGGAGGCGCCGACGAGCAGCGTACCCAACAGGCCCATCACGGTGAGCCCCTTGAGGAGCGCCGGGCGGCGGACTGGTCTCTTCATCGTGGTAAGTCCCTTCCTGGAGACCTGTGGAGACCCGGCCGTACGACGGCCGGGAGTGTGAGGGGAGGCATGGGGTTCAGCCCTTCACGCCGGTGTGCGCGATGCCCTGGATGAACTGGCGCTGGAGCAGCACGAAGACGGCGATCATGGGCAGTGAGGCGAGCAGCGAGCCCGCCATCAGCACGGGGTAGTCGGTCTGGAACTGCCTCTGAAGGGCCGTCAGGCCAGCCTAGAGCGTCATCTTCTCCGGATCGGTGTTGACCACCAGAGGTCAGAACAGATCGTTCCACGACCAGAGAAGTGCGAGTTCCCAGCTCCTCCAGCACCTTTTTCTGGTTGATGTCCCCGACCGCGTACGACAGTTCGGTCCTCCCGTCGCCGTTGGCGCCCCCGGAGGCACCTCCACTCGAACAGGCGGAAGCCGTCGGAACCACCCCCAGCACAGCCGCGCAGAGACGCGCCGACCTCTTCCCCATACCCGGACCACCTCCTGTGCGCGGCGCACAAGGCACCGCGCTCAACGGCCGGCCCAGGACAGCAACACACTGCGGGAGCCACAAAGTTGTACTAATAATGGAGACCAGGGAAAGTAAGTCAAGGCTCGATTGAGTCACGGGGGCGGACCTCGGAGTGACCCCGAACTCGCCGTCGGCCCGATCAGCGACGTCCCATCAGAAAGCTCTCGGGCGGAGCTATTTCCCCCGATGTGCTCAGGCCGCGGTCGACATGGTCCAGCGCCAGCCGCAGCGCCCCCAGGGCGACGCCCTCGTCGCCGAAGCCGGAGACCCTGACCTCGGGGGTGCGGAGGCACCAGCGGTCCAGTTCGCGCCGCAGCGGTTCGACGATGAGGTCGGCCGAACGGGAGAACCCGCCCCCGATCACGACCAGTTCGGGATCCAGCGTGAGTACGAGGGCCGAGGTGCCGACGGAGAGGTCGCGGACGTAGCGTCGTACGGCCGTCAGGGCCTTGCGGTCGCCCTCGCGGGCCGCCCTGAAGACATCCTCCGCGGCGGTGTGCGGATCGCCGGCGCCGTCCGTGCGGGGGGAGTCGGCCGGCCAGGAGCGCAGATGCCCGGCGGCCCGCACCCAGCCGGCCGCGGGCAGTGCCCCGATCTCGCCCGCCGCGTTCCCGAACCCCCGGTGGAGCTTCCCGTCGATGATCAGGCCGGTGCCCGTACGCAACCCCGCGAGCAGGAACACCACGTCCTTGGCGTGCCGGGCCACCCCGCGCCAGGACTCGGCCAGCGCCGCGAGCTTGCAGTCGTTCTCGACCAGGACCGGCCCCGACACCAACTCCCCGACATGGGCGGCGACATCGAGCCCCGTCCACTCGGGCAGCGCCTCCGACAGCATGACCCGGCCCGTCCCGTCGACCAGCCCCGTCGTGGCCACCCCGGTCACCCACACCCCGGTGGCGGCCGTGTTCGCCCCGGCCAGCGCCGCGCGGACGGCCTCGTCCACGGCGGCCAGCCGTTCGGTACGCCCCATCGACGGGGTGACGGCCACCCGGGCGCTGTGCTGGACCTCGCCGTCCAGATCCGCCACCAGAGCCAGCACCTTGTGGCCGCCGATGTCGATGCCGAGCACCCGGCCCGCGTCCGCGCGGAAGCGGTAGCGGCGTGCGGGGCGCCCCACTGTGCCCGACGTCGGCGCGGCCTCCACCACCCAGCCGCGCGCCAGTAGTTCCCGCACCACGTCCTCGGTGGACGCCCGCGACAGGCCCGTGCGCCCGGCGATCTCGGTGAGTGTGAGGGCCGGTTCGCCGCGCAGGGCGCCGATCGCGGCCAGCGCGTTGAGCCTGCGGAGCTGGGAGAGATCTCCCCCGCCCGGATTTTCGATCATGACACGCCCTTGAGGTCGACCTCGCGATGGCCAATAATCAGGGATTCCTGTGTAAATTCCGAAGGGGATCCCATGTCTGCGGTGACTCTAGCTCTCGTCGGTTCCGGCCTGCGCGGGCAGTCCTACGCACGTCACGCGGTGGCGTCCGGCATGGGGCGTGTGACCGCCGTGGCCGAACCGGACCCGTACCGCAGGGAGGCCGCCGCAGCCGAATTCGGGGTGCCGGCGGATCAGGTGTACACGGACTGGGCCGAGTTGGCGAAGCACCACCGGACGGCCGACGCGGCGATCATCGCCACCCAGGACCAGCTGCACGTCGAACCCGCCGTGCGACTGGCCGACCTCGGCTACCACATCCTCCTCGAAAAGCCGATGGCCACCGTCGAACGGGACGCCGTCGCGATCGCCGAGGCCGCCGAGCGCAACAAGATCCTGCTGGCCGTCTGCCACGTGCTGCGCTACACCCCGTACACCTGGAAACTGCGCCGACTGCTGGAGACCGGCACCGTCGGCCGTCTCGTCAGCGTCCAGCATCTGGAGCCGGTCGGCTGGTGGCACCACGCCCACTCCTTCGTACGCGGCAACTGGCGACGCCAGGACACCTCGGCCCCCATGCTGCTGACCAAGTCCTGCCATGACATCGACTGGCTGATCCACCTCTTCGGTGAACTGCCCGACCGCGTCGCCTCGTTCGGCGGGCTGACCCACTTCCGCGCGGAGGACCGGCCGGAGGGAGCGGCGGACCGGTGTCTGGACTGCCCGTTGGAGCCCAGCTGCCCGTATTCGGCGAAGAGGCTCTATCTCGGCTGTCTCGGCGACCCCGATCAGGAGTTCTGGCCGCTGTCGGCGGTCACCGAGGAACACACGGAGCGCGCGGTGCTCGACGCGCTCCGCACGGGCCCGTACGGCCGGTGTGTCTATGCCGGCGACAACGACGTGGTCGATCACCAGGTCGTCAACATGGAGTTTCCCTCCGGCGCCACCTGCTCCTTCACCATGAGCGCCTTCACCCCCATGGAGCACCGTCGTACCCGGCTGATGGGCACGCACGGCTTCATCGAGGGGGACGGACACACCCTGCGGGTCGTCGACTTCCGTACCGGCGAGGAATGGACCGTCGATGCCGGCGAGGACGGGGGCGCCACGGCGGGACCGTCCGCCGGGGACGGCCATGGCGGGGGTGACGAAGCCCTGACCGAAGCCTTCCTGACCGCCGTCTCCACCGGTGACGCCTCGACACTGCGCTCGGACGCGGCCGAAAGCCTGGCCACCCACCGGGTGGTGTGGGCCGCGGAACGAGCCAGGGTCACAGGCACGGTCGTCCGACTGGACGACGTCGCCCATCCGACGAGGGCGTGACAGCGCTCGCGCGACGGCCGGTACGGCCCCGGGGTGACGCACGCCCGCCCTCAGCGGGGTGCCTGGAGCAGTGTGGCCAGTAGCCGCCCGAACAATTCGGGTGAGGCGCTCTCCGGGTCGACCAGGTGTTCCAGGCCGAACCCGTTGAACAACGCGATGATCCCGGTGGCCAGTTGGCCGGCCGGCATCGGCAACTCGGTTTCCTCGGACTCCTGGTGTTCCTCCAGGAGTCCGATCACCGTGGCCCGGATCTCCTGACGGTGCGCCATGAAGTGCTCGCGTACGGCCGGGTCGCGAGCCGCGCGCAGCCAGAACTCCATCATCAGCAGATGGAGGTCCGGGCGTTGCCGCAGCGCCTGAGTCATCGACCTGTCGGCCCCCACCGCCCGCTCACGTGCGCTCAGCGCGGGGCGTACCGCATCGCGCAGCTGCCGCAGACGTTCGTTCACCGTCTCCCGGAGCAGAGCCAGGAACAGGTCGTCCTTGCTGGCGAAATTGGAGTAGATCGCGCCGCGCGACAAGCCGGCCGCAGCCGCGACCTGTTCCAGGGAGCTCTGGGCGAAGCCGTGCTCGCCGAAGGTGCGGACGGCGGCGGTCAGCAGGGCGGCGCGAGTGTCGGCGCGCGGTGCTCGGCGGACCCTGGCGGGTGTCGGCTCGGGCGTTGACATGCGACCTCCTCCAATTGGATACTCAAGCGTATTCAGTACCCAGGTGTATCGAATTTAAGGGTGCATTCGCAGCTGTCCAGGTCACAGAGCCTGTGAACGCTCTCGACCGTTGATGGTTCGATCGGTTCGGGCGCGTTGCGAGCGGTGTGCTCACCCGAGTGGGGAGCGGTCCGCTCACGGACCGGCTCACACACCGGTTCCCGCGTCGGTGGCCGGCGGCACAGCTGTAGCCCCTCCAGGATGGAGCCCCGTACATATGACGACCCCGCAGACTCCTCTCCGAGAGGCACGAGAGGCCCTGGTGCGCGAGCACTTCGAGTCCGAGAGCACGCAGGATTTCGATGTCACCCTCGCCACCTTCGACCACCCCCGCTACGAGATAATGACCACCGGTCAGGTCTTCGACGGTCCGGCCGAGGTGATGAGCTACTACAACCTCACACGGGCGGCCTTTCCCGACCAGCGGCACGAAAACGTCCGGCTGCACCACACCGACGACGCCGTCGTCGCCGAGTTCGACCTTCTTGGCACCCACCTCGGTGAGCTCTACGGCAACGCGCCCACCGGGCGCACTTTCCGCTGCCCCGTCGTCGCGTTCTTCTTCTTCGACGGCGAAGAGGGGCAGCGCATCGTCTGCGAGCGGGTCTACTTCGACAGCGGCACCATCGCCTCCCAACTCGGCATCGTCCCCACACTGCCGGCCGCCAAGGCCGACGCCCCCTGACCGGTCCGGCACCGTCGACCGGTGTGCCGCGGGCGTTCTCCGAGCCCGCGGCGCGCGGAGCGGGACACCGCACGTAGCGTGGTGAGGTGTGGCGCCCGCGTGAAGCCGGCCTGCCGCACCCGATCCCGTACCAAGCCCCCCACAACGCCCCTACGAAGCCTCACACGGAGCGGCATGACGATCCATCACCTCGACTGCGCCGGCATGTGCCCGGCCGGCGGCCGCCTGTTGCTCGGCAGCGGGCGACTGCTCACCGGCCGCTTCGTGAGCCACTGCCTGCTCATCGAGTCGGACGACGGTCTGGTTCTCGTCGACACGGGACTGGGAACGGCCGACGTCGCCGACCCCCGACGGCTGGGCCTCGCCTTCCGCGCCACCATGCGGCCCGAACTCGCCCCGGCCCGGACCGCCTTGACGCAGATCCGCGCCATGGGTCTCGACCCGCGCGACGTGCGCGACATCATCCTCACCCACCTCGATCTCGACCACGCCGGAGGGCTGGCCGACTTCCCGCACGCACGGGTCCACGTCCTGGCCGATGAACTGCGTGCCGCCGAAAACCCTCCGACCAGAGGCGAGCGGGTACGTTACCGACCCGTCCAGTGGGCCCACCATCCCCACTGGGTCGAGTACGAGGGCGCCCAGGACGAGTGGTTCGGCTTTCGAGCCGTCCGGCCCACGATGCCCGCGGCCACCCCCGAAATCCTGCTGCTCCCGCTGCCGGGGCACACCCGCGGCCATTGCGCGGTGGCCGTACGGAGCGGCGAGGGCTGGCTCCTGCACTGCGGCGATGCCTTCTTCTCTCCTGCCGATGTCCACCCCGATCGGCCGCCCCGCCCGCCGGGACTCTCCGTGGTCCAACGCCTGCTCGCCACCGACAACTCCGCACGACGGCACAACCGGCGGCGACTGCGGGAGCTGAGCCGCGCCGAGCCGGAACGGATCAGACTGTTCTGTGCCCACGACCCTCACGAGTTTCACCGACTGGCTCAGGCCGGCTGAAGTCCGGCCAGAGCCGCCAGCCGCCGGTAGGAGTCCAGCAGCGCGTCGCTGTCGTACGTACTCGTCGTGACCAGGTACTCGTCGGCCGCGCTGCGTGCGAGCAGTCTCTCCAGTCCGGCCGCCACCTCGTCCTCCGTGCCGTACAGGTGACCGCGCAGCGCGTCCTCGAACAGTGAGCGTTCCCGGTCGGTCATGCCGGTCGCGAGGACGGTGTCGACGGACGGGAGCTCCGGGAACTCCCCGCGCGTACGGGAGTAAGCCGTGGACCAGGCCTCCGGGATCAGCAGCCGGTGGGCCTCCTCGGTGGTGCGGGCCACCGCGACCGTGCCGGAGAGCACCACGTACGGGCGCTCGCCCCAGGCGGACGGGCGGAAGTCGCGGCGGTACTCCTCGATGGCCCGCAGCATCGCGTCCTCGCCCCGTACGGCCGCGATGACCAGCGGCAGGCCGGCCTCGGCGGCGGTCCGCGCGCCCTTCCCGGTGGCCAGGACGAACGCCGGCACGCGCAGGCCCTCGGCCGGGCGGGCGTGGACCTGGGGCTGAGCTGTCCGGGGGCCCTCGAAGTAACCGAGCAGCTCCGCGAGCAGGCGGGGGAAGTCCTCGGCATCCTGCTTGTCCCGGCCCAGGGCCCTGCGTACGCCGTCGGTGAATCCCACGGAGCGGCCCAGCCCCATGTCGATGCGCCCGGGGAAGAGGGACTCCAGCACCCCGAACTGCTCGGCGACGACCAGCGGCTGGTGGTTGGGCAGCATGACACCGCCGGTGCCGACGCGGATCGTGGAGGTCGCGGCGGCGACCGCCGCCGCGAACACGGTCGGCGCGGAGCCAGCCACCCCCGGCACACCGTGATGCTCGGAGACCCAGAAGCGGTGGTAGCCGAGCTCTTCGATCCGCCGGGCGAAGCCGACGGTGTCACGCAGGGCCTGCGGGCCCGCCTGCCCCTCCCGGATACGGGAGCGGTCCAGTACGGAGAATCTGGTCGTCGTCACGGTACTCACATCTACCGCAACACTCCGGCCGCGCCAGGATTCCCGAGCCCCGCGATCACCAATACGCCCCCGGACAGGGCCTAGAAGACTGATGAAGATCTTGTTGAGGGGCCGTCCGGCCTCCGGCCGGACGGCCCTTTTTTGTTATGTGGTGGCTGGGTCGAGGTGCCAGGCGCCGTCGATGTGGGTGAGTCCGAGGTTGATCAGGCGGCGGAGGTTGAGGGCGGCGGCTCGGGTGTGAAGCCAGGTGTCGTTCTTGATGGTGCCGCGGTAGCGGAGTTTTCGGTTGCCGTGGTGGACGAGCCAGGCGACGGCGCGTTCGACCGGTGGCCTCCACCGGCGGTAGTCGGCCTGCCAGTCGGGATCGGTGGCAGCCTGATGGCGGGCGGCGGCTTGGAGGTCGTGGTGCGGGCGGATGGTCAGGATGCGCCCGGCCTTGGCTCTGGTGCACTGCTCACGCAGGGGGCATTCGGTGCATAAGTCCCCGAAGGAGGCTTTGCGTTGCTGGTGCTGCCCGCTGGGGTCGGACAGAGCCACGGTGTGTCCGGCCGGGCAGGTCACGATGGCGGCGGTGGTGTCGATGGTGATGTCGTCGGGGGTGAAGCCGCCGGGGACGGCAGGCCGCAACGGTGCGGGTTTGATGAACAGCCGGTGTCACCGAAGGCGTCCACCGGGGTGTCCTCGTCGGCGAGCAGCTCAAGACCCACAGCGGCCTCATGATGCTCGGGCCCGGCGCCGGGCCGCAGAGCGACGGCGGTGTACAAACAGGTCTCGGGCTCGACGGCCAGGTGGGCCTTGAAGCCGTCCTGCTGGTGACTGCGGGTCTTGTGGCAGTGCCGGGCTTCGGGATCGACGGTGGAGACCGTCCGGTTGGACGCTTATCACCACTGGGTCGGTGCGACTCCCCTCCACAGGTCATCAGGCACACGATCGCTGTCCTCGAATTCTCCGCCCAGGCCGGTACGTTCGCTGTGATTGACTGCCGAGATGTTGCACGAGTCGGTATTCCGCACCATGGATCTGCCTACGGGCGATCGCTTCGAGGCGTGGACACAGCGCGTGGGCCGGACACACGCTCCCCTGGATCTGTCCAGTGACCGTGCGGCGGACTACCACGCTCACCAGCGCCTGATCGAGCTCGGCGATGTGGTGGTGTGGCCGGCGACCTTCGATTCCCTGGTCTTCCGCCGGACACCGAAGCTCGTTCGCCAGTCCGATCCCGAGCTCTACCACCTCTCCCTGCTCCTGCAAGGTGAGGCCGGCGCGACCTGGGACAAGCAGGAGGCCACCTACCGGAACAGCGACATCCACATCAACAGCTCGTCACGGTCGTACGAGATATTCACCGGATCCGACCCGGTCACCATTGTCGGAGTCGAGGTCCCCCGGGCGTTGGTGGCTCTGCCCGGCCGCCGGGCCGACCAGGCGGTCGGGCGGCCTGTGTCAGGCCGAGGGGGAGTCGGCGCGCTGTTGTCGCAGTTCCTCGCCCAGTTCGTCTCGGACACCGGCACGTATCAGCCACAGGAAGCGTCACTGCTGGGAACCGTCGTCGCCGATCTGGTGACCGCGGTCTTCGCGCATATTCTGGACGCCGATCTCCTGATGCCCCCGGAGACCCACAGCCGGACCCTGGTCCTGCGCATCAAGGCATTCATCCGCCGGCATCTGGGAGACCCGGAGCTGACACCCGACCAGATCGCCGCAGCACACCACATCTCGCGCAGCCATCTGTACCGCCTCTTCCAAGCCGATGGCCTCAGTGTGGGCGCGTACATCCGGGAGCAACGGCTCAAGAACGCCCGGCGCGACCTGGCCGACCCCGCTCTGCGCACCATGCCGATCCATGCCGTCGCCGCTCGCTGGGGTTTCCCCCGCCCGGCCGACTTCACGCGCGCGTTCCGCACCCTCTACGGCATTCCGCCGAGCGAGCTCCGCCGAACAGGAGCCGTCGGCGACGCGGTCAGGGATGGGACGCTGCGCTAAGGAGGCGTGGACTGTCCGCCAACGACAAGCCGAGGAGCGCCCGGCACTCTTGTGAGCGCCGCAGCGATGTAGGGGATCCACCACGGGGGTGGGATCCAGACATCGGGACAGACATGCGGCCGGCTCAGCCAATCGATTCGACCTAGCCGGGAGTATCACTCGATGGGAAGCACACTGCGCGACCGCGGAAAAAGCGGCTTGATGAGAAACACGTCTGTACGAGTCGCCCTTACGGGGTCCGCGATACTCGGCCTCATGTTCACGGCGTCCGCCACAGCGTCGGCGGCCGCTACGGGACGGCCGACGGGATGTACCTACCAGGTCGCCGACACCAAGATGACCGTGGCGAAGTGCAGCAGCGCGAACGGTGGCCACTACCGTGCCGTCGCGAACTGCACGGACCCGGACACCGGAGACATCGTGACCTTCGTCGGCGACTGGCGGAACAACGGATCGTGGTCCAAGTCCTACTGCCAGGGCGCGAGCAGGACCATGTCCGCCGGAATCGAAACCAAGGTGACCTGACCTGCGGGCGCCCCGCTTCCGCACACGGCATTCCGCTCGACGACCGCACAGCGAAAGGATCCACTCCAGTGAAGAAATGGCCGGTTCTCGTCATGGGCGGCGCGCTCGCCGCGTTCTCCCTCGGCTTCGGGGGCACCGCCTCCGCTGCACCCGCCGGGGCGACCGCCTGGCCGACGGGCTGCACCTACCAGAGCAACTTCAACAACGGTGCGATGGCCCGCTGCGACCACAGCAACGGCGGCCACTACAAGGCCGGCGTCAACTGCCTGCGCCAGGACGGGGGCGGCATGGTCGTCCTCGACGCCGTCGCCTGGCGCACCAGCGGCTGGTCGAACGTGTACTGTCCGGCGCTGACCGTGTTCCACTCGGCGAGCATCATCACCAAGTCCACGTGACAACCGCTCTTTAGGGAACGTGGGTCGCGCCTTCCCAGAACCGCCTCCGCATCAGCGGAGGCGGTTCTTCGGCGTACGTGCCAGACGCTTCGGTCAGGAGTGGTGGCACCGAGAAGGGCCATGCAGCTGCCCCACAAGGCGTCGAGGCTCTGCGTGTTGTTGTACAGCTTGGCGAAGAGCACCTGACCCTCAAGCTGGGCGACAACGGATCCCGCCGCCTCGTGGGTGTAGGCGACGGTGACCTCTCCGCGGTCGTGGGCTTCGCCGACAACCACGTCGACCATGTCGACCTGGGCGTCGAAGATCTGTTGCAGGCGTTCGCGGATGGCCTCGGTCTGGTTGCTCATCTCCATGGTCAGGTTCCCGAACAGGCAGCCCGAGATGGTGCCGCAGCCCTGCTGCCCGGCACGCTGGTCGGCTTCGGTGGCTCGAACAGCTTCCGCAGCCGCTGAAGGGGCGGGTCGTCGCTGCGCAGATTACGGTTCCAGCCGCTGCGCTGAGCAGACCAGTGCTCGTCGAGTACGGCCAGCAGGAGCTCCTCCTTGGAGCTGAAGAAGTAGTACTGGTCGGCAAGGCGCTCACGCCCGGCGGGCAGCCGTCACCCTCGCATCGCTCCTGATGTGGGCGTGACATTCGAAGACAACTCCTAGGGGAAGGACACCACCGTGGACGGTACCGTCGTCGTCCCCGACGTGGGCGAGCCGATGGCGTTGATGACGTGGTCGTACTGGCCGTTACCGCTGAGCGACACGACGAGCAGGCCGTGGAACTTCACGCCCGGGACAGCGGGTGCCACGAAACCGTGCGCCTGTCGGATCGACGGGTCGACGTTGTAGTAGCAGTAGCTGCCCAGACCCCAGCCCTCGTGTGTGCTCACGCTGTCGGCGACCTTGTAGGCGGCGTAGCCCCGGGTGGCGCCGTTCTGGATCGCGGCCTGGTTGGGGGCGTCGTACGCCTTCTCGTTCTGGAAGAAGATGGTGCGGCCGCGCTGGCCGTTCCACTGGACGTCGTACTTGTTGAAGTGCTCGACGAACAGACCGGTCGCCAGCACGTCGTCGCCGTTCACGACGATGCCGTAGTCCGCGCGGTTGGTCTCCCAGCCCACGCCTTGTCCGTGGTCCGCGCGCCAGACCCAGGTGTGGTCGATGATCGTGTGACGGCTGTTGACGACCATGCTGGTGGTGGCCTTGCCGGGGCCCGCGCCGCCGATCCGGATGAAGACGTCCTGGACGGTGGTCGGATTGGCGGAGTGGTCGGTGGACGCGCCCTGCGGCCCGATCTCCAGCAGGGTGGTGGAGTTGACGGTCCCCGCGTCGATCAGGAAGCCGGCGAGCCGTACTCCGTCGACATCGGCGACCTTCATCGCCGTCGCTCCGTTGTCCGGTACGAGAGTGGCGTAGCCGAGGCCGAGCACCACCGTATTCGCGCGCTCGACGCGGACGGGCTGGTCGACGTGGTAAATGCCGGGCGTGAACAGCAGGTTGAGCCCCTGGGCGAGTGCCTCGTTGAGGGTGGCCGCGGTCACTCCGGGCTTGGCGACGTAGAACTGTGTGAGCGGGATCGACGTCCCCCTGGGCGTGCCGTTTCCCCACGTGGTGCCGCGCGCGTTGGTGCGCAGCTCCGGCAGGAAGACCTTGAAGTCGGCGCCGTCCAGGTAGAGGAAGGGCTTCTCGCGCGAGACGGGGGTGTTGTTCAGCGTGGTGTACGGAGGGTTGGGGAAGCCCTGTGCCGGGGCGCCCTCCACGCCGGAGAAGGTCATGTTCCACACGGCGTTGGTCCAGCCGCCCACCGAGCTGTCGCGTGTGTACCACTGCTGCTGGGAGTACGGCCCGACGGTGCCGTCGATCCTGCTGTCGGCGATGTAGCCGCCGCTGGCCCAGCCGTAGCCGTCGGGGGCGAGGTTGAGGCCGCCTTTGATGTGCATGCGGCGGAAGGGAGCGGCCTGGGCGACGGCCCACCGGTTGGTGCCGTTGACGGGGTTGAGCGCCAGGTTCTCGGCGGAGCGCCAGAAGTTCTGGGTGGCGTTGCCGTTGAACCAGCCGGCGTCCACGGTCACATCACCGTTGAACGTGGTGTTGTCGGGAGAGAGCCCGAGACCCGAGATCGAGGTGTAGAAGCCGATCTGCGCGTTGATGTTGTTGTACGTGCCGGGCTTGAACAGCAGTTGGTAGCGGCCGTTGCCGAACTGCGCCGACTCCTGCTGCCGGAATATCTGGTCGAGCGTGCCCTGGATATTGGGAGTCGACGGATCGAAGATCAATACGTTCGGTCCGAGATCGCCACCGCCGGGCAGGGCCGCGGCGCCGGTCCGCGCGGAAGCGGGCGAGGACGCGGAAGCGGGCGAGGACAGGGCGAGCGTGCTCGGCGCGGCGGCGGCCGCTGCCATGACGCCGAGAACCGTACGACGAGTGGGGGGTGTGGGCATGACGGCTCTCCTTGTTCAGGAAATGAACGACGTGAGGGTGGGGGGAGCGCTCTCTCACTCACGCATGTTCACGGCATGTGAACATCTCGTCAAGAGAAACGACCGGGATCCGGTGTGGGCGCGTGCCCAACTAACCCTCGGATAAGCACATATGGAACTGTTTCGAGCTCATCCGCCGCCCTCGCCGGCGTGTGATTCCGTCTTCACAAAGTGTCGATTCCCTGGGCGGACATCCGCGCGGTGCGGCCCGGTTCCCACCGGCGGACTCACCTGTGCAACGCTCGTTCCCGCGCGCCCATCGCTGATCGAAGGACACATGAGAACTGTCAGCAAGGATCTGGACGTCCCCCGGTACCGCGACGCCTCCGGAGCCGCCCGTATCGCGGGAAGCCCCTACGCCGCGCCCCTCGTGGAACGTCTTGCCCAGGCGGTCACCGAGCGTCACCCGGAGTACCGGTACGCGACGAACCTGGTCAGCACCGAGGCCGCCGTCCCGCTGCTCTGCTTCGGCGGGTCCCTGCTCTCCGTACTGACCAGGCCGTACAACCGCGACGAGCAGGTGCCCTTCAAGAAGATCGTCGGGGTCCCGCCCGCCACGGTCCGCATCGCCCGGATCACTCCCCTCGACATCTACGTGCACGAGAGCAATGCCCTGACCGCCTTGGAGCGGTCGGACACCCCGCGCGTCTTCCTCTCCGGCGATCCGGCAGGCGATCTGGACCTCTGGTCCCAGCTGGGCCTCGGGGGCGCCCTCGGCGCTCAGCGCATCGACACCATCGCGTCGGCCGAGCACCGCCACTTCCTGAGCGGCGGTGTCAAGGCGTCCGGATCGGTCGAACAGGTCGTGCGGCTGACGACCACCACCGCGACCGACCAGCAGACGCTGGACGCGCTGGCGGCGAACCCGGCCGGTATCGCCGTGGCGCCCGCCGGTCTCGGACGGGAGGGTGTACGCCCCGTGGGCCTCGCGGCTGCCTTCCCGCGCCGGCTGCTGCTCGTTCTGCGCCGCCGCCGCGACGGCTTTGCCGAACCGGCCGCCGTGGAGCTGGCCCGGTACGCCCTCTCCGAGGCGGGCCAGGCCGTCGCCGATGAGCTGGCCCCGCGATTCGCCCGCCTCACCGCCGACGACCTCGGCACCGCACGAGCCGAACTGGAAGGGAGGGAGGTCCGATGACGTCCCGGAAACCGCCCGCGTACGAACCCCGTCCGGTCCCCGTGCCGGAGGACCGGCCCTATCTGCTGCCCGACGGCGATGTGCTTTTCGTCGGCAACGACGGCATGGCAGCCCTGCTGGACGAGCTGAACAGCATCTTCACCGAGACCCACCCGGACATCCGGTTCCACGGAGTCTTCGAGGGCTCCTCGACCGGATTCCCCGCCCTGATCAGCGGGGCCACTCCGCTGACCGCCCTCTCGCGCGAGGTATGGCCGGAAGCTCTCGCCGCCTTCCACGCCACCCACGGCTACGAGCCGCGGTCCATCACCTTCGGCTACTCGGGCCACGGCCCCCGGGACAACGGCCGTACCCCGCCGTCGATTTACACGCACCGGGACAATCCCCTGCCAGGCCTCACCATGGAACAGGCCGTACGGATCTTCTCGGACGGCCACCACGACGGATCCCTCGTACGGTGGAGCCAGCTCGGCCTCGAAGGACGCTGGGCGGGGCGCCGTATCCACGCCTACCTGCCGGACGACGGCCTGGGATTCGTCGGCGGATTCCAGGCCCGCTTCTTCGACGGCTTGCCGGTCGCCGCGCGAGCGGAGAACGTGGGCAGCAGGGAGGACGCGGTACTCGCCGTGGCCGACGACCCGTTCGGGATCTGCGTCGTCGGGTGGTGCGCCGCCCGGGAACTGACCGACCAGGTGCGCGAACTCCCGTTGGCCGCGACTGACGGGGAGCCGTACCGCACGGCGTCGAAGGAGGACGTGGCCGCCGGCGCCTATCCCCTGTCGTACCCCCTCAATCTCTACCTGTGGGAGGACCCGGACGGCATCGATCCCCTCGCCTACGAGTACTGCCGCCTCGCGCTCTCCCGGCAGGGCCAGGAAGCCGTTGCGCGTCAGACTCCCACGGAGGAAGGGTATGTCCCGCTCTCGGCCGCCCACTTGGCTGCCCAGCGGGCGAAGCTGGAGAGCTGGGCCGGCGAAGTGGCGTGATCACGAGGCGTCGCGATCACGCCGGGTGGGCTCGGACCTGACCCGTTCGGCCGTCGGCCGAGGACATAGGCGCAGGCCTCACGGGCCGGCGCCCCAACCGGTCTCGTACAGGGGCTCGGTGGCCACCCTCGACCTCTTTGGGGCAGCACCCCTCCCGACGGGCTGTCCCGATGGCTGAAAGGCTCCTGTACGGCCCCGCCGTCCGCCCGGACCATCGGGGGATGGCATGTGAAGGCCGGGCAGGGCCGTTGCCGCCGTGAGACGTACCCGAGGCATCAGCCCAACTGGAGGGTGGACATGGCCACGTCCCGTACGAGCGTACTTTTACCCACTCCCGCCGCGCGTGGCGACCTGCACATGCCGACCGGCCGGACGCTCATGATCCACCCGCCCTACGTCCACGACAACTACCTCGCCCGGGACGCCCCCTTCGCCCCCGACCGGCTGCCGTTCCTGCCCGTCGCCCCGCTGTACGCCGCCGAGTTGCTGGAACGGCGCGGGCTCGCCGACCCCAGCCTCTTCGACTGCCAGCTCGACGACCTGCGCGAGGCCCCTGACCTGGAGGAGTACGACTCCTTCGGCATCGCGGTCATGGGCGCCCAGAACATCGCCCCGGCCGCCCATGTCTTTCAGTACCTCACCGCCGACCGCGGGCTGTCGCCCGGTCGCGTACATATCGGCGGGCAGGGTATAGAACGGCTCTCCGGAGAAGAGTTCGGGCGGATCTTCCCCGGCGCGCACAAGACCGACCGGAACTCACTGGCCGCGTTCCCCGGGGCGATGGACATCGACCTGCGGAGCCAACTGGACAAGATCGGTGAGCCCGCTCTGCGCACCTACCTCGCGCACGAGATGACCCTGCCGTTCAGCCAGGGCTGCATGTTCGGGTGCAGCTTCTGCGGGGCACAGACGCGAGCGCGTGAGACGTTCTTCAACGTCCGGGCCCACCTCGACGCCGCCTGCCGTCTCGCCGAACGCTTCGAGGTCTCCTCGCTGAACCTCTACTGCACCTCACTGGACTTCTTCCAGCAGGCACTGCCGGGCGGCGACCTGGAACTGCTCACCACGCAACTCGAATCCGTCATCGAGATGAAGGAGCGGCACCCGGGCCTGAGCATCGGGCTGCACGCGCTCACCCGCGCCGACTCCTACAACGCCGCGATGCGCTCGGACCATGTGCGCGATCTGGTGCTGCACGCCGGCTTCAACCGCTTCGGCTTCGGCGCCGACGGCGCCGCCTCTGTCGAGGTGCTGCGCGCTATGCGTAAGCACGCCGACACCCTGCGCTCCGACTTGATCACAGCTTTTCAGCACATGGAGGAGAACGGTCTGGTTCCGGAGATCCTCTACGTTTTCGGCGTCCCCGAGGACACCGCGGAGACACTCGCCGAGACACGCGCCCTGTGCGGCCTGCTCCTGGAGACGTTCCCGTCCTCGGAATACCGCGGCTTCCCCGCTAAGAACGAGATCCCCGGCAACGCCAACTGGAACCGCGCGGGCTGGAAGGGCTCACCGGCACACAACCGACTGCTCGATGAGCCCGACCAGTTCCTCAACCTCGGCTTCGAGACGCTTGCCAACGAAATCTCGCACGAGGACCCGGAGATGCGGCTCCTGGTGAATCACTACGCCGTCGACATGAGCCGACACGCACACGAACTGGGGCGTGTCCGCAGCTACCTGACGCTCCCCGTCGCCACACCCGGCGCCCGGATCATGGACGAGGCCACACTGGACGGTTTCCGCGAGATCGCCGCTCACTACGCCCCGGACCTGGCGGCGGACCTGTGCGCCGACAACCTTCCGGAGCGGCGCGCCGCACTCAACTCAGCGATCCCGAAGGACTATTGAGCCAGGCGCCGCATCCCGTGCGACGCCCGTCCCTCGCGACGCGGTTACTACTTGTTGACCCTGACGACGACGGTGCTGCACACCTTGTCCGCGAAGGTCTGGTTCTTGTCGTCCCACAGCGGCCACAGCCAGCCGAGGTAGCAGGCGAAGCTGTCAAGCATATGGGCCAGCTTGCGGACAAAGGCCATTCCGAAGCCGAGCGTGCGACCGTCCGACTCCCGGTGAAGGCTGATCCCGACGACCTTCTTGCCGATGGTCTGGCCCGTGCCGCCTTCCTTGATGAGCTGGAATATGCCCATGCCGAAGGCGTACAGCATGCCGATGAGGCCGAGAACTCCGGGAGTGGAGGGATCGTCGCTGCTCGCGAGATCGATGAAGCCCAGCGCGTACATGGGGCCGACGATGATCAGTCCGTCGAGGAGGCTGGCGCCCACACGCTGGCCCCAGTTGGCCAGCGGCGGCATACCGCCGCCGGGCATGCCCGGCGGCGGGTACGCGCCGTACGGCTGAGGCTGCTGCGGATAACCGGGCTGCTGCTGCGGATAGCCGTACTGCGGAGGCATGCCGGGAGGCGCCTGTTGTGGGTATCCATAACCGGGCTGGTTCTGCGGGGGCTGGCCGTACGGGTTGTTCGGGTCGCCAAAGCTCACGGCGAGTCCCTCCGGTTAATCGTGGTGAGGCGGTCCGAACGGGGGATTCTCCATCTGCCCCCGTGCTACCGCGTTGTGCGAGACACATCGTGGTAGGGGAATCGAATTCTTGTCCAGTCGGTCTCAAAAGGAGTCAGATACGCGACGGCCGGGACGTTGTGATGAGCGAGGGCCGACAGAGGGATGGGGAAGTCCGGGGATGCGCAGGGGGAGTTGAGAGGAACCGTTGACGTCACATGATCCCCTTGGGAATGTGGTGAGTCCTGGTGGTTTCTGTCAGGTTCTTCGGGAGGTGCCATGCGTGGTGTACCCGCACGGAACGAGTCGTACGGACGCAGAAGATTCCTCGGCGGGGCCGCCGCACTCACCGGGGCAGCGGCCCTGAGCGCCTGGCCACACACGGCGAGCGCGGCTGAGGCGGCCGCCTGGGAGGACGTGATCAACGGCTCGTTCGGCAGCTACAGCGCCCTGGAGGCCGAGTGGAACTACCTCTACCCCTGGGGTTCGGATCACAACGGCAGCGCGCGGATGTACGGCAGCGCCAGTGACCACAACCACGTCTACCTGAACTCCGGCGTGCTCACCCTCAAAGCGGCCCGGATCTCATGGGACGAGGGGACGAGCGGCTCCTCGCCGCACCTGCCGATCCGCTACCACTCGGGCGCGGTGCACGCCAAGAACCAGATCGTGGTGACCGATCAGTTCCCGGACTACGAGGTGAAGGGCGAGTTCCAGGCCCCGAGCGCGGCCGGTACCTGGCCCGCGTTCTGGCTGACCGGGGTCAACAGCTGGCCGCCGGAGAGCGACATCCTGGAGTTCAAGGGGAACACCAACAACTGGTTCAACACTTTCCGTACGTCCTCGGATGTGTCGAGCACTGTCGTCGGCGTCCCGTCGCCGGGCTCCTGGCACACGTACCGCGCCTGGATCACCAAGGTGAACGGCACGGATGTGGACATCCACTACTACCTCGACGGCACCTGGAAGGCGGTCCACCGGGGCGCCGGATTCGTCGGGAAGCCGCTCTGGCTCATCATCAACCTTCAGATGGAAGGTTCGTCGGGATCCTCGGGTCCGAGCGGTGACACTCTCTACCACGCACGGAATGTCTATGTTGGCCGTACCCGCGCTTAGACCGACCGGCAATTGGGGGCGGTCTTGGGTTCTTGCGGACAATCGCCGGTGGCGGGGGGAGCGACGAGGCGGGGCGAGCGACGAGGTAAGGCGAGTGACGCGGCAGGGCGAGTGACGCGGCAGGAGTGCGAGGGCAGGAGTGCGAGACCGTCGCCGAGCGCGTGGCGGCATGTTCTCAACGGGCTCTTCTTCGGCTCTCCGTCGAATAGGCTGTTCGCCCGCCCGCTCACAACACGTCAACGGGCGCCTCATCGTTCCTTGTTCATCATCGCGACCGCCCACACAGGAGCGCCCCATGACCGCGGGTACATCGAAGCCGAGACCTCAGGTGGACACCAGCAAGCCGCATCCGGCACGGGTGTACGACTGGCTCTTGGGCGGCAAGGACAACTACGCCGTCGACCAGGCGGTCGGGCAGGCGATCCCGCCGGAAGCCAAGGGAAACGCACGGCGGAACCGGGCCTTCATGCGGCGCGCCGCGGCCTGGGCGGCCCGCCAGGGCATCGATCAGTACCTTGACATCGGTACGGGAATCCCGACCGAGCCGAATCTGCATCAGATCGTCCAGGAGATCGTCCCGGCGTCGCGCGTCGTCTACACGGACAACGATCCCATCGTCCTGCGCCACGCAGAGGCCCTGCTCATCAGCACGCCGGAAGGCAAGACCGACTACGTCCAGGCGGATGTGCGCCGGCCGCGGGAAATCCTCGACCACGCCCGTGGCTTACTGGACTTCAGCCGCCCCATCGCGCTGTCCCTCATCGCGTTGATGCATTTCATACCCGACGAGGACGATCCGTACGGCATCACCCGCACACTGGTGGACGCTCTGCCCTCCGGCAGCTACCTGCTCCTCTCGCACACCACCTTCGACGAACACCCGCAGTACAGGGACACGGTCATGAAGGCGTACAAGGAGGGCGAGATCCCGCTGCGTATGCGCGACCGTGCCGAGGTCGGACGATTCTTCGACGGCCTCGAACTCACCTCTCCCGGGCTGGTGACGGCCACCCACTGGTACAAGGACGAGCCGGCGCCCGCGGATGAACTGAGCGGCTTCTACGCTGGTGTTGCCCGTATTCCGTAGCCAGGTCCCGGAAGCCGCGGGCGTTACCGAGTTCACTGGACCGGCAGTTCACGAGCAGTACGGCGGAAAGCGGGAAACAGAACCATGAAGGTGATCCTCTTCGGCGCGACCGGGATGGTCGGGCAGGGCGTCCTGCGGGAGTGTCTGCGCGACGACACGGTCGACAGCGTCCTGGTGGTCGGCCGCACCACGGTCGGCGTCGAGCACCCAAAGCTGCGCGAGGTCCTCCACGCCGATCTGGCGGGTGTGATGGACCGGCGCGAGGCGGAAGCCGAATTCTCGGGATACGACGCCTGCTTCTTCTGCCTCGGTGTCTCGTCGGTCGGCATGGACGAGGAGGCGTACCGCCGGATCACCTACGACCTCACCCTCACCGTGGCCCGTGCCCTGTCCTCCTGGAATCCGGGGCTCACCTTCGTCTACGTGTCCGGGCAGGGGACGGACACGTCCGAGCGGGGGCGGGTCGCCTGGGCCCGGATCAAGGGGAAGACCGAGAACGACCTGCTGGCGCTGGAGATGGACTCGTACATGTTCCGGCCGGGAATCATCCAGCCGCTGCACGGGATCACGTCGAGGACGAGGCTGTACCGGGTCCTGTACTCGGTGGGTGCCCCGCTCTTCCTCGTACTGAAAAGGCTGGCTCCGGACCAGGTCACCACGACCGAGCGGCTGGGGCGGGCGATGATCGCGGTAGCCGGGGCCAGGCCCGGAGCCGGTGCCGGAGCCGGGGCCGGCTCCCGGGTGCTGGGCACCAAGGAGATCAACAGGGTCGGCGGGTAGACGACGTCCTTGACACCGTCCTGCCGTCAGGACGGTGTCAAGGCCCGCCGGGCCGACGGAAGAGCCGCGTCAAGATCTCCGACCTGGCCGGTCCGGGTGGCGCCCCGGGTGCACGATGGCGGTGTGGCCCCACGAAGGGGCCTGCCACCGGGAACCGGCCGCCGAGGGCCTGGCCCGGCGGTAGGCGTACGAGCCGCTGCGAGGTGGACCCATGGGATACCCGCTCCGTGACCGCATTGCCCTGGCCGTCGCCCTGGTCGCGCCTCTCGTGGTCGCTCTCCTGCTGGTGCCCTTCCGGACGAGTCTGGCGAGTACGAACCTCGCGCTGATCCTGGTGGTGGTCGTGGTGGCCGTCGCCGCCATCGGGAACCGCCTCGCCGGTGCGCTCGCGGCGCTGTCGTCGGCCGTGTGGTTCGACTTCTTCCTCGCGCGGCCCTTCGAACGGTTCGCCATCACCGACACGAACGACATCGGGACGGCCGTCCTGCTGCTGGCCGTGGGGCTCGCCGTATCGCAACTGGCCGCCCGCGCCCGGCGGTTGCATGTCGTCACCATGCTCGACGCCGGACTCCTCGCCCGGATCCATGACACCGCCAAGCTCGCCCAGTCCACTGGCTCTCCCGATGCGGTGGTCGATCAGGTCAGCCGCCACCTGGTCGAGATACTGGGGCTGCGCGGCTGCCGTTTCGAGTACGGCAGTCTGCTCGGGCACCCCGCACGCCTGGAGCAGGACGGCAGCGTCGTCCTCGACCGGAAGCCCTGGGACCTGGAGGAACGCGGCTGGCCCCAGGGCGAGATCGAACTCCGGGCCGCGAACAACGGCCACTACGTGGGGCGGTTCATGCTCCGGCCCACTCCCGGGCTCGTTCCGTCCCGGCAGGTGCGGGTGGTCGCGGTGACGCTCGCCGACGACGCGGGCGCGGCGCTCGGCACCGCCGGACCGGTCCTGGACGGATGACGGCCCGGCGTCTTCGTCATACGACGTGGGCGGTCCGTCACCGTTCGAGTCCGGCCTTTCCGGGCCGGTTTCCATCGGAATCCGGAGCTGGGACGGCCCGGCGGACGGCACTGCTTGGCTCGTACAGGTTCGTCGTCCATACTGCCGGACGTGGAGCAGCGCATAGATCCAAATATCTGGCCCGAGTACGCCGTGGGGAAAGACCCGGCGTACGTCCCAGGCCTTGTGCCCCCCGCAGGGACAGAGAAGGACGATGTCCCGGAGGAGGCCGAGGACCGTACGCCTGGCGACGCCGTCCCTCAGGAAGTCCTCGCGGAGGACGCCCCGGAGGATGAGCCCGCCCCCGAGGAGAAAGGTGCTCTCGGCGCGGAGAAAGTGGAAGCGGCAGAGGTGGCGGAGGAGGGTGCCCCCGTCTTCGAGGCGGCCGACCGCCGCGGCTCGATCACCGCGGACAAGAAGGGCATCCGATTCCGGCTGGACGACCAGGAGGCCGACTTCTGGTGGGACGAGATCGGTGCGGTCGAGGTGAAGCCCGCGCGATTCGGGCGCCGGCTCACGGTCACGGTGCATGTGTCGACCCGCCGGTGGTTCGACGCTGAGGTCGAGGCGGAGAACAGGACGCGGCTGAAGGAATGGACGTCGGAGCTCGACGCCGTCCTGGACGTCTATTTCGAGGACGCCTGACCGGTTGTCCGACGGATCAGGGTCAGGTCGTCCAACGTTTCGGCCGGTCGCGCGCACGAGGTGACGCGACCGGCCGAACGTGTGGGCCTGGCTGTACGGATGTTGAGGCCGCGCGGATCGCCAGGATCCCCGGCCGCCGACCTCGTGGCTCAGTCCTCGCCCGCGCTCGCCTCCAGCATCGCCTCACGGGCGACGATCTTCACGCGCTCGCGTTCCTGTGCCACGCCGAGTGCCTTTTCGGCGGCGTCCAGACGCTGCCAGCCGTTCCACGTCGTGTACGACACCCCCTTGTCCCGCAGGAACGTGGGCACCGCCTCTTCGGCGGGGGCGGTGGGTTCGTGCAGTCGGCCGTTGCCGTGGTCGTCGAGCAGTTTGGCGACCGTCTCGTTGGCGTCGCCCTTGGTGTGCCCGATGAGGCCGACGGGGCCCCGCTTGATCCACCCGGTCACATACGTCGACTGGAGGTGTTCGCCACCCTCGATGACCCGGCCGCCGTCGTTCGGCACGGTGCCGGACACGAAGTCGAAGGGGAGCTTGGGGAGTTCGTCGGACAGGTAGCCGACCGCCCGGTACACCGCCCCGACGTCCCAGGTACGGCTCTCGCCCGTACCGACGACGTTGCCCGTGCCGTCCAGCTGTGTCCGCTCGGTGCGCAGCCCCACGACTTCGCCGTCCTCGCCGACGATTTCCGTCGGGGACTCGAAGAAGTGCAGGAACAGCTTGTGGGGCCGCTCGCCGACATCGCGGATCGCCCAGTTCTCCAGGGTGGAGGCGACCATGTTGACCTGCTTGTCGGCCCGCCGGGCGGCGATGCTGCCCTCGTCGTAGTCGATGTCCTCGGGGGCGACGACGACCTCGATGGTGGGGGAGTGGTCGAGTTCCCGCAGCTCCATCGGGGTGAACTTGGCCTGCGCGGGACCACGCCGCCCGAACACATGGACTTCGAGAGCCTTGTTGGCGGCCAGTCCCTCGTACACGTTCGCCGGTATTTCCGTGGGCAGCAGTTCGTCCGCGGTCTTCGCGAGAATACGGGCCACGTCCAGGGCCACATTGCCGACGCCGAGGACGGCCACCTTCTCCGCATCGAGCGGCCAGGTGCGCGGCACGTCCGGGTGGCCGTCGTACCAGGACACGAAGTCGGCCGCACCGTAGGACCCGTCGAGGTCCACGCCGGGTATGTCGAGCATCCGGTCGGCGCTCGCGCCCGTGGAGAAGATGACGGCGTCGTAGAACGCGCGCAGGTCGTCGAGGCTGATGTCCGACGGATAGTCGACATTGCCGAAGAGCCGGATCTGAGGCTTGTCGAGTACCCGGTGGAGGGCGGTGACGATGCCCTTGATGCGGGGATGGTCGGGGGCGACGCCATAGCGGATCAGCCCGAACGGCGCCGGCGCCCGCTCGAAGAGGTCGATGGAGACGCCGGGCTCGGCGGCTGCCTCGGACTTCAGCAGAGCGTCAGCGGCGTAGATCCCGGCGGGGCCGGCACCGACGATCGCGACCCGCAGGGGGCGAGGCATGACAAGTTCCCTTCGAGCGAGGTTCACCGGTAAACGCACCGGTGGGAGCAACGGAAAGCGGCGACGCGACCTGGTGGCGCGTGCTGCGACAGCGTCTCATCCGCCAGCCTTGCAACAACAATCCGGTCCTGGTACCTGCCCTGGATCTATGACCTCATAAGCGCGGCTTATGAGCTGGATCCGGCCGGGGTCCGCCGTGACGCCCCGGGCGAATCTCATCCACGAGAGCCGGAAAGAATCTCGGACGGTGATGTCGAGAACTCGTGGCCGGCTCCGTCCCCGCAGTGAACGCGACCAGAATGGGTCGCACCAGCACCGAGGAGACACACGATGGCCAAGTACTTGCTGCTCAAGCACTACCGGGGCGCCCCGGCCGCGGTCAACGACGTACCCATGGACCAGTGGACGCCGGAGGAGATCTCGGCCCACGTGCAGTACATGCAGGACTTCGCGGACCGGCTCGAGGGGACCGGCGAGTTCGTCGACGGTCAGGCGCTGGCCCCCGAGGGGACGTTCGTGCGGTACGACGGCGAGGGGCGCCCGCCGGTCACCGACGGACCGTTCGCCGAGACCAAGGACCTCATCGCCGGCTGGATGGTGATCGACGTCGACAGCTACGAGCGCGCCGTCGAGCTGGCCGGGGAGCTGTCGGCCGCCCCCGGGGCGGGCGGGAAGCCGATCCACGAGTGGCTCGAGCTGCGCCCGTTCCTGACCGCGCCGCCCACCATCACGGAATGACCCCTGAGGTGAACGAGGTCCTGTTCCGGAGCCTCACACCGAGCGTGATCGGGATCCTCGTCCGCCGCGGAGCCGACTTCGCGGCGGCCGAGGACGCCGTGCAGGACGCGCTGGTCGAGGCGGTCCGCGTCTGGCGGGCCGCCCCCTCCTCAAGCTCTTCGAGCGGCGGATACCCCATGCGGGACCCGAAGGGCTGGCTGGTCACGGTGGCCTGGCGCCGGTTCCTCGACGCGACCCGGGCGGACACAGCCCGCCGTCGGCGTGAGGACCGCGTCGACGAGGAGCCGGCTCCCGGACCCGCGCCCGCGGTGGACGACACGCTCCAGCTCTACTTCCTGTGCGCCCACCCGTCGCTGACACCGTCGTCGGCGGTCGCGCTCACGCTGCGCGCCGTCGGCGGGCTGACCACCCGCCAGATCGCCCAGGCCTACCTGGTGCCCGAGGCGACCATGGCGCAGCGCATCAGCCGGGCCAAGCGCACCGTCTCCGGCGTACGGTTCGACCGGCCCGGCGACGTCGCCACCGTGCTGCGCGTCCTCTACCTGGTCTTCAACGAGGGCTACTCCGGCGATGTCGACCTCGCCGACGAGGCCATCCGGCTCACCCGGCAACTCGCGGCCGCGATCGACCACCCCGAGGTGGCGGGGCTGCTCGCCCTCATGCTGCTCCACCACGCCCGGCGCGCCGCCCGGACCGCGTCCGACGGCAGCCTGGTGCCGCTCGCCGAGCAGGACCGCGGCCGGTGGGACACCGAGTCGATCGCCGAGGGCGTCGAGATCCTGCAGGCGGCCCTCGCCCGTGACCGGCTGGGCGAGTTCCAGGCCCAGGCCGCCATCGCGGCACTCCACGCCGACGCGCCCACCGCCGGGGAGACCGACTGGGTGCAGATCGTCGAGTGGTACGACGAACTCGCGCGCCTGACCGACAGCCCGGTCGTCCGGCTCAACCGCGTGGTGGCGGTCGGCGAGGCCGAGGGACCGCGCGCCGGCCTGGCGGCGCTCAGGGCGCTGGACGACTCCTCCCCAGGCTCTTCGAGCAGGGGAAACCCCGTGCCCCGCCACGCCGCGGTGGCGGCGTACCTCCACGAACGCGACGGCGACCTGGCGACGGCGGCACGGCTGTACGCCGAGGCGGCCCGAAAGGCCCCCAACCTCGCCGAGCGCGACCACCTGACGCGCCAGGCCGCCCGGCTCAACGCACGCGGGCGCCGTTGACGGGACGAGTCCGGGCGCGCCGGACGACCGTTGGGTCGGGCAGAGCGAAGCCTTCATCCGTAAGCGTGAAAAATCCGCCAGCGCGGCATAATTGCCTCTTCTTGACCTGAGAGACTGACCCGGTGCTGATCCGATACCTTCTCTCGCACGCGCTGTCCCTGTTCGGGAACACCGTCGCGGCGATCGCCCTGCCCTGGCTGGTGCTCGTACGCACCGGTGACGCCGCGGCGGCCGGACTGATCGCCGCCGTGAGCGCGCTCCCCATGCTGGTTGCCGCCGTGGCCGGAGGAATCCTCATCGACCGGGTGGGCCGGCGTCGGCTGTCGGTGGGCGCCGACCTCGCCTCCGCCGCGTGCGTCGCGGCACTGCCGATCGTCGACCGGGCCTCCGGGCTCACGATCGCCTGGTTCATCGTTCTCGGTGTCGCCGGCGCGGTCTTCGACGTGCCGGGCATGACCGCGAGGGAAGCGCTGGCGCCCGACATCGCGGCCGCGGCCGGGGTCGGTATGGAACGGCTGGCCGGACTGCGGGAGGGCATCGGCGGCGTCGTGGTGATCGTCGGCCCCGCCGTCGCCGGCGGGCTCCTCGCGATCATCGATCCCACGACGGTGCTGTGGCTCACAGCAGGGTGCTCGGCCGCCGCCGCGCTCGTCACGGTGACGCTCCCGAAGGGCGTCGGCGGCCAGTCCGAAAGCCCGTCCGAGAACCGCGGTGTCAGGGGCGATCTCGTACGAGGCTTCGGCGTGCTCCGCGGCGACCGGGTGCTCGGCACGATCACGCTGGTCTCGGCGGGAAGCGTGGCCGTCCTCGCGCCGCTGCAGAATCTTGTCCTACCGGTGCACCTGGTGGCCAAGAACTCGCCCGGGGGCTTCGGCCTGGTCGTGTCCTTCCTGGCCGTGGGCGGGATCGCGGGGGCCAGTCTGTACGCGGCGATGGGCGCCCGCTGGTCACGGCGCACCGTCTTCGTGGCGGCACAGATCACGACCACACTGGGCATCGTGGGTCTCGCCGTGCTCCCGCCGACGCCGCTGATGCTGGCTGCGGCGGCGCTCGCGGGGTTCGGATCCGGACCGTTGCCCGCGCTGCTCCTCGTCCTGGTCACGGAACGTATCCCGGACGAGGTCCGGGGCCGGGTGCTGGGGCTGCAGAACGCCGCGACCATGACGGCGATTCCGCTGGGGACACTCGGGGCAGGGCTGCTCGTCGAGTCGATCGGGCTCCGGCAGACGGGAATGCTCCTGGCGGTCGTCTGGGGAGTGATGGCGTCGGTGACGCTGCTTCTCCCGGCGCTGCGACGGCTGGACAGTGTCCAGAAGGCCGAACCGGTCGAGACGGCCGACGCCGGTGAGGCCGGTTCCTCGGGGGCCGCGGTGGCCGGAAGGTGACATCGGGCTCTGGTCCCGTCCCGGCCGGCCGGGACGGGAGCGGGTTGCGAGAGGCCCGCCCGGCCCGCGACGCCCGGTAGGCGCACTCGAGCATGGTCAGTGTCGATTCGACGTCTTGCCGTGCCCATCAGCACGCGGCCGGGGCCCGAAATAAGAAGCCACACATCCTGAAAAGAGGAGACCGCCCCTGCACCACCGCTCCGACGAAGGACTCTGACGGTCCCGGGGCGGTCTGACCTGCAAGATCCACCTCGCCGGTGAGGGAGGATGCTCCGCCCATGATCCGTCGGATGGAACTCAGGGGTGCATGACGATCTTTCCCACGTGCTCCCTGCGGGAGAGTTCTTCCTGCGCCTGAGCGGCCTGATCCAGTGGGAAGGTCGCGGCGATCACGGGCTGGACCTCGGCCCGACGGGCCAGGTCCATGAGGAGGTCGAAGTGTGTGGGCGTGTGCATCGCGGACCCGATGACCTGAGCGTTGTGCAGGTAGAGACGGCGCACGTCAAAGGTCACCTCGTAGCCACCGAGTGCGCCGGCGATGACCCACCGGCCCCCTTCGCGCAGCAGCGGCAGCCCCTCGCTGACCAGTTCGCCGGCCACGACGTCGAGTGCGACGTCGATGCCCTCCGGAGCGGCGGCGCGGATATGCCCGGTGATGTCTCCTGCGCGGTCGATGACTTCGTGCGCGCCTGCTTCGCGCACCGCGTGGATCTTGGGTCCACTACTGATGGCGAGCACCTTTGCGCCGCGTGCACGGGCGATCTGCATGAGCGCGAGGCCGACGCCGCCGGACGCTCCCGAGACCAGGGCGGTTTCCCCCTGCCGCAGCCGGCCTCGCTCGATCATGCCCAGCGCCGTGCCGTAGGCGGTCGGCAACGTCGCGAGCTGCTCGTCCGTGAGCGGCGATTCCGTCATGTCGTGCACACGCTCCACCGGCGCCGTCACGTACTCGGCGTATCCGCCGTCGCGTTCGCTCCCCATCAGGCCCACCGGGTGGGCGTCCGGCCCTTCGGTGTCGTAGATCGCGGGGTCGACGACCACCCGGCGTCCTACGAGGCCCCCCGTTACGCCAGTCCCGACGGCCACGACCCGGCCGGCCACGTCGGCGCCCTGGATACGCGGGAAGTCGATCGGGCCTCGCCAGCCCGACATCGCCTCCGGGTCTCCCGGACGGCCGTAGGCGCCCTCCCGGGTCCACAGGTCGGTGTTGTTCAGCGCTACCGCGCTGACCTGAACCAGTACCTCTCCCGCCTGAGGGGCGGGGACGGCGACCTCCGTCAGCTCAAGGACCTCCGGTCCTCCGTGCCCTGTGATTCGCACCGCTCGCATGAACTGGGACGCACTCATCGCTTGGACTTCCTCGCAGGTATACTGATCTGTGAACGTCTCCCACCGTACACCGATCTGTGAAGGGGTGCCCGTCATGCAGGAAGCGCGGCCTATGACGCCGGCCGGCCGCCGCATCGTGGAGGCCGCCGAGGATCTGTTCTACAACCGCGGCATCACGGCGGTCGGCGTGGATCTGATCGCTGAGCGCTCAGGGGTGACCAAGCGGACCCTGTACAACCAGTTCGGTTCGAAAGACCACCTCGTGGCGACCTATCTCACGGGCCGCGACCAGCGCTGGCGGTCACTTGTCCGTGCCGCCGTCGACGCCAGTGACACTCCCGCCGAGGCCGTCACCGCACCCTTCGAGGCACTGCGGACCTGGAGCGAGACCAACAGTCGCGGATGCGCCTTCATCAACGCACTCGCCGAACTCCCGGACCCCTCGCATCCCGCACACCGCATCGCCGCGAACCAGAAGCTCTGGCTGCTGAACCTGTTCAAGGAACTCGCCGTCACAGCAGGCTGCTCGCACCCGGCCAGCCTCGCCACCCAACTCCTCGTGCTGCATGAGGGTGCTGTCGCCACGCAGTCCCTCTCGCTCGACAGCCTTCCGGAGAGCACTGACCTGGCACGAGCCCTGGTCCAAGCCAGCACATCGCCCCGCCACTAGAGCGTTTTCGACAAGGTGCTGCCGTTCGGCCAGGCTGGACGGCGCCCGGTGCCTGCGATCGCAAGGCGGAGGATCGTCCTCGTACGGGGTGTACGGAGGTAATCCCGATAACAGGGCGAGGTACGCGTGCTAGCTAGTCCCCTACGAGCCGAATGCGTACCGGGAGATGTGCCCGATCCGCCGCAGCACCGGCAGCCGCGAAAGGAACTCGACCTCGAACCGGAGCCGGAAGCGGATCGCACGCGGCAGGTGTTCCAGGTCGGCCCGGTCGGCGGTGTCGAACGCCTTGGCCGCCTCGATCAGCCGTAGTCCCGGCACGGCACGCTCCAGATCGCGCGGATCGTCGATACCCCAGTTGAGCCGGGCCCCGGTCTGCCGGAACACCGGCAGGGGCCGCGTCAGCCGTACGGCGAACCGTGAATAGGAGTCGAACACCATCTCGCCCTGCGGGAAGTGACCGACGAGATTCCGCAGCATGCGGGGTCCCTCATCGGCCGGCAGGTACATCGTGAGGCCCTCGGCCACCACCAGGACCGGGAGATCCCGGGGCACTTGGACCAACCAGTCCGAGTCGGTGACCGACGCCGCGATCGTACGGTGGCCCGGTCGCGGCGCGTAGAGCCGCGCACGCAGATCGATCACCTCCGGCTGGTCCACGTCGAACCAGTTCACCCCCGGACCGGGGTCGACCCGCTGCACCCGGCTGTCCAGGCCGCACCCCAGGTGCAGCACGGTGGCGTCCGGGTGAGCGGCGAGGAACTCCTGTGTACGGCGGTCGAGGAACCGGGCACGCAGCGCGACGCCGATCGCGGTGGCCGGCCGGATACCCAGGCGGCCGAAGTCGTAGTCGAGACTGTCCAGCAACGTGGCCGCGGTCGGGTCCGCGAGCAGCGGGTGGGCGGACCGGGCGTCCACGGCGCGCGCGTAGAGAGGCGCGAGCAGTGTCTCCGCCGCTCCTGTGAGTGTGACCTTCATGGCGCGTCCCCTCGACCGGAATCCGCGGGTTCGTCGGCGGTGTGTGTCGCGATTATCGCCATGTAAAGTCCGCCCGCGCTATCGAACGGCGGCGCATATTATTTATCGCGTCAGCACCGGCCGGTATTTATCAATTTTCGCCCGCGCGTGGGCATTGTTTGTCAGAGTGTCGCCTCTTTGAGTCATTCGGATAATCTGAATATCAACTTTAAATCCACTTGCGCCATTGCCCCCTATGTTTTACGCCAAATTGAATGCGGTCTTGACGGAAACGCCATGTCCGTCTCAGCATGGAGAAGTCCTTGCACTACGTCTCCGGGGGAGATGGTTCCGTGCTCAAGGTTCGAAGCGTCTCTCTCGTGTCGATGCCGTGGAACAGTGTAATGCGGCCCTCGATTCAGGTAGGAACTCTGCGCTCCGTCGCCGAGGCCGAAGGCTGGCAGGTCGACTCGCGCTACGCCTACCTCGATTTCTATTCCCTCGGGCAACAGATGCTCGGCTTCAACCACGCGGACTGGGCGGATGCCTATGAGCTGGTTTCCGAGAAGCTGTATCACCTGTCGGTCGGCGATTGGATCTACTCGCTCCGGCACGGCGAATCCCGAGAACGCAAAGAGTATTTCGATCTCTTGCGTTCCAAGCGTGTGGACGAGGCGACGATTTCGTTGATCGACGCCTTACGCGAGGTCGCCGACCGGCATGTGGAGGAGACGACGGCGTCGCTGCTCGAAGCCGCGCCGGATGTCATCGGGTTCACCACGATGTTCAGTCAGAACGGCGCGACCCTCGCGGTGGCCGACCGGCTGCGCGCCGCGGGATTCGCCGGGACGATCGTGCTCGGCGGCAGCAACTGCGAAGGGCCCATGGGACGGGCGCTGTTGGCCAACTTTCCCGCGGTGGACGCCATCGTGGACGGACCGGGGGAGGAAGCATTCGTCGCGCTGCTGAGACAAGTGGCCGCGGATGTGCCGGTGGGATCGGCGGGCCGGCTGATCACGAGACGGGACGGTGTCCCCGCACAGCAGGGAGACGGGATCTCCGCGGATCTGCTGAGTGTGCCGATGCCGAATTACGACGGATTCTTCGAGCAGTTGCGGGCGGCCGGACTGCACGAGCTGGAAGCGGACATCAGCCTGCCGGTCGAGTTCTCCCGCGGCTGCTGGTGGGGGGCGAAGACCCATTGCACATTCTGTGGTCTCAACGGGGCGACGCTGGGCTATCGCAGCAAGCATCCCGATTCGGTGGCCGGTGAACTCAGCTACCTGATGGATCGCTACGGTGTGCTCGATTTTTTCGCCGTCGACAACATCCTCGACCTCAAGTACCTCGAAACCGCGCTGCCGCAGGTCGAGGAGTTGCGTACGGATCATTCCCTGTTCTTCGAGGTGAAGGCGAACATGGAATGGGCCGACATTCGAGGAATGCGCCGGGCCGGCGTCCGCTCCGTACAGCCGGGCATCGAAAGCCTGAGCACCGAAGGCCTGCGCGTACTGAGGAAGGGCGCCACCGCCTACCAGAACGTACGATTCCTGCTCGGCTGCGCCGAGTTCGGAGTCCGGGCCGACTGGAACATCCTCACCGGCTATCCGAACGAGACGCCGGAGTCGATTCTCGCGCAGCTCGACCTCGTCGCATCGCTCTCGCACCTCACACCACCGCACATCACACTGATCCGGTTCGACCGGTTCAGCCCGTACGTGGAATCACCGGAGTCGTTCGGGCTCGAATTGTCGAGGCCCTTCCCCGGCTACCGGTACGCGTATCCCGGTATGCCGGCGGAGGATCTCTGGAACATCGCCTACCATTTCGAGGGCGATTTCACCGATGACAGTCGTAATGCCGAGGTCAGACGGCGTCTGGCGGCCCGGGTGAGGTTGTGGCGGACGCATCATGAGGCGGCCGGTTTCACCTACCGGCTGGGTTTCGCCTCCGTGGTCCTCCGTGACCGGCGGCCGGGACTTCCGCGGCAGGAGGTCACTCTGCGCGGCGACGAGGCCCGGCTGTTCCGGGCGGTCATCGGCGGTACCAGATTCCGTGACCTGCAAGCCCAGGGATGGGACGGGCCGCGATGGGAGTCCGCGCTCGACACCCTGCGGAGCTGGCAGCGCCGCCGATGGGTGTTCATCGAGGGAACCAAAGCCATCGCACTCGCGGTCCGTCACCAGCCGTCCGCCTACCGTTCCCCGCCGGCCAAAGGCACCCCCAGACGTGCCCGCACCCCCGTACCACTCACCCTCACCAGCCGCGACTGAAGGGAGGTTGCCCTATTCCCGACAACGCACCACGGCACGACGTCGAAGCACTGACAACAGCGAAAGGACGATCACGATGGGCCCCGTAGTCGTATTCGACTGCATGACAGCGGATTTCCTCAACGACGACCCCAACAACGCCGAGCTGAGCGCACTCGAGTTGACCGAACTCGAGTCGTGGGGCACCTGGTCCGAGGACTCGGACCCGAGCGCCTGACGCCCCACCCCGCGTAGACGCCTGGAGAAGCAGGCGAAGCAGGAGAAGAAAGTCGGCGAGGCGGGCGTACAGGGAAGAAGGGACCATGACCGAGGCATCGGTGGCCAGTTGCGTGCTACGGGACGTCGCCTACCGTTCGTATCCGTCGGATCGAACGGTGACGGTCCGGTGCACGGTGGTGCCCGAAACGGGCACCGCGCCGGCCGATGGTTACGGGACCGCGAAGGCCGAGGCCGTCGCACGGAAGAAGGCACTGTCCGAGGCCGTCGAACGGCTCGTGGCGTGCACACCCTTCGCCCTGGTCGCCCGCCCGCCCACGACACGAGCCGGCCGGGGCACGGCACCCCATCCGCTGTCGGACGGAGTGCGTACGGTGCCCGACGGCTGCCTCGTGCGCCGTTACCGTTCGCTCACCGGAGGCTCTCCGGAGCAGGTGCCGATGTTCTGGTCGTCACCGTGGGTGGCCGGCCAGGAGCTGCGGTCGGCGGAGCTCACTGCGCAGGAGGCGCGCCTGTCCAGCACGATCGGGTGGGCCGTCGCGCCGTCGCCCGACGAGGCCCTGCGGGGCGCCCTCTTCGAGTTGACCGAGCTGCTGAACTACGGCGCCTTTCTCTACCGGTGCCTGACCGGCCCCTCGGGGTGCCCGTCCGACGACGTGTCCGGGCGGGGTTTCCGAGACCACGACGACACCGTCGTTCAGACCGTTCCCATCGATTTCGCCGCCCGGACGCCGACCGTCCTCGCCCTGTCGAGACGCGGTGGACGGCTGATGCCCGCCACCGGCGTCGGCTGCGCCTCCACCACGGCCGAGGCGACGGCCCGCGCCATGCTCGAACTCGCCCAGGCCGAAACGCTCTGGCGGTCCAACACGACCGCCGGGCCGGCCGAGCGCTTCTTCGTACGCCGCTTCGACCGGTGGCCGTTGCTGAAGCGCTGCGTCACCCTCGACTTCGACCCGATACCCCATGCCGCGCCGCCCGGTGCCGCCCCGTGTCCCTCCCCTCTGGAGGAACTGGCGGCCCGCTCCATCGCGACCTGGGCCGACTCCGGTGCGATCGACATATCCGGTCCCGGCACCGAAGACACCCGCCTCTATTTCGCCCATGTGGTGTCACATCCACAGCCGCTCCTGGGCCTCGTCCGCGCAGGCATTCCCGTCTTCGATACGGGGGAAGTGAGGAAGATCCTTGACCGATCACGTCGATCACGACCTTCTGACCGCAGCCCTACTGAGCGGATCCCTCAAGGAGGACATCCCGCCGGAACGTGAAACACCCATCGGGACGGCGCTCGCCGCCGTCGGTGACTGGCTGACCGCCGAGCGGCTGACACCCGACATCTGGAAATACGGCCTCGACAACGCACCGACGTACGAGGTCCAACTGAAGGACGCCGAGGGCAACTTGTGCTCGCGCAGCTCCGGCAAGGGCCTGGGGCACCGCAGCATGGCGAGCGCGCTCTTCGAGAGCGCCGAGCACTACCACCTCGACTGGCGGCGCGACCCCGGGGCCCGCGACGCCGCGTTCCTCTCCGGTCGTGAGATCGCCGGCCAGCCGACGGCGCGGCGGTCGGCGCTGTTGCAGCGGCTCGGCGACATCGCCCCGGACGCACCGATCCTCGCCCGCGCCTACCGTCCGGTCGCCGCGGCCTTCGGCGAGCCCGTGGACGAGGCGGCCTCACACCATCAGCCCGTCTTCCTCCGCGACGGCGGCTACCGCAACTGGCCGCATCCGGCCGACGACGGATCGTTCAGGACGCTCTGGCACTACACGTCCAGCGCCGGATACGCGGCCGGGGCCACGCTCTTCGAAGCGCTCGTCCACGCGGTCAACGAACTGATCGAGCGCGACGCCTGGTCGTACCAACTCGCGCGGTCGTACTTCGGTATGACCGACGGTGACACCGGCCTGCGCGTCATCGATCAGGACAGCCTCCCCGCCGACCTGAAGGAGCTGGCCGACTGCGTCGAGACGGCGCGCGGAGCTCCGGTCCTCATCGTCTCGATCACCTGCGACACCGGCGTGCCCGCCTATGTGGTGTGCGACGCCGCGAGTCACGAGGAGGTCCGGCTGATCGGCAGCGGAGCGTCGCCCGTACAGACCTACGCCCTGCAACGGGCGCTGCTCGAATACCTCCAGGTGCGCACCATGTTCGAGCACGGGCCCGTCGACCAGGACCGGGAGGCCAACCAGATCGTCACGGCCCTGAGCCGCTACCCCCGCCACCTGGCCGCCGCACGCTTCGATGTCCACCGGCTCTCCCACGAGCGGCACCCGTTCCGCGCCGACGAGGGCCTACCGGTCACCGCCACGCCGGAACAGCTCCTGCGACACCTCGTCGACCAGCTGCGTGGCGTGGGCGTCGACGTCCACTACCGCGTCCTGACCAGGCCGGGCGCCATCACGGTCGTGGACGTCGTCGCCCCCGGACTGGAGATGCTCGACAAGGCGCGCGCGGGCTACCCGGTGCTGCCCACCGGACGGCTCGGCGCGGTTCTGCGGCGACAGAGGAGCGGGCGGACATGAAGCTCGTCCTCGTAGCGCCGCCGTGGAACAGCCTGTACCGCCCGTCGATCCAGATCGCCGCACTCGTGGCGCTGGGCACGGAGGGCAGCGGAGACCCGATCACGTCCGAGTACGTCTACCTGGACTGGTTCGAGTTCGCCATCGAGTCGTTGAACTGTGACCCGGCGCGGTTCGTCACCGTCTACGACACCATCGGCGAGGAGCTGTACGGCCTCGGCGTCGGTGACTGGATCTTCGGCGGCGCGCTTCCTCTGGTCGGCGACAGCGACGAGACGTCCACGCGTGACCGGTACGCGGCGTTCCTCCACGAACACGGGGTCTCGGCCGACCTGGTGACCTGTGTTCTCTCGCTGCGCGAGGCCGCTCCCCGCTTCACCGCGGCGCTGGCCGACCGTCTTGTCGCGACCGACGCCGACTGTTTCGGGTTCACCACCTCGTTCAGCCAGCTGGTGCCCGCTCTGGCCATCGCCGCCGCCATCAAGGACCGGGCACCCGACCGGCTCGTCTTCCTCGGCGGCGCGAACTGCGACCGCCCGATGGGCGAGGCCGTGATGCGCGCCTATCCGTTCGTCGACGGGGTCGTGCAGGGCGAGGGCGAGGGGGCGGTGACCGCGATCAGTACCGCCAAGAGCGCGGACGAGTTGGTGTCCGCCCCCGGGATCGTCCTGCGGGAAGAGGGAGCCCTGCGCGTCTCGTTGCCCGTGGTCCAGTCGGTCGAGGCCACACCCGTACCCCGGTACGACGAGTACTTCCGCCGCCTGCGCCGGCTCCCTTGGAGCGACCTGATCACGCCCCATGTGGCCCTGCCCTTCCAGATGTCCCGAGGATGCTGGTGGGGCGAGAAAATGCAGTGCACCTTCTGCGGCGAGAACGGCAGCGGTATGCCCTACCGGAGCAAGCCGGGACGGCAACTCGTGCACACCCTGAGAGAGCTGACGGAGAGTCAGGGAATTCTCGACACATACGCCGTCGACACGATCCTGGCCAAGAGTGACAACGGCCTGTCCGCGCTGGCCGATGCGGAGGTCGACATCACCACATTCTTCGAGGTGAAGGCCAACCTCGGACCCAGGGAGCTGGGAGAGCTGCGCGCGGCGGGCGTCACCATGGTGCAGCCCGGCATCGAAAGCCTCAGTACCGGCTCGCTGAAGCTGCTGCGCAAAGGCGCGACGGGATTTCACAATCTGCGCTTCCTCGTCCTCTGCCAGGAGTTGGGCATCGACGCCCAGTGGAATCTGCTGTCCGCGATGCCCGGCGAGTCTCCCGGGATGCTGGAGGAGCAGCTCCGGCTGATCCCCTTCATCTCGCACCTGGCGCCACCGTCGACGGTGAGCAAGGTCCGCGTCGACCGCTACAGCCCGTACTTCGAACGGCCCGCTGAATTCGGCATCGAGCTGCGCGGCCCCGAGAAGAAGTACGAGTTCATCCACCCGGGCAGGGACGAGGAGCGGACAGCGCTCGCCTACTCGTTCGAGCACGAGCAGACCGTCCAACAGGCCGACCACGAGACGATGCTGACCCTGCGCCGCCGCCTCGGCGCGCGGGTGGGGCTGTGGAAGAAGCTCCATGAGCAGTCCCGCTTCTCCTATCGGTTCGGGCCGGGCGTCACGATCGTCCATGACCACCGGCCCCATGTGGGCACGGGCCGGCACGTGTTGCGGGGGTGGGCCGACGGACTGTTCCGCTCGCTCGTCCACGGCGGGCGCGTGGGCCAGGCCATCGGCGTCGTCAGCGAGAAGACCGGCACGCCGGAGGCGGATGTGCGGAGCGGGTTGCGTGAGTGGACGGCGTGCGGCTGGGTCCACGTCGAGGGCATGCGCGCTCTGGTGCTCGCCGTACACGACAGCAGGCGCGATGAGTTGGGCCGTGCGGCCGCGCTGGGAGGCCGCAGTGCGGAGCGGTGACGGCGTCGGCGGCCCGGAGCGCTTCGAGGCGGTGTCGAGCGACGGCGCGCGTGTCCGCGGCATCCGCAGACCCGGGCCGGGCGAGACTCTCGTCCTCGTGCACGGCGTCGCCATGGACACGCGTATCTGGGGAGAATCGGGATTCCTCGACGCCCTGCCGGACGTCGATGTCGTCGCACTCGACCTCCGGGGCCGCGGCGAGAGCGAGCACGTCGGCAGCGCAGCACGCCACGCGGTGGACCGCTATGTCGAGGACGTCCAGGCGGTCCTCGACCTGTTCCCCCGGCAGCGGTACAGCGTGTTCGGCACCTACTTCGGCGGGCGCGTCGCCCTCCAGGCCGCCGCGGTGGATGACCGGGTGGCCCGGGCGTTCTCGTTCTGCGCGCACGGCGAGGCGGTCGACATCCCCGCGGGGGCCGTCGAGGAAGAGGCCTCGGCCATCGAGGGGCCGGACGGTCACGCCTACCTGCGCGACCACTTCACCGAGGTGGGCGCCCCGCCCTGGATGGTCGAGGCCTGCGACCGGGTCGATCAGGGCGAGTTGGCGGCGGCGACCCGTGGGCTGCTGTACGGATCGGGCCGCGGCGTCGAGCGCCGCCACAGCGCCCAGGATCTCGTGCTGGTCACCGCGGACGGTGACTCCGACCTGACCACGTTCCGTACCAGCGAGAAACGGCTCGGCGCACGGCTGTGGCTCGTGGACAGCCCGTCGAGGGTGCGGGCCGCCGCCCGGCTCGCGGAGGTCGGCCGCCGGGTGGCGGACACACTCGACGCCCCGGTCGACGCCTCGCCCGGCACCGTCCGCACGGCCGGAAGGGAGGGCGGATGACAGCGACCGAGGACGCCCTCTGGCAGCACCGGACGGGGTTGCTGCCCGCCGGCGTCCCGCTCGTCTCCGCGCTGGAGGAGATGGCGGGGCGCAGCCGCAGCCATGTCGTCCGCGCCATCGGGCTGATCGATGTGGCGACAGGCGACGTCTCGCCACCGCGCGACCTGGAGGTGGTCGACGGGACGGTCGTCGGCTGGAGTCCGACGCGGCCCGTCGGCGGCCGGGCCACACCGTACGCGTGGTTCGCGGCGCCGGGACTCGTCGATGCCCACGCGCATGTGTCGTCGGTCTCCGACCTCGTCGGCCTCCTCGTGTACGGAGTGACCGCGTACCGCCAGATGTGGGGCGAGCCCGCACACCGCTACACGGCGGGTGTGTACCGGGCCCGGCATGCCGTCGTACCGCGGCCGTGGGTCGCGACCGGGGTGGTCGACGGCCCACGCTCCCGCGTGCCGCACGCGGCCACGATCGTGGACGGCACACGGGCGGTACGGCAGGTGATCGACGAGGCGATCGCGTTCGGGTTCGACGGGATCAAGGTCTATGACGATCTTGAGGAGCCGGTGTTCGCGAACCTGGCCGGTGAGGCGGAACGCGCGGGTCTCCCCGTCGTCGGGCATGTCCCGGAGCGGGTTCCGCTCGATCTGGCGCGCCACGGCATGAGGTCGACCGAGCACCTCTACGGCATCGTGCCGAACGTGTTCCGGCTGCCCCCGGCCGAGCGTTGGCGCGCCCTGGCCCGGGAGCTGGGCCGGAACGAGGACGAGGCGTACGCCGTCGCGGCGGACTTCGCCGGCCACTTCGTGTGCCCCACGCTCACCGCCTGGCGGGCACGGACCGGGGAACGCCGCTTCACCCGGCCGTCCGGAGTGACCATCCAGGTGGCGACCCCCAGCCGGCGCGGGGCATGGAGCAGCGCCGCTCGGGACGCCCTCAGGACCGACCGCACCGAGGCGAGGGAGCGCAGCGCGCTGGTGGACCGGCTCGGTGATGTAGCCCGCGCGCTCGCCGACGAGGGCGCACGGCTGCTCGTCGGCACCGACTGCGGGAACCCGTTCGTCGTGGCAGGGCCCTCGTACCACAAGGAGTTGGCCGAGCTCTCCCGGGCGGGACTCGGCCTCGGCGCGATCCTGCGTGCGGCCACCGTCGACGCCCACGAGGCCATGGGGTGGGGCGAACCGCCCGGCGACGCATCCGCCGTGGGCCGGGCGAATCTGGTCTTCTACCGTCGGCCTCCCGTCGAGGGCATCGGAGCCCTCGCCCGGCCCGACGGTGTGATGGTCGACGGCGTCTTCCTCGACGGGGACGACCTCGACCACCTCTGGGGCCTGCGGCTCGCGGCGGCGGGGCTCGACGCCCGCGCATGGCCCCGCGGCGAACTCGACCCGCCGGTTACCGGCGCTCAACGCGAGAAGGAGACTGCTGGTGCAGGCTGACAACTGTCCGGAGGCGACGGGGACGACCGGGGTGACGGAGCGGGCCGGGGGGACGGAGCCGACTGGGGGGACGGAGCCGACCGGGGGGACGCGGACGGCGGAAGTTACGAGTACGGCGGAAGCGACGGGGGCGACCCGGGCGCCTGTGCGCGCCGAGGCGGAAGCCGTCGACTTCGAGTTCTTCAACGCCCCCGCGGAGTACCGCCGGGTGGCGGCCGAGCATGCCCGCGACGGTGCGTTCTACAGCGGTCGGGGCGCCGGGTTCTGGGTGTTCACCACCTACGAGGCCATCTGTAAGGCGTTCAAGGACGAGGACCAGTTCACCGTCGGGCACGTCAGCGCCGCCGAGGGCGCCGAGGAGGAGCGCTGGATCCCGCTGACCGTCGAAGGCAGCCCGCACGCGGAATGGCGCAGGAAGCTGGCCGCGTGGTTCACGCCCGGCCGGGTGCGCGAACTGGAGCCGATGATCCGCCGGAACGCCCGGCAGCGGATCGAGCGGTTCGTCGAGCACGGCGAGGTGTCGTTCAACGAGGACTTCGCCCGGCCGTATGTGCTGGAGAACCTGATGATGGCCGTCGGCTGGCCCGTCGAGGACCTCGACCACCTCCTCAGGATCAACCGCGCGATGATCGCGGCACGGTCCGCCCCCGACCCACGAGAGGCCTCCTACTCCGACGTGGGCCTCCCGGCGCTCGAAAGGTACGTCCGCGAACACGTCGGGCGTCGACACGCCGAGCCTGCCGACGACCTCACCACCGCGACGTTCACCTGGGAGGTCGACGGCGCCCCCGTCACCGACGAGGACCGGGTCTCGCTGCTGTCCGTGCTCTTCCTCGCCGGGGTCGACTCCACCGTCAACCACATGGCCAACGCCGTACAGCACCTCGCGTGTCACGAAGAGGACCGGCAGCGGTATCTCGCCGAGAGGGACGTCCGACCGGCGGCGGTGGAGGAGTTCCTCCGGGCGTTCTCCTGCATGTACCCCGGGCGGATGGCCGCGCGTGACGGGGCGGGCAGCGTCGCGGACCGGGGGCAGACGGTGCTCCTGCCGCTGGCTCTCGCCAACCACGATCCCGACGTTTTCCCCGAGCCGGGGCGGATCCACTTCGACCGGGAGCGGAACCCGCACATCGCGTTCGGCACCGGGCATCACCAGTGTCTGGGCGCCGCCTTCGCGCGGACCCAGATCCTTACGGCCATGGACGAGTGGCACGCGCGCATCCCCCGGTATCGGCTGCCCGAGGCGTCCGGGCCGTCGGCGGCCCGGACGGGGGGAGCCGGCCCGTCGGAGCCGCCGTTCCTGCGCAACGCCTACGACCTGAGGCTCGTCTGGTGAGCGCGCCATGAGCGAAGCCGGGCGCATGAGTGAAGCCGGGGGAGTGGGTAAAGCCAGGGGGGTGGGCAAAGCCGGGCGAGTGACGCTCGTGTCCATGCCGTGGAACAACGTGGCGCGGCCCTCGATCCAGGTGGGGACCCTGCGTTCCGTCGCCGAGGCCGAAGGCTGGCAGGTCGTCTCGGACTATGCCTACCTCGACTTCTACGCCCTCGCGCAGCGGATGCTCGGCTTCAACCACGCGGACTGGGCGGACGCCTACGAACTCGTTTCCGAAAAGCTCTATCACCTGTCGGTCGGGGACTGGATCTACTCGCTCCGCCGGGGCGATGCGACGGAACGCGGCGCGTATTTCGATCTGTTGCGCTCCAAGGACGTCGCCGAGGCGACGATTTCGCTGATCGACGCCCTGCGCGAGGTCGCCGACCGGCATGTGGAGGAGACGACGGCGTCGCTGCTCGAAGCCGCGCCGGATGTCATCGGGTTCACCACGACATTCAGCCAGAACGGCCCGACTCTCGCGGTGGCCGACCGGCTGCGCGCCGCGGGGTTCACCGGGACGATCGTGCTCGGCGGCAGCAACTGCGAAGGGCCCATGGGACGGGCGCTGTTGGCCAACTTTCCCGCGGTGGACGCCATCGTGGACGGACCGGGGGAGGAGGCGTTCGTCGCGCTGCTGAGGCAGGTGGCCGCGGGCGCGCCCGTCGCATCGGTGGGCCGGCTGATCGCGAGGCGGCACGAGGGGCCCGTACCTCAGGTCGAGGCGCCTGCCACGGATCTGCTGAGTGTGCCGATGCCGAATTACGACGGATTCTTCGAGCAGTTGCGGGCGGCCGGGTTGCACAAGCTGGAAGCGGACATCACGCTGCCGGTCGAGTTCTCCCGCGGCTGCTGGTGGGGCGAGAAAGCCCATTGCACATTCTGTGGTCTCAACGGGGCGACGCTCGGCTATCGCAGCAAGCATCCCGATTCGGTGGCCGGTGAACTCAGCTACCTGATGGATCGCTACGGTGTGCTCGATTTTTTCGCCGTCGACAACATCCTCGACCTCAAGTACCTCGAAACCGCGCTGCCGCAGGTCGAGGAGTTGCGTACGGATCATTCCCTGTTCTTCGAGGTGAAGGCGAACATGGAATGGGCAGACATTCGAGGAATGCGCCGGGCCGGCGTCCGCTCCGTACAGCCGGGCATCGAAAGTCTGAGTACCGAAGGGCTGCGCGTACTGAAGAAAGGCGCCACCGCCTACCAGAACGTACGATTCCTGCTCGGCTGCGCAGAGTTCGGAGTCCGGCCCGTCTGGAACATTCTCACCGGATTCCCGAACGAGACGCCGGAGTCGATCCTCACCCAACTCGACACCGTCCCCTCCCTCAGTCATCTCGAACCGCCGGACACCGACATCCTGGCCGTACACTTCGACCGGTTCAGTCCCTATGTGGAATCACCGGAGACCTACGGACTCGAATTGTCGCGCCCTTTCCCCGGCTACCGGTTCGTCTACCCCGGCGTATCGGCCGAGGACCTCTGGGACATCGCCTACCACTTCGAGGGTGATTTCACCGAAGACAGCCGCAACGCCGAGCTCAGACGGCGGCTGGCGGCCCAGGTACGGATCTGGCGGACCCGCCACGCGGCGGCCGCCTTCACCTATCGGCTGGGTTTCGCCTGTGTGGTCCTCAGTGACCGGCGCCCGGGACTTACGCGCCAGGAGACCACACTGCGCGGCGACGAGGCCCGGCTGTTCCGTGCGGTCATCGGCGGCACCAGATTCCGTGACCTGCAAGCCCAGGGATGGGACGGGCCGCGATGGGAATACGCATGCGAAATCTTGCGGAACTGGCAGCTCCGTCGGTGGGTATTCATCGAGGGAACCAAAGTCATCGCACTCGCGGTCCGTCACCAGCCGTCCGCCTACCGTTCGCCGCCGGCGAAGGGCACACCGAAACGTGCCCGAACTTCCGTACCCCTCACGCTCGGTGCTCCGCCACTGTCCCGGCGGCCTGGCTGAAAATGGGACGCTCACCGCGGCCGTAGGTCCGTTTCTTCTCGATACCCTACGGGCGACCCGATGACCCCCATGACAATCCCGAAGGTGGACCACGTGGACACGACCAATACCGAGGAGCGTCCGCCCTCCTGTGGCGACCTGGTCGGCACCCTCGCCCAACCGGACCGGCGCTCCGCCTACGCGGCTCTCGTGCTCGGCGCGACTTCTCTGGCGGAGGTCGCCGAACTCGCGAAGCTCCGTCCCCCGGCGGCGGCCGCCGCATTGCAGAAGCTGGTGGACGGCCGAATCGCCGTTCTCGACCGCGAAACGAATACATATCGGCTGGTGGAGGACGCATTCCAGAAGGCCATCCAGGCGGAAGTGCGGGTGACCGGCCGAAGCGGCGGTGACGGGGCGGGTGCCTACTTCCGCCGTGGCCGGCTGAAGGCCATTCCAGGCGATTCGGCGGTACGCGCACGTGTGCTGCCCGTCGTGGCGGACTCATTTCAGCCCGGCGAAGTCTATTCCGAGGCCAAGGTCAACGCGTTGTGCGGCGAGTGGTTCGACGACTGGGTGAGCCTGCGCCGTGCCCTGGTGGACGAGGGGCTGCTCCGCAGGGACCAGACGTGCACGACCTACGAGCGCGTCTGACGGGTGGTCCGCGTCTCGGCCGATGACGTCCGCCGGCCGGCGGACGTCATCGCGCTCCCCTGGCACTCCGGCATGCCGACGAGCGCCTACAGCCGTCGGCGCGGCTTTCTGGCCCGCCCCGGCCAGGTCGTCGCCGAGCCGTCCTCCGACGGCCGCGCGGTCGTACTCAACGTCGGTCTGGGGCAGGCCCGTTCGGCCACGACGGCCACGTTCCGCAGGGCGGCTGCCGCCGCCGTCCGCGCCGCGGGCCCCGCGCGTACGCTGCGCCTCGACCTCGCCGTGCTCGACGACAGTGACGTTCCGGCGGCCGACCGTGCCCGCGCGGTGACGGAGGGCGCGGCCCTCGCCTCGTACCGCTACGACGCGTACAGGTCGAACCGGCCGGCAGGGACGCTGACCGAGATCGTCGTGGTCACCGCCGAACACGAGGCAGTCGCCGAGGCGTTGGCCGTCTGCGAGGGAACATGCCTGGCCCGCGATCTCGTCAACTGCCCCGGTGGTGAACTGACACCGCCGGAATTCGCCGACCGCATCCGGCGCCTTGCGGAACGGCACGGGCTCGACTGCGTGGTCCACGAGGGATCGCGCCTCGACGGACTGGGCCTCGCGGGGCTCGCCGCCGTCAGCCGGGGGTCCCGGCAACCGGCGCGGTTCGTGGAGGTGGAGTACACGCCCCCGGCCGCGCCGTCGGGCACGCCCCCGACCGAGCCCCCGGCGCTCACGGTCGGTCTCGTCGGAAAGGGCATCACGTTCGACTCCGGCGGGCTGTCCCTCAAGCCGTCCGTGGAGATGCGGTCGATGAAGTCCGACATGGGAGGCGCGGCCGCGGTCGTCGGGGCGCTCGTCGCCCTGCCCCGGCTCGGTCTGCCGGTACGCGTCCGTGCCCATCTGCCGCTGGCCGAGAACATGCCGGACGGCGACGCCCTCCGTATCGGTGATGTCGTACGGCACCTCGACGGGACGACCACCGAGATCGTCAACACCGACAACGAGGGGCGCGTGGTCCTGGCGGACGTCCTCACCTACGCGTCGCGCCCCGGGCCGCGCGGGGCCGACATCGTGGTCGACGTGGCCACCCTCACCTCGGCCGTCGCCCACGCGCTCGGGACACGGACGGGGGCACTGTTCTCCACCGACGACCGGCTCGCCGACGCGGTGCTGGAGGGCGCGGCCCTGGCGGGCGAGTCGCTCTGCCGCCTGCCTCTGCTCAATGACGAGCGCAGGCACCTTCACTCGGCCGTCGCCGATCGGGTGAACTGCTCCAACCGCTACGGCGACACCGTCCAAGCGGCCCTGTTCCTCAGGGACTTCGTCGCCGCGGGGAAGCCCTGGGCGCACCTGGACATCGCAGCGGCCGCCTTCAACGACGACGGCCCCTACGACGAGGTTCCGCACGGTGGGACGGGATTCGGTGTACGTACGTTGATCGAGACCCTGAAGATCATGTCGGCGGGCGGCACCCTCGCACGGTGACCACCGCTGACCCGACCGGGGGACAGCAAAGCGCGGGCGCGCCCCGCAGGGGACCCGGGCGACCGCCGTACGGTCCAGCACGACGCGCGGCCGCCCCTGGGCAGGGCTGCAATGGACGGGTGACCGCGCTTCCGGACGACTGCCTCGCGCGCAACGAGTGGATCTGCGGCGCCTATCTCTCCAGCCGCCGCGGGATCCTTTGGGACGCGGTGCTCCAGCACCTCCAGCTGACCTTCGCCGCAGTGCTGCTCGGCCTGGTGATCGCCGTCCCCCTCGCGCTGGCGGCACGCCACTGGAACTGGGCGTCGGGTCCCGTGCTCGGGGTCACGACCGTCCTCTACACCGTCCCGTCGCTCGCGATGTTCTCCCTTCTGCTGCCGCTGTACGGACTCTCCGCCTCGCTCGTCGTCGCCGGCCTCGTCCTGTACTCGCTGACCCTGCTCGTACGGAACATCCTGGCCGGACTGCGGGCGGTGCCCGAGGAGACCCGGCAGGCCGCACGCGGTATGGGATACGGTCCGGTCCGGCTGCTGCTCGCCGTCGAGCTGCCGCTCGCGCTGCCCGCCGCCATGGCGGGGCTGCGCATCGCGACCGTCTCCGCCGTCTCCCTCGTCACCATCGGGGCGATCGTCGGCTACGGCGGCCTCGGCAATCTCATCTACGCCGGGATGAACACCTTCTTCAAGGCGCAGGTGTTCACCGCCTCCGTCCTCTGTGTCCTCATCGCGGTCATCGCCGATCTGCTGCTGCTCGGACTCCAGCGGCTGCTCACGCCCTGGACGAGGGAACGCGGGAAGGACCGGACGAGGAAGAGCACGAGTGACCGCACGAGGAAAGACACGAGAGAACGCACGAGCGAGGACACGACTGACCGCACGCGGGAGGTGCGCGGATGAACACACTCTCCGCCGCCTGGTCCTGGCTCACCGACGCCTCCCACTGGGCGGGTCCCGACGGGATCTGGAACCGGCTCGGGCAGCATCTCTTCCTCACCGTCGTCTGCCTTGTCATCAGCTGCGCCATCGCGCTGCCCGTGGCCCTGATCCTCGGCCACCTGGGCAAGGGCGGCGCCCTGGCCGTCAATATCTCCAACGTCGGCCGGGCCGTTCCCACCTTCGCCGTCCTCGTACTGCTGCTCCTCACCCCGCTCGGTTCGTACGGACAGTGGCCGACGATCGTCGCGCTCGTCCTGTTCGCGATCCCGCCGCTGCTCACCAATGCCTACGTCGGTATGCGGGGCGTGGACGGCGATGTCGTACAGGCCGCACGCGGAATGGGCATGACGGACAGTCAGTTGGTGCGGCGGGTCGAAGTGCCGCTCGCCCTGCCGCTGATCCTCACCGGCGTACGGATCGCGGCCGTCCAACTCGTCGCGACCGCGACGATCGCGGCACTGGTCGGCGGCGGCGGTCTCGGCCGGATCATCACCGCCGGATTCAATCTCGCTGACACCGCGCAGGTGGTCGCGGGGGCGGTGCTGGTCGCCGTGTTCGCGCTGCTGGTGGAGGGGGTGTTCGAGGTGGTGCAACGGCTGGCCCCGCAGTGGGGGAGGGGCGGCGCCGGATGAGACGGCTCGGCGCTGCTCCCGGCGGGCCCGGCCGCATCCCCCGTGCTGCCGGGCGCGCCCGTTCCGTCCGTCGTGCCGTCGGTGTCGCCATGAGTTCCGTCCGTCGTGCCGTCGGTGTCGCCATGAGTTCCGTCCGTCGTGCCCTCGGTGTCGCTGTGAGCATCGCCCTGCCTCTCGCGGCCACCGCCTGTTCCACCGGGCCGTCCCTGGAGAACCGGGGCGAGGTCATCGCGCCACCGGGCGACAGCAGGCATCTGACCATCGGCTCCGCCGGATTCACCGAGAGCGATCTGCTCGCCCAGATGTACGCCCTCCTGCTGAACCGGGCCGGGTACCACACCAAGATCCTCGCGGTCACCAACCGGGAGATCTACGAACCGGCCCTGGAGAGCGGCCAGATCGATGTCGTACCCGAATACGCGGCGACCTTCGCGGACTGGCTGAACGCCAAGGCCAACGGAGCCGCCGCCAAGCCCGTCGGCTCACCGGATCTGGCCACCACCATGAAGTCGCTGCGCTCATTGGCGGCGGCGCGTGGACTCACCGTCCTCGATCCGGGCCGGGCCGTCGACCAGAACGCCTTCGCCGTCGCCGCCGGCTACGCCCGGAAGCATCACCTCAGGACGCTGAGCGACCTGGGCGGATCCGGGCTCCCGGTGAGGCTGGCAGCGGGTGACGAATGTGTACGGCGCCCCTACTGCGCGCCCGGGTTGAAGAAGACGTACGGCGTCGACATCACCGGCATCGACCCCAAAGGCGTCGGCACCACCCCGGCCAAACAGGCCGTGGAGAGGGGGCAGGACCAGATGGTGCTGACCACGACGACCGACGCGACACTCGGCCGGTTCGGTCTGGTACTGCTCGCGGACGACAGGCATCTCCAGAACGCGGACTACCTCGTTCCCGTCGTCAACCGCGCACGCGCCGGGAGCAGGGGAGTCACCAGGGCGCTGGACAAACTGAACACCGTGCTGACAACAAAGGACCTGGCCCTGATGAACCAGCAGGTCGACAGCCGGCGCCGACTGCCCGAGGACGTGTCCCGGGCCTACCTGGAGTCGAAGGGGCTGATCCCGTTGTCCGGTTGAGACACGGGGCTCAATGTGCCGGTTGAGACGCGGGACTCGGTGTGCCGGTTGAGACGCGGGCCCCAGTGTGCCGGACTACGCGGCTACGCGTCCGACACCGAGTCGAAGTCGACCTCGTCCCGCCCGATGCCGTGGGCGTCCGCGTCGACCGAGCGGCGCAGCGCCTCGTGGAGTTTCGCCGGGGTCAGCACCCCCAGAAAGTGCGCCCCGTCGAGCACCGCCACCCACCCCGCGTCCTGCTGGAGCATCTCGCTGAACGCCTGCTTCAGCGGTGAGCCCAGCGGTACCCAGGCCTCCATCCGCCGCGCCAGATCGCCCACCGCGCCGTGCTCCCCGGCACCCGTCAACGCGTCGGTGGAGACCCAGCCGTGCAGTTCGCCGTCGCCGTTCAGCACCACGGCCCAGCGGGCCCCCTCGGCGCGCATCCGCGCCGCCGCGTCCCGCGCGGGCTCGCGGGTCCTGGCGACCGGCGGCTCCTCCAGGTCGGCCGGTTCGACGGCGGTGACCGACAGCCGCTTCAACCCCCGGTCCGCACCCACGAATTGGGCCACGTAGTCAGTGGCCGGAGTGCCGAGGACGGCGGCCGGGCTGTCGTACTGCTCGATGCGGCCCTCCCCGTACACCGCGATACGGTCGCCCATCCGTACCGCCTCCTCGATGTCGTGCGTCACCAGCAGCACCGTTTTGCGCACCGTCGCCTGGAGCCTGAGGAACTCGTTCTGCAACCGCTCGCGCACCACCGGGTCCACCGCGCCGAACGGCTCGTCCATCAGCAGCACCGGCGGATCGGCGGCCAGGGCGCGCGCCACTCCCACCCGCTGCCGCTGCCCGCCCGACAGCTGCGCCGGATAGCGCGGACCGTACGTCGCGGGGTCGAGCCCCACCAGTTCCAGCAGCTCAGCGGCGCGCGCGCGGGCCTTCGCCCTCTTCCAGCCGACCAGCGAGGGCACGGTCGCGGTGTTGTCGAGGACCGTGCGGTGCGGGAAGAGCCCGACCTGCTGGATGACGTAGCCGATCCGGCGGCGCAGCGCGACCGGGTCCACGCCGGAGATGTCCCGGCCCTCGACGTGAATACGTCCCGACGTGGGCTCGATCAGCCGGTTCACCATCATCATGGTGGTCGTCTTGCCGCAGCCGGAGGGCCCCACGAGGGTCACCAGTTCCCCCTCACCCACCTCGAAGGACAGGTCGTTCACGGCGGCCGTACCGTCCGGGTAGACCTTGCTGACCTGCTCGAACCGGATCATGGCCTCACGCTAGGAGGGTGCCGCTCCCCGCGCACACGGGCCGGGACTGTCCGAGTCGTCGTACGCGCTGAACGGGCCCTGCGACTCCGCGCGTCGGGACAGCGAAAGACCCAGGAACGGTACGGGCGCTGAACGCGTCCTGTGCCCGGTCCGTATCCATTCGTGCGCAGCGGGGTGGGTTCCGCCGGTCGCGGGCCCGTGTGCTGAACTGTCCCCGCGTGACCGCCCCGAAGGGGGCGAACGAGAACAGGAGCACCCTTGACCAGCTATCGCCAGCCCGGCGTCGTCCTCACCGACCACCGCTTCGAGGTCCCGCTGGATCACGGCGATCCGTCGGGGGAGCGGATCGAGCTGTACGCACGCGAGGCCGTCGCCGGTGCCAAGGCGGACGCGGACCTGCCGTGGCTGGTGTATCTGGAGGGCGGTCCCGGCTTCGGCGCCCGTCGGTTCATCGGCCGGCAGGCCTGGCTGGGCCGGGCGCTCCAGGAATTCCGGGTGCTCTTCCTCGACCAGCGCGGCACCGGACTCTCCACTCCGGCCAACCGGCAGACCCTGCCGCTGCGCGGCGGACCGCGCCAACAGGCCGACTATCTGGCGCACTTCCGCGCCGATTCGATCGTCCGCGACTGCGAGAGCATCCGGCCGCGACTGACCGGCGGCGCCCCCTGGACCGTGCTCGGCCAGAGCTTCGGCGGGTTCTGCGCCACCCACTATCTCGCCGCCGCGCCCGAAGGGCTGGAGACCGTACTGATCACCGGCGGCCTGCCCTCCCTCGACGCCACGGCGGACGAGGTCTACCGCGCCGCGTACCCGCGCATCGCGCGCAAGGTCGAGGCCCACTACCACCGCTATCCGCAGGACATCGGCCGGGCCCGCCGGATCGTCGGGCACCTGGCCGAACACCGGCCCGTCCTCCCCTCCGGACACATCCTCACGCCCGAGGCCTTCCAGTCCCTCGGCATCCTGCTCGGCGGCAGCGACGGAAGCCATCAGCTGCACTATCTGCTGGAGAACGCCTTCGTATCCACGCCGGACGGACCGGCGCTCTCCGACACTTTCCAGGAGAACGTGGCGTCGTCCCTCTCGTATGCCGGGCATCCGCTGTACGCCGTGCTCCACGAGGCGATCTACGCACAGGGCGAGCGGCCCACGGCCTGGGCCGCCGAGCGGGTACGCGGCGAGTTCGCGCGGTTCGACGCGGCCACGACCCTGGCCGGGGAAGGCCCGTTGTACTTCACCGGCGAGAGCATCCACCCCTGGCACTTCGACACCGATCCGGCGCTGCGCCCCCTGCGCGAGACCGCCGAACTGCTCGCCGGCCGTACCGACTGGGCTCCGCTGTACGACACCGCCCGGCTCGCCGCCAACGAGGTGCCGGTCGCCGCCGCCGTCTACCACGACGACATGTATGTCGACACGGCACACTCGCTGCGCACCGCGCGCGCGATTCGCGGGCTGCGCACCTGGGTGACGGACGAGTTCGAGCACGACGGGGTACGGGCGGGCGGGCCGCGCGTCCTGGACCGGCTGCTCGCGCTCGCGCGGGACGAGGACTGACACCGTACCGAGGAGGACTGACACCGTACCGAGGAGGACTGACAGCCGTACCGAGGAGCACTGACACCGTACCGAGGAGGACTGACGACCGCACGGCCACCGCTCCACCCTCGCACCGCCCGGCCGACCCGTCGTACGCTGCGGACATGACCGAGCAGCTGGAACCGATGCCGTCCGACTGGCAGCGCGCCCTGGCCGTTGTCGCGCATCCCGACGACCTGGAGTACGGCTGCGCCGCCGCCGTCGCGGCCTGGACCGACGAGGGCCGCGAGGTCGGCTATCTCCTCGCCACCCGTGGGGAGGCCGGCATCGACACCATCGCCCCGGCCGAGAGCGGTCCGGTTCGCGAGCGTGAACAGCGGGCGAGCGCCGCGGTGGTCGGGGTCCGGACGGTCGAGTTCCTCGGTCACCGGGACGGCACGATCGAGTACGGGAACGGGCTGCGCCGGGACATCGCGGCGGCGATCCGCCGCCACCGGCCCGAACTGGTCATCACGCTCAACCACCGTGACACCTGGGGCGGCGTCGCCTGGAACACCCCCGATCACCGGGCCGTGGGGCGGGCCACGCTGGACGCGGCCGGAGACGCGGGAAACCGCTGGATCTTCCCCGAGCTGACGGAGCAGGGCGTCGAACCCTGGGACGGGGTCCGCTGGGTGGCCGTCGCGGGTTCCGCGACCCCCACGCACGCCGTTGACGCGACGGCAGGCCTGGAGCGTTCCGTACGCTCGCTCCTTCAGCACCGCACCTATATCGAGGCGCTGACCGACGAGGATCCGGAGACCTACTGCCGAACGTTTCTCACCGGCAACGCGCGGGCCGCGGCGGAGCGGTTCGGCGGCCGGCCCGCCGTGACCTTCGAGGTCTTCGCCCGCTGAACCCGGCACGTCCGCTCCGGCCCCTCGGCCACACTTCTTCGGCCGCCGCGCCTCGACGAGCGGATGCGGGGGCGCCGGGGGACAATGGTCGCCGGGGACCGATGTCGAGCTGCGCGCGGTGCCGGGTCCGCCCCACGCCGACCTCGCGATCCAGGCGTACGGAACCCCTGGGTGAGCCGGCGGTACTCCGATGCGGGAGGTGGTTCACATGCTGCTGCCGGACAGACATCTGGTCGCCGACCTGCTGGGCCGCTATCGGGCCTGGGAGCGGCTGGTGCTCGCCGATCCCTTCGACGAGACCACACGCGGACGGTTCGAGGACGTGGCGTACACCCTCTGTGTCCTGATGGGGCGGCGCACCGCGCGCGAGGCGATCTGGCAGGCGGAGGCGTATCTGCGCCGGATGAGGCCTGTTCCGGTCTTCCCGGACGGAGAGAGTCCGGTCGGGCGGTCGGACGGGAAAGCGTCGGTCGGGCCGGGAGTCCGCCGCGACTGACCCGCCGGAACCGAGGGGTCCGTCGACCGGGCTCCGCCCTCGGACCGATGCCGCACCGATGCCGTACCGATCCATGAAGACGACGTGAGTGGGCTGTTCCCACAGCGACAAGCGACCGCTTAGTATCCGACGAGCGGTACTGCCCATCGTGTGTGGAGGCCCCGAAATGCAGGCATGGCGAGTGCACCGGAACGGCGAGCCGGGCGAGGTGATGCGGCTCGAAGAAGTGGAGCGTCCCGTGCCCGGCGACGGGCAGGTCCGACTGCTGGTCCGCGCCGCGAACATCAACTTCCCGGACGCCCTGCTCTGCCGGGGCCAGTACCAGGTGCGCCCGCCCCTGCCCTTCACCCCGGGCGTCGAGATCTGCGGGGAGACGGCGGACGGGCGCCGGGTCATCGCCAACCCCGCGCTGCCGTACGGCGGCCTCTCCCAGTACGCCGTCGCTGACGAGGCGGCTCTCCTGCCCGCGCCCGAGGCGCTGGACGACGCCGAGGCGGCGGCCCTCCATATCGGGTACCAGACAGGCTGGTTCGGCCTGCACCGGCGGGCGCGCCTCCAGCCGGGAGAGACTGTGCTGGTCCACGCGGCGGCCGGCGGCGTCGGCAGCGCCGCCGTACAGCTCGGCAAGGCGGCCGGGGCCACCGTCATCGGTGTCGTCGGAGGCCAGAACAAGGCTCGCGTCGCCCGGGAACTGGGCTGTGACGTGGTGATCGACCGTCGTGCGGACGACATCGTCGCCGCGGTGAAGGAAGCCACCGGCGGCCGGGGCGCGGATGTCGTGTACGACCCGGTGGGCGGCGACGCCTACACGAAGTCGGCGAAGTGCGTGGCCTTCGAGGGGCGCATCGTGGTCGTGGGTTTCGCGAGCGGCACGATCCCCAGCCCGGCCCTCAACCACGCGCTGGTCAAGAACTACACGATCATGGGCCTGCATTGGGGCCTCTACAACACCAAGGATCCGGCGGCGGTGCTCCGTTGTCACGAGGAGCTGACCGAGCTCGCGGCCCGGGGCGCCGTCAAGCCGCTCATCAGCGAGCGGGTGCCGATGACGGGTGCCGCGGACGCTGTCCAGCGGGTCGCCGACGGCACCACCACCGGACGGGTCGTCGTCCTCCCGCAAGGGGACGCCGGATGACCGACGCCGCCGAACTCCGCTCGCTGACCGGGAAGTTGCTGGCCGACCACCCGCCGGCCGACACCGACCGCACCGCATTCCTCAAGGCCCGCTTCGACGCCGGACTCGCCTGGGTGCACTACCCGGCGGGGCTCGGCGGACTCGACGCGCCGCGCTCGCTCCAGGCCGTCGTGGACGCCGAACTGTCCGCCGCGGGCGCCCCCGACAACGACCCGCGCCGGATCGGTATCGGCCTCGGCATGGCCGCGCCGACCATCCTGCGCTTCGGCACCCGGGAACAGAAGGAGCGCTTCCTGCGGCCGCTGTGGGTCGGCGAGGAGGTGTGGTGCCAGCTGTTCAGCGAGCCCGGCGCCGGCTCGGACCTCGCCGCGCTCGCCACCCGCGCGGTGCGCGAGGACGGTTCCGGCGACTGGATCGTCAACGGGCAGAAGGTGTGGACATCCAGCGCCCACCTCGCCCGCTGGGCCATCCTCATCGCCCGCACCGACCCGGACCTGCCCAAACACGAGGGCATCAGCTACTTCCTCTGCGACATGACCGACCCGGGTGTCGAGGTACGGCCGTTGCGCCAGATCACCGGCGAGGCCGAGTTCAACGAGGTCTTCCTCACGGACGTACGTATCCCCGACGCGCACCGCCTCGGCGCGGTCGGCGAGGGCTGGAAGGTCGCCCGGACCACCCTGATGAACGAGCGGGTGTCCATCGGCGGCGCCAGGATCCCGCGCGAGGGCGGCATGATCGGCCCGATCGCCCGCACCTGGCGCGAACGGCCCGGACTGCGCACCCACGATCTGCACCAACGGCTCGTCACACTCTGGGTGGAGGCCGAGGTCGCCCGGCTGACCGGGGAGCGGCTGCGCCAGCAACTCGTCGCCGGACAGCCGGGCCCGGAGGGCAGCGGCATGAAGCTCGCCTTCGCCCGCCTCAACCAGGAGATCAGCGGCCTGGAGGTCGAACTCCTCGGTGATGAAGGCCTGTTGTACTCCGACTGGACCATGCGCCGGCCCGAGCTGGTCGACTTCACCGGGCGCGACGCGGGCTACCGCTATCTGCGGTCGAAGGGCAACTCCATCGAGGGCGGTACGAGCGAGGTACTGCTGAACATCGTCGCCGAACGCGTCCTCGGCCTGCCGTCCGAGCCGCGCAACGACAAGGACGTCGCCTGGAAGGACCTGTCCCGATGACCACGCAGCCCGACGCTTCCCCCGATCTGCTCTACTCGGACACGGAGACCGATCTGCGCGCCGCCGTACGGTCGTTGCTCACCGACCGGGGCGACGTGCCGGCGGCGCTCCGGCGTGCCGAGTCCGGCGATCCGTACGATCCCGAGCTGTGGACCTCGCTCGCCGCCGGGATCGGCGCGGCGGGGCTGCTGGTCCCGGAGAAGCTCGGCGGCCAGGGTGCGGGCCCCCGCGAGGCCGCTGTCGTACTGGAGGAACTGGGCCGGGGCGTCACCGCGGCCCCCTACCTCACCAGTTCCGTGACGGCCACCGAGACGCTCCTCGCCTGCGACGGCGAGAGCATGGAGAACACGGATGTCGCGGGGCTGCTGACCGCGCTGGCCAACGGCCACCGGGTCGCGGTGCTCGCGCTGCCGCTCTCCACCGCCCCGGACGCGCCGCTCCCCACCGGGCCGGGCGACAGCGGTGCGATCACGATCACCGGGGTCGCCGACGCCGTACGCGCCGATGTCCTGCTCGTCCTGAAGGACGACGGTCTGTACGCGGTCGAGACGGCGTCGCCCGGCGTCACCGTCGAACCGCTGACCCCGCTCGATCTGACCCGCCCCCTCGCCACGGTCACCGTCGACGGCGAAGCCGGGCTCCGGATCGCCGAGGCGCCCGCCGCGGAGGCCGCCGTACGCCGAGGGCTGCTGGCCGGGGCCGGACTGCTCGCCTCCGAACAGCTCGGTCTCGCCGAGTGGTGCCTGGAGGAGACCGTCCGGCACACCCGCGACCGGCATCAGTTCAACCGGCCCATCGGTTCGTTTCAGGCGCTCAAACACCGGATGGCGCAGCTGTGGCTGGAGGTTGTCTCGGCCCGCGCCGCCGCCCGCAACGCGGCCGACGCGCTGGCCACCGGCAGCCCCGACGCCCCGCTCGCGGTGGCCGTCGCGCAGGCCTTCTGCGGGCGGGTCGCCGTCCACGCGGCCGAGGAGTGCGTCCAGCTGCACGGTGGGATCGGGATGACCTGGGAGCACCCCGCGCATCTCTACCTCAAGCGCGCCAAGTCCGATGAGATCGCGCTGGGTTCGACGGGCCGGCACAAGGAGGCGGTGGCCGCTCTGGCCGGTCTGCCGGGCCCCCGGTAACGGTCCCGCCGGTCACGCGGGCGGGCGTGGCGGGCGTCGCGGCCGGGCGTGGCTCCTGGAACACGGACCGGGTGGCCGGTGCCGGGACTGTCTGAATCACGGATGGCGCGTCGGCGAACTCTGTGCGGGACGGTCCCGGTTGTGCCGGTACGCGGCGGATACTCACGTGGACCGCGCCCCACCGCGCCCCACTCTGTCCCCCGGAGGCATCATGGCCCTCACCACCCGCCGCGGAGCCGTCAGCACACTCGTCGCCGCGCTCGCCGGAACCGTCGCGGCTCCCGCGTACGCCCAGGCCGCGTCGCGGACGGAGCGCAAGGGCGGCCCCGGCCCCCGCCCGCTGCGCCAGGCCCACGCCCACAACGACTACCTGCACCCCCGCCCCCTCCTCGACGCCCTCTCCCACGGATTCACCAGCGTGGAGGCCGATGTCTTCCTGGTGGACGGCGACCTGCTGGTCGCGCACGAGGCCGCCGATCTCGACCCGGCCCGCACGCTCCGCGCGCTCTACCTCGACCCGCTGCACGCGCTCGTACGGGCCAACCACGGCTCCGTACACCCGGGTTACCGCCGGCCCGTACAGCTGCTCATCGACATCAAGACGGACGGCGCAGCCGCCTACGCCGAACTCCACCGCCAACTGGCCGTCCACCGCTCGATACTGAGCAGCTGCACGGACGGCTCCGTACGTCTCGGCGCCGTCACCCCCGTCATCTCCGGCGACCGCGCGGCCCGGGCCCCGATGGAGGCGCAGCGGGTGCGGTACGCCTTCTACGACGGGCGGCTCGACGACCTGGGGACCACGGCCCCGGCGTCCTTCGTCCCGCTCATCAGCGCCAACTGGACGGACACCTTCGGCTGGCTGGGCGTGGGCGAGTTCCCGGCCGCCGAACGTGCCGAGCTGCGCCGCATCACCGCCACCGCGCACGGACGCGGGCAGCGCGTGCGCTTCTGGGCGACTCCCGATCTGGCGGGCCCCGCGCGGGACGCCGTCTGGGCCGAACTGGTGGACGCCGGTGTCGACCACATCAACACCGACGACCTCGCGGGCCTCGAACAGTTCCTGCGCGACCGGCGCGTCTGAGACCGACCGGCCGGTCCGAAGCGCCGTCCGACGACAACCACCCGTACGGCGGACGTGCCAGTCAGCCGTACGGGCCTCCTCCTCCGCCACACTGGCGGCCGAATGCCGCGATTCCGGTGCGGCGGCGGAGGAGGTTGGCCATGGCCATTTCGATCTCAGTGGTGCTGCTTCTCGTGGTCCTCGCAGTGATCTTTCTGCGCACGGGCGGACTGAAGTTCTCGCACGCGGCGGTCTGCGTACTGCTCGGCTTCCTCCTCGCGAGCACGAGCATGGCGCCGACCATCGCCAACGGGATCTCCACCACGGCCGGGGTGGTCAGCAGCCTGAACCCGTGAGCCGGGGGCCCCTCCCGTACTACGCCCCGACCAGCCGTGAACGGATCAGGAAGCGCACCCCTTCGGGGGCCTCCAGCGAGAAGCCGCTGCCGCGCCCCGCCACCACGTCGACGATGAGCCGGGTGTGGCTCCACACCTCGTACTGGCTCACCGACATCCAGAACGGGACCGCCTCGGCGACCCCCTCGACCTTCAGGGACTCCAGCAGGACGTCGGAGTTGCCCGTCCGGAACTCGCCGTCCGGATAGCACATGGGAGCGCTGCCGTCGCAGCAGCCGCCCGACTGGTGGAACATCAACGGCCCGTGGTCCGCCCGCAGCCGCCGGATCAGATCGGCGGCCGCGGGGGTCAGCCCCACACGTGGAGCCTGCTCGTTCATCGTCTGTCCGCCGTCCTCGGTCTGGAAGTAGCCGGGTTGCCGGGCGAGTGGCCGACCAGAGCGACCAACAGGTCCCTCGTCGGACGTCGGTACACCTGCTACCCCTCCCCTCACCGGCCAAACGACCGAACCGACCCGGGCGATTGACGCGGACATGTCGAATATCTACGGTGTGCTCGAAGTGACGAACCGTGGTCGGGATTTCGAACGAGGGTTGTCGGCGAGGGGACGCCCGCCGGCGAACCGGTACGCGTCACGGCCACGCGAGCCGAGAGGACACCACCATGTCGCATCCCCGCCGCAGACAGATCCTCGCCGCCGCCGGCGGCGCCGCGCTCGGCGCCGCCCTGCCGTTCGCCTCCGGCACCGCCGCGACCGCGTCGTCCAGGGCGGCCGTGCCGTCCAGGGCCGCCGCGGCGTACGGCGGTTACGCCATGGCGTACTTCGCCGAGTCCAACCAGGGCCTGGGCAACAGCTACGCGCTGCATCTGGCCGTGAGCACGGACGGCCTCCAGTGGAGCGCGCTGAACCAGAACGCTCCCGTCGCGACGCCCACCGCCGGCACGAAGGGCCTTCGCGACCCGTTCATCCAGCGCAAACAGGACGGAACCTTCGTCATCCTCGCCACCGACCTCAACGGCCAGAACTGGGGCGAGACCAACCAGTACATTCACCTCTGGAACTCCACCGACCTGAGGTCCTTCACCAATTACCGGCGGGTCAAGGTGCACTCGTCGACCACCACGCACGCCTGGGCGCCCGAGGCGTTCTGGGACGCGGGCCGTGGCCAGTACGCCATCATCTACTCGGCCCACAACGGCACTCGCGATGTGATCATGGTCAATTACACGACCGACTTCATCACGGTCGGCGAACCGCAGACGTACTTCGACCCGGGCTTCGGCATCATCGACGCCGACGTGGTGACCGGCGTCGGCGGCATGAACTACCTCTACTACAAGCGCGGAAACGAACTGTACGGAGCCAGGTCCGCCTCCCTGGCCCCGGGTGCTTTCAACTCCGGTACGTACACCGGGCCGATCGCCCACGGCGGTACCGAAGCCCCCATCCTGGTCAAGTCGCTCACCTCGGAGACCTGGTACCTCTGGGGGGACACCTACACCCCCAACGGCGTCTTCTACGCCTGGCGGACGAACGACCTCGCCACCGGCAACTGGACTCCGGTCGACCAGCGTTCCTACACCCAGCCGCTGAACTCCAAGCACGCCGGGATCACTCCGATCACGACCACGGAGCTCAATGCCCTCAAATCCCGCTGGGGAGTGCCGACATGGAGTCGGCTGAAGTCCTACAACTACCCCGACCGCTTCGTCCGGCACAGCAACCACGCGGCCCGTATCGACAGCATCCCCTTCGACCCGTACCCGGACATGCAGTGGAGGGTCGTCACCGGTCTGGCCGGCAGCGGTGTCTCCTTCGAGTCGGTGAACTATCCCGGCCAGTACCTCCGGCACAGTGATTTCGTGGTGGTCCTGGCGCAGAACACCGGCACCGCCCAGTTCGCCGCCGACGCCACCTTCGTCCCCGAGGCCGGGCTCGCCGACTCCGCGGCGGTCTCCTACCGCTCGTACAACTACCCGACCCGCTATCTGCGGCACAGCGACTACCTGCTGCGGATCGACACGGTCTCCGCCGCCTCCTCCAGCACGGACAAACAGGATGCGACGTTCCTGCTGACCAGTTGAGTTCACCGCCCCTCGGGATCCGGCGGGAGTGTCTTCTCCGGCCGGCCGGGGGGTTGGGTGGTGCGGAAATCCCCGCGAATGCCGCGCATTGCCGAGCAATTGGGGCACGCGAAAATCTCTTTTCCTTTTCTTGACCATCGGCGTGTCGGTGAAAGGCGGAGGGCGGCTGCCGGACGCCGTGGTGAATGGCGGCCGAACACCGCCTCGGCCTCCGGGTGAGGGCGCCACGGAGAGGGCCGAGTCCACGCGCGCGGGGGGTACTCGCGGTAACGCCCGCTGTTCGAGGGTGCGTTGCCGGATCCCTGCCGGCGGCTACGGCCTGGCGTCGGCGTACAGCTCACATACGGTCGGGGCGCCTTGGAATCTTTTGCGATCGGGGGTGATTACGGGCGCTTGCGCAGGGGAACGGGCGGTTCCTTCGGTGACTGTCGGGGGCTACCGACTGTCGCCAAGTGCTTCACGATCCGTTGACATCCGCTCCACGGGAATGATTGAGTCGAACACGCCGGGGGAGGCCCCCTCGGGTTTGCCGAACTGCTGAGGAAGGACGCGCTGTTACCCGTTTTCACCTTGGTCGCACGCGTTATGAAATCCTCTGACCGGGGATTTTCTCCTTCTTTCACGGTGGCGGTTCCGGTGTGTTGTTCACGCCCGCCTTTACGCAAAACGTAGCGGGGAACGGGTGCGGTCGGCCGAATGCCGAGCCCGCGTTCACTCACAGATCTCGGGGGGACTCAGGGATGGGAGCACGGTGTGCTTGAGGCCCGGAAGGATGTCCAGGAAGCCGGCCGCGGAGCCGGCGACGAAGCGGTCCGGGAATTCGACAGGCCGGCCACGAAAGCGCCACATCTCGTGGTGGACGGTGGCAGGGAGTTACGCGACCACGGGTCACTGACCGTCGCCGTACCGGGCGACAAGTCGGTGAGCCATCGGGCACTGCTGGCCGCACTGCTGCCCGGCGCCCCCGCCGTCCTCACGGTTCGGAACGCCAATGTCGGCGGCGCGGTACGGGCGTTACTCCCCGCCATGCGCGCCCTGGGGTTACGGGTGGACATCGAGAGCCACACCCTCACCGTGCGGCGAGGTGCCCGACCGGTGCCGCAGCCGGTTCGCGGACATCCCGGGATCGACACCTGGCCTCGCGACGCGCCGTATCTCGAAACCGGCGGCTCCAGCGCCGCGGCGCGGCTGCTGATCGGAGTGCTGGCCGGGACCGGAACCCGGGCCGTGGTGGACGGGGACGAGGTGCTGCGGCACCGGCCGATGGAGTGGATTGTCGACCCACTGGCCGAACTCGGCGCCGAAATAGACTACTTGGGCGACCCGGGGCGCTTACCGGTACTGGTGAGGAAACCGGTGTGCAGACCCGGAGCGGTGCGGTTGTCGGTGGGCAGCGCACAGGCACGGTCCGCGGTGCTGCTCGCGGTGGCCGCGGCGGGGCTGCCGGCGACCGTGAGCCATCCCGTCCGCTCGCGCGACCACACCGAACGGATGCTCGCCGCGTTCGGAGCGGGGCTGAGCCGGACCGAACGCGAGATCACCTGGAACGGCGGGCCGTACAGGGTTCCGCCCGTCATCGACGTCCCCGCCGATCCCTCACTCGCCGCCTATCCCGTCGCGGCCCATCTGATGTGGGGCGACGGCGACGCGTTACGGGTGCCGGGTGTCTGCCTCAACCCGACCAGGCTGGGATTCTTCGAGGTGCTGCGACGGGCCGGTGCGGACATCTCGTACGAGGACGAGCGGTCCACCAGCGGCGGTGAGCCCACCGGGACGGTGGTGGCCAGGGGCGGGCTGGACGGCCTGGATTCGGTACGGGTCGACGACCCCGCCGTCCTGCACGCGCTGATCGACGAGGTACCGCTGCTCGCCGTGGTCGCCGCCCTCCTGCCGGGCACGTCGTGGATCGGCTGCGCCGAGGAGCTGCGCTTCAAGGAGACGGACCGGTTGGCGACGACGGCGCGCATGGTCGGCGCGTTCGGGGCCCGGGTGGAGGTCGCGGCGGACGGGCTGACGGTGTCCGGGGGCGCCACGCTGCGCGCCGGGACCGTACCGAGCTTCGAGGACCACCGCATCGCCATGGCCGCCGCGACACTCGGCATACGCCTTCCCGGACGCACGACGGTGCACGGCGGAGCCTGCCATCGCACCTCGTTTCCCGACTTCGCCGACGTGCAACGCGCCATCGGCGCCCGGATTGCGGAGGACAGCCGGCGATGACCGAAGCGATGACCGAGGGAGTGAGCGGCGCGGTGGGCGATGTACGGAACCGGGAGAGCGGACAACGGGGCGCGGTGGAGGCACGGTCCACCGGCAGCACCCTCGGGCCGGAGTTCTCCACCGGCAGTGGCCCCTGGCTGTACACCGAGGACGGCGCCGCCTGGTTCGACGGTACGGCCGGCAGCGGGGCCGCGACCTTGGGCCATCAGCATCCGGATGTCACGGCCGCGGCGGTGGCCCAGTTGAACCGCCTCACCCACACCGGCTGCAAGCTCGGTTCGGACGCCCGCAGGCGCATGATCGAGCGGATCGGCGCGCTGTCCCCGTACACGGAGCCGACGGTGCTGCCCACCGCGACCGGTGCCGAGGCGGTGGAATCCGCGCTGAAGATCGCGCGGGCCGCCACCGGCCACCAGGCCGTGCTGGCCTTCCGCCACGGCTACCACGGCAAGACCGCCGGCGCGCTCGCGCTGACCTGGCGGGCGGAGTTCAAGACGTACGGCGGACCGCGACCGGACCATGTCGTCACCGCGGAACTGCCCGACCCCCGGGCCGAGGACGCGGCCGACGAGGCGGCAGGCTTCGCGGCCGGGCTGTCCGCGGCGCTGGACGCCGCCGATCTGCGCGGCGGCACCGCCGCCGTGGTCGTCGAACCGGTCCAGGTGACCGAGGGGGTGCTGGCCGTACCGCCCGTGATCCTGGACGAGATCGCCCGGCAGGCGCACTCCAGAGGCGCGCTCCTGGTGCTGGACGAGATCTATACGGGACTGGGCAGGGCCGGGCGGCTGTTCACCGCCGAGCTGATGACCGAGAAGGCGGACCTGACACTGCTCGGCAAGACGCTGGGCAACGGCTTCCCGGTCGCCGCGGTGGTGGGGGAGCGAGCGGTGCTCGACGCGCTGCCGCCGAGCGTGCAGACCTCGACCTTCTCCGGCCACCCCGTCGCCTGCGCGGCGGCAGCGGCCGTCGCGGAGATCGTCGTGCGCGAGGACCTGGCGGGCCGCGCACGGGCGCTCGGCGAGCGGTTGCGTACCGATCTGCTGGAACTGGCCGCCCGCCACCCGTGGATGCGCTCCGTCCGTACGACCGGGGCGCTGGGCGCCTTCGACTGCGTACGCGAGGGGAGTTTCGACCCGGCACTGGCGAAGGCGGTGACCGCTGGCGCGCTGCGGGAGCGGCTGCTGCTGTTCGGTGGCGGCCCGGAGGGCGCCACGGTCAAGATCGTGCCGCCCGCCCTGCTGGCGGAGAGCGACTACCGCTGGATGACGGAGGCGATCACGGCGGCGGTGGCCGGGGCCGAGTCCGCGCCGGAGGCGGGACCACGGTCCGTGGCCGCGGGAGACACGGCGCACGGGGGCGGACGAATATGACGTTCCTCCAGCTGGAGAAGGACGTACTGGCACCAGGGCTGTGCGCCGTGTGCGGTGTCTGCCAACTGGCCTGCCCGGCCGGGGTGATCGGATTCGACGGGCTGGAGCCCGTGCTCACCGTCGAGTCCTGGACCGCCTCCGACTGCGGGGAGTGCACCGACTGCCTCGACGTGTGTCCGGGATCCGACCCCGGCACCCCGGCAGCCGAGGAACGGCTGTTCGGCCGCACCCGGACCCCGCAGGAGCGCTGGACCGGGGTCTTCTCCGAGGTGGTCGCCGGACACGCCCTGGACCCCGCGGTCTACGAGGCGTCCGCGAGCGGCGGCAGCCTCACCGCCCTGCTCCAGGTCGCCCTGACGGAGCTGGGGGTGACGGCGGTGCTCTCGATGGGCCGGGACGAGCAGGAGCCCTGGCGGGCCGCGCCCGTACTGGTACGCCATCCCGACGAGCTGGTGGAAACCGCCCAGTCCACCTATCAACTCGCCCCCTATTTGGGGGAATTGCGGCAGCTCATGCTCGAAGAGCCGGACGCCCGGGTCGCCATGACCGGCGTGGCCTGCCACATCCAGGCCATGCGCAAGCTCCAGGCGATGGACACCGAGGCGGGCCGCTGGGCGCGCGACCACGTGGTGCTCCTGATCGAACCCGCCTGCTCGTCCAGTACGCGCCCCGAGGGCACCGCCGCCGTGATCCGCGAACGGGCACAGGTCCCGCTCGACTCCGTGGTGCGGCTGCGTTACCGCGAGGGCGACTATCCCGGCGACATCGGCATCCGCACGGACGACGGCGCGGATCACCGGGTGGAATTCTGGCGCGCGGTACGGGACTTCGCGGGTAACAAGACACACCGCTGTCTGTCCTGCGGCGACTGGATGTCCGGGCTGGCCGACGTCAGTGTCAGCGACGGGGATCCGAACATCTTCGCCGCCAGTGTGTCCGGTTCCGGACAGGCCAAGCGTGGCAGGGTGTTCATCCGTACCCGGGCCGGCGCGGAAGCGGTCGCCGTGGGGCTGGACCGAAAGCTGCTCAGCCATACGCCGGTGGACCTGACCGGCCTCAATCTCGGGCTGGAGCGCAAACGCAACCGGCGGGCGTCCTACGAGCGGTCCGGCGGGCCGGTGCCGCTGGGGCCGATACCGGGCTATCGGGAAGAGCTGGAGATCGTGCCGGACGAGCGGTGGATCGCGGCTCCGGAAGAGGAGGGCGGCAAATGACGGCGGTGCACAGCGCTCCGGCGGCGCGCACGGAATCGGAGACGGCCGGGGAATCGGAACCGGAGACGGCCGGGGAACAGGAGCCGGAGACGGCCGGGGAACCGGCCGAAAGTGGCTTACCGGTACGGCAGTTGGTCGCGAACGGCGCCGCCGGGCCGATCGTGGAGGAAGTACGGCGTGAGCCGCCGGGACGCGGCGAGGTGCGGCTGCGTGCCGCGTGGAGCCTGGTCAGCCCCGGTACCGAACTGCACTATCTGGACCGCAGCGCGCGGACCGGGGAGCGTTTTCCCCTCGGCTACTGCTCGGCCGGGGTGGTGGACGCGGTCGGCCCGCACGCTCCCGGATACGCGCCCGGCGACCGGGTGATCGCCATGGGCTGGGGCGAGGCCGTGCACAGCGACGCGGTGACCGTCCCCTACCGGCTGTGCCGGCGCGTCCCCGATGCCCTGGACCTGGCGGACGCGGTGGTGGCGGGCCTGGCGGCGACGGCCGTGCACGCGGTGGACCGGGCGACGCTGGAACCCACCGACGAGGTGGCCGTCATCGGCGCCGGCATGGTCGGACAGCTGGTCGCGCAGACCGCCGCGGCGCACGGTGTGCCGGTCACGCTGGTGGACCTGCGCCCCGAGCGGCTGCGTACGGCGGCGGCACTCGGGCTGGCCGTGGCCGACGGCCGGAGCTTCCTGGAGGAGACCTTTCAGGAGGAGCGGCCGGCGGGCGCCACCGGCGGACGGTGCGTGTTCCTGTGCGGTACGGGGGACGCGGGCGACACGATCGCCGCCGCGGCCCGCTGGGCGAGCCGGGCACCCGGCCGGCCGCGGCTGGTCGGCGTCGGCCGGTTCGCCGCGCACATCGACTTCAGTGTGGAACTGGGCAACCTCGACATCCGGTACGCGGCCCGCTGCGGCGCCGGATACCGGGACGCCTCGTACGCGCGCGGACTCCGCGACGTCACGGCGCCGGACGGTGAGAGCACGGTCACCGAGAACCTCCAGCGAGCCCTCGACCTGATCGACTCCGGTGCTGTCCGACCGGCCGCGATGGGGCTGCCACGCTTTCCGCTGGACCGGGCGGCGCAGGCGTACGCGCAGCTGCGGGAGCGGCCCGCGCACCCCGCCGTCCTCTTCGGCTACGGCCCGCCCGAGGGGAGCACCACCTCGTGACGGACCCTGACACGATGGCGGTCGGTCCCGAAGCGGTGGCGCGGGCGGTGACCGAGGTGTCCGAAGTGCCCACGGGACACCGGCCGTTCCCCACCGCGCGGAGCGCGGGAACACTGGTGCGCCGCTTCCTGGAGCAGGCCGCCGCCCACCCCGAACGCGAGGCCGTGGTCACTCCCGAGGTCCGTTGGACCTACCGGGAGACCGCGTCGCGCTCGGCCGGGGTCGCCGCCGCGCTCACAGCGGCGGGTCTGCGACCCGGCGACCGGATCGGCCTGCTCTTCTCGCACGGCGCGGAGATGATCGCCGCGCTCCTCGGGGTGCTGCGGGCCGGTATGTCCTACGTACCGCTGGACGCCGCCTACCCGGAACCCCGGCTCGGCCTCATGGCCGACGACGCGGGCATACGGGCACTCGTCGCCCTCTCGGCGCACGCGCCGGCCGCCCGCCGGATCGCCGGTGCCCGGCAGGTGCTGGCGTACGAGGACCTGGTACGGACGACCGACGGGGCCGGGGCCGGCATGGGCGAGGACGGCGTGCCGCTCGTACCGGTGGATCCCGGCAGCGAGGCGTACGTTCTCTACACCTCCGGCAGCACCGGGCGGCCCAAGCCCGTCAGGCAGATCCACCGCAACGTGCTCCACCACACCCGGGCCTGGACCGACGGACTGGGCATCGGCCCGCTGGACCGGGTCACTCTCCAGTCCGCGTACAGCTGGGACTCCGCCGTCCAGGACACCTTCGCCGCGCTGCTCAACGGGGCCGCGCTCTACCCGGTCGACCTGAAGTCCCTGGGGATCAGCGGCCTGCTGGACTGGATGGCCGCCGAGCGCGTCACGGTCTACCACTCCACGCTCCCCGTCTTCCGGGCGCTGGTACGGGCCATGGAGTCACGCGGCACCGAACTGCCCGCGATGCGCATGCTGGCGCTCGGCGGGGACACCCTGCACCTCGCCGACCTCGACGCGGCCCGGCGGGCTTTCGGATCACACTGCCGCGTCGCAGGAGCATACGGCTCCACCGAATGCTCCTGCGCCCTGCTGCGGGTCGCCGACCGGGATTACCAACCACCCACCGGGGTCTTCCCGTTGGGGTTCGCGGTGGCGGAGACGGCCGTACGGCTGGAGGACGCCGAGGGCCGCCCGGTGCCGGGGCCGGGCGAGGGCGAGATCGTCGTCGAGAGCCCCTATCTCGCACCGGGCGCGGTCCCGGACGGCCGCACCTACCGCACCGGTGACCTCGCCCGGCGGCTGGACGACGGCACGCTGCTGCTGATCGGGCGGCGCGACTTCCAGGTGAAGATCTCCGGGATCCGGGTGGAGACCGGGGAGGTGGAGAGCGCGCTGAAGGGCCTGCCTCAGGTGCGCGAGGCGGTCGTGATGCCGTTCGACGACCGGCTGGGAGAACGGCAGTTGGCCGCGTATCTGGTGGCGGCCGACGGGGAGATGCCCGAACCGCCCGCGCTGCGGGCCGCGTTACGGGACGTGCTGCCCGACCACGCCGTGCCGACCGCGTTCGTGCTGCTGGACGCGTTGCCTCTGACGCCCAATCACAAGATCGACCGGGCCGCACTGCCGGACCCGACGGCGGCACCGGAACCGGCGCGGGCCACCGCACAGGCCGTCGCCGCCGGGCCGCTGGAGCGGGCGGTGGCCGAGGCCTGGCGTGAGGTGCTGGACGTCGGCGCCGTCGGTCTGGACGACAACTTCTTCGACCTGGGCGGCACTTCGCTGCGAGTGGCCGCCGTACACGAGCGGCTCACTCGCACCCTCGCGCCCGCGCTGCGGATGACCGACCTGTACCGCGCGCCGACCGTCCGCGGCCTGGCGCGGCTCATCGGGAGCGGCCGGCAGGACTCGGCTGCGGGCGTCGCCCGGGGAGCACGCCGCCGCACCGCCCACGGTGCCCGCCGCGCCGCGGCCCGTACCCGAAACGCTCCCCCGTTCCCGGACAACCGCACCTCAGGAGGCACTTGTGACTGACCGTCCCTACGGTGAGACGGACGCCACGGCGGCCCCCACCGACGCCGCCCTCGACGGCCGGATCGCGGTCGTCGGCCTGGACTGCCGTCTGCCGGGCGCCCGCGACCAGGCCGAGTTCTGGAGCGGCCTGCTGGCGGGCACCGAACACCTCGCCGATGTGGACGAGGAGCGGCTGCGCGCCGCGGGAGTGCCACCGGAGTCGCTCGCCAACCCCCGTTATGTCCGGCGCGCTTCGGTGGTCGAGGACGCGGATCTCTTCGACGCGTCGTTCTTCTACCTCAGCGCTCGCGAGGCCGAGCGGATGGACCCGCAGCTGCGGCTCTTCCTCCAGTCCTCCTGGTCGGCCCTGGAGCACAGCGGCCATGACTCCGAGCAGTACCCCGGCCGGATCGGCGTCTTCGCGGGCGCGCTCAGCAGCACCTATCTGCTGAACAACGTGCTGACCGGGGAGCGCGGCTTCAACGGCTCGCTGCCCCGGATGCGCGAGGACCTGTCCGCGTTGATGGGCAACGACACCAACTACCTGACCACCAGAGCCTCTTACCACCTCAACCTCACCGGCCCCAGCCTCTCGGTGCAGACCGCCTGCTCCACCTCGCTGGTCGCCGTACACCTCGCGATGCAGAGCCTGCTGGCGCAGGAGTGCGACGCGGCACTGGCGGGCGGGGTGGCGCTGCGCTTCCCGCAGGAGGCCGGCTACGTCCACGAGACCGACGGGATCACGTCCGCGTCCGGGACCGTGCGGCCGTTCGACGCGGAGGCCGACGGCACCGTCTTCGGCAACGGCGTCGGCGTCGTCGTGCTCAAGCGGCTGGAGGACGCGCTCGCGGAGGGCGACACCGTCTGGGCGGTACTGCGCGGCTCCGCGATCGGCAACGACGGCGCCGACCGGGTCGGTTACACCGCGCCGGGCGTCGCCGGCCAGGCCGCCGTACTGGCCGAGGCACTCGCCGTGGCCGACGTGGACCCCGCGAGCGTCAGCTATCTGGAAGCGCACGGCACCGGCACCAGGATGGGCGACCCCATCGAACTCGCCGCGGCGGCACAGTCCTACCAGGTGGCGGGCGCACCGCCGCTGACCATCGGATCCGTCAAGGCGAACCTCGGCCATCTGAGCACGGCGGCCGGCGTCACCGGACTGATCAAGTGTGTCCTGATGCTGCACCACCGCACCCTGGTGCCCACCCCGCACTTCACCGAGTGGAACCCGCAGTGTGCCGTCGAGGGCACCCGCTTCCGGGTCGGTACGCGGGCCGAGCCCTGGCAGTCCCCGGACGGCGGCCCACTGCGCTGCGCGATCACCTCCACGGGCATGGGCGGCACCACCGCGCACGTCATCCTGGAAGAGGCCCCGGCGGCCGGCCCCGAGACCCGGGGCAGCGCGCCCGCCTCGCCGGTGGTGCTGCTGCCGGTCTCCGCCAAGTCCCCGGCCGCGCTGGAGACCGCGCGTCAGAAGCTGGCCGACCACCTGGAGGCGACCGGGTCCGAGCCGGACCCGGCGGCCGAGTCCCAGGCCGCTCCCGGTACCGGCGGCCTCGGCGACACCGCCCTGGACGACACCGCGTACACCCTCGCCACCGGCCGGCGTACCTTCAACTACCGTGCCGTGATCACCGCCCCCGACCGGGCCACGGCCGTCCGCGCCCTGCGCACCGCCGATCCGCGCTTCACCCACCAGGACTCCGGGCAGCCCGCCGACCGCCCGATGGTCCTGCTCTTCCCGGGCCAGGGCGCACAGCACCCCGGCATGGGCGAGAGCTGGTACGCCCAACTCCCCGTATTCCGCGCGGTGCTGGACGAATGCGCCGACCTGCTGCGTCCGCACCTCGGCCTGGATCTGCGGGACGCCCTCCACCCCCGGTCGCGCGGATACACGGGCGAGACGCACGACCTGAACCGCACCCGGCTGACCCAGCCCGCGCTGTTCGCGGTCGAGTACGCGCTGGCCCGGCAGTGGATGGCCTGGGGCATCCGCCCGGCCGCGCTGATCGGGCACAGCGTCGGCGAATACGTCGCCGCCACCCTGGCCGGGGTGTTCCAACTCCCCGACGCGCTACGGGTGATCGCGGAGCGCGGCCGGCTGGTCGACGAGTTGCCGGGCGGGGTGATGGCCGCGGTGATGCTCTCGCCCGAGGAGCTGACCCCGTACCTCGAAGGCGGTGAGGTCGCGCTCGCCGCGGTGAACGAGCCCGCCGTGTGTACGGTCGCCGGCACCAAGGATGCCGTCCGCGAGCTCACCGGTCGGCTGAGCGCCGACGGCGTGGCACACCGCAAGGTCGTCACCTCGCACGCCTTCCACTCGGCGACGATGGATCCCGCGGTCGGCCCGCTCACCGAGGTGCTGCGCGGCGTCGGACTGAGCCGTCCCCGGATCCCGTTCCTCTCCAACCGCACCGGTACGTGGATACGCGACGAAGAGGCGACGGACCCGGCCTACTGGGGCGGGCATCTGCGCGAGACCGTACGGTTCGCCGACAGCCTCGCCACGGTGCTCGCCGACGGCGACCACGTCTTCCTCGAAGTGGGGCCCGGCCAGACGCTGGCCACCTTCACCCGCAGGCACCCCGACCGCGAGACCGGCGTGCCCGTCCTCACCTCGGCGGCCCGCGGGCGGGACGCCGGCGCCGACCTGACCGCGGTGACCGCGGCGCTCGGCCGGCTGTGGGCGGCCGGCCTGAGCGTGGACTGGCAGGGCTTCTACGCGGACCGGGGGCGGGCCCGGGTGCCACTGCCCACCTACCCCTTCGAAGGGACCCGCTACTGGGTCGAGTCCGGCAGCGGACCGCTCACCGGCGCGGGCGGCGGTGGCACGGCCGTACGCAAGCTGCCCGTGGACGAGTGGTTCTCCGCCCCGGTGTGGCGGCAGGCCGTCGGCACGCTCGACGCGACCGCCGAGCCCGTCGCCGACCCCGTACTGCTGTTCGCCGACGCACGGGGAACCGCCGCACGGCTGGCCGCGCACGCCTTCGCGGGCGAGGTGCTCACCGTGACCGTGGGCACCGCCTACGGACGCGACGGCGACACCTGGACGCTACGGCCGGACTCCGAGGAGGACCACACCCGGCTCGTCGGGGACCTGCTCGCCGAGGACCGGCTGCCGGACCGCGTGGTGCACGCCTGGTCCACCGAACCGCTGCCCGCCGAACTCGGCAAGGAACGCTTCGAACTCGCCCAGCGAAACGGCCTCTACAGCCTGATCGCACTGGTCAAGGCGCTCAGCGAGCACGGCGTCACCCGGCCGCTGTACCTCGACCTCATCAGCGCCGGCGCCTACGCCATCAGCCCGGCCGAGCCGGAGCCGGCCGCCGAACTGGTCTCCCTCTCCGTCGCCGCCCGGGTCATCGGCCAGGAACACGGCAACATCGGCTCCCGGCACTTCGACCTCCCCGCGACCCCGGACGACCGGTCGCTGCGCACCCTGGCCACCGAACTGGCCGGGGTACGCCGCCCCGAGATCGCCACCACGCTGCGCGGCGCCACCCGCTGGATCACCGACATGGAACCCGTACGCGCCGACTGGACCGCCAAGGCCGCCTCCCGCCTGCGCGACGGGGGCGTCTACCTGATCACGGGCGGACTGGGCGAGATCGGATCCACCGTCGCCGGCTGGCTGCGCCGCGAGTGCCCCGGCGCCCGGCTGGCGCTGCTCACCCGCGATCCGCTGCCGCCGGCCGAGAGCTGGGACGCATGGCTGGCCGAGCACGAGAAGGACGACGGGACGGCGCTGCGTATCAGCCGGCTGCGCGCCCTGGCGGCCGACGGCGCCGAGCCGTTCCTCGTCCACGCCGATGTGGCCGACGAGGACGCGCTGCGAGCGGCGGTGGAGCGGGTCACCGCGCATTTCGGCGCGCTGGACGGTGTGGTGCACGCGGCCGGACTGCCCAGCGAGCAGTGGGACCGGGCGATCACCGCGGCGAGCGTCGAGCAGTGCCAGTGGCACTTCGCGCCCAAGGCGCACGGCCAGATCGCGCTGGAGCGGGTCCTCGCCGACCACCCGGTGGACTTCTGCCTGCTGCTGTCCTCGCTGGCCGGCGTACTCGGCGGACTGCGCCTCCTCGGATACGGCGCCGCCAACCACTTCATGGACGCCGCCGCCGAACGGGCCAACCGCGGCCTGGACCGTACGGTGTGGATCAGCGCGGCCTGGGACGTCTGGCAGCACCACCAGGACGAGAAACGGGCGATCTCCGCGATCGGCCGGAGCATGGACGACAAGGCGATCCAGCCGGAGGAGGGCCTGGAGGCCATCCGACGGCTGCTGACGCTGCGGGACGTCTCCCATGTGGCGGTCTCCACCTGGGACATCGGGCACCGGCTCGACCAGTGGGTGCGCGACGAGCGGATCGCGCGGCCGACGACGGGCGTCACGGCGGCCGGCGACACCGGTGACGGTACGGGGGACGACGGGGCGGGTGAGCTGACCGACCAGATCCTGCGGTTGGTGCGGGGCGCGCTGGGCAGCGAGGAAATCCCCCTGGACGGCGACATCTTCGAGTTCGGCGGTGACTCGCTGCTGATCGTGCGGCTGCTGTCCAGTCTCCGCGACCAGTTCTCGGCCGAGGTGCCGCTCGCCGACGTGCTCGGGGCGCCGACGCCACGGGCGCTGGCCGGCTTCGTACAGGAGCGGATCGACACCCGTACGCGGGCCGGAGAGGCGGCGGTCGGTGCCGCGGCCGGAACCGGTGCGCGTGCGGATGCGGGGCCCGGCGACGACGACATCGAGTCCCTGGCGGCCGAGTTGTCCGGGCTCGGACCGGAAGAGATCGAACGACTGCTGGCCGAGGCCCAACAGGCAACGGACCAGGGGACAACGGATCAGCAGACAACCGACCAGCGGGCAACCGCCCAGCAGGGAACAGACCAACAGGCAACTGACCGGCAGGAACAGGAGCGCTGACCGTGGACTTCAGCCTGATCTTCTTCTCCGGCGACGAGAAGAACAAGTACCGGTTCGTGCTCGACGCGGCCCGCTACGCGGACGAGAACGGCTTCACCGCGATCTGGACCCCGGAACGGCACTTCCACCGTTTCGGCGGTCTCTACCCCAACCCCTCGGTGCTGGGCGCCGGTCTGGCGATGGCCACCCAGCGCCTGCAGATCCGGGCGGGCAGCGTCATCCTGCCGCTGCACAGCCCGATCCGGGTGGCCGAGGAATGGGCGGTGGTCGACAACCTCTCCCGGGGCCGCGCCGGCATCGCGCTCGCCACCGGCTTCAGCCCGCTGGACTTCGCCATCAAACCGGACGGCTGGCAGGACCGCAGGCAGCGCACCTTCGAGGCGGTCACCACCATCCGCGAGCTGTGGGAAGGCGCTCCGGTCTATGTCCAGGACGGCCTGGGCAACCATGTCGAGGTGGAGCTGCACCCGCAGCCCGTACAGCCCGAACTCCCGATCTGGCTCACCTGTACCAAGAGCCCCGAGACCTTCGAGACGGCGGGGCGGCTCGGCTGTAATGTGCTGACCGCGCTCATCGACATGACCAACGAGGAACTGGGCGAGAAGCTCGCCCTCTACTACAAGACCCTTGAGGAATACGGGCACGACCCCGAGAGCACCACGGTCACGCTGATGCTGCACACCTTCATCGGCACGGATCTGGAGGAGGTACGGGAGACCGTCCAGGCCCCCTTCAGCGACTACTTGCGGTCTTTCTTCACCGTCATCGACTCGCAGAAGAAGAACCTCGCGCCGGGCGCCGGGGTGCGGGACATCTCGGCCGGCGACCAGGACGAGCTGATCAAGTTCGCCTTCGACAAGTACTTCGAGAAGGGGGCACTGCTCGGCACCCCGGACTCCTGCGTGAAGGTCGTCGACCGGTTCAAGGGCATGGGGGTCGACGAGATCGCCTGTCTGATCGACTTCGGCGTCGACGAAGACCTCGTCGTGCAGAGTCTCAGCCACCTCAACGAACTCCGGAGGCGCTACGCGTGACCGCCGACCTCGTGGCCCGCCTCGCCGCTCTCACTCCCGAGCAGCGGGCCCTGATACGTGAACGCATTCCGCAAGTGCCCGGCCAACAGCATGACTTGACGTCTCATCAATTGACGTCTGGTCAACTACGGCTGTGGGAGACACGCCGTTGGGTGGCCGAGCGTCCGGTGGACGTGGTCTGCCAGGTGGTCCGCCTCACCGGCGCTCCCGTCGACCTCGACCTGCTCGCCGAGCGGGTGCTCGGTTTCGTACAGGCGCATGAGGCGCTGCGGACGACCTTCGAGAGCGACGGAGACGGGACCGGGGACGAGACCAGCGAGGCTGGGGACGGGACCGGCGCGACTGGGGACGGGACCGGAGACGGGACTGTGGCCGGTGTCCGCCCGGTGGTGCATCCGCAGTTGCCGCCCCGGTTGGTTCGCACCCGCTGCGTGGGGGCCGACGAGGCGCACGCCCTCGCTCGCGAACTGGCGGCCGAACCGTTCGATCTGGCGAACGGCCCGCTCCTGCGGGTCGGGCTCGCGGAGGGGGCGGCGGCCGGGGGAGCGCCGGCGGGCGGTACGGCCGACGAGGCGTGGCTGCTGGTCGTAGTGCATAACCTCGTCTTCGACGCCTGGTCCTTCGAGTTGCTGCTGGACGAACTGGCCCGGCCCGCGGACACCGGGCCGGCCGCCGCGCCCGCCTTCAGCGGCTTCGCGCACGAACAGCGGCGTTGGCTGGAGAGCACGGCGGGCCGGGCGGCTGCCGCGTACTGGAAGTCCGAGGTCGCCGACGCACCGCCGCCACTGCCCACCGACCGGCCGCGCGGCTCCGGTACCGGCCGGATGGGCGCCCGGGTGGACTTCACACTGTCCCGCGAGGTCGCCGACGGGATCGCCGCCGCGGCCAAGCGCGAGGCGACCACCGCGTACACCGGATGGCTGGCCGTCGCCTGGGCCGCGCTCGCCGAGTACGGAGGCCGCGACGACGTGCTGCTCGGTACGTTCACGGCGGGCCGGGACCGGCCCGGCACCACGGATGTCGTGGGCTATCTCCTCAATGTGCTGCCGGTGCGGCTGCGCGACGCGGGCGACGGTTCGCACGCCGCGCGTACCCGGGCGGCCCGCACGGCGACCAGGGCCGGGCTCGCCCACGCCTCCTACCCCGGCGAGCTGATCTCCGAGCGGCGCCGGGTGCCGGGCACCCATCCACTGCTGGACGCCGTCTTCGTCTTCGACAACCTGGGGGAGGGCGGCCGGGAGATCCAGGGCGCCCGCGCGGTCACCGACGACCTGGACAAGGGCACCGCGCGCTACGACCTGACGCTGGCCGTGTACCCGGGCCCGGACGGTGCCCAGGGCTGGCTGGAGTACGACACCGAGCTGTACGACGAGCCCACCGTGCGGCGGATCGCCGAGCGGTTCACCGCGCTCGCCGGGGAGGCCGCCCAACCTGGGGTACCCGGGGAACCTGGGGTACCCGGGCAGGCTGCGGAAGCCGGGAAGGCCGCGGAAGGGGGACACGGATGATCACCGCGCGGCTCTGCGCCCCGGCCTACGAGCTGGGCGAGTACACCGACCCCGTGGCCGAACTGCCGGAACTCCTCGCCGATCCGGCGATCGCCGCCGAACTGACCTCCCCGGCGGCCGGGTTCGACACCTACCGCTGGTCGGACGCGCCCGTCGTGGAGCTGATGGCCGTCGCCGTCCAGCGCACCCTGGGCGACGCGGGAGTCACGGGCGACGAGGTCGACCTGGTCCTGCTCGCCACCGACTCGCTGCCGCGCGACCGCTCGGTACACCGCGATGTCGCCGAACTCCTCACCGAGGCGGGGCTGACCCGGGCCACGGCGAGCACGCTCGGCCTGATGGACTGCGCCACCGCCATGGCGGCCGTGGGCACCGCGGCCTCCCTCGTCAGGGACGGCAGCGCACGCCATGTCCTGGTGGTCTCCGGCGATCTCGCCGACCATGCCACCGGCGGCGAGCGCGTCGTCGCGGGCGGCGCGGCCATCGCCAGCGACGCGGCCGCCGCCGCGCTGGTGTCGGCCACCGCGGCCGGCCTGCCGGTGCTGGGCATGGCCCACCACACCTCGTCCGGGATCGGCAACGGAGGAGGCGCGAGGCGGGAGTTGGCCTCGCGGGTCGCCGCGCACCGCGAGCTGTTCGCCCGCCTCGCGGCGCACCACCCGTTCCGGTCCGAGGACGTACACGCCGTACTGCCCAGCAACTTCGCCCGCAACGTGCTGGAGATCTATCTCTCCGACGTCGGCTACGGCGGCGACAGGCTCGCACTGGGCAATGTGGGGCGGATCGCGCACTGCCTGGGCAGTGATCCGCTGATCAACCTCGCCGACCGGCTCGCCGAGGCCAAGTCCGCCGGTACGTCGACTGCCGACGCCGCCGACGGCCATCTGGTGCTGCTCGGCGCGGGGATCTCCCATCTCGCGGCCGTACTGCTGGGCGCGAGGGCCCTGCCCGAAGTGCCGGAGGGAGCCTTCTGAGCGCCGGAACCGCGGCCGGAACCGCGGCCCAGGCCACCGCCGGTCCGGTCGCGGCCGGTCCGGTCGCGGCCGGTCCGGTCACCGCCGACGCGCTCCGCGCCGTCGCCCGCTGCCTGCCCACCGGGGTCACCATCGTCACCAGCGGACGGGGCGAGGAGGTGCACGGCATGACCGTGAACTCCTTCGGCACCCTGTCGCTCGCCCCGCCCCTGGTGTCCTTCTCCTTGGGCGCGGGCGCCCGTATCAGAGCGCTGATCGAGCGGTACGGCGGCTTCGTGGTCAACGTACTGGCGGCCGAACAGGCCTCGCTGGCAAAGAAGTTCGCCGACCCCGACCGCCCGGTGGGACCCGAAGGATTCGCCGGGGTGGAGACCGGCCGGCAATCCCCGCACGGCGGCCTGCGACTGCCCGGTTCGCTGGCCCACTTCACCTGTGACTCCGCCCGGTTCCTCGCGGTGGGCGACCATGTGATCGTGGTCGGCTCGGTGCGGGACTGCGAGACGCTGCGCCAGGCGCCGCCCCTGGTCTTCGAGGGCGGAACGTTCCGTACGACCGGGGAGCCGGCGCCGACGGAGGGGGTGGGATGAGCACCGCCTACCTGAACGGCTGCGGCGCCGCCCTGGGAGCCCGGCGGCTGAAGGTGGCCGAACTACCCGAGTACACACAGGAACCGCCCCGCCCCGGGGCCTCCTTCGACGAGTACCGTCTCGCCGAAGGCGACATCCTGGACCTGCTGCGCCCCGCCATGGAAGCCGCGCTGGACGCCGCCGGTACCGACCCGGCGGCGGTCGACACCGTGCTGTTCGCCACCGAGTCGCTGCCCAGGGGCGAGGCGTCCCAGGCCGCCGTCGCGAGGCTGCTCGATGACCTGGGAATGCGTGGCGCCTACCCGATGACACTCGGCTTCGCCGATTGCTCCACCGCCACCACCGCCCTCAACACGGCTGCCGCGATGGTGAGTTCGGGAGCGGCCGAGGTCGTGACGGTGGTCTCGGGTGACCTGGTGAGTACGGCGCAGCCGGGCAGCCGGGTCATCCTCGGCGGTTCGGCGATCGCGAGCGACGGAGCCGCCGCGGCCGTCGTGTCCGCGGAGCCGGGCGGGTGGGAGATCCTCGGCGGCGCCCGCCGGGTCTCGTACGACCTCTTCGCCCCCGGCCCCGCCGGTCGGCAGCTCAAGGCGCAACTCGGCCTGTATCAAGGCTTGTTCGGGGATCTGTGGTCGGCGACCGGACTGACGCCGCCCGAGGTCGCGGCGGTGCTGCCCAGCAATCTCGCGGCCGACACCCTGCGGGTCTTCCTGGGCGAGGCCGGCTTCGCGCCCTCTCAGCTGTACCAGGACAACGTGGGGCGCGTCGCGCACTGCCTGGGCAGCGATCCGCTGATCAATCTCATCGACCGTACGGAGTCCGCGACCACGCGGTCGGCGTACCCAGTCGTCGTCCTGCTGGGATCAAGTGCGGCGCATCTCGCCGCTGTTCTGTTACGTGCCGTGGAGGGCTGAGCCATCATGTCGTCGGTCGACGAGAGAGTCGCCTCAATCTGGCGGGAGATCCTGGACCTGGACCTGGACCTGGACCTGGAACTGGCGCCGGGTGCGGACCCGGGTGCGGTCCCGGACCCGGGTGCGGTCCCGGACCCGAGCGGGGCCTCGGACCTGAGTGGGGCCTCGGATCAGAGCGCGGGCCCGGGGGCCGGTGGCGCACTCGGCGCCGAGGACGACTTCTTCGCGCTGGGCGGTACGTCCATGCAGGCCATGGCCCTGGTGCAGCGGTTGCGCGAGGAGTTCGGGGTCTCGGTGGGGCTCGGCGCACTGCTGGACGACGCCAGGCTGGGCGCCGTGAGCGCCGCGGTCACCGCCGCCGGCGGCGGCCCGGCCGCAGGACCCGGGGGAGCCGGCCGGTCGTGAGCATCCAGTCCGTGGCCGCCCTGCGCAAGCTGCCACCGCGTACGCGAGCGGTGATGGGCGCCAACCTGATCAGCGCGGTGGGCACCGGCCTGGTGCAGCCGTTCCTCGTCCTGTACCTGACCCAGGTACGCGGGCTGTCCGTGGGCACCGCCACCGCCATCATCTCGGTGATCGCGGCGGCGGCCCTGGTCGGCGGCCCGTTGGCGGGGCGGCTCGCCGACGGTTTCGGCGTACGCGGTACGGCCGCCGCGGCCATGACGAGCGCCGCCGTGGGCACGGCCGGATTCGCCCTGGTGACCGAGGTGTGGGGCGCCGTCCTGGCGGGGCTGGCCTACGGGCTGGCGCACGGCGCGATGGTCTCCGTATGGAACATCGTCATCGCCGAGAGAACCGAGGGCGAGACCCGCTCCACGGCCTTCGGACTGCAGTTCGTCGCGCTCAACGCCGGGGTCGGACTCGGCGGTGTGCTGGGAGGGATCTTCGCCTCGACCGCGGACCCCGGCCGCTTCCAACTGCTCTACGTCTGTGACGGGTTGTCCTTCCTGGTGGCCGGGGCGGTACTCGTCCTGGCGATCGGCCGGCAGCGGGATCCGGTCGCGGCGGGCAAGGGCAGCGCCCGCGCTCCCACCACCGGCCCCGCTTCCGCCACCGTCCCCGCCACCGGCCAACGTGGCTACGGAGTGGTCCTGCGCGACCGGGGCCTGTTCAAGGTCCTCGTCCTCACCGTCGCGCTCATGGTGGTCGGGTACGGGCAGCTGGAGTCCAGCATCCCGGGGCTGGTCGCGGTACGGGGCATGGACGCCCGGATCATGGCGTGGGCGTTCGTGGCCAACACATGCTGCATCGTGCTGATCCAGTTCGCCGCGATCACCCGGATCTCCCGGGGCCGGCCCGCCGTGCTCCTCGCTGTCACGGCGGCCACCTGGGCCGGCTGCTGGCTGTTGCTCCTGCTGGCGACGGTGAGTGAGCGTACGGCGGTCGAAGCCTCCCTGGTGATCGGCGCGTTGGCGGTCTTCGCCGTCGGCGAGGCGCTGCTCGCCGTAGCGCTGCCCACGCTGGTCAACAACCTGGCGCACGACGCGGTACGCGGCCGGTACAACGGCGCCTACTCCGCCGCCATGTCCGCCGGCCTGGTCCTGGGCCCGCTGCTGGGCGGCCGGCTGCTCGCCGGCGGCCACACCTGGCCGCTGGCGGTGGTTCTGGGCCTGGGCGCTCTGGCCTGTATCCCCGGTGCGCTGCTGTTGGGCCGTCAGTTGCCGCAAGCGCGAAGGGTGGTGCGGGTGTCGGGGGACGCGTACGACGCCGGGAACGCAGAAGCATCCGGCGCCGGGAACGTAGAAGCATCCCGCGCCGGGAACGAAGAAGCATCGGAAGAACCGCTAGAGGTACACGACCAGCCGGGGCGGCTGGAGTCCGGAGGGGTGCGATGACGGATGGGTACGACCCGGAAGACGGCCGGGGTGTCATTCATGAGATCTTCCGGCGACGGGCGGCGGAGCGCCCGGACGCCATCGCGCTGATCCACCGGGACACCGCCGTGGACTACCGGACACTGGACCGCGCCTCGGACGCCTTCGCCGCCGCGCTGGCCCGGTCCGGTGTGCGCGCGGGTGACATCGTGCCGGTGCTGATGCCGAGGTCACCGCGGTTCGTGGCGACCCTGCTCGCGGTGCTCAAACTGGGCGCCGCCTACGCGGCGATGGACCCGCGCTGGCCCCGCCCCCGGGCGGCGGAGCTCGCGGAGCTGACCGACGCATCCCTGATCGCCGCCGTCCCGGAGCACGCGGAAGGCTGGTCACGCCCGGTGTGGGTGCCCGAGGACGACCTCACGCGGGCGGCGGCCGTCGCGGCGCCCGCCGTCGGCCCCGACGCCCCGCGCGTCCGGGAGACGGACACCTGCTGTGTCTTCTTCACCTCGGGCAGCACCGGCCGCCCCAAGGGGGTGCTGTCCCCACACGCCGGTACGGTACGGCTGTTCAGCCCGGCCCGCTTCGTCGGTATCGGCCCCGGCACGGTCATGCCGCAGGCCGCCCCGCTGCCGTGGGACGCCGCGTCGCTGGAACTGTGGTCGGTGCTGCTGGGCGGCGGCACCAGCGTGCTGATCGACGAGCCCTACCTGACCGCGGACGCCCTGCGCACGCTGGTCCGTGAAGCGGGGGTGAACACCCTCTGGCTCACCGCCTCGGTCTTCAACCTGTTGGTGGAGGAGGACCTGGGCTGCTTCGACGGCGTACGGCAACTGATGGCCGGAGGCGAACGGCTGTCCCCCGCGCACGTCCGCCGATTCGTCCGCGCGTACCCCGGAACCACCCTGGTGAACGGCTACGGACCCGTCGAGAGCACGGTCTTCACCACAACACACCGGATCACGTCCGCCGACCTCACGGACGACGGGGAGATCCCCCTGGGCCGCCCCGTGCCCCGTACCGAGGTGTTCGTCCTGGACAGGGAGTCGCGGCCGTGCCCGCCGGGCGTGACCGGCGAGATCTGTGTCGCGGGCGCCGGCCTGGCCAACGGCTATCTGGCGAATCCCGAGCAGACCGCGAGGAGCTTCACGGAGATCGAACTCGATGGTCCGCGCCGGATATACCGGACCGGCGACCTCGGTCACCTCTCCGCCGACGGGGTGCTGCACTACGCGGGCCGCGACGACCGTCAGGTCAAGGTGCGCGGACACCGTATCGAGCCGGGCGAGGTCGAGGCCCGGGTGGCCGAGCTGCCGGGAATCCGCCGATGCGCCGTCATCCCCCTGATGGAGGACGGCGGTTGCGTCGGGCTGGCCGCCGCGTACACCGTCATGGACGGGGAGACGGTGAGCGAGCGGACCGTGCGCGATGCGCTGGCGAAGCGGCTGCCGGACTACCTGGTGCCCAGGGTGCTCGCCGCCGTCGACGCGTTCCCGCTGACCGGCAACGGCAAGCTGGACACCGGTGCCCTGCTGGAACTGGTGACGCGACGGACCACCGGCGCGCGGCACCGGGCGGGGCGCGGCACCGGGCACAGCAAAGGTCACAGCACCGGGCCCGGCGGCAGCGGACCCGGCGGTACCCGGCCCGATGATGACGGCTCGGTGCTGAGCGAAGTGGCGCGCGCCTTCGCCGAGACCCTGCGTACGGATGACGCGGTTCCGTACGACACCTCCCTGTTCGAACTGGGCGGCGACTCGCTGGACGGCGCCCGTCTGTGCGTACGGATCGGCGCGCGCACCGGAGTCCCCGTCCCGGCCTCCGTGTTCATCGCGGGCCCGACCGTGCGGAAGCTGGCGCACTGGATCGAGAGCAGGACAGAAGCGGACAGAGCCCGCGCCGCCGAGGCCCTGCCCGCGTCCGGCGAGCCGCTGCCGCTGCTGCCCACCCAGAGCGGATTCCTGTACGCACACCAGCTCGACCCCGCCGACACCTCGGCCCACTGCGAGCTGGTCTGGCGCGTGACCGGAGACTTCGTCCCGGAGGCCTTCCGGGCCGCGACGCAGGACGTGCACCGCAGGCACCAGTCGCTGCACGCCCGTTACGTCTTCGACCGGCGTCCCGTCGCGCTGCTGGACGTACCGCATGCTCCCGTGGACGTACGGGAACTGGACCCGGCGGCCGACCGGGACGCGGGACTGACGGCGCTCCGCCACGCGCTCGGACAGCCGCTGGACATCGGGGCGGGCGCCACCTGGCGGTGTGTCATCGCGCCGTTGGCGTCGGGCGACGAGTGGCTGCTGGGCATCGTCGCCCACCACATCGCCTTCGACGGCGACTCGGTACGGCCGCTGGCCGAGGACCTCTCCGCCGCCTACGCAGCCCGCCTCCGGGGGCGGCCGACGGACGCCGGGCCCCCCGCGCCGCTGGCGGCCGTCCTCGCGGCCTGTCGCGCGCAGGTCGACGAGACCGGGCTGGAGAAGCACCGCGCGTTCTGGTCCGAGGAGCTGACCGGCGTACCCCCGCTCACCATGCCGGGCCCGGACGGCGACGGCACGGCGTCCTCGCCCGCCTTCCGGATCTCCGCGGCGGACTGGGCCGCGCTGGAGACCCGCGCCCACCGCTGGGGCAGCACCCGCTTCGCGGTGACGCTGGCGGCCTACGCGGAAGCGCTGGCCGTGGTGACCGGCGACCGGGATCTGGCCGTCGGCGCACCGATCGCCAAGCGGTACCACCCCGACACCGCCGACGCCGTCGGCTGCCTCATCGACGTCGTCTGTTTCCGTACGCGCCCGGCCGGCGACGGTACGACGGATTCCCTGCCCGCGCTCCTGGACGGCGTGCACGCGGCGCTGGCCGCCCAGGACGTACCGTTCGAGGACGTCGTACGGCTCGCGGCCGATCCCGCACGCGACCGCTCCCGACACCCGCTCTTCCAGACGCTGTTCGCTCTGCAGAGCGTCCCACCGAGGCACCTCGTGCTCGAAGGCTGCACGGCCGACTTCGTACGACCGCCGACGGCGCACGCCCTGCACGAACTGGAGGCGGAGATATGGCCGGAGACCGACGGCGGCGCGGAGGTCGTTCTCGGGTACCGGCCGCAGAGCACCTCCGCCTCGTTCGTGGCGGAGGTCGCCACGGCCTACCGCCGGTTGCTGCGCGACCTGGCCGCCGGGGCGGAGCTGACATGAGCGAACGCCCGGCGCAGGCGCGGCGGGACGCCGCCCATCAGGACGTGGAACAACACCGCGAACGTCTGCGGGAGCTGGACAGCGACATCATCCGGCTGATCGGGCTGCGTCTGCGCGAGGACCGGCGCCTGCAGCGCGCCCGCCGCGCGGCCGGGCGCGCGAGTACGGACCTGGCGCGGGAGAACGCCGTACTGCGCGACTACCTGGACGCCCTGGGACCGTCCGGCGCCCAGCTGGCCCTGCTCCTGATCGGTATGGCCAGGGGCTCGGATCCGGCCTCCGGCCTTCCGGACGAGCATCCGTCGCACGAACTCTGACATTTCTGCTCGACCCCACTCCACCCCGCCCCGACGCCGGAGCCCCGGTGCCGCGGATCCGAGAAGACGAAGGAGATCGCATGGCAGCGCCCCGACGCAGCTTCGCGGACTACCAGTTCGAGATCTACATGAGAGGGCTGGAGGACGAGGTCCCGCCGTTCACCACGGACCTGTCGGCCCTGGAGGACGCGGCCCGCGACCGCATCGGCCCGCAGCCGTACTGGTACGTCGCGGGCGCGGCCGGCACCGGGGCCACCGCCCGCGCCAACCGCGCCGCGTTCGACGCGCACCGGATCGTGCCGCGTATGCTGCGCGACGCCACCGGCCGTGACCTGCGCACCACCGTGCTCGGCAGCGAACTGGCCGCCCCGGTGCTGCTCGCCCCCATCGGCGTGCAGTCCGTCGTCCACCCGGACGGCGAACTGGCCACCGCCCGCGCGGCCGAGGCCACCGGCGTACCGATGGTGCTGAGCACCGCGTCCTCGCACACGATCGAGGAGGTGGCCGAGGCCAACGGCGACGGGCAGCGCTGGTTCCAGCTGTACTGGCCGCACGACGACGAGGTGACCGCCAGCATCCTCAAGCGGGCCCGCGCGGCCGGCTACACGACCCTCGTCGTCACCCTGGACACCTGGCAGCTGGCCTGGCGCCCGCACGACCTGGACCAGGCGTATCTGCCCTTCATCCGCGGCAACGGCGTCGCCATCCCGCTCTCCGACCCGGTCTTCCGCTCCCGGCTGGACCGCCCCGCCGAGGAGGACCCGCGGGCCGCCGCCATGCGGTGGCTGCCGATCTTCAGCGGAAAGGCGCACACCTGGGACGAACTGGGCTTCCTGCGGGAGCACTGGGACGGCCCGATCGTGCTCAAGGGCATCGTGCACCCGCAGGACGCGCGCCGGGCCGTGGAGGCCGGCATGGACGGCGTCGTGGTCTCCAACCACGGAGGGCGCCAGGTGGACGGAGCCGTCGCCGCCCTCGACGCGCTCGTCGACGTCGTGGCCGAGGTCGGCGGCGAGACCGAGGTGCTCTTCGACTCCGGCATCCGCAGCGGCTCCGACGTGTTCAAGGCGCTGGCCCTGGGCGCCCGTGCCGTACTGCTCGGCCGCCCCTACGTCTACGGTCTGGCCCTCGGCGGCGCCGCCGGGGTGCGGCACGTCGTCCGCGGCCTGCTCGCCGACCTCGACCTGACGATGGGCCTGGTCGGCTGTACGGACGTGGCGCAGATCGGCCCGGACACACTGCACCGGCCGGATACGCCGCTGCGCGGAGAGGCCGGACGGTGAACCGCGGCCCGAGGCGTACCGGCCGGCCGACCGCGGCGATCACCGGCGCGCTCGCGCTGGCGCTGACCTCGGTGGTCCTCACCGGGTCCGGGGTACTGGCCGACACCGCGCCGACCGGAACCGCACGGGGCGGCCCGGCACCGGCGGCCACCGCCGCGTGGCCCCCCACCACCGGCCGGGGCCCCTGCGAGGTCGGCGAGACCACCGACGTCGGCGCGAAGATGCGGGACGGCACCGTGCTGCGCGCGGACGTCTACCGGCCGCGCACCGAGGACAAGGTCCCGGTCATCCTGATGCGGACCCAGTACGGCAAGGCGGACGCCGAGGTGCAGCCGTCGAGTTACCAGTCCCCGGAGTGGTTCGCCTCGCACTGCTATCTCGTCGTGGTGCAGGACGTACGCGGCCAGTACGCCTCCGACGGCGACTTCTACGAGTTCGCCGCCGAGGGCGAGGACGGCTACGACAGCGTGGAGTGGGCGGCCCGGCTGCCGGGTTCCAACGGCAAGGTGGGCATGTACGGCTCCTCCTATGTCGGCGCCACCCAGTGGCTGGCCGCCCAGCAGCGTCCGCCGCACCTGAAGACGATCGTGCCCGCCCTCACCTCGGACGACTACTACGACGGCTGGACCTACGAAGGCGGCGCGTTCCGGCTGAACTTCGTCGTGCCGTGGGCGATGCGCAAGATCGTTCCGTCGGCCGCCGCCAACCGCGCGGACTGGAAGACGTACCACCAGGTCAACCGGGACTACCTGGACGTACAGAAATGGATGGGCACGGCCCCGTACGACGAGTTCCGCCCGTTCCACCCCGGAGATCCGAAGATCGCCCCGTACTTCTTCGACTGGATCAAACACCGTACGAACGACGACTACTGGCGCCGGTGGGCTCCCAAGGAGCACTACGAGAAGGTCGACATCCCCGTGCTCAACTACGCGGGCTGGTACGACGCCTTCCTCGACGGCTCGGTCAAGAACTACGAGGGGATGGTGCGGCGGGCCGGTTCGCCCGAGGCACGCGACAACCAGCGGCTGGTCATCGGGCCCTGGGACCACACGGGCTGGGGGCGCCCGACCAGCGCCGCCGCTCCGATGCTCCAGCGGATCGGCCCGGCGGCCAACAGCCCGATCAACGAGATGATGCTCGCCTGGTGGGACCACCACCTCAAGGGCAAGGACAACGGAGTCCGGCGCGACGGCGTGGACTATTTCGTGATGGGCGCGAACAAATGGCGCACCGCGCCCTCCTGGCCGCTGCCGGGGACCCGTTGGACCGACTACTACCTGGGCTCCACCGGCCACGCCGCGGGCAACACCCGGGACGGCACGCTCTCGACCACACCGCCCGGCAAGGACACCGGCGCCCCGGCCGACCGTTACACCTACGACCCGCGCAACCCGGTGCCCAGCGTCGGCGGCCACTCCTGCTGCACGGCGGCGATCAGTACCCAGGGCCCGTACGACCAGCAGCAGATCGAACAGCGCCCGGACATCGCCGTCTACACCGGTGCGCCGATGACCGAGGACACCGAGGTCACCGGACCGATCACGGTGAAGCTGTACGCCGCTTCCTCGGCCCCGGACACCGACTGGACCGCCAAGCTCGTCGACGTACACCCCGACGGCACGGCGGTGAACCTCAACAGCGGCATCGTGCGCGCCAGTTACCGCGAATCGTCGACCGACCCGAAGCCGATCGTGCCGGGCAAGGTGTACGCGTACACGATCAAGGTGTGGCCGACCAGCAACCTGTTCAAGAAGGGGCACCGAATCCGGCTGGACATCTCCTCCAGCGACTACCCCCAGTACGACCCGAACCCCAACACCGGCAGCTGGCTGGGGGAGTCCACGGCCCGGCGCGTGGCGCACCAGACCGTGCTGCACGACGCGGCGCACCCGTCCAAGGTCACACTGCCGGTGATTCCGGACGGCGGCCTGTCCCAGGGCAGTGACACGCCCCCGCAGAAGTAGGACCGACCGGCAATTGCCGGTCGGTCTAAGGTCGGCGGCACCTGGTGCGGGAGGGGCGCCGCGCCACCGAGGACCGTGACCGTGATACCCGAACCGACGGAAAGGCAAGGCATGCACGACGTACGCCAGGCTCGTACGGCCGACTACCCCACGCTCGTGGAGTGCGTCCAGAAGTGGTGGGGGGACTCCCGCACTCCGGAGGGCGCACGAGAGCTGTCGCTGCTGCTGCCGCGGCTGTTCCTCCAGCACTTCGCCTCGACCAGTCTGGTGGTGGAGGACGAGACCGGTATCCGGGCGTTCCTGGTCGGATTCCACTCCGCCGACAACGCGACGGAGGCGTACATCCACTTCGTCGGAGTGGACCCGCTCCTGCGCGAGCAGGGCATCGCCCGCAGGCTCTACACCGCCTTCTTCGAGCACGCCGCCGCGGCGGGCCGCACCGAGGTGCACGCCATCACCTCACCGGGGAACACCGGCTCCGTCGCTTTCCACCGCGCGATGGGCTTCGAGCTGGACGCCGGTGACCGGGAGACCGACGGCCTTCCCACGCACAGCGACTACGACGGTCCCGGCCAGGACCGGGTGGTATTCCGCAGGAAGCTCGGCGCACCGGCCAGGGACACACTGGAGCCCTTCACCACGCGCCCGGCGGTGCCGGAGGACTTCGACGCCATCATCGCGGTGGTCGACGACTGGTGGGGGCGCCCCGCCTCCCGCGACCTGACCCGCCTCTTCGTCAGCCACTTCTTCGAGACCAGCCTGATCGCCGAGCGCGACGGCGAGCTGGCCGGCTTCGTCATCGGCTTCCTCTCGCCGTCCAAGCCGGAGGAGGCGTACATCCACTTCACCGGTATCGCCCCCGCCTGGCGCCGCACGGGCCTCGGCCGCTTCCTCTACGAGCGGTTCTTCGAGCGGGCGCGCGCCGACGGCCGGACCGTCGTCAAGGCCATCACCTCACCCCAGAACTCCCGTTCCATCGCCTTCCACAACGCCATGGGCTTCACCGACTCCGCCCCGATCGCGGACTACGACGGCCCGTCGCTGGACCGGGTCACGTTCACCCGCCCTCTCTGAGACATGCTCTCTGAGACATGCGACGGCTCCCGGAACCCATCGGGTCCGGGAGCCGTTGCATGTCAGGGGAAGGGGCCGGGAACGGCCTCATCCGCCGAACAGTGGTCTTTCGACCAGACTCGTTGACCTAAGGTTTTCCAGGAAGTTTTGTCACCAGGTAACCCGAGTAGGAATCCACGAATATGCCGACTGAGACATTCGAGTTCCAGGTAGAAGCGCGCCAGCTCCTCCAGATGATGATCCACTCGATCTATTCGAACAAGGACGTCTTTCTGCGTGAGCTCATCTCCAACTCTTCCGACGCGCTGGACAAGCTTCGCCTCGAAGTCCTCCGCGACGACACGCTCGGCGTGGACGTGTCCGACCTCCACATCGGCATCGAGACCGGAGAGGACCCGCGCACGCTCACGGTGCGCGACAACGGCATCGGAATGTCGTACGACGAGGTGGTCCAGCTCATCGGGACGATCGCGAACTCCGGTACCGCGAAGTTCCTGAAGGAGCTGAAGGAATCCAAGGACGTCGACAACGAGGGACTCATCGGGCAGTTCGGGGTCGGCTTCTACGCCGGTTTCATGGTGGCCGAGGAGGTCACACTGCTGACCCGCCGGGCGGGCGAGAGCAAGGGCACCCGCTGGACGTCCACCGGCGAGGGCACCTACACCCTTGAGGAGGTCGACGACGCGCCGCAGGGCACGGCCGTCACACTGCGGCTCAAGCCGGTCGACGCCGAGGACCAGCTGTTCGACTACACATCCCCCTGGAAGATCAGGGAGATCGTCAAGCGGTACTCGGACTTCATCACCTGGCCGATCAGGATGGCCGCCGCCGACGCTCAGAGCGACGAGGACGGCGAAGGCGGCGAGGACGGCGCCCGGCCGGAACCCGAGACGATCAACTCGATGAAGGCCCTGTGGGCGCGGTCCCGGGACGAGGTGACCGACGACGAGTACCACGAGCTCTACAAGCACATCAGCCACGACTGGGCCGACCCGCTCGAAACCGTCCGGATGCAGGCGGAAGGCACCTTCGAGTACCAGGCCCTGCTCTTCATCCCCTCGCGCGCGCCCCAGGACCTGTTCACCCAGGGACACAAGCGGGGGATACAGCTCTATGTGAAGCGCGTCTTCATCATGGACGACTGCGAGGCCCTCCTGCCGGAGTACCTCCGCTTCGTGAAGGGCGTCGTCGACGCCCAGGACCTGTCGCTCAACGTGTCGCGCGAGATCCTTCAGCAGGACCGTCAGATCCAGCTGATGCACCGCCGGCTGGTGAAGAAGGTGCTGTCCACCGTCAAGGAGATGATGTCCGCCCACGCGGACCGCTACGCGACGTTCTGGAAGGAGTTCGGCCGGGTCCTCAAGGAAGGACTCCTCAGCGACTACGAGAACCGCGACGCGATCCTCGGCGTCTCGTCGTTCGCCTCCACCCACGACAACGATGAGCAGACCACCCTCCAGCAGTACGTCGAGCGTATGAAGGACGGGCAGCAGCACATCTTCTACCTGACGGGCGAGTCCCGGGCGGCCATGGAGAACTCGCCCCACATGGAAGCCTTCCGGGCCCGGGGCGTCGAGGTGCTGCTCCTGACCGACCCCGTCGACGAGGTCTGGGTCGAGGCCGTCCCCGAGTTCGACGGCAGGCAACTGCGCTCCATCGCCAAGGGCGAGGCCGACCTCGACACCGAGGAGGAGAAGAAGGAGGTCGAGGCCGAGCGCGAGAAGCGGCAGGAGGAGTACGCGGAACTGCTGACCTGGATGACGGGGCGGCTCAGCGAGGACGTGAAGGAGGTACGGCTCTCCTCCCGTCTGACCGTCTCGCCGGCCTGCGTCGTCTCGGACAGCGACGACGTGACGCCGGCCCTGCGGAGCATGTACCAGGCCATGGGCCAGGAGATGCCGCAGACCAAGCGCATCCTTGAACTCAACCCCGGCCACCCGCTGGTCGAGGGTCTGCGGAAGGCCCAGGCCGAACGTGACTCCGACCCGGGCCTCGCGGAGACGGCCGAACTCATCTACGGAATGGCGCTGCTTGCCGAGGGCGGCGAACTGAGCGACCCGTCGCGCTTCACCAAGCTGGTGGCGGAGCGCCTGGAGCGCACCCTGTAGGGAATCCCGGCGCCGCCCGGAGGGCGGACAGAGACCAACGAGGGGCGTCCGACGCGCAGAAGCTCACGTCGGGCGTCCCTCGCGTACGTCTGACGGAACCCCGTACGTCTGCCGGAACTCCCGTACGCCTGGCGGAACCCTCGCTCGCCTGGCGGAACTCCCGTACGCCTGGCGGAACTTCGGTCAGAGGGCGCGGCCCAGGAGATCCAGCAGGGCCGCCCAGTGGCGTTCCGTCGCTTCGGCGTCGTACATGGCCGTGTCGGCCTGGGTGAAGCCGTGGTGGGCGCCGGTGTAGACCTCGGTGCGGTGGCGGACGCCCGCCGCGGTGAGCGCCTTGTCGAGGCGGTCGACCTGCTCAGGGGGCAGGGTGGAATCCTGGTCGGCGTGGCCGAAGTAGAGCTCGGCGGTGATGCGGTCGGCTGCCAGGTGGGGGCTGTCCGGCGCCTCGGACGCGAGGTAGGCGCCGTGGAAACCCGCCGCGGCGGCCACCCGGTCCGGGTGGGCTCCGGCGGTGCGCAGGGCCAGGCCGGCGCCCATGCAGTAGCCGGTGACACCCACCGGGCCGCCGTTGGTCAGAGGGGAGGCGGCCAGCCAGTCGAGGTAGGTGCCGGCGTCCCGCATGGCTGCCTCGGGGGTGAGCGTCGCCATGGCAGGCCGGATGCTCTCGAAGATCTCCGGGCGCTCGGCCGGGTTGATGAAATCGGGGAGCGGCACCAGGGGCGCCCGCCCGCTGCGGTAGACGACGTTGGGGACCAGGACCGTATAGCCGGCCGAGGCGAGCCGGTCGGCCATCTTCTTCAGGTGGGGGCGCAGTCCGAAGGCGTCCATGTAGAAGAGGACGGCGGGGTGCGGGGCGCCGTCGTCGGGGTGGGTCAGGTACGCGTCGGCGGTTCCGTCCTGGGTGGGGATGTCTACTGACGATCCGTGCACAGCGGTGGTCATGGGTGTCTCTCTTCGTTACGGGGATGGATCGTTACGGGCGCGGATCCGTAGGCGCGGGCACGCACGGCTTCGTCCCGGGGGCCTGACGACTCCTTGCACAGCGACATTCTCACCTTGTCAGAGATGGTCAAAGAATTTGTACATCGATGTAAGAAGAGTGTCGCACGTCTGTGTACATCGATGTACAACCGGCTTTACTCTGGCGCTCGCAGCCAGCGAGCCCCGCCTGTGCCCCGTGCGTACAGGCACTCGCGTCGATGACTGTTGCCACCGTGGCCGAACCCGGTGGCGGGCCGGGCTCCGCGGTGCTGCGCCTCGTGCGACAGCGGCGCGCTGCCCCGCCGTACACGCTGTGCGCTCAGGAAGGATCTCCGTGTTCCGTCTCCGCCGACCCCGCTTCCTCAGACCCCGCAGCCCTCTCGCGCGCGGCCTGCCGCCCGCCCCCGCTCTCCCGGCCACCTTCCACACCGCCGGCCACCTCCCCCGGCGGACGGCTCGGGGCGTACTGCTGGGGCTGGCCGGGGTGTTGAGCCTCGCTCTGATCGTGCCCGCCGGCCCTGCCCTGGCCGCCGGTGCGGTACCCGCCACTGGCGCCGTCGGTTCCGCGAGTGCCGCCGGTTCCGCCGGTTCCGCGGTGAAAGATGCCGCCCCCGCCGCCACGGGTACGCCGCTGCGCAACGGCACGGGCCTGTACCCCCGCGCCATCCGGCTGGCGCACAACGGCGCCGCCAACGGACGCGTCCTCGCGAGTGTCACCACCTTCGACGGCAACAACGGGATCGGCGCCATCCACGAGAGCACCGACAACGGCTCGTCCTTCCGCGAGGTGGGCAGGGTCGTCGATCCGGAATCGTCCGCGGGCCAGGGGCAGTGCTGCGGCACTGTGTTCGAACTTCCCCGGCAGGTGGGCGGGTTGCCGGCCGGCACTCTCCTGTGGGCGGCCTCCGCCGGGCAGGACGAGCCGAACCGGCGTATGTCTCTGCGCGTATGGCGCAGCAACGATGTGGGCCGCACCTGGTCCTACCTGTCGGCCTGCGCCACCGCGAGCGGGACGGGCGGGCTGTGGGAACCGGAGTTCTCCGTAGCGGCCGACGGTGCGCTCGTCTGCCACTACGCCGACGAGACCGACGCCGGGCACAGCCAGAAGCTGTCCGCCGCCCGCACCTACGACGGTGTGAACTGGCAGGGCCGTCGCGACACCGTGGCGAGTACCTGGCAGCCCGACCGGCCCGGCATGCCGGTGGTGCGCAAGCTGCCGAACGGCACGTACTTCATGAGCTACGAGATCTGCAATCCCGGTGGCCAGTACCAGTGTGTGGTGCATTACCGGACCTCGTCGGACGGCTGGAACTGGGGGGATCCGGCCTCGCTCGGGTTCCGGCCGGAGACGGTCGACGGCAAGTACTTCAGGGCCGCGCCGACCGTCGCCTGGGCGCCCGCGCCGGACGGCGGACCGAATGGCAGGCTGCTGCTGATCGGGCAGATGCTGCTCAACCGTGACGGCACGCCGGCGTCGGACAGCGGACGTACGATCCTCGCCAACACGGAGAACGGCAGCGGCCCCTGGTACGAGATCGAGTCGCCGGTGCGGGTCGCGAACCCGACCGCGAACTACTGCCAGAACTACAGTGCGCCGCTGCTGCCCTCGACCGACGGGAGGCAGGTCCTTCAGATCGCCACCGACTGGGACGGCACCGTCTGCAAGCCGTACTACGCCACCGGCGGGATCACCGGCAGCGGTGACGCGGCCGGTGTGGCGGACGGCGCCCTGTACCGGCTCGTGAACGCCAACAGCGGGCACTGCCTGGACGTCGCCGAGGACTCCCGGCTGCCGGGCGGCAATGTGCAGCAGTGGACGTGCAACGGCCTGGGGCCGCAGCAGTGGACCCTGCGCGCCCGTGGCGGCAACCAGTTCACACTCACCGCCCGCAACAGCGGGTACTGCCTGGACGTGCAGGACGGCTCGCAGACACCGGGAGCCAATGTCCGCCAGTGGCACTGCAACAGCCTGGCCGCGCAGGACTGGCGGCTGGAGAACGTCGGCCGCGGCTACTACCGGCTCATCGCCCGGTCCAGCGGTCAGTGTCTGGATGTGGCCGAGGGCTCGCGGCTGCCGGGCGGCAATGTGCGGCAGTGGACGTGCAACGGCCTCCAGCCCCAGCTCTGGCAGTTGCAACGGGTCTGAACGGGTCTGAAGGAAGGCCCGAAGGCCCTTCGGACCGAGTGACACCGACACCACGCCTCCCCGGCATCAGCCGGGGAGGCGTGGTGCGAGGACGAGCTTCCTACGTGGGGTCCTGCTCCTCGATGGCGGCCGGACGTATCTGCGCGGCGCGGACACGTCCGACGTCCAGCTTGGTGCCGCGGTCGAAACGGTAGACACCGTTGCGTTCCTGGAACACATCGGTCAGCTGCGTGTAGCAGTAGCCGAACATGCCGGGGTCGTCCAGCAGGACGCCCGTGAGCCCCGCGAACCGGGCGTGGAACTCCTCCTCGTCGCGCACCCGTTCGCCGTACCCCCAGGACTCCGTCCGGTCCTCGCCGGACTCCGCGGCGGCCGCCGCCGGGTCCCACCAGATACCGCCGAACTCACTGACGAAGTAGGGCTGGCCCCGGTACGGCAGGGAGTAGCCGGCGCCGTTCTCATGGGTGTTGACGAACGGCTCGTCCTTGGCGAGGCCGGACATCAGGCGCTGGAAGGCGGCCGGGTCCTGTTCGTAGCTGTGGGAGTCATAGATGTCGGTCTCGGTGACCCGGTGGGCGTATCCGGAGGTGTCGAGGACCGGCCTGGTCGTGTCCATGGCCTTCGTGGCCAGGAACATCGCGCGGGTCACGGCGTCGAGCTGGGTGATGCGGTCGTGCAGTTTCTGGTACGTCTCGTTGAGCGGGCACCACCCGATGATCGAGGGGTGCGAGTAGTCGCGTTCCAGCGCCTCGAGCCACTGGGCGGTGTAGGAGGCGTCCGGCCGCTGGTTGTCGCCCGAGGAACCGCCGGTCTCGCAGCCCCAGTCGCCGAACTCTCCCCACACCAGGTAGCCCAGGCGGTCCGCGTGGTGGAGGAAGCGCTCCTCGAAGACCTTCTGGTGCAGCCGTGCCCCGTTGAAGCCCGCCGCCATGGCGATCTCGATGTCGTGGACCAGCGCCTCGTCGGTCGGCGCGGTCATCAGGCCGTCCGGGTACCAGCCCTGGTCGAGCACCAGCCGCTGGAACAGGGGCCGCCCGTTGAGGGTGACGGCCTTGCCCCGGATGCCTACGGCCCGCAGACCCGCGTAACTCTCCGCGCTGTCGGCCACCTCGCCCGCCGCGTCGAGGAGTTCGATCCGCAGGTCGTACAGATGCGGGTCCCGCGGGCACCACTCGCGGAGCCGCTCCTGGGGTACCGGGAGGTGCAGGCGCGGTGCGAGATCGAGGTCGGCGCGGACCTCCGCGCGGCAGACCTCGCCGTCGGCGTCGGCGAGGACGGCACGTACCCGATGGCCGGGGCGATTGCCGGAGAGGGGCAGTTCCAGATGGAACGCCGATCCCGCCAGGTCAGGCGTGATACGGGGACGGCGCAGGTGGAGGTCGGGGACGGGCTCCAGCCACACGGTCTGCCAAATGCCGGTGACCCGGGTGTAGTTGCAGTCGTGGTTGGCGTACTGGACGGCCTGTTTGCCCCGGGCCTGCGGGCCTGAGCGCGGGTCGCGGGCCCGGACGGTGAGGGTGACCTCTCCGGAGCCGGCCATGTCACCGAGGTCGGCGGTGAACGGTGTGAACCCGCCTCGGTGGCGGGCCACTTCGGTGCCGTTGGCCCACACGGTGGTGTCGTAGTCGACGGCGCCGAAGTGCAGCAGCACACGGCGTCCGGCCCACTCGGGCGGCAGGGTGAGCACCCGCCGGTACCACACCGCCTCCAGGAAATCGGTGTCGCCGATGCCGGACAGCTCCGACTCGGGCGGGAAGGGGACGAGGATCTCGCCGGTCAGGGAGCGGTCCAGGAGGCCCCGTTCCAGGCCGCTGTCCCCTCGGTCGGTCTCGAACTGCCAGGCGCCGTTGAGGTTGAGCCAGTCGGTACGGACGAACTGCGGTCGCGGGTACTCCGGGCGCGGTACGGAGGGAGTGGGCACACATGCTCCAGTCGGTGTGAAGGCGGGCGGTGCGGTCACCGAACGCAAATGTACATCGATGTAAATATGTCGCGGGCGAAGCGGGAACTCAGGTCAGGAGCCGCCGAAGCCCGTGGTGGCCACCGATGTGACGATGCGCCGTTGGAAGAGGAGGAACATGACGATCAGCGGCAGCGAGGCGAGCAGTGCGGAGGCCATGGACTGGGCGTACTGGATGCCGAAGGAGTCCCTGACGGTGGCCAGGCCCACCGGGAGTGTCATGAGATCGGGGTCGTTGGTGACGATGAACGGCCACATGAAGTTGTTCCAGGCGCCGATGAACACGAAGATCGCGACGGAGGCCACGATGGGCCGGGACAGCGGCAGGACGATCGAGAGGAAGACCCTGAACTCGGACGCGCCGTCGATCCTGGCGGCATCCTCCAGTTCCCGGGGCAGCCTTTCGAAGAACCTCTTGAGGATGAACACCATCATGGGCGCCACCACTTGGGGCAGGATGACCGCCGCGTAGGTGTCGACCAGGTTGAACAGCAGCATCTGCTTGAAGAGGGGGACGACGAGCAGCTGCGGCGGCACCATGATGGCGGCGACGGTGACGGCCAGCAGGACCCGGCGACCGCGGAACGTACCGCGCGCGAAACCGTAGGCGGCCAGTGTGGAGACGGCCACGGTGACCAGGGTGACCAGACCGGCTATGAGGAAGCTGTTGAAGGCCCAGGTCGGAACGTTTCCGCGGGAAAGGATCCGCTGGTACGACTCCAGAGTGAAGGCGCCCTTGAACGGGAACAGGCCGGGCTTCGACGCGTCCTGCTCACTCTGGAACGAGGTGGCGATCGCCCAGACGAACGGCAGCAGCCAGACGGCCGCCAGCACCACCAGGGCGGTTCCGGTCAGTATGCGGGGCAGCCGCCCCGGCCCGAGGAGCATCGGTGAACCGTCGGCTCCACGGGGCGCACGGCGCCTCGGGCGCACCGGAGTTGCGGTAGCGGACACGGTCAGTCCTCCTGGCGGAAGAAGCGGAGCTGCGCGACGGAGATGACGATCACCAGCGCGAAGAAGACGTAGGAGACGGCCGAGGCGTAGCCCAGCCGGTAACCGGTGAACCCGACGTCGTAGACGTACTCCAGGATGGGGCGGGTGGAACCGTTCGGGCCGCCCTTCGTGAGGATGTAGATCTGATCGAAGACCTTGAGCGACGCCAGGACCTGGAGCATGGCCACCAGCAGCGTGGTGTGGCGCAGTTGGGGCAGTGTGATGGACCACAGCCGCCGCCAGGCGCCCGCGCCGTCGAGCACGGCGGCCTCGTCGAGGGCCTCCGGCAGGGACTGGAGCGCGGCCAGGTAGAGCAGGAAGTTGAAGCCGATCGTCCACCAGACGGTGAGCGCGGCGATGGACCACATGGCGACCGACTCGTCGGACAGCCAGCCGACGGGCTCCATCCCGAGCGCTCCGAGCAGCTGGTTGCCGAAGCCGAGCTCGGGCTGGTAGAGCCACGCCCAGATGAGAGTCACCACGGTGACGGGCAGCAGATAGGGCGCGAAGAACGCCAGACGCCATGCCCACTGGCCGGCCAGTCCGCTGTGGACCAGCAGCGCCATCGCGAGTGCGACCAGTACCAGCGGGACACACGTGATGAGGGTGAAGACGAGTGTGTTTCCCAGGCTGCTCCAGACGTCCGGGTCGCCGAAGGCCTCGGCGTAGTTGGCGAAACCGACGAAGGCCGTGTCGCGCAGCGCGAGCGAGCTGTCGGTGAAGCTCATCCACAGGCCATGGACGACGGGCCAGACCAGGAAGAGTCCGAAGAGCAGCAGGAAGGGCAGGACGAAGAGCAGGCCGCCGCTTCCGCCCGTGGCGCCCTTGTTCCGGAAGGGGATCCGGCCGCGGGGAATGGTGGACGGCGGTGTGCCGGTGGGTGCGGCGCCACCGGTCGGCGCGGTGGGTACGGTCGTTGTCACGTCTGTAGCTCCTTGTGCTCCGGTCAGGCCACCGGGTTGGGCTGATGAAGCAGCGTGTTCGCCTCGCGGACCATCTGCCGCACCGCCTTCTCGGCCGAGGTGTTGCCGAGCAGTGCCGACTGGAGCGGCTGGCACATGCGGTTCTGGAAGTTCGAGGCCGCCCCGGCGAACCAGTTCGGCGGATCGAGCACCGCCACCTCGCCCGCGTCCGCGTACGACGACTGGGGGCGGAGCTTCGCGTACTCGGGGCGGGCCAGGACGGGCTGGTACGCGGGGATGTGGCCGGCGCTCGCCCAGGTGAGGCTCTGCTTGAGCAGCTGGGCGACGTAACGGTGGGCCTCGCGCCGTCGCCCGGGGTCCGGGTCGGCCTGATGCGGCAGGACGAAGCTGTGGGAGTCGGTGTAGACGGCAGGGCGGTCGAAGACCTGGGGGAAGGGAGCGGCACCCAGGGGGATGCCCGACTTCCGCAGGGTCGGCAGCTCCCACTCGCCGAGCATGGCCATGCCGCCGCGGCCGCCGATGAACGTGGCCACCGAACCGTAGTAGTCCAGGTTGTTGGGGTTGGTCCTGCCGTCGAAGAGCCGCCGCATGAACGTCACGACCCGGTTCGCGGCGTCGATGTCGATCTCGGCCGGGCCGCCTTCCGGAAGGGTGAAAGCGGCGCCGGTCTGGGCGTAGAGGGCGGCGAACAGCCGCCAGGTCTGTGCTGGGTCGTTGACGTGACCGAAGAGGATGCCCGCGCCTCCGGTGGCCTTCGCGAGCGCCTCGCCCGCGTCCAGCAACGCCTCGGGGGAGCCCATCGGGGCGAGTTCGCCCGAGGAGTCCAGGAGCCCGGCCTTGTCCGCGGCGTCCCGGTCGTAGAAGACGATGAAGGGGTGGACGTCCAGGGGGATCGCGTAGACGGTCCCCCTGTGTTGAGTCCGCTTCCAGACGTTCGCGGTGAAGTCGGCCTCGGCGCAACCGAATTCGGCGAGCAGGTCCAGGTCGAAGGGGTCCAGCAACCCGCCGGGCGCGTATCCGGCCAGCCGGGAGAGGTGGAGAACGGCCACGTCGGACGCCCGGCCTCCGGCGGCCGACATGGCGAGCTTGGTGTAGTACGACGGCCCCCATTCCAGGATGGTGCGGTCGACGGTGAAGGCGTCACGGCCGGTGGAGACGGCCTTGATCATGTCGTCCATCAGCATGCCGTCGCCGCCCTGGAAGGGGTCCCAGACGCTCAGGGCCGAGACGTCCGGGGACGCGGCCGGCGAGGCGCAGCCGGTCAGCGGGCCCGAGGCGAGCAGCGCGGCGCCGGCTCCGGCCGCGCCGTAGCGCAGGAGCCCGCGGCGGTCGACGCCCGCCGTCGGCGGGGGCGTGCACGCGGGCCGCGGCCCGGGGACAGGTGGGGAAGAACTCATCACGGACCTTTCGACGGCCGGTCGACCATGCCGGTTGACGGCGGCCACCGGCATGGGCAACCGGTGGCGGCCCACCGAGGGCAACGGGTGGGCACCGCTCCGGCGACCGGCGCGATGCCATGTTTTTACATCGATGTACAACAGCTGTAAAGAGTTACGGCACTGCCTGCTGTACGGCGAGGAGCCCAGGACGGGTCTACGACGAGGAGGCCAGGCCAGGTCGGACGCCGCCGTGATCAGACGGTCCGCCGCGGCATAGACTCGGCAGTGCACAAGGGGGCCGGGGGAGGTGGCAGTGGCACGACCCAGGATCAAGGACGTCGCACGGCACGCGGGAGTGTCGGAGAAGACTGTCTCGAACGTGATCAACGACTACATCCATGTGTCCGACCGGACCCGGCGTGTGGTCCGTGAGGCCATCGACCACCTCGGCTACCGGGTGAACCTGGCGGGCCGCCATCTGCGCACCGGGCGCAGCGGGGTCATCGCCCTGGTCGTACCGGAACTGGACGTCCCGTACTTCGCCGAACTCGCCCGGCACGTCATCCGCGAGGCCGAGCAGTGCTCACTGACCGTGCTGGTCCACCAGTCCGGCGGGGACCGCCGGCACGAGCTTGCGGCGCTCTCGGGGTTCGGCTCCGATTTCGTCGACGGCATCATCCTCAGTCCGCTCGCCCTGACCTCCGACGACCTGCGCGAGAACGCGGCGTCGCCGCCGACGGTCCTGCTGGGCGAGCTGCTGGAGGAGGGGGCCGACCACGTGGCGATCGACAACGAACGGGCCGCGCGGGAAGCCACCGAGCACCTGATCGCTCGCGGACACCGCGGCATCCTGGTCATCGGGGGCCGCGACAGGCCGGGACTGGGCACCGCCGAGGCGCGCACCCGCGGATACCGGGCGGCCCTGTCGGCGGCGGGTATCGCCTATGACCCGGCGGCGCTGCTGCCCGTCGCGGCCTTCCGGATGCCCGACGGGGCCGACGCGGTGACCCGGGCTCTGAGCGGCGGCGCACGCCCCGACGCGCTGTTGTGCCTCAACGACCAGCTGGCTCTGGGAGCGTTGCGCGCGTTGCACGAACACGGTGTACGGGTGCCCGAGGACATCGCCGTGATGGGCTTCGACGACGTGGAGGGCGGGCGGTACAGCGTCCCGACACTGAGCACCGTGGCCCCCGACAAGGGGGCGGTGGCCAAGGCCGCCGTCCAACTGCTGCGGCACCGCATCGACGAGGTGAACCGGCCGGGGGACGGGGCGGACGAGACGGCAGCGGCTCCCTTGTCACCGCAGGACCGCGTCGTGGCACACCGTCTCGTCCTGCGGGAGAGCACCGAGGGCGCGCGACACTGATCAGCACCTACCGCCGGCGATGAGCGACAGATCGAACGCTCTGCGTGACAGGAGGGGTTGGTGAGACCGAAGAGGCATCCTTCACCAACGTCCCCAAGGCTGGGCCGGGAATCTTCAGTAGGCCGCGAGTTCGGACAACTGGGCTGCGGGCCACCCGCTGTTGGCGGTGAATCGAAGCTCGATGTAGCGGGTCGCGGTGTTGCTGAAGCGAATGGTGACGGAGTTTCCGGTGGCCGCGTCGAAGGTGTAACCGGCTGAGGAAGCCAGTGTGAACGCGTTGGAGGTGTTGTGCGCGCCCCACACCGACAGGGTCTGGGTACGGGAGTTCCAGTCGGCGACCTGGGGCAGTTTCAGCACGATCTTGGAGACGCTCTTCTCCGCCCCGAGGTCGACGCGGATCGAGTGCGGGAAGGTGTCCGTGCCCTTCGTGCTCTCCCAGTAGGTCGCGGCGTCGCCGTCCGTGACATGCGAGCCCACGAAGTCCTCCACGTGGCTGTCGGCCGAAACCGACCTGCCCCGGGCCAGGTTCACTGTGTTGTGGGCCACTGCGTCGGCGGTCGGTTTGCCGGCGCCCCCGCCCGAAGTCTCCTTGGTGGCCTTGGGTGGAGTGGTCCGGTCCGACTGCGGAGCGTTCGTCCGCGGGGTCGTCGAGGGCGACGGCGCCTTGGTGTCCTTGCCCGCCGTGGTCGGTTTTGTGGTCGTCGGCTTCGTTGTGGGTTCCGCCGGAGCGTAGTTGCCCTGCCGCGCGTCCGGGGACTTGTCGCCGAGGACGGTGTTGGCGTCGGCGGCCACCGACGACTTGTCCGACTTCCGCTCCGAGTCGTCCGTGGCCCAGATCAGCAGCGGCACGGCGAGAAGGACGGTGCCCGCGATGCCCGCGGCCGCGAGCAGTGGCTTCTTCTGGTTCCCGGAGGGCGGTTCATCGTCGCCACGCGCCGTTCCGTCGCCGGAGGCCCCACCCGCCACGGCCAGCGTGACGACCTCGTCCTCCGGTGCTCCGGCCGACGCCGACTGCGCCGTCCGCGCCGCCTGTTCACGCGTACGCCCGGTGGCTTTCGGCTCGGCCTGCTCGGTCGACTCCGCCTGCTGTCGCGAGGCCGCCGCGCCTGTCGCCGCCCCTTCCTCTGTCGTGCCGCTCGTACCGCTCGCGGCACTCGTGCCGCTCGTGCCGCTCGTGGTGCCGGAAGACGCGGGCACGAGTGCGTCCGTCGCCGCGACCGACGCGGTGTCCGGTCGCGACCGTGCGGTCTCCTCGCCCTCACCGCGCGCCGCACCGGCGGCGGGCTGTGCGGCCGGCGCCAGTATTCGGCCCGGGTCGGCTCGCACCGACGTCAGCGGGACCGCCTTGCGAACGGACGGCCCATGCTTGGCGGCCGACGGAGCCGCGCTTCCCGCAGTCGAGGAACCACGTGACGATCCGTCCGGGGAGGACCGATTGTGACGACTTGTCATCATTCTCCTTGGGCCTTGTACGTGATCGGCGGTGCGGGTCCTCCGGCTGCCCGGTGGTGGTCCCGGAGTTTAGCCACAGGCGGCTGGACCAGCGGATTCCGGGCCGCGACGGACACTCCGCCGCTACCGGCTAGCGGGCCGGATCGCCAGTGGTTGCTCGCGATGTCAGTGGGTGCCGGTAGCTTCTTGCCATCCGCGGAGACGAGTTGGCCGTGGATCACCATCGCAGGACGACTACTGAGGGACGCTCATGGATCCGGTCTTCGCAGATTTCTCCACCACTCCGGCCCGGCTGTCGAACGCCGTCGTGGGGTATCACCGGTGCGGGGTGGCGCCCTCGCATCTCGCGCTGGGCTCCGACGGATACATCAAACTCGACTTCACGACGGACGGACGCGAGGAAGTCGCCGGGGCCGTCCTGACCGTGACGACCCTCGGCGCGAGCGTTCCCATGGACGTCCTGCTCAACGGCAAGGCCGTGGCGGAGGGGCTCGCGTTCCCCGGGGCCGGCGGACACGGTGTTCCCCAGGACAGCGTCCTGTCCCTCCCGGGAGAACTGCTGATGCCGGGCGACAACCTGCTGGAGATACGCAGCCCCGCCGGCGAGGAGGAACTGATCCGGCTGACCACCATCACCCTGGACCCCGCCCACGACAGCGGCCGCGCCCAGCGCGCCATGGCGGCCAGGGCGAGCACCCGGTCGGTCTTCGCGTTCGATACCGAGCAGCGTCCGGCCGACTCCGCCGTGTGGCAGCCCACTTCGCGGCTGCTCTTCCACATCGACCGGGGCGACCGCGCGGTTCCCGCGCAGCTCTCCTGGCGCGGGACGGACGGCGCGGAAGCGGCGATAGCCTTCCGACCGGACATGTCCGGCTTCCGCGGTCACTACCGTGCCGCCGACGGCGTGCTCGGCGAGTTCCTCGGCACGCTCATGGACCGCTGGGCCTACCCCGACGGCACCACGGACGCCCCGCTGCACCGGTTCACCACCGAGGAGGGCCAGGACGGCGACTGGCGTCCCTCCGGTGAACTGCGACTCCTGCTCGACGACGGGCGTGCGACGCCCGTGGAGCGGGTGTCCTGGAGCGACCGGCGCGGGAACGCGGCCTCGGTCACGCTGTCTGCCGCCGTTACCACGGCCGGCGGTCATGCCGCGACCGGCGAACTGCTCGACATCACCGACACGGTCACCGGTGTCGAGGCGAGCGACGAGTTCGAGGCGGCGGGGGAGGTCGCGCGCAACCTGCTCCGCAAGTCCCGGAGCAAGTGGCTGGTACACGACGACACCGCCGACCTGGACTTCACCCTCCAGCGCCCGGCCGCCGTCGCGTCGTACAGGCTGACCTCCGCCAACGACGCGCCGGGCCGCGACCCGCGGGACTGGCACCTCCAGGGCTCGCACGACGGCAGCACGTGGACGACGCTCGACACCCGTACCGGCGAGCGCTTCACACACCGCTTCGAGACAAGGGACTTCCCCTTCACCAACACCACGTCCTACCGCCGCTACCGGCTGCGCATCACCGACAACGCCGGCGGCCACGAGATCCAGCTCAGCCAGGTCGAGCTCCTCGCCGGTGCCGACCACGCTCCCGCACTCGCCGCGTCCGACTTCATCGGCTACTACGGGCCGGCCGGAGAGGCCCCCACCGGGTACCGGGGTACGACCGTTTCCGGACCGGAGTCCGACGCGGAGGGGGAGGGGAAGGAAGGGCCGCAGGAGAAGCTGCTCGCCGGGAATCTGACGGATAGCGCCCAGGACCTGGAAAGCGCCGCCCGCCTCATCGGGAAGCTGGCGGAGTACCTTCGCACCCCCTGACCCCTCCCTGGCCGTTTCCGGTCACCTCCCGCCTCCTGCTCGCCGCGGAGAGCGCCGGGCAGGACGCACACCACGTCCTGCCCGGCAGGTGTTCAAGGACGCTCGCGGACCGCCACCGTCAGCTCGGCTCCAGGCAGCGGGCGCACGTGCGAGCGGTGCCCCGAGGTACGACAGTGGAAGAGGGAGCCGGCAGTCGTCCCGCAGGAGGCGGCAGGCGTGAACGACAATCGCGACGGCACATTGACCACGTACCGGGGAAAGCGGCACTTCGACCGTACGAGCGAGCCGCGCGGCGAGGGCACGGCCGCCGGTCGGAAGCCGGTCTTCGTGGTCCAGATTCACGACGCCACCTCGATGCACTTCGACTTCCGTCTCGAGGTCGACGGGGTTCTCAAGTCCTGGTCCGTGCCGAAAGGCCCCTCCGCCGACGTGCACGACAAAAGGCTGGCGATGCCCACGGAGGACCATCCGTTGGAGTACCGCGCCTTCGAGGGCGTCATCGCCGGTGGCGAGTACGGGGCGGGGACGGTGATCGTCTGGGACGAGGGCACGTACGAACCACTGGCAGGCAGCACCGACGACAAGGGCCGCACGTTCGCCGAGGCTTTGGAACACGGCCACGCGACCTTCCGCCTCGACGGATCCAAACTGCACGGCGCCTACGCGCTCACCCGCTTCCGCGGAGGCGAGGACTCCGGCGAGCGCGAGGCCTGGCTGCTGGTGAAGAAGAAGGACGTTCTTGCCGACGGCAAACCCGCCCCCGATCCGCGGCGGGCCCGTTCGGTGCGCAGTGGCCGCACCCTGAAGCAGGTCGCCGAAGACGGTCCGGAGGGCGCCGGATGAACGACCTGCTCCGGGCCCCTGCCCCGGGCCCAGCGGCGGATGCGGCTCGCCGACCCGTACCGTGCCCCTGAGTTCCGGGGCGCCGCGAAACATTTCGACGTGAAAGCCGAATGCTGCGAGGGGTATTGACGCTCGCCGCGCTCCTCCTATCATCCTTGATGTCCGAAGGTACGGGCAGCGTTCGATATCACGAACACCACGGAGCGATCACACTCCCGGCCGCAGCACGGGCCGAGCTGGACAGCGCCTCGCACCATCCGCACCGGTAAGGCTCTTCCCGCGCGCCATCGTGCCGGATCCGCAAGGGCGCACATGGTGATCGCGCGGCGGAACCGACCCGTCTCCTGGACGGGCCGGGACCATCCCAGCGCCCCTCACGGCCCGGATCGCTCACCCGGGTTCGAGCTGTCCACTCCCTGAACTGCCGTTCCTGACCCGCATCTGACCGTACGAGGAGAGCGAATGAACTTTCTGAAGCGAAAGCGAATACGTCGGCGCCGGGCCTCGGCGCTGGGCCTGCTGGCCGCGACCGCGCTGATGGCGACCGGCACCGCCACGGCCGTACCTTCGGCCGTACCCACGGCCGACGTCCGGGCCACCACCCTGGGCGCCCAGGCGGCCCAGTCCGGCCGGTACTTCGGGACCGCCGTGGCCGCCGGCAAGCTCGCCGACACCACCTACGCGGGCATCCTGGACCGTGAGTTCAACATGGTCACGCCCGAGAACGAGATGAAGTGGGACACCATTGAACGTTCCCGCGGCTCGTTCAACTTCGCTCCCGCCGACCAGATCGTCAGCCACGCCTCGGCGCACGGACAACGGGCGCGCGGTCACACGCTGGTCTGGCACTCTCAACTGCCCAGTTGGGTCAGCTCCATCACGGACGCGAACACGCTGCGCACCGTGATGAACAACCACATCACCACGGTGATGAACCACTACAAGGGCAAGGTCTACGCCTGGGACGTGGTCAACGAGGCCTTCGCCGACGGCGGGAGCGGCGGGCACCGTAGCTCTGTCTTCCAGAACCTGCTGGGCGACGGTTTCATCGAGCAGGCCTTCCGCGCCGCGCGGACGGCCGACCCGGCGGCCAAGCTCTGCTACAACGACTACAACATCGAGGACTGGAGCGCCGCGAAGACCCAGGGTGTCTACCGCATGGTGCGCGACTTCAGGTCACGGGGCGTGCCCATCGACTGTGTCGGTTTCCAGGCGCACTTCGGTACCGGCGGCCCGCCCGCGAGCTTCCAGACCACGCTGTCGAACTTCGCGGCCCTCGGTGTGGACGTACAGATCACCGAACTCGACATCGCGCAGGCTCCGACGACCGCGTACGCCACCACGGTCCGGGCGTGCATGAACGTCTCGCGGTGCACCGGGATCACGGTGTGGGGCATCCGGGACAGCGACTCCTGGCGCAGCACGGAGAACCCGCTGCTGTTCGACCGCAGCGGCAACAAGAAGCCGGCCTACCAGTCGACCCTGACCGCGCTGGGCGGCAGCGGGGCCACGGCGGCGCGAACCGCGAGCACCCGCTCGGCCTCCTCGGCGGCCGCCCTGCCGGGCAGCTTCTCCTGGAGCTCCGGCGGCGCGCTGATCGCCCCGAAGCCGGACACGACCCACAAGATCGCCGGGATCAAGGACCCTTCGGTCGTCCACTACAACGGCAAATACCACGTGTTCGCCAGTACCGCGAGCGCCTCCGGGTACAACCTGGTGTACCTGAGCTTCAGCGACTGGTCCCAGGCGGGTTCGGCCACGCACCACTACCTGGACCGCACCGCCATCGGTACCGGATACCGGGCCGCGCCGCAGGTCTTCTACTACGCCCCGCAAGGCCTCTGGTACCTCGTGTACCAGACCGGGAACGCGTCGTTCTCCACCAACCCGGACATCGGTAACCCGAACGGCTGGAGCGCGCCCCGCAACTTCTACTCGTCGATGCCGGACATCATCCGGCAGAACATCGGCAACGGTTACTGGGTGGACATGTGGGTGATCTGCGACAGCGCCAACTGCTACCTGTTCTCCTCCGACGACAACGGACACCTGTACCGCTCGCAGACGACGGCGTCCCAGTTCCCGAACGGGTTCACCAACACGGTCATCGCGGCCCAGGACTCCAAGTACGCCCTGTTCGAGGCGAGCAACGTCTACAAGGTGCAGGGCAGTAACCAGTACTTACTGCTCGTCGAGGCGATCGGGTCCGACGGGCGGCGCTACTTCCGCTCCTGGACCACCACCAGCCTCTCCGGCTCGTGGACGGCGCTGGCCGCCTCGGAGAGCAACCCGTTCGCCCGGGCGAACAACGTCACCTTCCCGGCCGGGTCCTGGACCAAGGACGTCAGCCACGGCGAGATGATCCGCGCGGGCTACGACCAGACGCTGACCATCCCCGCCTGCGGACTCCAGTACCTGTACCAGGGCCTCGACCCCGGCGCGAGCGGCGACTACAACAGTCTGCCGTGGCGGCTCGGCCTGCTCACCCAGACCAACTCTTCCTGCTGACCGACCGACGGTCCCCGGTCCCGGCCGGGGATCATGGCCGCTCCTCCTGGACGTGGGGGTTGGCGGCGGTGCCCTCGGTGCTGAGCAGGACGACCGTCGAGGCGGGACCGACGGCCAGGGCGGTACGGCGTTCGGCGGCGCCCTCACCGGTCAGGACGGCGCGGGCGCCCGCCAGTGAGGCCGCACCGCAGGGTCCCGAGGAGACATCGACAGCGGCGAGGGTGCGTACGGCGGCGGCGCTGTCGGCGTCCGTGACCGCGACAGCGGCGTCCAGGCCGTCGCGCAGAAAAGGCCACGCCAAGCTGGAGACGGTGCCGCAGTTCAGGCCGGCCATGCTGGTGGCGCCGGTCGGCACGCTGACCGGCTCCCGGCGGCCGAGGCTGGCCAGGACGCAGGCCGCGGAGTCGGGCTCCACCGACAACAGGGCAGCCGGAGCGGGCCCGGCAGGCCGACTGCGATAGTGGGCGACGGCGGCCTGCGCGAGCGAGCCCACGCCCACCGGGACGGCCACCAGGCCGGGCGCCCTGGCACCCACGGCACCCAGCTGTGCGTCGATCTCGGCGAACAGAGTGGAGTAGCCCTCCACGATCCAGCCGGGAATCCGCTCGTAGCCGGGCCAGGCGGTGTCCTGTACGAGCACGGCGTCCCGCCCGTCCGCTGCCGCGTCGGCCGCCCGGCGCACGGCTTCGTCGTAGGGGCCGGGAATCAGTGTGACGTCCGCGCCTTCGTTCTCGATGGCGGCCACGGCCGTCGGGTGCACGCCCTGCGGAACGAAGACGTGGGCATGCTGTCCGAACAGGCGCGCCATACGGGCCACGGCCCGGCCGTGATTGCCGTCGGTGGCGGTGACCAGCAGTACCCGGCCGCCGTCGTTCGTCCGCTGCGACAGGACCTGGTGAATCGCCCAGGACGCGCCCAGCGCCTTGAACGCGGGCAGCCCCAGACGCGAGGACTCGTCCTTGACGAACACCCGCCCGACACCGAGTTCCCCGGCCAGAGCGGGGAGTTCGGTCAGCGCGGTGGGCGCGTAGCCGGGCTGACCGGCATGGAAGTCCCGCACCTCGGCCGGGGGAGGCGCACAGGTCCAGGTCCTGGCATCGGATCGTACGAACCACGGCAGGTGGCGCGGGGCCGAGCTGCTGGAGCGGGAGAGATTCTTGGACACGCGACCAGCATGCGACCCACCCCCACGATCGGTCCAGTTGATCCTTCCGACCGGTACTCATCGGAAAACCACTGATAAAGGAAGGTATCGCCACCTCCCTCGCCGACCGCGCCGGCAGCTGTACGTCGCGGCCGGCAAGGGCAAGCGGGCGCCCGCTCAGCCGGGGTTGTGGGAGCGCAGTGCCGTGACGGATCGGTGCACGGTCTCCGGATGTCCGAACAGCCCCGGAAGCCCACCGGTGTGGAGAAACACGGTGCGTTGGCCCGGGCGGATGTCGTGATCCCGGACAGCGGCGATGAGTCCGGCCATGGCACGTCCGCTGTAGACGGGGTCCAGAATGATGCCCTCGGTGACCGCGGCTTTTTTCATCGCCTCCAGAACGGGTTCATGGAGGACCCCGTATCCCGCGCCGACCTGGTCGGTACGGATGCGCAGGGAAGCGGGAGCGATGTCGCGGTGGGTGAGCGCTCCGGCGAGAGAGGCCACGGTCGCGGCCGGATCCGCCACTGCCCCGCAGTGGACGCCGAGGACACGCTCCTCGCCGAGTGCGCCTATCAGGCCGGCCATGGTTCCCCCGGAACCAGCGGCCACGACAACGTGTTCCACGTCGGGCAATTGGGAGCGAAGTTCCTCGCCACCCTCGACATAACCTTGCGCTCCGAGGGGACTTGAGCCCCCGAAGGGGATCAAGCAAGGTCGCGCTCCGTCGCGGCTCAACTGCCGGCAGACATCTTCGGCCACACCGGCCATCTCGCTGGGACGGTTGTCGCCGGCCCAGAAGACACGGGCTCCGAAGAGGCTGTCGAGGACAAGGTTGCCGGAAGCGTCCGCCGCGCTGTCAGGTGTTCCGGGAAAGACGAGTACGACGTCAAGTCCGAGCCGGGCGCCCGCGGCCGCGGTGAGCCGGGCATGGTTGCTCTGTCCGGCACCAGTGGTGACCAGGGTGTCCGCGCCCGTCGCCACCGCGGCGCCGACGGTCCATTCCAGTTTGCGGACCTTGTTGCCGCCTCCTCCGAGGCTGATCAGATCGTCCCGCTTGATCCAAAGGTCGTCCTCGTGCAAGCCCAGGGCCGCCCCGAGGCGAGGCATCGGCTCCATCGGCGTGGGCCATGTCGACAGGGCGATCTTGTCACTCATGAAATCTCCGTCCGGAGTGGCGAACACGGTCTTACCCGCCCGGTCCGGTTGACGCCGGTGGTGATGGGCCCCGGTTGATCGGGCCTTCGCTGTTCGCTGGTGGGCTCGGCCCGGCTGGTCAGTGTTCGGTGGTGACGCGGGACACGTGGTACTGGCGGATCCGCCATGCGTCGGGCTCGCGCCGAAGGGTCAGGGACAGGTGTACCGCCGCCTCCCAGCCCTTGGGGTCACGGAAGGTGACATCGGCGAATCCTCCTGCCACCTGCTCGCCGATGGTGTACGTACTCAGGACGGTGACGTCGGCGCTGCGGTCGTCCGGCACCGCCGCGTAGTACGCGCGCACCGCGTCGCGACCGGCGACGACCTCGGGGCCGAAGCCCTGGAAGAGGGCGTCAGGCGTGAACAGATCGGCCATCGCGTCCAGTTGGTGACCGTCGAAGGCGGCCTTCCAGCGATCGAGGGTCTCGCGCATCGGGTCGGTCATGATGGCTTCCTTTGTGATGAGTCACGGTGAGTCACTCTTCGGCGGTGGTGAGGGCCGGAGCCCCCGGCAATGTAGCCGACCGGTCTAGTAAAAACTAGTCGACCGGTCGTAGACTCGCAACATGGGACGAACCAGCGATGCAAGAGAGAGGATTCTCGGCGCCGCGCAGACACTTATCGAGCTGCACGGCTACTCCGCACTGGGTGTGGCCGAGATCTGCAAGGCGGCAGGCGTACCGAAAGGCAGCTTCTACTACTTCTTCAGCTCCAAGGAAGAGCTCGCTCTGGCCGTCATCGATGAGCACTGGTCGGGCCAGCGCGACAGCTGGAACCGCATTCTGCACAGCGAGGACCCGCCTCTTCAGCGGCTACGGAAGCTGTTCGAGGCCACTGAGGCAGGCCAGCGCGCCGGGCAGGAGAGCTGCGGGACGATCTCGGGCTGCCTGTTCGGGAACCTGACCCTGGAGATGAGCAACCAGACCGAAGCCATCCGCGAACGCCTGCAACAGATCTTCGATGCCCAGGTCGACATGGTCGACAGTGTTGTCGGCGAAGCCCGCGAACGCGGAGAGGCCGCCGTCGCCGACACACACGAGGCCGCACGATCCGTTGTCGCCCAGCTTGAGGGTCAGGTGCTCTTCGCCAAGCTGTACAACAACACGCGGAACCTCGACGGCCTGTGGAGGAACTGTCTGGCCCTTCTCGGTGCCGCCACTCCTGTCCGAACCGTCTGACAGCCGGCCGCGCCGCGCCCCCGAGGTAGCGCCGGACCATCTGCCGAGTTCAAGGCCCGGCTCTGGCAAGGCGGCTCGGGAGCAAGGCGGGCCGGGTCGCGTGGTGGATTCGTGGGGTCAGGGTGTGGGCTGTGCTTCGATGACGGCGAACGCTCCGGCAGAGCTCACATTGACGCGGCGCAGGCCGGCCGCGGCGAACAGGGAGTCGAACTCGGCGATCTCACGTTCCTTGCCGCCCGTCATGTCGAGCATGTTCATATCCATCAACGGCGCGAGCCCAGGCTTGCCGGTCTCCTCCACGAGGAGATCGACGACGGCTATACGGCCGCCCTCAGCCAGTGACTCCCGGCAGTTCTGAAGGATGCGGACGCAGTTGGCGTCGTCCCAGTCATGCAGGATGTACTTGAGCACGTAGAGGTCCGCTGCCGGAACCGACTCGAAGAAGTCCCCGCCGACGGTGGTGAAACGCCCTTCCAGTCCCTCGGCCTTGGCGGCTTCCTCGGCGGCGGGAACTACATGGGGCAGATCGAATACCCCGCCGTTGAGCTCCGGGTTGGCCCTCATCATGGCCCGGATGACGTCACCACTGGCCCCGCCGATGTCCAGGGCGAGGCCGGTGCCCTTTGTGTCCAGCACGGCGGCGATGTCGAGGGCGGCGGCGTATGACAAGTTGCTCATGGACTCGGTGAAGAAGGACGCTTCGTCGGGGTGTTTGGAGAAGTAGTCGAAGATGTTCGCTTCCCCGTGGGCCGCGGTGACCTGGTGCAGGCCCGTTCGGACAGCCTCGGGAAACATGCCCCACGGCAGCCAGTGGCCCGGTGCGGACTGGGAGATGGCGAAGTGCCGCAGTGAGTTGGGGGCGTCCTTCTGGAGCGTGCTGAGCAGGGACGTGCCGGTGAAGTGACGCCCGTCCTCAGAGGTCATCAGGCCCAGGGAAGCGCAGGTGCGCAGCAGACGGCGGGTGGCGTCGGGATCCGTGGACTCCGCTTCGGCGATCGCCTCAGCGGTGTCGGTCCCGGCCGCGAGATGATCCGCGACGTTGTACAACGCGGCAGCCCGAACCGTCTGAGTAACCCAAAAACCCGTCACCATGCCCATCATCTGCTCATATTCCTGAGCTTCCGCCGGCACTTGTGCGCTGGTCACATCAATCTCCTCTGCAGAACGACGGCACGATGTCGCCGTCACATCACGTGATCGCATGGCCCGGACACGGAAGTCCGGGAGACCTCACTCAGGGCTGCCAACACCCAGGGCCACGGGCAGGTGGGTATCCCGCCCTGTTTGATGCCGCTGAGGGTGGGGCCGGCACGGTCGGTGCCGGGCCCCACCCCTCGGGTCGCACGTGGGGGTTGGCAGTTGAGCGGTGTGCGGATGGGGGCGGGCTGTTACTCCACGACGAGTTCGACGGGGATGTTCCGCGTGTGGCCTTGGAGTACGGGCAGCCCGCGTGTGCTTGCTCGACCAGCTTACGGCCGGTCAGGAGACCTTGGTCCCCAGTAGGTCGACCGGGGCAATCACCGGCGGCGCGCTCAGCTTCGTCCGCGCGGCTTCCCCCAGTGCCGCGGCGATCCGGCCCGCCAGGTGCGCCTGGCGTCCCCGCTCGTCCTCGAAAGCGTCGAACACCCCGAAGGTGGTGGCGTTTTGACGGAACGCGAACCACGCCACCGTGCCCTGCTCCTGTTCGGCCAGCTCCTGTGCGCCGCGGAGCATTGCGGCCACCTCGTCGGCATGTTCCGGCTTGGCCTCGATGCGTACCAGCAGACCGACCTTCATGTGACCGCTCCTCGTGTTAAGACCGGCCGGCGATTGGGGGGCGGCGTCGCGGGGGTGGGCACACGCATCCGCGGCGTTGTCGTCCGTCACCAACGCTCCGCGTTGACTCGGTCCTCCGCCTCGCACCTGCACGCACCCACCCCCGCTCCTTCTCCCACCCCCCAATCGCCGGCCGGTCCAAGGACTGCCGGGATCCCGGCGCACAACGAACCTACGGGGACGGCTTGTGACCGCATCAGTGGCAGAAACGACACGACTGATAGCGTTCCCGCCATGCATGTAGGAGTTGTCGTCTTCGACGGGGTGTTCGACTCGGGGCTCGCGGCGATTCTCGACGTACTGAGCAACGCCAACGCGCTGGGCGGACGGCTTCACGAATCGCCCACCTGGAACGTGACAATGGTCGGCTCGACCGCACAGGTGCGGACCGGGGCGGGACTCACCGTGGCGCCTGAGCCACTTGAGCGCGCGCAGACAGTGGACCTCCTGGTCGTTCCGGGACTCGCGGAGAGCGAGCCTTCGGTACTGCTCGACCGTGTGGGCGGCGACGGGTCCCTTCCCGTCCGCGACCTCATCGCGCGTACCCGTGAGCGCGGCACGGCCATCGCGTCGGCGTGCACGGGGTCCTTCCTGCTGGCCGAGGCGGGAATCCTGGACGGCGTGCGCGCCACGACGACCTGGTGGCTGTCGCCGACCTTCCGGAACAGGTACCCCAGGGTCCAGGTGGATCACAGCCGGATGGTCATCACCAGCAAGGGCATCACCACCGCCGGAGCGGCGTTCGGCCATGTCGACCTCGCGCTGGCGATCGTCCGGGCGAGCAGCCCGGCACTCGCCGACCTGGTCGCCCGCTACCTCGTGGTCGACGAACGCCCGTCGCAGTCCGCGTACACCATTCCCGGAGCCCTGGCTCAAGGCGATCCCGCCGTCGCCGCCTTCGAACTCTGGATCCGCGAGCGTCTGGACGAACCCATCAGCATTCCCGACGCGGCCAAAGCCATCGGCGTCAGCGAACGGACCCTGCAGCGCTCCGTGCGGCGCACCGTCGGAACGTCCCCCATCCGATTCGTCCAGGACCTGAGAATCGAACGCGCCTGCCACCTGCTGCGCACCACCGGCATGTCTCTGGAGACCATCTCCCGGAAGGTCGGCTACGAACACCCCAACACCCTGCGAGTACTCCTGCGCGAACGCACCGGCAAGACCACATCGGCCCTGCGCAGCGGGTGATACGGCGTCCCGCGCGCCACCGTCGCGGTCACGGTGCGGTGTTGAGCTTCGCCGCCACGTCCTGGATCAGCTCCGCCTCGTGAGGAACGAGGTAGAAGTGGTCTCCCGGGAAGATCCTCTCGCTGTAGCCGGCACGGGTGTGCGGGGACCAGGCACGGATGTCCGCGGGGTCGATGTCAGGGTCGTCCCGCCCCACATAAGCGGTGATGGGGGCGCCGGTCGACGCGTGGGGCCGCGGTCGGTACGTCTCGCTCAGCCGGTAGTCGGCGCGGATCGATCCCATCACGAGTTCCCGCAGATCCGGATCGCGCAGTACGGGCGCCGCGGCCTCGTCCAGCCGTAGAACGTCCGCGATCAGTGCCTCGTCGCCCTGTTCGTGGAGGGCGGATTCACGCGTGTGACCGGGTGCCTCCCTGCCCGAGACGAACAGCGCGGCCGGTTCGACCCCGTGCCGTTCCTCGATTCGCAGGGCCACTTCGAAGGCCACGGAGGCGCCCATGCTGTGCCCGAACAGGGCCAGCGGCCGGTCGAGCCAGGGCGTCAGTGCCTCGACGATCGGTTCCGCGAGTGCGTCCATGTCGTCCACGCACGGATCCTGGAGCCGGTCCTGGCGTCCCGGGTACTGCACGGCCAGCAGTTCGACGGTCCCCGGGAGATGGCGTGGCCAGGTACGGAAGGCACTGGCGGCACCGCCGGCGTAAGGGAAGCACACCAGGCGCGTACGTGGGCGGGGTATCGGCGTGAACCGTCGGAACCACGCCGGGGGAGTGGGGCCCGAGCCGTGCGGGTGCCTCACGTGCGCGTCCTCCTCGTCACGCCCGAGCCGCTCGTTCATCCGTGCCCCCGTCTGTTGCCTGTCCGCCGCTCCGTACGCGACGCACTGAGGATGGCTTGCCGACAGCGTTGTCGGCGACACTTCCGGAAATCGGTACGGCAACATTTTCCTTCTGTTCTCCTCATGGGCACTTTCGAAGCGTTGTCGGAACGTCAGGTGGCGCTCACGGCACCAGTGGGCCGGACGGAGGGGGGTGAAGCGGGGAAATGTCTATCTCGTCCGGGTGATAGCGGTTCGTTGTTCATAGTTCAATTATCAGTGCAAGTTGCATGAGGGGTTTGACAGGAGCTTGTCAGGGGAGGCCCGGAGTGCTTTAGTAACGCTGCCTTCCCGGGAGTCTCTCGCCGCACGGCGATTGAGCGAATGGGGGCCGCGGAACTCCGCGCAATCTCGAGCACGTGAGGTGCATTCATGGAAATCGCTATCGAGGCGGAAGGGCTTCGGAAGCGGTACGGGGACCACGAGGCGCTGCGCGGTGTGGACCTTTCCGTGCCCACCGGAACGCTGCTGGGGATCCTCGGACCCAACGGGGCGGGCAAGACGACGACCGTGCGTGTGCTCGCGACGCTGCTCGAACCGGACGAGGGCCGGGCGCGCGTGGCCGGTTACGACGTTCGTGAGCAGCCGCGCGAGGTGCGCCGCAGCATCGGCCTCACCGGCCAGTACGCGGCTCTCGACGAGCGGCTCACCGGGCGGGAGAACCTCCGGCTGATCGGCACGCTGTACCGCCTCGGCCGCCGCACGGCGAAGGCGCGGGCCGGCGAACTGCTCGACCGGCTCGATCTCGCGAGCGCCGCGGAACGCCAGGTCAAGACGTACTCCGGAGGCATGCGGCGCAGGCTCGACCTGGCCGCGAGCCTCATCGCGGAGCCCAAGGTGCTGTTCCTGGACGAGCCGACGACCGGCCTTGATCTGACCAGCAGGCTCACCCTGTGGGACATGATCCGCGAGCAGTTGGCGGGCGGCGTGACCGTACTCATGACCACCCAGTACCTGGAGGAGGCCGACCAGCTCGCCGACCGCATCGCGGTGATCGACGGGGGCCGGGTCATCGCCGACGGAACCTCGGACGCGCTGAAGGCCAAGGTCGGCGGGGAGCGGCTCGAAGTGTCCCTGGCGGACAGCGGCGACGTCCCCGCCACCGTGAGCGCGCTGCGGGCCACCGCCGCCTCCGAACCCGCTGTCGCGCAGGACGGCCGCATGGTGTCCGTCTCGCTGAGGGACGGGCTGAAATCGGTGTCCGAGGCCGCCGCCGCACTGGACGCCGCGGGCGCGAGGACCGTCGGGTTCGCCGTCCGGCGGCCGTCGCTCGACGATGTGTTCCTCGCCCTCACCGGCTCCGCGACCAGCAGCGAAAGGTAGGACGAGTACCTCATGGTGGATCTTGTCAGTGACGTGTCCGCGCTGGTCGGCCGGCATATGAAGCACCTGGTGCGCATCCCGGAGAAGCTGCTCAGCGTGACCCTGATGCCCGTCGCGTACGTCGTGGTCTTCGGCGTCCTGTTCGGCAGCGCGATCTCCGTGCCGGGCAGCGACTACCGCTCGTATCTGATGGCGGGGATCTTCACTCAGATGATGCTCACGAATGTGGGCAACACCGCTCTCGGCGTGGCCGGTGACCTCAGCAACGGCGTGGTCGACCGGTTCCGTTCGCTGCCGATGTCACGGTCCGCCGTGCTGATCGCGCGCACCCTCTCCGACCTGGCGCTGGCGGTCATCGCCTGCGTCACGATGGCCATCGTCGGATATCTCATCGGATGGCGGGTGCACGAGGGGTTCCTGAAGGCCCTCGCCGGTTTCGGGCTGCTCCTGCTGCTCGGCTACACGATGGCCTGGCTCGGTGCGCTCATCGGGCTGCTGGCGCGCAGCCCGGAGGCGGTCAACTCCATCGCGTTCATGCTGGTGATGCCGCTGACGTTCCTGTCGAACGCCTTCATCCCGCTGGACGGCCTGCCGGGCTGGCTCCGGTGGCTGTGCGAGTGGAATCCCGTCAGCGCCGTGGTGGCCGCCTGCCGCGAGCTGTTCGGCAACACGACGACGGGCACCGGCGAAGGGGCGTTCCCCGTCCAGCATCCGGTGCCGGTGTCGCTGGTGCTCAGCGCCCTGGTGCTGTCCGCCGTTGTCCCGGCGGCCGTCGGCGCCTACCGCCGCGCCGCCGCCCGCTGAGCGAGTTGAGTTTCTGAGGGACCTCAGGGTTGTCCCGTAATGCCAGGCGCGCTTCCGGATTACGGGACAACTCTTCCGTCAATGATTCCTCCTCATTCTCCCTCATTGTTTTCTATTCTGTTCCGCTGTCCGACGTATAGACGCGCGGATTGACATCCCGAAGATCCAACAGGTTTCTCCGGTGTTAACCCGTGGCGGATGTAATGGCTCCTGAGTTCGTAATGCCGGTGACTTTCCCGGCCGCATTCGATTCTTCATCGACACATAAATGCCCGACCGAGAACGGATGAACCATGACCGGTTATCAGATTGCTCGTCTGCCCCTTACGGCCGCGCAGTCCGGTATCTGGCTTTCCCAGCGCCTTGAGCCGACGAACCCCATCTTCAACATTGCCGAATACATCGAGATCCACGGTGAGATCGACCCGGCACTGTTCGAGAGCGTGCTGCGACGCACCGTCGCCGAGGCCGAGACGCTGCGGATCCGGGTCGTGGAGGAGGACGGCAGGCCGCACCAGATCGTCGAGGAGCTCGGCGACTGGGACATGGACCTCCTCGACGTCAGTGGCGAGGACGATCCGCGGGCGAGCGCCGAGGAGTGGATGCGGGCCGAGGCGCGCCGGGCGGTCGATCCGACACGCGGCCCGCTGTTCGCGTTCGCGCTGTTCAAGGCGGCGGACGACCACTGGTTCTGGTACCAGCGCTACCACCACATCGTCATGGACGGCCTCGCCCTCTCCCTCGTCGGCGGGCGCGTCGCCGCGCTCTACACCGCTCTGGCGGCGAGGCAGCCCTGCCCGGAGCCGACGTTCGGATCCCTGCGGGAGCTGATCGAGGACGAGGCCGCCTACCGGGCCTCCGACCGGTTCGTACGCGACCGCGCGCACTGGACGGCCCGCTTCGCCGATCTGCCCGCCCCCAGCAGCCTCGCCGACCGCCGGCCGAGCCTGCCCCGGTATCTGGAGCGGCGGACCGCGTTCCTGGACGAAGGGGTACTGGACGGGCTCCGCGGTACGGCACGCGACGCGGACGTCAGCTGGCCCGCCGTCGCGGTCGCCGCGCTCGCCGCGTACATGCACCGGATGACGGGCAACCGGGATGTCGTTCTCGGCCTCCCCGTCGTCGCACGCGGGGCGATGGCGACCCGCACCGTCCCCGGCATGATGTCGAACGTGCTGCCGTTCCGGCTGGAAGTGCACCCGGGCACGACCGTCGGGGAACTCGTCCGGCAGGCGTCCAAGGAGCTGCACCTCGCGCTGAAGCACCAGCGGTACCGCTTCGAGGACCTGCGGCGGGACCTCGAACTCTCCGGCGACGAACACCGCTTGGTCGGCCCGCACATCAATATCGTCATGGTCGACTACGACCTGCGGTTCGCCGGTCACCGCACCACCGTGCACAACCTCGGCGGCGGCCCGGTCGACGATCTGTCGCTCGTCGTGGACGGCCGCGCGGGCTCCGGGCAGGGCCGGGGCGGCGGCCTGAGGATCGACCTGGACGCCAACCCGGATCTGTACGGCTCCGAAGAACTCGCGGCGCACCAGCGGCGATTCCTCGATGTCCTCGGCGGCATCGTCCGAGCCGGACTCGACGAGCCGGTCGGCGCTCTGGAACTCCTCCGGCCCGCCGAGCGCGAGCAAGTGCTCGTGGAGTGGAACGCCACCGCTCACCCCGTACCGTCCGGCACCCTGCCCGCGCTGTTCGAGGCACAGGCCGCCCGCACCCCGCGGGCCACGGCGGTGGTCTTCGAGGACCGTGAGCTGGCCTACGCCGAGCTGAACACCCGTGCCAACCGGCTCGCCCATCTGCTGATCGAACGAGGCGCGGGCCCCGAGACCGTTGTCGCGCTCTCGGTACCCCGTTCCGACGCGATGATGGTGGCGCTGCTCGCGATCCTCAAATCCGGGGCCGCCTACCTTCCCGTCGACCCCGGCTACCCGGCGGACCGGATCGGGTTCATGCTCGACGACTCCCGTCCCACGCTCGTACTCACGGTGGCGGGGACCACGGTGACCGAGTCCGGCAGGGAATGTCTGCTCCTCGACGACCCGCGGACGGCCGAACTGCTCGCCGTACAGCCGGTCACCAACCCCTCCGACGCCGACCGCACCGCCGCGCTGCGGCTCCTGCACCCCGCGTACGTCATCTACACCTCGGGCTCGACCGGCAGGCCCAAGGGCGTTGTGGTGTCCCAGGCGAGCGCCGTCGACCTCGCCTCGTGGGCGGCCGGCACCATCGGGCCGCGACAGCTGCGACGCGTCCTGGCGTCCACCTCGCTCAACTTCGACGTCTCCGTCTTCGAGATGTTCGGACCGCTGTGCTGCGGCGGCAGCATCGAGGTGGTCCGCGACCTGCTCGCGCTCACCGAACGGGCCGACGGTGGCTGGTCGGGCAGCCTGATCAGCGCGGTGCCGTCGGCGATCGCGCAGGTCCTGGCGCACGGCGGGGCGAAGGCGTCCGCGGAGACCGTGGTCCTGGCGGGCGAGGCACTCTCGGCGCACGCGGTCGCCGACATCCGCGCCGCCGTACCGGGCTGCCGCGTCGCCAACATCTACGGTCCGACGGAGGCCACCGTCTACGCGACGGCCTGGTACGGCGACGACGACGTGGACGACGACCGGACGCCGCCGATCGGCCGTCCGGTGTCCAACACACGTGTGTACGTGCTGGATTCGGGGCTGCGCCCGGCACCGGTGGGGGTGGCCGGTGAGCTGTACATCGCGGGCGCGGGCCTGGCCCGTGGGTATGTGCGTCGTCCGGGGTTGACGGGGGAGCGGTTTGTCGCTGATCCGTTCGGTGTTCCGGGTGCGCGGATGTATCGCACGGGTGATGTGGTGCGGTGGCGTGCGGACGGGAATCTGGAGTATCTGGGCCGGGCGGACGAGCAGGTGAAGATCCGGGGGTTCCGGATCGAGTTGGGTGAGATCGAGGCGGTTCTCGCCGGGCATGCGCGGGTGGACCAGGTCGCGGTGATCGCGCGTGAGGACCAGCCGGGTGTCAAGCGTCTGGTGGCCTACGTGGTCGGGGACGCGGATGCTGATGTGCTGCGTGAGCATGTGGGCGCCGCGCTGCCGGAGTACATGGTTCCGGCGGCGTTCGTGGCGTTGGACGGGCTGCCGGTGACGTCGAACGGGAAGCTGGACCGCAGGGCGTTGCCGGCTCCGGAGTTCGGTGCGGTGGTGACGGGCCGTGGTCCGGGCAGTGCGCGGGAGGAGGTGCTGTGCGAGGTCTTCGCGGACGTGCTGGGTCTGCCGCGGGTCGGAGTGGAGGACAGCTTCTTCGATCTGGGCGGTGACAGCATCGTCTCCATCCAGCTGGTCAGCCGGGCGCGTAAGGCGGGCCTGGTGTTCACCCCGCGCGATGTGTTCCAGTGCCGCACCGTCGCCGCACTCGCCGCCGTCGCCGTTCAGGCGGAGGAGACGCGGGCGCAGGCCTCCGACGACGGGGTGGGCCCGGTCGCGCTGACGCCGATCGTGCACTGGCTGCGCGAGCGCGGTGGTTCTGTCGAGGGGTTCCACCAGTCGATGGTGGTGCGGACGCCCGCCGGGCTGACGTGGGAGCGGTTGACGGCGGGGCTGCGGACGGTCCTCGACCATCACGACGCGTTGCGGCTGCGGTTGCGGCGTACGGGCGGTGAGTGGGAGCTGGAGACCATGCCGCGCGGCGCGGTGGACGCCGCCTCGGTGGTGACACGTGTCGAGAGCGCGGACGCGCTGACCGACGAGCCGTTGCGGCCGGACGCCGGTGAGATGGTGCGCGCGGTGTGGTTCGACGCCGGCCCCGCCGAATCCGGTCGGTTGTTGGTGGCGCTGCATCATCTGGTGGTTGACGGTGTCTCGTGGCGGATCCTGCTGCCGGACCTGGCCGCCGCTGTCGCGGGGCAGGAACTGGAGCCGGTCGGCACGTCGTTGAGGCGCTGGGCCGAGCAGCTCACCGACCTCGCCCAGGACCCCGCCCGCCTCGAAGAACTCCCCCTCTGGACGAGCATCCTCGAACGACCCGAGGCCCTTCTGTCCCGCCGGCCCCTGCTGCCTTCACGTGACACCGGCGCCACGCAGCGGCACCTCAGACTGACTCTGCCGTCCGACCGTACGCGGCCGTTGCTGACCACGGTGCCCGCCGCTTTCCACGGCGGTGTCAACGACGTCCTGCTGACGGCGCTGGCGCTGGCCGTCGCCGACTGGCGGCGCCGCAGGAACCGTGGGGACACGGCCTCGTTGCTGGTCGACCTCGAAGGCCACGGCCGCGAGGACATCGTCGGCGGCGCCGATCTCTCCCGTACCGTCGGCTGGTTCACCAGCCTGTATCCCGTACGACTGGATCCGGGGACGCCGGACTGGGACGACATGGGGCGGGCGCTGAAGCTCGTCAAGGAACAGCTGCGAGCCCTGCCCGACAACGGCATCGGCTACGGCCTGCTCCGCCACCTCAACCCCGCGACCGCGCCCGTACTCGCCGCCCTGCCGACCCCGCAGATCGGCTTCAACTACCTCGGCCGCCTGGAAACCGGCACCGGAACCGACTGGGCCGTGGAGAGCGCGTCCGGCGGCGCCGACGACGGCATGCCGTTCGTCCACGCCCTCGAAGTCGACGCGCTGACCCATGACTCGCCCGAAGGCGCACAGCTCAGCGCGACATGGACCTGGCCGGAGGCGCTCTTCTCCGAGGACGACATCCAGGACCTGGCCGAGACCTGGTTCCGCGCCCTGGACGCACTCGCCGCCCACGCCGAACGGCCGGGAGCAGGCGGACGCACCCCCTCCGACCTCCCCCTGGTTCCCCTGGAGCAGGACGAGATCGAACTCCTGGAGCGGTCCTGCCCCCCGCTGGAGGACATCCTGCCGCTGTCGCCGATGCAGGAAGGGCTGCTGTTCCACGCCCTGTTCGACGAGGAAGCCGCCGATGTCTACACCGTGCAGCTCTTCCTGGGCATGGAGGGCGCACTCGACGTGAAGGCCCTGCGCTCGGCGGCGGAAACACTGCTCCGCAGGCACCCCAACCTGCGCAGCGGATTCCGGCACGAACAGGTGAGCAGAGCGGTCCAGGTCGTCCACCACGAGGTGGAACTCGACTGGGACACCAAGGATCTCCGCGGCCTCGACGCGGACGAGCAGCCGGAGCGGCTCACCCGGATCGCCGACGAGGAGCGGGGCCGCCGGTTCGATCTCGCCGCGCCGCCGCTCGTGCGGTTCGTCCTCGTACAGCTCGCCGACGACCGGTTCCGCCTGGTCATGACGGTCCATCACATCCTGCTGGACGGCTGGTCGATGCCGCTGCTGGCGCAGGAGCTGTTCGCGCTGTACGCACGGGGAGGCGACGACACCGGGCTGCCCCACCCCACCCCGTACCGTGACTATCTGACCTGGCTCGCGGGCCGGGACAACGAAGCCGCCGAGCAGGCATGGCGGAACGCCCTCGCCGGAGTCGAGGAGCCCACCCTGCTGGCCCCGACCGGTGGCGACCGCGGGGCCCTCCCGCCCGAACGGGTCGCGCTGGAGCTGTCACCCGAGCTCACCACCGCGCTCGGCGACCGGGCCCGGAACCTCGGGCTCACCATGAACACCGTCGTCCAGGGCGCCTGGGCCGTGCTGCTCGCCCGGCTCACCGGCCGTGAGGATGTCGTCTTCGGCGCCACGGTGTCCGGACGGCCCCCCGAGATCGCCGGCATCGAGTCGATGGTGGGGCTGTTCATCAACACCCTCCCGGTGCGGGTGGAGTTGCGGCAGGACGAGACCCTGGCGCAGCTGCTCACCCGGCTCCAGGAACAGCAGTCCGGGCTGATGGAACACCAGCACGTCGGACTGCGTGACATCCAGCGGCTGACCGGTGCCGGGGAACTCTTCGACACGCTGACCGTCTTCGAGAACTACCCTCTCGACCCGAGCCTGCTGGATGTCTCCGGCACCCGGCTGCGGGTCACGGACGCCGACGCCGACGATGCCACGCACTACCCCCTCACCCTGGTGGTGGTTCCCGGACCGCGGCTCGGCCTGCGCCTCGGCTACCGGCCCGATCTGCTGACCGCCGAGACGGCCGAGAGCATCGGGGCCCGGCTCGGCCGGCTCCTCGAAGCCGTCGCCGCCACCCCCGACCGGCCGGTCGGGGAGATCGACGTCCTGGACGAGGCGGAGCGCGAGCGGGTACTCGTCGAGTGGAACGCGACCGCTCACTCCGTACCGTCCGTCACCCTCACCGAGCTGATCGAGACACAGGCCGCCCGCACCCCGCGGGCCACGGCGGTCGTCTTCGAGGGCAGTGAGCTGTCCTACGCCGAACTCGCGGCCCGCGCCAACCGTTTGGCGCGGCTGCTCGTCGAACGGGGCGCCGGACCCGAGGGATACGTCGCCCTCGCTCTGCCGCGCTCCCAGGAGCTGATCGTCGCGCTGCTGGCGGTGCTGAAGTCCGGGGCGGCGTACGTGCCGGTCGACCCCGACTATCCCGCCGAGCGGATCCGGTACATCCTCGACAACACCCGCCCCGCGCTCGTGCTCACGACGCGTGACGTGGACGCCGTACTGCCCCCCACCGACGGGACGGACCGGCTCGTCCTGGACGACCCCCGGACCGAGACGGCTCTGGGTGCCTACTCCGACACCGATCTCACCGACGCCGACCGGCTCGCGCCCCTCGGTGTCCTCAACACGGCCTACGTCATCTACACCTCGGGCTCCACGGGCAAGCCCAAGGGCGTCCTCGTCCCGCACGAGGGAATCGTCAACCGGCTGCGCTGGATGCAGGGAAGGTACGGCCTCGACGCCTCCGACCGGGTGTTGCAGAAGACACCGTCCGGATTCGACGTCTCGGTGTGGGAGTTCTTCTGGCCGCTCGTCGAAGGCGCCACACTGGTGGTCGCCCGCCCCGAGGGCCACAAGGACCCGGCGTATCTCGCCCGGCTGATCCGCGAAGAACGCGTCACCACACTGCACTTCGTCCCGTCGATGCTCCAGGTCTTCCTCACCGAGCCCACGGCGGCGGACTGCGTCAGCCTGCGCCGAGTGGTGTGCAGCGGCGAGGCGCTGCCCGGCGAACTGCGCGCGAAGTTCTTCGAGACGCTGGACGTCCCGCTGCACAACCTGTACGGGCCCACCGAGGCATCCGTGGACGTGACGTCATGGGAGTGCGCGGCGCACGACCCCACCGGGCCGGTGCCGATCGGCGCCCCGGTGTGGAACACCCGGGTACTGGTGCTGGATTCACGACTGCGGCCGGTGCCGGTGGGCGTGGCCGGGGAACTGTATCTGGCCGGTGTCCAGCTCGCCCGGGGGTATGTGCGTCGTCCGGGGTTGACGGGGGAGCGGTTTGTCGCTGATCCGTTCGGTGTTCCGGGTGCGCGGATGTATCGCACGGGTGATGTGGTGCGGTGGCGTGCGGACGGGAATCTGGAGTATCTGGGCCGGGCGGACGAGCAGGTGAAGATCCGGGGGTTCCGGATCGAGTTGGGTGAGATCGAGGCGGTTCTCGCCGGGCATGCGCGGGTGGACCAGGTCGCGGTGATCGCGCGTGAGGATCAGCCGGGTGTCAAGCGTCTGGTGGCCTACGTGGTCGGGGACGCGGATGCTGATGTGCTGCGTGAGCATGTGGGCGCCGCGCTGCCGGAGTACATGGTTCCGGCGGCTTTCGTCGAGTTGTCCGCGCTTCCGCTCACGCCCAACGGAAAGCTGGACCGTAAGGCACTTCCCGCGCCCGACTACGGAACGGTGGTGACGGGCCGTGGTCCGGGCAGCGTGCGGGAGGAGGCCCTGTGCGCGGTGTTCGCCGACGTACTCGGCCTGTCCCGGGTCGGAGTGGACGACAGTTTCTTCGACCTGGGCGGCGACAGCATCGTCTCCATCCAGCTGGTCAGCCGGGCGCGTAAGGCGGGCCTGGTGTTCACCCCGCGCGATGTGTTCCAGTGCCGCACCGTCGCCGCACTCGCCGCCGTCGCCGGCGAGGTCCAGGAGACCGCCGTGGAGCCGCCCGACTACGGCATCGGCGCGCTGCCGCTGACGCCGATCGTGCACTGGCTGCGGGAACGCGGTGGCCCTGTCGACGGGTTCCACCAGTCGATGGTGGTGCGGACTCCTGCCGGGCTGACGTGGGAGCGGTTGACGGCGGGGCTGCGGACGGTCCTCGACCATCACGACGCGTTGCGGCTGCGGTTGCGGCGTACGGGCGGCGAGTGGGAGCTGGAGACCATGCCGCGCGGCGCGGTGGACGCCGCCTCGGTGGTGACACGTGTAGAGAGCGCGGACGCGCTGACGGACGAGCCGTTGCGGCCGGACGCCGGTGAGATGGTGCGCGCGGTGTGGTTCGACGCCGGCCCCGCCGAACCGGGACGGCTGCTGCTCGTCCTGCATCATCTGGTGGTCGACGGTGTCTCGTGGCGGATCCTGCTGCCCGACCTGGCCGCCGCTGTCGCGGGGCAGGAACTGGAGCCGGTCGGCACGTCGTTGCGGCGCTGGGCCGAGCAGCTCACCGACCTCGCCCAGGACCCCGCCCGCCTCGAAGAACTCCCCCTCTGGACGAGCATCCTCGAACGACCGGATCCCTTGCTGGGCCTCCGCCCCCTGGATCCGTCGCGCGACACCGCCGGCACCGTGCGGCACCTCACCCTCACCCTGGCGCCCGACCGTACGCGGCCGTTGCTGACCACGGTGCCCGCGGCTTTCCACGGCGGTGTCAACGACGTCCTGCTGACGGCGCTGGCGCTGGCCGTCGCCGACTGGCGGCGCCGCAGGAACCGTGGGGACACGGCCGCGTTGCTGGTCGACCTCGAAGGCCACGGCCGGGAGGACATCGTCGGGGGCGCCGATCTCTCCCGTACCGTCGGCTGGTTCACCAGCCTGTATCCCGTACGGCTGGATCCGGGGACGCCGGACTGGGGCGAGGTGTGGGCCGGCGGTCCCGAGGCCGGACGGGTGCTGAAGCTCGTCAAGGAGCAGCTGCGGGCCCTGCCCGACAACGGCATGGGCTACGGCCTGCTCCGCCACCTCAACCCCGCGACCGCGCCGGTACTCGCCGCCCTGCCGACCCCGCAGATCGGCTTCAACTACCTCGGCCGGCTGGAAGCCGGCACCGGGGCCGACTGGGCGGCGGCGCCGGAAGCGGACGGGCTCGGCGGCGGGGCCGATGACGCGATGCCCGTCCCGCACGCCGTCGAGATCAACGCGCTGACCCGGGTCGGACCCGAGGGCGCACAGCTCGGCGTGACATGGACCTGGCCCGCGGGGCTTTTCTCCGAGGACGACATACGTGACCTGGCCGGGACCTGGTTCCGCGCCCTGGACGCCCTGGTCACCCACGCCGAACGGCCGGGAGCCGGCGGGCACACCCCGTCGGATCTGACCTTGGTCTCGCTCACCCAGGACGAGATCGACGCATTCGAAGACGAGCTGGAACCCGGAACCGAGTGGGAGATGTCGAAGTGAGCCAGTCCACGGTTGAAGACATTCTGCCTCTGTCGCCCTTGCAGGAAGGGCTTCTCTTCCACGCGGTCTACGACGACCAGACACCCGACGTGTACACCATGCGGTTCGTCTTCGAACTGGTCGGACGGGTGGACGCGGACGCTCTGCGCACGGCGGCGGAGGTCCTGCTGCGCCGGCACGCCAATCTGCGCGCCGGATTCCGCCGGCGCAAGACCGGCGAGGCCGTGCAGGTCATCCGGCGTACCGTGGAACTGCCTTGGGACGTACGGGATCTGAGCGGTCTCGGCGAGGACGAGCAGACGGCCGGGCTCGCCCGGATCCTGGAGGACGAGAAGGCCCGCCGGTTCGATCTGGCGACGCCGCCGCTCGTGCGGTTCGTCCTCGTACGACTGGCCGACGACCGCTACCGCCTCGTCATGACGAACCATCACATCCTGTTGGACGGCTGGTCGATGCCGCTGCTGGCGCAGGAGCTGTTCGCGCTCTACGCGAGCGGCGGCGCCGAAGGCGAACTGCCGCGCGTCACCCCGTACCGCGACTATCTGGGCTGGCTCGCCGGCCGGGACAGCGACGCGGCGCGGGCGGCCTGGGAGCAGGCCCTCGCAGGGGTGACCGAGCCGACGCTGCTGGCCCCCGCGGCCGTGGGCGGGGAGCACGACGCGGCGACTCCACAGCGGGTGATACGGGAGCTGCCGACCGAACTGACCGCGTCGCTCGGGCAGTTCGCGCGAGCCCGGGGCCTGACCCTGAACACGCTGGTTCAGGGTGTCTGGGCGGTGCTGCTCGGCCGGCACACCGGACGACAGGATGTCGTCTTCGGCGCCACGGTCTCGGGCCGTCCGCCGGAGATCCCCGGTGTGGAGACCATGGTGGGGCTGTTCATCAACACCCTGCCTGTGCGGGTCGAGTTGCGTCCCGAGGAGTCCTTCGTCCAGCTGCTCACCAGGCTCCAGGACGAGCAGTCGCGGCTGATGGAGCACCAGCATCTCGGTCTGCGCGATGTGCAGCGACTGGTCGGGGTCGGGGAGCTGTTCGACACCCTGACCGTCTTCGAGAACTACCCCCTGGACCCCGGGGGACTCGAACTGCCCGGCACCGGCGTGCGGATCGGCGGCGTCGAGGTCGACGACGCGACGCACTACCCCGTCACCCTCGCGGTGATTCCCGGCGACCGGCTCACCCTGCGGTTGGACCACCGGCCCGACCTCGTCGGACCCGACGCCGCAGCGCAGCTGACGGACCGTCTGGTGCGGCTCCTGGAGACCGCGGTCACCGCGCCGGACCAGCCCGTCGCGACGATCGACGTGCTCGATTCGGCCGAGCGCGAGCGGGTGCTCGTCGAGTGGAACGCCACCGGGCGCGAGGTCCCGTCGGCCAGCCTCACCGAGCTGATCGAGGCCCAGACCGCCGGCACTCCCGGGAACGACGCCGTGGTGTTCGACGGCGGCGCGCTGTCCTACGCGGAACTCGGCGCCCGCGCCAACCGGCTCGCGCATCTGCTCATCCGTCGCGGCATCGGCCCCGAGCACATCGTCGCTCTCGCCCTGCCGCGCTCCGTGGACGCGGTCGTGGCGGCGCTGGCGGTGCTCAAGTCCGGAGCCGCCTACCTGCCGGTCGACCCCGACTACCCGGCCGAGCGGATCCGGTTCATGCTCGGTGACGCCCGGCCGGAACTCGTGATCACCACCGAAGCCGACGCTCCGCAGACCACAGCCCCCGATGCCGCGTCCTCACGAGAGGTCCTGGTCCTCGACGGCCCCGGGACGGCCGGCCTGCTGGCCGGGTTCCCGGACACGAACCCGACCGACGCCGACCGCACGACCCCGCTGCGGCTGCCGCACCCGGCGTATGTGATCTACACCTCCGGCTCGACCGGCACCCCCAAGGGCGTCGTGGTCTCGCACGCCGGTCTGCCCAGCTTCTGCGCGGCGGCCGTCGAGGGATTCGCCGTCGAACCGGACAGCCGGGTATTGCAGTTCGCCTCCCCGAGCTTCGACGCGGCCGTCCTCGAACTCGGCATGGCCCTGACCGCCGGGGCCGCCCTTGTCGTCCCCCCGCCCGGCCCGCTGGCCGGGGAGGCCCTCGCCGACGTCCTGGCCGGGCAGCGGGTGAGCCACGCCCTCATCCCGCCCGCCGCCCTCGCCAGCGTGCCGACGACGACCGCGCTGCCCGGCTTCAGCTCCCTGATCGTCGGCGGTGACGCCTGCTCCGCGGACCTGGTGGCCCGCTGGTCGGCCGGCCGCCGCATGGTCAACGCCTACGGCCCGACCGAATCGACCGTCGCCGCCACGATGAGCGGACCGCTGGCGGGCGCGCGGACACCGTCGATCGGCCGGCCGGTGTTCAACACCCAGGTGCTGGTGCTGGACGCGGGGCTGCGGCCCGTACCCGTCGGTGTCGCGGGTGAGCTCTACATCGCGGGCGAAGGCCTGGCCCGCGGCTATCTGCGACGTCCCGGGCTGACCGCGGGGCGGTTCGTCGCCCACCCCTTCGGCGCCCCGGGCACCCGGATGTACCGCACGGGCGACGTGGTGCGGTGGCGCGCGGACGGCGAACTCGAATACGTCGGCCGGGCCGACGAGCAGGTCAAGATCCGGGGATTCCGGGTCGAGTTGGGCGAGATCGAGACGGTGCTGGCCCGGCACTCCCGGGTGGACCAGGTCGCGGTGATCGCGCGTGAGGACCAGCCGGGTGTCAAGCGTCTGGTGGCCTACGTGGTCGGGGACGCGGATCAGGCCGTGCTGCGTGAGCATGTGGGCGCCGCGCTGCCGGAGTACATGGTTCCGGCGGCGTTCGTCGCGCTGTCCGCGCTCCCGCTCACGCCGAACGGAAAGCTGGACCGTAAGGCACTTCCCGCCCCCGACTACGGAACGGTGACGACGGGGCGTGGCCCCGGCAACCCGCGGGAGGAGGCCCTGTGCGAGGTCTTCGCGGATGTGCTGGGTCTGCCGCGCGTCGGAGTGGACGACAGCTTCTTCGACCTGGGCGGCGACAGCATCGTCTCCATCCAACTGGTCAGCCGGGCACGTAAAGCGGGCCTGGCGTTCACCCCGCGCGATGTCTTCCAGCACCGGACGGTGGCGGCGCTCGCCGCCCTGGCCGCCCCCGTGGAGCGGTCCGCGAAGCGGACCCCCGACGACTCCGGCATCGGCGTGGTCCCGCTCACCCCGATCGTGCACTGGCTGCGCGAACGCGGCGGCCCCGTCGACAGCTTCCACCAGTCGATGCTGATCCGTACCCCGGCCGGGCTCGACGAGGAACAGCTCACCAAGGGGCTGCAGGCCGTACTCGACCACCACGACGCCCTGAGGCTGCGACTCACCCGCGCCGGAGGAATCGTGTGGGGTCTCGAAGTGGCGCCGCGCGGCGCGCTCGACGCCGCCGGATGCCTGACACGGGTGGACGCGACCGGTCTGCGCGGTGCGGCACTGCGCTGTGTGGTGGCCGGGCGCGGGGGCACCGAGCAGGCGCGGCTGTCCCCCGAAGCGGGCGCCATGGTGCGGGCCGTGTGGTTCGACGCGGGACCGCACGACTCCGGCCGGCTGCTGCTCGTCCTGCACCACCTGCTCGTCGACGGCGTCTCCTGGCGGATTCTGCTGCCGGACCTGGCCGCCGCCTGCCAGGCCGCGATGGAGGGTACGCGGGCCGAACTGGAGCCGGTGGGCACCTCGTTGCGCCGCTGGGCCGAGCAGCTCACCGCCCTGGCACAGCACCCCGCCCGGCTGGAAGAGCTGCCGCTGTGGGCGTCCATCCTCGACGCTCCCGACCCGGTGCTCGGCGGCCGGGCCCTGGACAGGACGCGGGACACCGTCGGGACCGTCCGGCACGTCAGCCTCACCTTGCCGCCCGAGCGCACGGAACCCCTGCTGACGACCGTGCCCGCCGCCTTCCACGGAGGCGTCAACGACGTCCTGCTGACGGGCCTGGCGCTGGCCGTCGCGGACTGGCGCCGACGCGGGAACGACGGCGAGGCGGCCCCGCTCCTCGTCGACCTCGAAGGCCACGGCCGGGACGACGTCGTCGGCGGCAGCGATCTGTCCCGTACCGTCGGCTGGTTCACCGATCTGCACCCCGTCCGCCTCGACCCGCGGGTGCGCGACTGGGCCGATGTGTGGGCCGGTGGCCCCGAGGCCGGCCGGGCTCTCAAGGAGATCAAGGAGCAGCTGCGGGCCCTGCCCGACAACGGCATCGGCTACGGGCTGCTGCGCTACCTCAACCCGCAGACGGGACCCGCGCTCGCCGGTCTCCGTACCCCGCAGATCGGCTTCAACTACCTCGGACGCTTCCCCGCCGCCCCCAAGGAGAACGGGGACTGGGCCGTGGCCCCGGAGGCCGACGGCCTCGGCGGTGGCATCGACCCGGACATGCCGGTCCCGCACGCCCTTGAGATCAACGCGCTGACCCAGGACCACACCGATGGACCGCGGCTGACCGCGACCCTGTCCTGGCCCGGCGACCTGCTCTCCGAACAGGACGCCCAGGACCTGGCCGAGACCTGGTTCCGCGCCCTCGACGTCCTCGCGGCCCACGCCGCGGCACCGACAGCCGGCGGACACACCCCGTCCGACCTCCCGCTGGTCTCCCTCACCCAGGCCGAGATCGACACCGTGGAACAGGCCCGCCCCGGCCTGGCCGACCTGCTGCCGCTGTCGTCCCTGCAGAAGGGCCTGTTCTTCCACGCCCTCTACGACGAGGGGGCGGCGGACGTCTACACCGTGCAGCTGCTGCTCGACGTCGAAGGCCCCCTGGACACCGACGCCCTCAAGCGGGCCGCGCGGGTCCTGCTGGGGCGGCACGCCAACCTGCGGGCAGGATTCTGGCACCACGGACTGTCCGAACCCGTCCAGTTCGTGCCCCGTGAGGTCCCGCTGCCGTGGTATGAGCACGACCTGTCCGGCACGGCGGCCGCGGAGCGGGACGAGGAGATGGAGCGGCTGCTCACCGAGGACCGTGCACGCCGCTTCGACCTGACCGCGCCCCCACTGCTCCGCTTCACCGTGATCCGGCTCGCCGGCGACCGCCACCGGCTGGTGCTGACGAACCATCACATCCTGCTGGACGGCTGGTCCACGCCGCTGCTCGCGCGGGAACTGTTCACGCTGTACGCCCGACAGGGAAGCGACGCGGAGCTGCCGCGCGTCACCCCCTACCGGGAGTATCTGGCCTGGCTCTCGGACCAGGACCAGAGCGCCGCGCACGAGGCGTGGAAGCAGGCGCTGGACGGTGCGGAGCCCACCCTGCTCGCGCCCGTCGGCCCCGGCCGCGCCCCGGCGGTGCCTCAGACGGTCACCGTCGATCTGACGGAGACGCTCACCGTCGCGCTCACGGAGCGGGCTCGCGGCCTCGGACTGACCGCGAACACCCTTGTCCAGGGCGCGTGGGCGGTCCTGCTCGGCCGCCTCACCGGGCGCCAGGACGTCGTGTTCGGCACCACGGTCTCCGGCAGGCCGCCCGAGATCGCGGGCATCGAGTCGATGGTGGGGCTGTTCATCAACACCCTGCCGGTCCGTGTCGAGCTGCGCCCCGAGGAGTCGCTGGCGTCGCTGCTCACCCGGATGCAGGACCAGCAGGCCAGGCTGACCGAGTACCAGCACGTCGGACTCACCGACATCCAGGGCATCACCGGTACCGGTGAACTGTTCGACACCCTGAACGTGTTCGAGAACTACCCGCTCGATCCCGCCACGATGGAGCTGCCCGGCACCGGTCTGAACGTCCTCGGGATCGACGGACGCGATGCCACCCACTATCCGCTGACCCTCGTCGCGCTCCCCGGCCGCGCCCTGGGACTGCGGCTGCACTACCGGCCGGACGCACTCGACCGCGACGCCGTCGAAGGGATCGGGGACCGGCTGCTGCGGCTGCTGGAACTTGTCACCGTGGATCCGAACCGGCAGGTCGGTCGGATCGATGTGCTCAACCGTGAGGAGCGCACCCGGCTGCTGACGGAGTGGAACGGTGCCGTACGCCCCGCCCCCGAGACGGCCGGGTCCGTCCAGCGGCGCTTCACGGAGCAGGTCGCCCGTACTCCGGACGCGGTCGCGCTGTGCGGCTGGGACGGCCGGCAGGTCACCTACCGCGAGCTCGACGTGCTCGCCAACCGGCTGGCGCACCGGCTGATCGCCGACGGCGTGGGTCCGGAGAGCCGGGTAGCGATCTTGCAGGAACGTTCCGTCGGGCTGGTCGCCTCCATCCTCGCCGTACTCAAGGCGGGCGGCGCCTACGTACCGCTCGACGCCCGTTATCCGCGGACCCGACTCCAGCTGATCGTGGCGCAGACCGGCGCCACCGTGCTGCTCACCGATCTGGCCACGCTCGACGACGCCCGCGGCTTCCCGCACGACGCCCGGCTGCTGGTCATCGACGACGACCCCGCGCTGGCCCATGAGCCCGGCACGGATCCCGGCGTCGACAGCCACCACGAACAGCTCGCCTACGTCATGTACACCTCGGGCTCGACCGGCACGCCCAAGGGCGTCGCCGTCACCCACCACGACGTACTGAGCCTCGCCTTCGACGGGTGCTGGGACACCGGGAACCACGAACGGGTGCTGCTGCACTCGCCGCAGGCGTTCGACGCCTCCACCTACGAGCTGTGGGTGCCGCTCCTGCGCGGCGGACAGCTCGTCGTGGCGCCCCCCGGCGAACTGGACGTCCACGATCTCGCCCGGGTCGTCGTGGAGCGGCATGTCACCGGACTCTGGCTGACGGCGGGCCTGTTCCGGATCCTCGCCGAGGAACGGCCCGAGTGCTTCGCGGGGGTCCGCGAGGTCTGGTCGGGAGGCGACGTCGTCCCCGCGCCCATGGTCCGCAGGGTGCTCGACGCCTGCCCGTCCACCGTCGTCGGTGACGGCTACGGTCCCACCGAGACCACCACCTTCGCCACGCACCACCTGATGCGCGCCGAGGACACCGTCCCCGGCACCGTCCCGATCGGCACGCCGCTGGACAACATGCGGCTCTACGTCCTGGACGACGGCCTCGCTCTCACCCTGCCCGGCGTCGCGGGCGAGCTGTACATCGCGGGCGCGGGTCTCGCCCGCGGCTATATCGACCGGCCGGGGCTCACCGCGGAGCGGTTCGTCGCGGACCCGTTCGGGCCCGCCGGCGCGCGGATGTACCGCACCGGAGACCTGGTGCGGTGGACCGGTGACGGTGTGCTCGAATTCGTCGGCCGCGCCGACGAACAGGTCAAGGTCCGCGGCTTCCGGATCGAGCTGGGGGAGATCGAGGCGGTGCTCGCCCGCCACCCCGGCCTCGCCCAGGTCGCGGTGATCGTCCGGGAGGACCGGCCGGGGGACAAGCGCCTGGTCGCCTACACGGTGGCCGAGATCCGTACCGATGCCCCGGATGCCTCCGCCCTGCGCGACCACGCGGGCGCCGCACTCCCCGAGTACATGGTCCCGGCGGCCTTCGTCGCGCTCGACTCCCTGCCCGTCACCGCCAACGGCAAGCTCGACCGCAAGGCCCTGCCCGCCCCGGACTACGCCGCCGCCTCCACCCGCCGCGCACCGCGCACGCCCGAGGAGCGCATGCTCTGCGAGGTGTTCGCCGAGGTCCTCGGGCTTCCCGAGGTGGGTATCGACGACAGCTTCTTCGACCTGGGCGGCCACTCGCTGCTGGCCACCCGGCTGGTCAGCCGGCTGCGGTCCGCGTTCGGAGTGGAGCTCGCGGTCCGCAGCCTGTTCGAGGCGCCCACCCCCGCCAGGCTCGTCGAATCCATCGCCGGAGCCGGACGGGCCCGTACCGCGCCGCACCCCGCGCACCGCCCCGAACTCGTCCCGATGTCCTACGGCCAGCACCGCCTGTGGTTCCTCAACCGCCTGGAGGGCGCGGCCTCCCCGTACAAGATCCCGATCGCGCTGCGGCTGCGCGGGCGGCTGGACCTGGCGGCCCTGCGGGCGGCCCTCGGCGATGTGGTCGAGCGGCACGAGTCCCTGCGTACCGTCTTCCGGGAGACCGGAGGAACACCGCACCAGGTGGTGCTCGACGCTTCCGAGGCCACCCCGGCCGTCACGGTGACCTCCCTCGCGGAGGAGCAACTCCCGGGCGCGATGCTGCTGGCGGTGCAGCCCGGATTCGACCTGGCCGTGGACCCGCCGCTGCGGGCCGACGTCTTCGAGATCGCTCCCGACGACTACGTACTGCTCCTCGTCCTGCACCACATCGCGGGCGACGGATGGTCGATGAACCCCCTCGCCCGTGACTTCTCGGTGGCCTACACCGCCCGGCTGCGCGGCGAGGCCCCGCAGCAGGACCCGCTGCCCGTGCAGTACGCCGACTACAGCATCTGGCAGCGCGAGGTGCTCGGCGCGGAGTCGGATCCGGACAGCCCGCTCTCCCGTCAGCTCGACTTCTGGACCACCACCCTCGCCGGGCTCCCCGACGAACTGGAACTCCCGTCGGACCGGTCACGGCCCGCTGTCGCCGGTTACGAGGGCGGCACCCTGCTCTTCCGGCTCGACCCCGAGCTGCACCAGGGGCTCCTGGGGCTCGTACGGGACAACGGGGCCAGCCTGTTCATGGTGGTGCAGTCCGCGCTCGCGGCGCTGCTGACCCGGCTCGGCGCCGGCGACGACATCCCGCTGGGCAGCCCGATCGCCGGCCGCACCGACGAGGCCCTGGACGATCTGGTCGGCTTCTTCGTCAACACCCTCGTACTGCGCACCGACACCTCGGGCGATCCGACCTTCCGGGAACTGCTCGGCCGCGTACGGGACACGGACCTCGCCGCCTACGCCCACCAGGACACGCCGTTCGAGCGGCTCGTCGAGGTGCTCAACCCGGCCCGCTCGATGTCCCGCAACCCGCTGTTCCAGGTGATGCTCGTCCTGCAGAACAACACCCAGGCGGATCTCGCCCTGCCGGGACTCGATGTCACGGTCGAGACGGCGAGTGCCCACGCGGCCCAGTTCGACCTGTCCTTCGACCTCACCGAGCGCTACGGACGCGCCGGCGACCCCGGCGAACCGGACGGCCTGGACGGCCGGTTCGACTACAGCACCGATCTCTTCGACCGGACCACGGCACAGCGGCTGCTGGGCTGCTTGGTCCGGCTCCTCGAAGCCGCTGTCGCCGAACCCGACCGCCGCGTCGGACAGTTCGACATCCTCGACCCGGCCGAGCGCGGGCAACTGCTGCACGACTGGAACAGCACCGCACGCGACGACGGCATCACCGGAGTCGTGGAACGGGTACGGGAGATCGCGGCGCTGCGCCCGCGGGACATCGCCCTCGTGGACGACACCGGCGACACCAGCTACGCGACGCTGGCCGCCCGTGCGAGCGCCCTGTCACGCCGACTGCTCGCCGGAGGTGCGGGCGAGGGCTCCATCGTGGCGATCCTGTCCGACCGCACGGCCCGGGTACCCGCCGCGGTGCTCGGCGTGCTCGGGATCGGCGCGGCCTATGTGCCGCTCGACCCCCGTGCCCCGCTGGCCCGCAGCGCGGGCATGCTCACCGACAGCGGCGCCCGCCGGCTGCTGGCCGCCCCCGAACACCTCGACCGGGCCACCGAACTGGCGGCGGCGGCCGACGGCCCCGTCGAGATCCTGCTCCTCACCGACGACACCGACGACGGCGAGCTGCTGCCCCTGGCCGGCGGCCCGGAACACCTCGCCTACGTGATCTTCACCTCGGGCTCCACGGGCCGCCCCAAGGGCGCGATGGTCCAGCGGCGCGGCATGGTCAACCACCTCCTCGCGAAGGTCGAGGACCTCGCGATGACGCAGGACGACAGCGTGGTGGCCAACGCCCCGCTGACCTTCGACATCTCCGTGTGGCAGATGCTGACCGGCCTGGTCGCGGGCGGCCGGGTGCGACTGGTCGGGGACGACACCGCCCTCGACCCGCAGGCCCTGTTCGGCCGGGTCGCCGACGAGCGCATCACCGTGCTCGAAGTCGTCCCCTCCCTGCTGCGGACCGCCCTGGACGCGTGGGACGCGGGTGCCGAACCCTTCGAACTGCCCCAGCTGCGCTGGCTGATGGTGACGGGCGAGGCGCTGCCGCCGGACCTCTGCACCCGCTGGTTCGCGCGCTACCCGGGCATTCCCCTGGTGAACGCCTACGGCCCGACGGAGTGCTCCGACGACGTCACCCACGCCGTCATCGACAGCGCGACCCCGCTCGGCGGCGTCCGGGTGCCGATCGGCTCCACCATCCGCAACACCCGGCTCTATGTCCTCGACGACCGGCTGCGGCCCGTCCCGGTCGGCGTACCGGGCGAGCTGTACGTGGGCGGCGTCGGCGTCGGCCTCGGCTACCTCGGCGACCCCCGGCGTACCGCCGTCGCCTTCGTCCCCGACCCGTTCGCCGCCGCCGACGAGCCGGGCAGCAGGCTGTACCGCACCGGCGACCGGGTACGTCATCTGCCCGACGGACAGCTGGAGTTCCTCGGCAGGCAGGACCACCAGGTCAAGATCCGCGGACAGCGCATCGAACTCGGCGAAGTCGAGGCCGCCCTGCGCGCCGTCCCCGGAGTGACCGACGCCGTGGTCACCGTCGGCACCGACCCCGCGGGGCAGAGCCGGCTCGTCGGCCATGTCGTCGGCGCGGTGGATCCCCGCGAGGTCCGCGCACGGCTGGCGGGCGCGCTGCCGGAGGCGATGGTGCCCGCGGCGCTCGTCCTGATGGAGGGCGCACTGCCGCTCACCCCCAACGGCAAGGTGGACCGCAAGGCCCTGCCCGCCCCGGACTTCGCGAACTCCGGGACGGGAGCCCCCGGGCGTGCGCCACGCACCCCGCAGGAGGAGATCCTGTGCGATGTCTTCGCCGAGGTCCTCGGTCTGCCGCGGGTGGGCCCCGACGACAACTTCTTCGACCTGGGCGGCCACTCACTCCTCGCCACCCGCCTGGTGAACAGGATCCGGTCGGCCTTCGGCGTCGAACTCCAGGTACGGGCCCTCTTCGAGACCCCCACGGTCGCCGGTCTCGCCGCCTCGCTCGGAGTCTCCGGCTCCGGCAGGCGGGCTCCCGCCCCGGTGGAGCGGCCCGAGCGGGTTCCGCTGTCGTTCGCCCAGCGCAGGCTGTGGTTCCTCAACAGGTTCGACGGGGACAGCGCCGCCTACAACGTGCCGCTCGCCCTGCGCCTCACCGGTGAACTGAACCGTGACGCACTGCGCGAGGCACTCGGCGATGTCGTCGGGCGCCACGAGAGCCTGCGCACCGTATTCCCCGAGACCGCCGGTCCCGACGCGGACGGCAGCGCCCACCAGCGGATCGTGGACGCCGAGGCGGCGAGGCCCGAACTCCCGGTCACGGAGACCGAGGAGGCGGTCCTCGCGGAGCGGCTGACCGCCGAAGCGGCGAAGGGATTCGACCTCGCCCGCGAACTGCCCCTGCGCGCCCGCCTGTTCGCCCTGCGCGCGGATGAGCACTGCCTGCTGCTCGTCATGCACCACATCGCGAGCGACGGAGCCTCCGCGGCGCCGCTCGCCCGCGACCTCGCCGCCGCCTACGAGGCGCGGTGTGCGGGCTCCGCCCCGCGCTGGACCCCGCTGCGGGTGCAGTACGCCGACTACAGCCTGTGGCAGCGCGAGGTGCTCGGCGCGGAGTCGGATCCGGACAGCCCGATCTCCCGGCAACTGGACTTCTGGCGCGGCCAACTGGCCGGACTGCCGGACCAGCTGGAACTGCCCACCGACCGTCCCCGCCCCGCGGTGGCCGGCACGGAGGGTGGCACCGTCCCCGTCGTCATCGGCCCGGAGCTGCACCGGCGGCTGGTCGGACTCGCCAGGGAGAACCGGGCGAGCGCCTTCATGGTGGTGCAGTCCGCGCTCGCGGCGCTGCTGACCCGGCTCGGCGCCGGCGACGACATCCCGCTGGGCAGCCCGATCGCCGGCCGTACCGACGAGGCCCTGGACGATCTGGTCGGCTTCTTCGTCAACACCCTCGTACTGCGCACCGACACCTCGGGCAACCCCACGTTCCGTGAGCTGCTCGGCCGCGTCCGCGAAAGCGACCTCGCCGCCTACGCCCACCAGGACACGCCGTTCGAGCGGCTGGTCGAGGTGCTCAACCCGACGCGGTCGCTGTCCCGGCACCCGCTCTTCCAGATCGCATTGGCCTTCCAGAACCCCACCGAGGTCGGCCAGGAGGTGACCGGCCTCACCGTGGCCGCGCAGCCCCTCGGCGTCGGCGGCGCCAAGTTCGACCTGTCGGTCAGCCTCAGCGACCGGCGGGCCGAGGACGGTGCCTGCCAGGGCATCGAGGGCCAGATCGTCTACCGCACGGACCTGTTCGACGCGGACACGGTCGCCACCCTCGTCGCCCGGCTCGTCCGGCTCCTCGACGCGGCCGTCACCGACCCCGACCGGCCGATCGGCGCGATCGGCCTCCTCGACGCCGCCGAGCGCGAGCGGACGGTGGTGACCTGGAACGACACCGCCACCGAGGTGCCGAAGGTGACGCTTCCCGACCTGTTCCAGGCCCAGGTCGCCCGTACCCCCGACGCCCCCGCACTGGTCTTCCGCGGCGAGGAGATCTCGTACACGGAACTCAACGCCCGCGCCAACCGGCTCGCCCGGTATCTCGTACGGCGCGGAGTGGGGCCCGAGCGGTTTGTCGCGGTCGCGCTCCCCAGGTCGGCACACCTGGTGGTGGCCCTGCTCGCCGTACTCAAGGCGGGCGGTGCCTATGTGCCCGTCGACCCGGAGTACCCGGCCGAGCGGATCGCGTTCATGCTGGCCGACACGGACCCGGCCCTGCTGCTCACCGACGCCGCGACGGCCGGTGAACTGCCGGACATCGAGGCGCCGCGCATCCTGCTGGACGACTTCGGCACCGACCTCGGCACCGACCTCGGCACCGACGGAGATCCGACGGGCTTCCCCGGCACCGATCTCCCCGGCACCGATCTCCCCGGCACCGATCTCCCCGGCACCGATCTCCCCGGCACCGATCTCCCCGGCACCGATCTCCCCGGCACCGATCTCACCGACGCCGACCGGCTGACGCCGCTGCGTCTCGCCAACCCCGCCTACATCATCTACACCTCGGGATCCACCGGGCGGCCCAAGGGCGTGGTGGTGCAGCACACCTCGCTCACCGACTACCTCGTCTTCGCCGGAGGCGACTACGAAGGCATCCGAGGAACGGCCCTGCTGCACTCGCCGATCTCCTTCGACCTGTCGGTGACCGCCACCTACGTACCGCTGACCGTGGGCGGCACCGTCCATGTCGTCGCCGATCTGCAGGACCCCGAACCCGGCACCTCGGAGGCGCTCCAGCAGCGCCCGTGCACCTTCCTGAAGGCCACCCCCAGCCATCTGCCGGTCCTGGGCGCGCTGCCGCAGGAGTTCTCGCCGGCCACCGAGCTGCTGCTCGGAGGAGAACTGCTGCTGGGCGAACTCGTCGACGAATGGCGCCAGAACCACCCCGGCACCACCGTCCTCAACATGTACGGGCCCACCGAGACGACGGTGAACTGCAGCGAGTACCGGATCGAGCCCGGCCAGGAGATCCCCCCGGGCCCGCTGCCCATCGGCGGCCCCATGGCGAACACCCAGTTCTATGTGCTCGACGACCGTCTGCAGCTCGTACCGCAGGGGGCACCGGGAGAGCTGTACGTCGCGGGCGACTGCCTGGCCCGCGGCTACCTGGGCCGCCCGGACATGACGGCCGCGCGGTTCGTCCCCAACCCGTTCGGCGCGCCCGGCTCCCGGATGTACCGCACGGGGGACGTGGTGCGGTGGAACGCGGACGGCACGCTGTTCTTCCTGCGGCGCGTGGACGACCAGGTGAAGCTGCGCGGCTTCCGGATCGAACTCGGCGAGGTCGAGGCCGTCGTCGACCGCCACCCGGCCGTCGCCAGGGCCGCGGTGATCGTACGTGAGGACCGCCCCGGCGATCAGCGCCTCGTCGCCTATGTAGTCCCGGAGCAGGGCGCCGAACTCCCGCCCACCGCCGTACTGCGGCAGCACGTCGCCGCCGACCTGCCCGAGTACATGGTCCCGGCGGCGTTCGTCCCGCTCGACGCACTGCCGCTGACGCCCAACCGCAAACTGGACCGCGGGGCACTGCCCGCCCCCGACCTCGGAGCGGGCACCGGCGGCCGGCCACCGCGCACCCAACAGGAGCGACTGCTCTGCGAGTTGTTCGCCGAAGTCCTCGGGGCCCGCCGGGTGAGCATCGACGACGGCTTCTTCGACCTCGGCGGCCACTCCCTGCTGGCCACCCGCCTGATCGGCCGGGTGCGCTCGACCTTCGGCGTGGACATCGCCATCCGTACCCTGTTCGAGGCACCCACCGTGGCGGAACTCGCGGAGCGGCTCGACGGAGCGGGCGGCGAAGGGGACGACGCCCAGGGCGCGTTCGAGGTCCTGCTGCCGCTGCGCCGCGGGGGAAGCCGCCCGCCGCTGTTCTGTGTGCACCCCGCCAGTGGGTTCAGCTGGTCGTACGCCGGGCTCATGCGCCACCTCGGCCCCGAGCACCCGATCTACGGGCTCCAGTCCCGGGGCATCGCCGAACCCGGTGAACTGCCCACGACGGTCCAGGAGATCGCCGCCGACTACCTCAAGCAGATGCGTACGGTGCAGCCCACCGGCCCGTATCTGCTCCTCGGCTGGTCCTTCGGCGGACTCGTGGCCCACGCCATCGCCGACCAGCTCCAGCGGGAGGGCGAGAAGGTGGCCCTCCTCGCCATGCTCGACTCCTTCCCGAGGCTGCGGGCGGAGTCCATGGACGACGTGCTGTCCCAGCGGGAGTTCCTCGCCGGGATGCTCGAACTCGCCGGATACGACCGGGAGAGCCTCGGCGAGGAGCCGCTGGAGTACGCCCGCGTCACAGAGATCCTCCGGCAGCAGGACGGAGTGCTCGGCTCCCTGGAGGAACGGCATGTGGCCGCGCTCCACGAGGTCTTCGAGAACAACTCGCGGATCGCGCGCGGCCATGTGCCCGGGATGTACGTCGGCGACGTCCTCTTCTTCGAGGCCGAACTCGGCAAGCCCGCGGACGCGCCGGGACCCCAGGTGTGGGCGCCGTTCCTGGAGGGCTCCATCGACAGCCACCCCGTCAAGGCCACCCACGACGACCTGACCCGGCCGGGCCCGCTGGCCGAGATCGGCGCGATCCTCGCCGACCGGCTCCGCGACCTCGCCTGACCCCCTGAACCGACACGTGCCACCCCGGGCAAGTGACCCCCAGAACCGACAAGGAGACGAGGAAATGAGCAACCCGTTCGAGGATGCGGACGCCAGCTATCTGGTGCTGGTCAACGACGAGGGACAGCACTCCCTGTGGCCGGTCTTCGCCGAGATCCCCGCCGGCTGGACGACCGCCCACGGCCCCGACGCCCGGCAGGCGTGCCTCGATCACATCGACGAGAACTGGACCGACATGCGTCCCAAGAGCCTCGTGGACGCCATGGACGCCGCCTCCTCAGCCTCCTAGGTCCTGTTGCCGGGGTCCCGCCTGCCAGGCAGTGACCCCGACGACACGCCCCAGGACCCACCAACCCTTCACCGCACAGCCAATCACCAACGAACACAGGAGAAGAACCATGTCTGGAACACGCGAACAGCACCTGGACGAGCTGCGCGAGATCGTCGCCGAGGTGCTCGAGGTCGAGCCCGAGGAGATCACCGAGACCGGCTCGTTCGTGGACGAGCACGAGGCGGACTCGCTGCGGGCGATCGAGATCCTGGCCAGGATCGAGAAGAAGTACAAGATCGACATTCCGCAGGCCGAGCTGCCGAACATGGGCCACCTCAAGGCCGTCTACGACGTCGTGGCCGTGCAGGCCGGCTGGCAGGACTGACCCGCCGAGCCGACGACGTCACGAGGGAAGGGACGGACATGAGTGCAGCAACAGTTCAGGAGACCGGACAACCACCCGCGGGCCCGCCGGGCCGGTCGGCGGCCTGGGCCGGATACTCGGCCGCGGCGCTGGCCTTCGCCTTCGGCCTGGTCAGTTTCTACTGGGCGGCCGGAGGAACGGTCGGCCTCGACACCCTGGGAGGCAAGATCCAGGAGATGGCGGGCCACCGGGATCCCGGATTCATCGCCGTCGTGTGGATCACCGGTGCCATGAAGGTCGCGGGCGCCGTGTTCTCCCTGTCCCTCGTCCAGTCGTGGGGCCGGATCTTCCCCCGCCCGCTCATGCTTCTCGCGGGCTGGGGCGGTTCGGTCGGGCTGATCCTCTACGGCGCCCTGCAGGTGGGGACCCTGGTGCTGGTGGCCGGCGGCGTCCTCACGCCTTCCGATCCCATCGAATGGAAGCCGCTGCTGTGGCGCCTGTTCTTCTGGGACCTGTCGTTCCTGGTGTGGGGCTTCCTGCTCCTCCTGGCCACCCGCCACTACGTCAGGACCCGTCCGCGGCGCCCGGAGAAAGTCGCAGAGAAGTGATCTACGACAACGCGCAAGATCTGGTCCTCGACCGTCTCTTCCTGCGGTTCGACGGACTCGTCCCCGATATCCGGCTCCTGCTCAAGATCGAAGGGTTCAACCCCGCCGGGTCGATCAAACTGAAGACCGCGATCGGCCTCGTCGAGGACGCGGAGCGGTGGAACCTGCTGAAGCCCGGCGGCCGCGTCATCGAGTCGTCCTCGGGCAATCTCGGAGTGGCGCTGAGCTCGGTGTGCGCCGCCAGGGGATACCACTTCACCTGCGTCACCGACCCGAACACCTCACCGCAGAACGCCGCGTTGATCCGGGCGTTCGGCGCGGAGCTCGTGGTCGTCGACAAGAAGGACGCCAACGGCGGCTATCTGCAGTCCCGGATCGACTACATAGGCGACCGGCTCCAGGAGGACCCCTCCCTGTTCTGGCCGAACCAGTACGCCAACGAGGCCAACCCCCGTGTCCACTACGACAGGACCGCCGCCGCCATCCTCGACGAGGTGCCCGAGGTGGACTTCCTGTTCGTCGGCGCCGGCACCACCGGCACCCTGATGGGCTGCGCGGCCTACTTCCGTGAGCACTCCCCGCGGACCCGGGTGATCGCGGTGGACACGGCCGGCTCCGTCACCTTCGGCTTCCCGCCGGGCAAGCGGCATCTGCCCGGACTCGGCACCAGCCGCAGGCCCGAGCTGTGCGCCCCCGAACTCGTCGACGAGGTCGTCATCGTCCCCGAGTCGGAAGCCGTACGGATGTGCCGCTCCGTCGCCAGGAGCCGGGGCATGGCCATGGGCGCGTCCAGCGGCTCCGTCCTGGCCGCCCTGGCACGCAAGGGCGGTGAACTGCCCGCGGGATCCACCGTGGTCGCCATCGCCCCCGACAACGGCGACCGCTACCTCAACACCGTCTACGACGACGCCTGGGTCGCGGAGCGGTTCGGCCTGTCCGCCGTGGCCCCCCACGGGATGGACGACCGTCCCGACACCGACGGCTCGCTGCTTCTGAAAGGTTGACATGTTCGATTTCCACGTCGTCAGCGGCGAGACCGCCCGCCGGGTCATCGGCCGATCGAGGACCCGGATCGTGGAGGAGGTGCGCGAGACCTACCTCACCCACGACCAGGGTGACTCGGTCAACCCCAACAGCTACTTCCTGCGGTTCCCCGACAAGCCCGACAGCCGGATCATCGCCCTGCCCGCCTACCTGGGCGGCCGGCACAACACCGCCGGGATCAAGTGGATCGCCAGCTTCCCGGCCAACATCGAGCGCTCCGTACCGCGCGCCTCGGCCGTGCTGCTGCTCAACGACTACGAGACCGGCTACCCCTTCGCCTGCCTCGAAGCCTCCCAGATCAGCGCCGCCCGTACCGCGGCCTCGGCCGTCCTCGCCGCGGAGACGCTGACCGGCGGGCACACCGCACGGCGGCTGCTCGTGGTGGGCGCCGGCATCATCGCCCGCAACATCCTGGAGTTCTTCAAGGCGCGGGACTGGGCGATCGACGAGGTGCTCGTCCACGACCACTCCCCGCAGTACGCCGAGTCGCTCGCGGACTTCACCACCGGCACCCTCGGCTACCGGGCGAGCAGCGCACCCGACCGTGACGCCGCCGTCGCCGAGGCCGACCTGGTGGTGCTCGCCACGACCGCCGGGGAGCCCTACCTCACCCGGCCCGGCATCTTCGCCCCCGGGCAGACCGTCCTCAACGTCTCGTTGCGGGACATCGGCCCGGAGGTCATCGAGGGCGCGTACAACATCCTGGACGACATCGGCCACTGCCTCACGGCGAACACCTCCCCGCACCTCGCGGAGCAGAAGTACGGCCACCGCGCATTCATCACCGGAACCCTCGCGGAGGTCATCCGCGGCGAGGTACGGGTTCCCGGCGACCGGCCCGTCATCTTCTCGCCCTTCGGACTCGGCGTACTCGATCTGGCCGTGGGCGGACTCGTCCACCAGGCCGCTCTCGACCAGGGCGAAGCCGTCTCCATCGACGGATTCTTCGGCGAGACCACCCGTTGGTAACTCCCGCTCGTGGCCGGTGACCTTCACCCGCCCCGGCGAACAACCCACCCACCTTCCGGACCCGAAGCACGAGGTAATCCCATGTCCACAGAACGCCGCGCCCTGGTCACCGGGGGCTCGCGCGGAATCGGCAGAAGCGTCGCCGTCCGCCTCGCCCAGGACGGAATGGACGTCGCATTCTGCTACCGCAGCGAGAAGGAGCGGGCGGAGGAGACCGCCGCGCTCGTCCGCGAGCACGGCGTGCGCTGCTACCACGCGCCCTGCGACGTAGCGGACTTCGAAGCCGTCCAGAGCTTCATCAAGGACGCCGAGGCCGAACTCGGCCCCCTCGACACCCTCGTCAACTCGGCCGGGATCGTCCGGGACAACCCGCTCGTGCTCATGCCCCTGGAGGACTGGAACGCCGTCATCGACGCCAGCCTGACCGGCACCTTCAACTTCTGCCGGTCGATGGCGTTCGGCTTCATGAAGCGCAAGAAGGGCGTCATCGTCAACATCTCGTCGGTGGCGGGCGTCTACGGCAACAAGGCACAGACCAACTACTCGGCGGCCAAGGCCGGGATCCACGGGATGAGCAGGTCGCTCGCCAAGGAACTCGCCCCGTACAACATGCGGGTCAACGTCGTCGCGCCCGGGTTCATCGAGACCGACATGACCGCCCGCCTCTCGGACAAGGTGCGCGCGCAGGCACTGGAGCAGATCCCGCTGCGCCGCCTCGGACGCCCCGAGGACGTGGCCGAACTGGTGTCCTTCCTCGCCTCCGACCGCGCCGACTACATCACGGGGCAGGTCTTCCAGGTCGATGGCGGCATCGTCCTGTGAGCCGTCGCTTCGCCGCCCCGCTCGCGGCCGTCGACAGCGTGGACAGCGCCGCCGGCACGCGGATCGAGGCGGTCAAACGGATCGTCTCCGACGACCCGTATCTGGTGGGCCACTACCCGGACTTCACGATCTACCCGGGTGTGTTCACCATCGAATCCGTCCACCAGGCCGTGAGGCAGTGGGCCGCCGAACGGCACGGCCCGGGAACGTCCGTCGAGCTGACCACGATCACCTCCGTCAGCTTCGCGGCCCCGCTGCTCCCGGGAGACACGATGAGCATCGGCTGCGACGTGACCGACCTGGACGCTCCGTCCACGGTGCGCGTCAAAGCCCGCTGCCACCGCGCGGACGGCGTCCTCGCCGGCCGGATGACCCTCGAACTGCGTATCCACCGGGAGGACGGACATGACGACGCTTGAGCACGCCGACATCCGCCGGATCCTCCCGCACCGCCACCCCGTCCTGCTCGTCGACCGTGCCCTGGAGATCGAGCCCGGCGTACGCATCGTCACCACGAAGGCCGTGACCGGCAGCGAGCCCTGCTACGCCGGCCTGGACGAGAACCTCCCCACCGCCGCCTACGCCTACCCCGTCTCGCTGCTCGTCGAGTCGTTCGGGCAGAGCGGCGCCGTCCTGTGGCTGCACTCGGCGGCCCTGAAGGACGAACCCGTCGAAGGCACCCTCATCTTCGGATCCGCCCGCGACGTGACGATCACGGGCAGCGCCTACCCCGGCGACGTGATCCGGCACGTCGTCGAGATCGACCGGATCATCGGAGGCAACGCCCTGATGAGGGGCGAGATCTGGGTGGGCGACGTCCGTATCGCCACCCTGGGCTCGGTACTCGCCGTCGTACGCGACGAGCTCGCCTCCGACGCGTCCAACGCCTCCTGAACTCCCGAACCGCTCACCGTCCCCATTCCGCCACATCGCAGGAGAAGAACCATGTCCGAAACGCGTGAACAGCACCTGGACGAGCTGCGCGAGATCGTCGCCGAGGTGCTTGAGGTCGAGCCCGAGGAGATCACCGAGACGGGCTCGTTCGTGGACGAGCACGAGGCGGACTCGCTGCGGGCGATCGAGATCCTCGCCAGGATCGAGAAGAAGTACAAGATCGATATTCCGCAGGCCGAGCTGCCGAACATGGGCCACCTCAAGGCCGTCTACGACGTCGTGGCCGAGCAGGCCCGCTGGCAGGACTGACCACCATGAACCGACGAGTCGTCATCACAGGTCTCGGACCTGTCTCCAGCATCGGCACCGGAGCCCGGGCGTTCGGTCAGGCACTGCGCGAGGGCCGCAGCGGCATCTCCCCGATCTCCAGCTTCGACTCCACCGGCTTCCCGCATCACATGGCCGGTGAGGTCATGGACTTCGACCCGAAGACCATGCTGCGCACCGTCTCGCCCGACGAATGGGGCCGCACCAGTCTGTTCGCCGCCGCGGCCGCCCGGCTCGCCGTCGAGGACTCCGGCATCGACCAGGAGCGGCTGTCCGCGGCCGCCGCGGGCTCCAGCATCGGCACCACCAGCGGTGAGTCGCAGGTCATCGAGCAGCTGACCGCCGAGTGGGTCCACACGGGCCTCTCCGGCATCACTCCCGCATACGCGGCGCAGGCACCCGCGTCCCGGCTGGCCAACGCCGTCAACCAGGAACTCGGCCTCACCGGGGAGGCCGTGACGCTCTCCACCGCCTGCTCCGCCAGCAACTACGCGCTGGGGTACGCCTACGACCAGATCCTCACCGGCGACGCCGACTACATGATCGCCGGCGGGGCGGACTCGGTGTGCCGCTGGGCCCACGCGGGGTTCTACCGTCTCGGCGCGCTCACCGAGAAGGTCTGCTCCCCGTTCGACAAGGACCGCTCGGGCATCCTGACCGGCGAAGGCGGGGCCGCGCTCTTCCTGGAGACCCTGGAGTCGGCCACCGCGCGCGGCGCGCACATCTACGCCGAGGTGCTCGGTTACGGCCTCAACTGCGACGCCAACCACATGGTCGCCCCCGACCCCGTCAGCATCGCCGAGTGCATGCGCCGGGCCCACCGCAACGCGGGCATCACCCCCGCCGATGTGGACTACATCTGCGCCCACGGCACCGGAACCCCCGCCAACGACACGATGGAGGCCAAGGCCGTCGTCGAGGTCTTCGGAGAGCGCCCGCCGCCGATCAGCTCCATCAAGTCCATGCTCGGCCACACCATGGGCGCGGCCAGCGGATTCGGCGCCATCGCCTCCGCGCTCGCCCTGGACGAGGGCTTCCTGCCCCCGACCACCAACTACCGGACCCCGGACCCGGGCATGCCCGGAATCGACCCCGTGCCGAACGAGAGCCGTCCCGCGCGCCCCAAGGTCGTGCAGAACAACGGATTCGCCTTCGGCGGCAACAACGCCATCACGATCCTCGGACAGGTCGCATGAACACCACCGCCACCGACCCCGGCGTCTCCCAGGACGCCCCGCCACCCCACGCAGTCCCCCGCGACGGGACCCTGGCCATCACCGGCTGGGGCGTCGTCACCTCCCTGGCCATCGGCGCGGACGAGTTCACCACCGCCGTGGGCGAAGGCCGCAGCGGCCTTCGCGAGGTCACCGGGATGTTCGACGAGGAGCTGCCGGAGGACGAGGCGTTCGCCATGCCCGACTTCCGGGTCCGCGACCATCTCGGCCGCAAGGGAACCAGCTTCTTCGACCGCAGCACCTCGCTGGGCCTGCTGGGATGCACCCTGGCGCTCGACGACACCGATCTGCTCGTGACCGACGACAACCGCGACCGCGTGGGCATCGTCCTGGGCACCACCGCGGGCAGTATCAAGGCGACCAGCGACTACAGCCGAGAGACGCTGGTCAACGACCGGCCCTACCTGGTCAATCCGGTGCTGTTCCCCAACACCGTGATGAACTGCGCCGCCGGCCAGTCGGCGATCTGGCACAAGCTCAAGGGCGTCAACGCCACGGTCGCGGGCGGACAACTCGCCGGACTGAGCGCGTTGCGCTACGCGCGCAACCAGATCCGGCGCGGCTATGTGGACGCCCTGCTCGTCGGCTCCGTCGAGGAGTTCAGTCCGCACACCGGCTGGTTCGCCCACCGCCAGCACAGCGAATGGGAGAGCCGCGCCCGTCTCGGTGAGGGCTCCGCCGTCTTCATGGTTGAGGACGCGGCGACGGTACGCGAGGCCGGCCGACTGCCCGACGCCGAGGTACTCGCCGTCGAGGCGGGCACGTACGGCCCGCCGGGACGCACCCCCGACGCGGGAGCGGGACTGGCCAACTGCATTCTCCGCGCCCTGAAGCGGGCCGAGGTGGAGCCGTCGCAGGTACGGGCGGTCGCCTCCGGCGAGTGCGGGATCGGACCCCTCGACGATGTCGAACGCCGGGGAATCGAGAGCGCGTTGGGCACCGAGGTGTGGCACGTACGCGCCAAGGAATGGGTCGGCGAATGCCAGAGCGCCGCCGGTTCGCTGCAGATCGCGGCGCTGCTGGCCGGTCACAGGAGCCACCCGGAACTCGACGGGGCGGTGTCCGTCGTCACCTCCGTCTCGGCCGACGGCTCCGTCGGGGCGGCCGTACTGAGGGGGTGGCACCGTGGACGTCGCGATCACCGGAGCTGACTTCGTCACCTGCCTCGGCGACGCCGACGCCACCTTCGCCGCGCTGCGCGAGGGTGTCGACGGCGGCGAGCCGCTGCGCTTCTACGACACCGGCCGCATGGGCGTCACCCGCGGCTACCACGTGGACGACGACGAGGGTGACGACCAGGACGAGCTGTCGCTGCGTGCTGGGCGCTGGCTCGCCCGGTGCGTGGACGGCGCCGTCCGCCAGGCCGGGATCGACCCGGCGCGCGAGCGGGTGTCCGTCATCGTCGGCACCGGCCTGCGAGAGCTGCGGGCCGTGGAACGCTGGGCCCTGGACGGCGTCCCCGTACGCCGCCGCGACCTGCACTTCGACGCGGCGGTACGCGCGGTGGTGCCGGAGGTCACCGAGGTGATCACGGTGTCCAACGCGTGCTCCGCCTCCGGGCACGCCCTCGCCCTGGCACAGGACATGCTCGCGGCGGGCGAGGCCGACGCGGTCGTGGCCGCGGGCTGCGACGCGATGACCGAGAGCATGCTCACGATGATCGGCCGTGTCTCCGACGCGCCGACCGCCGCGCTCCAGCCCTTCCAAGAGGGACGCGCGGGCGTCCTGCTGGGCGAGGGCGCGGTGGCGGTGGTGCTCCAGCCCACCACGGCCGAGGGAATCCGCCCGCTCGCCACCGTGCTGGGGACGGGCCTGTCCTGCGACGCCCACCACGAGACGGCTCCCGACGTCGGCGGCATCGTCGCCGCCATGCGGGACGCCCACGGCCGTGCGGGGGTGAGCCCGCAGGACATCGGCCTGGTGCTCGCCCATGGCACCGGCACCGCCCTCAACGATCCGACCGAGGCCGCGGCCCTGAACGAGGTCTTCGCCGGTGCCGCTCCCGGACCGCTGGTCACCGGCGTCAAGGGAGCCATCGGACACACCTCGGGGAGCGCCGCGCTGATGAGCCTGCTCATCGCCGTGGAGTCGATACGCACCGGCTCGGTGCCCGCCACGGTGGGGCTGAGCGAGCCGATCCCACAAGCGGCGGGGCTGCGCCTCGTCGTCGGGGAGTCCGCCGACTGCGACGCCCGCGTCGCCCAGGTCAACGCCTTCGGGTTCGGCGGGGTCAACGCCGTCAGCATCATCAGGGTGGACCGATGAACAACACCGTGCACACCGCGCACCACACCGGATACGCGACGGGCGTGACCGTCACCGCGCATGCCGTCCATGTTCCCGGTGCCGACGCGCCGACGGCAGGAGCCGCGAGCGCCCTGTTCACGTCCGTGGCCCCGGAACCGGCGTGTGGTCCGGACGAGGCGCACACCGTACTCGGCCGCAAGGGGCTGCTGTACAAGGAGGACTCGACGCGGCTCGCGCTGTGCGCCGTACACCGGGCGTTCGGTCTTCCCCCGGGCAAGCTGAAAGAACCGCTGCCGGGTGCGGCCGGCACCGCCGTCGTCGTCAGCTCCGCCTTCGGCAACGTACGGACCGTCCGTGACATCGTCGCCGAGATGCGCGCCGGCAGCGGGCACGACGTCAGCCCCCTGAACGGTCCCAACGCGTCCAGCAATGTGATCGCCAGTACCCTCGCCATCCGCTACGGCTTCACCGGGCCGAACCTGATGGTGTGCGGCGGCGCCACCTCCGGCCTCGACGCCGTCCGGCTCGGCGCCCTGCTGCTGCGCGCGGGCCGCGCCCGGCGGGTCGTCGTGGTCGGCGTCGAACCGGACGACGAAGTGGCCCGGGGCCTGGCCGCCCTGCGGCCGGGAGGAGCCGAACTGCGCGCGACGGCGGCCTGCGTGGTGCTGGAGTCCGAGGGCGAGGGGCCGCGCCTCGGGAGCGTACGCCACCACGCACAGCCCGACCCTCTCGCCGAGCCCGAGGCACCGGCCGCGCTCCGGCTGGCCGCACCGGGATCGGCGGGCACCTCCGGCGGGGTCGACCTCACCGACCACGTGGGTGAGACGTACGGCGCGCTGGGCGTACTCCAACTCGCCGTCGCGGCTGCCTGGTTGCCGTCGTCCGGCGAACAGAGCGGCGGCGCGCTGATCACCTGTGGCGACGACGAGGACGGCTACGCCTCCGTACGTCTCGACCCGGCCGGTGGCCGAGTCCCCGCGGGAGCCTCCTGAGATGGCGAAACCGAAGGAGGGGACCTGGCCGGAGTTCTGGACGCCGGTGGCCGAAGTCCGCGGACCGCGCGAGCGGTTGGCGGTGTCCCGGGCGCCCGGCACGGCGGGACCCGTGGTGGCGCTGGTCCACGGTCTCGAAGGCAGCTGGGACAGCTGGCGCCCCCTCGTCGAGGCGCTCACGGGCTGCCGGGCGTACGCGCTCGACCTGCCCTGGCGCGCGGGCAACCCTTACCGCTGGCGGCAGCACGGTACACCGGCCGACTGGCTGCGACAGGCCCTGGACCTCGTCCCGGAACCCGTCGACGTCCTGCTCGGCCACTCCTTCGGCGCCAATGCCGTACTCGAACACCTGGCGACGTCCGAGGGCACCCGGGTTCCGTCCGCCGCCGTACTCCTGGCACCGTTCTACCGCCCGGAGAGCCTCACCGTGGACTGGCCGCTGCATGACGCGGCGCTCGCCGGTTTCCGCCGGGTCATCGCCGACGGTGTGGGCGTGGGACTGGGGGAGCGCGCCAGGACCATGGACCCCGAGGTCCTCTCCGCGATGGTGGACACCACCCTCGAACGGATCGGGCCCGTCGGATTCCTGAGCCTGTTCCTCCAGTTCGTGGGCACCACCGAACTCGCCCTGGCCGACGTCACCGTGCCCACGCTCGTCCTGGCGGGCCGGAACGACGAGTCCCTGGCCGGAAACCGGGCGACGGCCCTGGCCGCCGCCATGCCCACGGCGACGGTCCGTCAGCACGCCCACTACAGCCACTTCTGCCACGCCGAGCAGACCGGCGACGTAGCGGCGGAAATCGCCACCTTCCTTATGAACACCCCCATGAACACCCTCATCAGCTCCTCGTGAACACCCGCTCCGCAAAGGAACACGCCATGACAGTCCTGCTCGACGGCAGCCTCACCACCGCGGTGGGCAGCCCCCGCTACGAGGGCGCCAACATCCGCACATGGATCGGCTTCAAGCACTTCATGTACCTGACGGAAGAGGCGATCCTCGAGTACTTCCGCGAGCGCGGGGTGGGGGCGGAGACGCTCTACCACACCTACGGTCTGGGCCTTGAGGTCGTGGACCACTCGGTGAGCCTGCCGGCCACGCTCGGTGTGGACGACAAGGTGACCGCGGTCGTCGAGCCCGGCAAGCCCAAGCCCGGTCACGGCGCGCCGTTCAAGGTGAAGCTGACCGTCGAACGGGACGGCGAGACCGTCACGGTGCTCACCGGCAAGATCCGTGTCGCACTGGTCGTGCTGAAGGACGCGCCGGGCGACGTCCAGCCCGTCCCGTCGTTCCTGGAGCCCTACACCGTCCCCGAGGTGGCCGCCCTCGCGGACGCCGCCGGCACCCCCTCGCCGGAGGTCGCGGCGAGCGACGTCCCCGGTCTGCTCGTCCCCGTCGGCTCCAACGCGTTCCTGTGGTCCTGGCGGATCCCGTACTTCTACTGCCACTTCTCCGACCGTCTCCAGCACTCGGGCTACGTCCGCGCGATGGAGGAGGTCGTCGACCGGTTCCTGGAGGACCGCGGCATCTCCATCCGCACCATGCTCGTCGAGCGGGGCTGGATCCCGGTCGTGTCGCGGGCACGGGTGCACATGCTGGCCGACGCGTACATGGAGGAGACCTTGCACACCGTCTTCACCGTCGAGGAGATCATCAAGGAGGTGATGTACACCGCGACGTTCAACACCTACGTGTACCGCGACGGGCGGCTTGTGCACACCGCCACCGGCACGATCATGCACGGATACGCCGTCAGCCGCGGCGAGAACGCGGGCTCGCTCGCCGAGTTCGACGACACCACCCGTACCGCCCTGCTCGGAGGCGGGCGATGAACACCACGGAGCCGACGAACACCGCGAAGCCGATGGACACCACGAAGCCGAGGAAGAAGCTGAAGCGGCCGCCCCGGCTGTACTTCAACCTGCGCAGCCCGTTCAGCTGGATGGGCCTGCGCCAACTCGAAGAGCGCTTCCCGCAGGCCCCGGACGTCATCGAGTACTACCCGTACTGGGACCCGGACGAGAAGACCGTCGCCGCGCTCGAAGAGCGGGACTCCGGCTTCCACTACACCCAGATGAGCAAGGCCAAGCACCTCTACATCCTCCAGGACACCAAGCGGCTCTCCACGCGCTTCGGTTACACCATGTCCTGGCCGATCGACATCGACCCCTGGTGGGAACGCCCGCACCTGGCCTGGCTCAAGGCGCGTCACCTCGGCCGCGAGCGCGAGTTCTACACGGCGGTGACCGCGGCCCGCTGGGAGCGCGGCGAGAACATCTGCGACGCCGAAGTGCTGCGCCGCGTCGCCGAGTCGGCGGGTTTCGACGGTGACGAGATGCTGGCCGCCGCCGACGACCCGGCGCTGCGCGCCGAAGGCGTGGACGCGCTCGCCGCCGCCTACGACGACGATGTGTTCGGCATCCCGTACTTCAAGGTCGGACGGCACCGCTTCTGGGGGCTCGACCGCGTCGACGCCTTCCTCGACGAGCTGATCCCGGCCCTGGAGCAGGCCGTCGAGTCCACCCCCGCCCCGCCGCAGGAGGTGCCTGCCGACCTGCTCAACCGGGTCGGCGCGTACGACTCCGACTCGGCGGGCGGCTGCGGCTGAACGGAAGATCCGGTGCTACCGACAGCCGCCGGCGCAGCCCTCAACGGCCGCCGCAGAAGAGTGCTCCTCAGCAGTGTGTCCTCCGACGCGCACACATGGAACCTGGTCTTCCTCCAGTTGCTCCTGGAGGAGATGGGCCATGACGTCACCAACCTCGGTGCGTGCGTGCCCGACGAGATGCTGATCCAGGAGTGCGCCGCACTCCGTCCCGACCTGGTGGTGATCAGCACGGTCAACGGCCACGGACACGTGGACGGGAAGCGGCTGATCGGGAAAGTACGCGCCCAGCCGGAGACACGGCACACCCCGGTGGTGATCGGCGGAAAGCTGGGCATCACCGGGGGCACCCAGGCGACGGCGTCACACGAACTCGTGACGGCCGGTTTCGACGCGGTTTTCCAGGACGGCGCGGACCCGGCCGCCCTGGGCCGCTTCATGGACACCCTGGAGGCCGCGCCGAAAGCCCTGGAGCTCGGCCCGGGTGTTCCGAAGCCGGGCCAGGACGTCCTGAAGCCGGGCCCGGACGTCCTGGAGCCCGCGTCGTGAGCGCCGCCCGGGGCTCCTTCGTGGGCCTGTCGGAAGTGCGCCGCTCAACGGGTCTCCTGGTCCAGCCCCGCATGGGCTTCAGCAGCCCCGTTCAGATGCGGCAGGGCCTCGCCGCCACCCGGGGGGCGCGCGCGGCCACCGTGGGCACCCTCACCCTCGACAGCTATACGAGGGTGAAGGACTACGCGTCCGTCGAGCGCGCCCTCTCCGAGGACATCGGGCTCAACGGCTATCCGATCGTCACCCACGGCGTGGAGACCACCCGCGACGTCCTGGACGGCATCCGCGGCCCCGGCTTTCCCGTCCAGATCCGGCACGGTTCCGCCCTGCCGGACGACATCTTCGCCACCCTGGTAGCCGCCGGGCTGGACGCCACCGAGGGCGGCCCCGTCTCGTACTGCCTGCCCTACAGCCGCGTCCCGCTCGCCGTCGCCACCGACGCGTGGGCCCGCTGCTGCGAGCAGTTCGCGCGGCTGCGGGACGAGAGGGGCATCGAGCCGCACCTGGAGAGCTTCGGCGGCTGCATGATGGGCCAGATGTGCCCGCCCAGCCTGCTCATCGCCATCACCGTCCTCGAAGGGCTCTTCTTCCACCAGCACGGGCTGCGCAGCGTCTCCCTCAGCTTCGCCCAGGGGACCGACCGGCGGCAGGACGAGGAAGCCATCGCCGTCCTCCGCTCCCTGGCCGCGGAACTCCTGCCGCCCGACACGGACTGGCACATCGTCCTGTACACGTACATGGGCAAGTACCCGCGTACCCGCGAGGGCGGGCTGCACTTGCTGCGCGAGGCGGCCGAACTCGCCGTACGCGGCGGCGCGGCGCGGCTGATCGTCAAGACCCCCGCCGAGTCCCAGCGCATTCCCACCATCGAGGAGAACGTCGAAGCGCTGGAGTTCGCGGGCGCGGCGGCAGCAGCGGTGGAGGGCGAGCCGGTAACCCCGGTCCAGGACACCGGCATCGCCGCCGAGGCCCGGCTCCTCGTCGAAGCGGTCCTCGATCTCGACGCGGACGTGGGCAAGGCCCTGGTCGCCGCCTTCGCCAAGGGCTACCTCGATGTGCCCTACTGCCTGCACGCCGACAACCGCGGGCGCTCGCGCAGCTACATAGACGAGGCGGGGCGGCTGCGTTGGGCTTCCGTCGGCGCGATGCCCATCCGGGGCGTGACCGGTTCCCGCGAGCGCGATCACAGGGTCGGCAGCGCGGAACTGCTGACGGCGCTCTCCTACGTGGAACGCACACATGACCGCCTGGCGCTGCACGGCGGCGATCCGAGAACACCGGGAGCACACCATGAACTGGACGCTGGAACGACTGCTTCCGACCTTCGACAAACGTGAACACCACAGCCGCCTGATCCACGCGCCTCAGGAGCGCGTCTGGGACACCCTCATGGACCTGCGCGCGGGCGACCTCCCCGTCACCCTCGGCCTGATGCGGATACGAGGCGGCCCCTCGACGTGGGTGAAGGGCATCGACGTCGGGGCGCACGAAGGGATGGATCTCCGCGTCCTGGAATCCATGGCCCCCCGCGAGATGGCCGCAGATCCGCCCCACGAGGTGGTCCTCGGCGACATCGCGCGCTACGCCGCCATGCGCCCCTCCCGCCCGGAGATCGAGCGCGGTGACCCGGAGGCGTTCGCGGCGTTCGCCGAGCCGGGCTGGTCCAAGGTCGTGATGAACTTCCGGCTCACGCCCGAAGGCGACGGCACCCTGCTCTCCACCGAGACCCGCGTCCTGGCCACCGACGCCTCCTCCCGCCGCGCGTTCGCCCTCTACTGGGGCGTCATGCGCGCGGGCAGCGGCCTCATCCGCCACGACATCCTGCGGGCGATCGAGAAGAAGACACGAACGCCGTAGCTCAACGCCCCCTGGTGCTGCACTGGAAACCGCCGGATCAAGCAGGCGCTCGCCGATGCACCCACATGGTTCGAACCCACCACCCCATGGTGAAGTGTGGGCGCCGACCATATCGGTGGGGCTCCGAGCGCTGCTTAGGGTGCGGATATGACCGCGCCCATCACACCAGGTCCTGCCCCGCGTACGCCGGGCTCCCGCACCGCGGACAGCCCGGCCGCCAGTGGCCCCGCCACTGCCGGCTTCGCCGCCGCCCCCGGCGGGATCGCTTCCGTCGCGCTCGATCTTGAAGGCCGCGTCGCGCTGGTCACCGGCGCCGCGAGCGGCATCGGCCGCGCCTGCGCGCTGCGGCTCGCTGCGGCCGGGGCCAGGGTCAGAGCGGTGGACCGGGACGGCGAGGGACTGGCGTCCCTGGCCGGGGAAGCCGAAGGCGCCGGGGCGGCGGGTGCCGTCGACGCGCGGGTCCTCGACCTGACCGACCTCGACGCGGCGGAGACGGCGGCCGAGGGCGCGGACATCCTGGTCAACAACGCCGGGCTGCAACTGGTCCGCCCCATCGAGGACTTTCCGCCCGACGTGTTCCACACCGTCCTCACTGTCATGCTGGAGGCGCCCTTCCGGCTGATCCGGGGCGCGCTTCCCCACATGTATGCCGAGGGATGGGGCCGGATCGTCAACATCTCCTCCGTACATGGGCTGCGCGCCTCTGCCTACAAGTCGGCATATGTGGCTGCCAAACACGGTCTCGAAGGACTCTCCAAGACCGCAGCCCTTGAAGGCGCCTCGCACGGGGTCACCTCCAACTGTGTCAACCCCGGCTATGTGCGTACGCCACTGGTCGAGAAGCAGATCGCGGACCAGGCACAGACGCACCAGATCCCTGAGGAGAGGGTCGTCGCGGACGTCCTGCTCCAGGACTCCGCCCTGAAACGTCTCCTCGAACCGGACGAGGTCGCCGAGGCGGTCGCCTATCTCTGCACCCCACAGGCGTCCTTCATCACGGGCACGTCGCTCACGCTCGACGGGGGCTGGACCGCGCATTAGACCGACCGGTAATTGGGGGGGCGCGGGGGTGGGCACGCGCATCTGCCGCGTTGCCGGAGCCAAGTTGTCCACATCGCTTCCGTTGTCCACAGGCTGGCGCGGCTGACCGGACGACAGGTAATGCTGTGTCCATGTCCCAGCAGCAGCCCGACTCCCACGTCGCCCATGATCATCAGGTCTCCTACCTGGAACTCCTCGCCCGCGGCGCGGCGGCGGAGGCGTACGACCGCCCCGCGCTGCTGGCCCGCGCGGACGGCGGGGGCCCGGAGGCGCTGGCGGCACTGGAGCACGCCAAGCGGCTCGCCCTGAGGGTGCGGGCCGAGTTGGCGGAGCGACGGCGCCGGGAGGCCGAGCTGTCGGCCCTCTTCGAAACCGCGCACGACCTCGCGGGACTGCGTGATCTCGACGCCGTGCTCCGGGCGATCGTGCAGCGCGCGCGCTCCCTGCTCGGGACCGAGGTCGCCTATCTGTGCCTGAACGACCCGGCCGCAGGTGACACATACATGAGAGTCACCGAGGGGTCGGTGGCGGCCCGCTTCCAGCAACTGCGGCTCGGGATGGGGGAGGGGCTCGGCGGGCTCGTCGCCCAGACCGCGCGGCCGTATGTCACCGACAGCTATTTCGACGACCCGCGTTTCCAGCACACCGGGGCCATCGACTCGGGCGTACGCGACGAAGGGCTGGTCGCCATCCTCGGTGTGCCGCTGATGCTCGGCAGCCAGGTCATCGGGGTGCTCTTCGCCGCGGACCGCCACGCCCGGGTCTTCGAGCGTGAACAGATCTCACTGCTGAGCTCGTTCGCCGCCCATGCGGCGGTCGCCATCGACACCGCGAATCTGCTCGGGGAGACCCGCTCGGCGCTCGCGGAACTGGAGAAGGCCAACGAGATCATCAAGGAACACAGTGCGGCCATCGAGCGCGCCTCGGACGTGCACGACCGGCTGACCGAACTGGTCCTGGGCGGGGGCGGTGTCCATGACGTGGCGAGCGCGCTCTGCGAAGTACTCGACGGCACGGTGGAGTTCGCCGGGCCGGATTCCCCTTCCGTGACGGCGCTGGACCTGACCGGCACCGAAGGCCGTGCCACGCGTCACGGCGAGGTCTGGGGAGCCGCGGTCTGGGCCGGCGGAGAACTGCTCGGCGCGCTCGTCCTGCGTGGCCATCCCGGTCTCGACTCCGTCGACCAGCGCACCCTGGAGCGGGCCGCCATGGTCACCTCCCTGCTGTTGCTGGCCCGTCGCTCCGCCGGAGAGGCCGAGCAGCGGGTGCGGGGCGAGTTGCTGGACGACCTCCTCGACGCCCCCGACCGCGACCCCCGCCTGCTGCGCGAGCGGGCCGTCCGGCTCCATGCGGACCTCGACGCACCTCATGTGGTGCTGGCCGCCCGGATCGACGGCCCCGCCCCCGGCGCGCCCGGAGGCGAGCTCAAGCGGTCAGTGCATCACAGCTGTTCAGAAGATCAGCGTAGACCTCCGCGGGAGTGCGGTAGCCATGGGTCTTGCGTGGACGGTGATTGAGCTCGTGGGCGATGGCGTCCAGGTCGGCCTGGCTGAACGTGCGGAGGTCCGCGCCCTTGGCGAGGTACTGCCGTAGTAGTCGATTGGTGTTCTCGTTGGTGCCGCGCTGCCACGGACTCCGGGGCTTGCAGAGGTAGATCGGCATCCCCGTCTCGGCGGTGATGGCCTGGTGCTCAGCTATCTCCCGGCCGCGGTCCCAAGTGAGCGTTCGTCGCAGTTGGGGCGGGATGCCGAGGAGGCTCCGGGTGATATGCGGGGTGACCTGCTCGGCCTTGATGCCGTCCGGCAGCGCGACGATGGCCGTGTAGCGGCTGGTGCGCTCGACCAGCGTGGCGACTGCCGAAGGCCGGGTGCCCATCACCAGGTCGCCTTCCCAATGGCCGGGGACCTTGCGGTCCTCGACCTCGGCGGGGCGGTCGGTGATGGACACCATGCCGCGGATGATCCCCCGGCCCGTGGGACGGCGGGCGAGCTTCGGACGGCGCATCGGCCTGCCTGACCTCAGCCGCTGAGTGAGGCTGCGGTCGATCGCTTGGCGCCGGCGAGGGTCGTAGAGCGAGAGGTAGATCGCTTCGTGCGAGATCTGCATGGAGGCGTCACCAGGAAACTGCCGTCGCAGCCATCCTGCGATCTGCTCGGGTGACCAGCAGAGAGCCAGCTTGACCTCCACCAGGCCGCGCAGAGCGGGTAGTTGAGCGAGCTTGGCCTGCTTGGGACGGCGCCCGCGTCCGTAGGCGGCTGCATCGGCGGTGGCGGCTCGGTAGCGGTCCCGGCCGCCGTTGCGCGCGATCTCGCGGGAGACGGTCGAAGGGGATCGACCCAGCCGCTTGGCCAGTTGCCGAGCGCCGAACGACAGGGTTCACCGCATCAACATCTGTCCCTTTTCATCCGTACGAAGCTGGGGACGTAAGTGTGTACGCCGACACCGGGACGTGATGCTGGCGCTGATCAAAGCGGACGTTGCCGTGGCGCGCCGGGCCATCGAAGTGTTTGCCCAGTCCAAGAGTCCTCCCTTGCGGATCCGCCCCCGTGGTTCCGGGATCTGGCCCACCGCGCGGACATCTCCTCCAGGGGCATCCCCCGAGCATGGACGCCTGCCCGGGGCTGAGGTGGCTCTGCCGGTGCGATGCGAGGTGCACCAGCTCGGGCAGTGGTGGCCCGGTCCAGCCCCGCAGGTGGGCCTGGCGCAGGAATCCTTCGTCGGTGGCGCGCTGTAGGAAGGTGTCGGCTGCGCGGACGGCGGTGTCGCGGTGGGCGCGGAGGGTGTCGTCGTCGAGCATGCGGGTGAGGTCGACGGGTCAGGTGCGGTTGACGGTGATGATGTCGACGTAGCGGTGCAGGGCGACGGCAGCGGGTGCTTCGCTCAGTTGGGCGTCCTGGACGGCGTGCTCGCCTGCAGGCGAGCTGCGTAGAGGGCGGCGAGGAGGTCCTCGCGGCGGGCGAAGCGCCGGGAAGACAGTACGCCGGTCCACGCCCCCCTCGGCGGCGATGCTCGTGCCCGCGTCGGCGGCGAGCATGCGTGCTGCGGCGGCTCTCATTTCACATGAGTACCGGTGGTGGGAAGAATCGATAGTTGTTCACCGCCTCTGTGTGTATCTCTTGGCATGAAATGCTACATTGAAGTGACAGTTATGTGGGGGCTCGCGAGATCGAAAGAGGAAACGCACGTGATTACCTACGACCGGCTGTTCATCGGAAGTTCCTGGGTGGAGCCGAGCGACCCGGCGCTGCTCGACATCGCCTCGCCGCACGACCGGTCGGTCATCGGCTGCGCGGCACAGGCACAGCCGGCCGATGTCGACCGTGCGGTGGCCGCGGCGCGAGCGTCGTTCGACGCGGGTGTGTGGCGTGCGACCCCGCCGGCCGAGCGCATCGCGGTCCTGCGGCGGTTCAACGCGCTGCGGGAGGGGAACCGGGAGGAGGCCGCACACCTGATCTCGCTGGAAACCGGCTCTGCGCAGTGGTTCACCCGGGCCGGACAGTCGGGTCTGACCCGGCAGGCCAACGCCTATCTGAAGGCGGCGGAGGAGTTCGGCTGGGAGGAGACTCTGCTTCCCTCTGACCCGGCGTCCCCGGTACGCAGCGTGGTGCGCCGTGAGGCGGTCGGCGTCGTGGCCGCGGTGATCCCCTGGAACTCGCCGTTCTCCGCAGCCACCTCGAAGATCATTCCCGCGCTGCTCGCCGGTAACTCGGTGGTCCTCAAGGTGTCCCCGGAGAACTCGCTGAGCATGGGCTTCCTGGCCGAGCTGCTGGAGCAGGTGGGCCTGCCCGAGGGCGTGCTCAGCGTCCTGCCCGCGGACCGGGAGACCAGCGAGCACCTGGTGTCGCACCCGCAGGTCGACAAGGTCGCCTTCACCGGTTCGACCCGGGCCGGCCGCCGCATCGCCGCGATCGCGGGGAAGCAGCTCAAGCGGGTCAGCCTGGAGCTGGGTGGCAAGTCTGCCGCGGTCATCCTGGCGGACGCTGACATCGAGAAAGCCGTCGCGGGCCTGCAGTTCGGCTCCCTGCTCAACAACGGGCAATCGTGCATCGCGCAGACGAGGATCCTCGCCCCGCGCAGCCGGTACGAGGAAGTCGTCACCGCGCTGAAGGAGCTGGTGGAGTCGCTGCAGGTGGGCGACCCGAACGCCCCGGACACCTTCATCGGCCCGATGATCCGTCCCGAGCAGCAGGCGCGGGTGCGTGAATACATCCACCTCGGCATCGAGGAGGGCGCCCGCCTGGTCACCGGCGGTCCGCAGATCCCCGAGGGCCTGGAGGAGGGCAACTACGTCACGCCCACCGTGTTCGCCGACGTCGACAACTCCATGCGCATCGCGCAGGAGGAGATCTTCGGCCCGGTGCTGGTCGTCATCGCCTACGACGACGAGGACGACGCCGTCCGCATCGCCAACGACTCCGAGTACGGCCTCTCCGGCGGTGTCTGGTCCTGCGACGAGGCCCACGCTGTGAACGTCGCCCGCCGTATCCGCACCGGCACCATCACGGTCAACGGCGCCTCCGTCGCCTTCGACGGCCCGTTCGGCGGCTTCAAGGCCAGCGGCATCGGCCGCGAGTTCGGCGCAGTCGGCCTCGGCAGCTACACCGAGTACAAGACCATCACCCTCTGACCGCTGGGCGGGCGAGCAGCCCCGCCGATCACGACACACGATGACCGCCGACGGTGGCAGGTGGCCCGGCCGCCTGCCACCGTCGCGGCGTTCGGCCGTCCGTTGAAGGTGACGACGCCGTCCACCGCGTCCCCCGGCTGCCGTCGTAGCGTGTCCTGCCCTGCGCCGCCGCGGGACTGGCGTACATAAGCAACTTGACCGTCGGTCTTCGTCTGCGGTGACGTCTCAGGTGTGCGCGCTCAGCACTGCAAGGGCCTCGTCTTCGACTTTGGTGGTGTGCGGACGACTCCTCTGCTGCCCTGCGCTCTCGCCGTATCACGACGGTCCGAGACCGCGCCGCAGTGTGTCCACGACGAGGTCCGCTGCTTGTGCGGGACTCAGCTGGGGCAGTTGCCGCGATACCAGGTGCATGAGTTGGGGGAGTAGCGCGCCCGCCCAGCCCTGGGGGAGATCGGGCCGCAGAATTCCCTCGTCGGTGGCGCGTTCGAGGAAGACATCGACCTCACGGGCGGACGCGTCACGGCGTGCGCGCACGTCGTCGTCGGCGAGCATGCGGGTGAGATCGACGGGCCAGGCGCGGTTGACGGTGATGATGTTCTCGACGTAGCGGTGCAGGGCGACGGCGACCGGCGCCTCACGCAGCCGGGCGTCCTGGATGGCTTCTTCGATAGCCGTCAGGCGGGACTCGTAGACGGCAGCGAGGAGTTCCTCGCGGGAGGCGAAGCGCCGGTAGACGGTGCGGCGGTCCACGCCCGCCTCCGCGGCGATGCCCGCGATGGTCGCGCTGGGATCAGCGGCAAGCATCCGGGCTCCGGTAGTCAGGACGGCTTCCAGGTTGCGTGCTGCGTCGGCTCTCACGGAACCGAGTCTAACTGTGGATCTGTGCAACCTGCACCCCATAAAGCCTCTTCTCAGTACATAATCTCAGATTAAGTGCTACGGTGATGTGTCAAATAATGTGGGTAACGACAGCCGAGTGGTACGGCATCGTTCTGCTGCGGCAGACGCGCCGCTCCTGCCGCCCCCGTGGAGAGAGGTACGTTCCGATGTCGAAACCAGACTCCCCATCACGGCGGGCCGGCGGTCCGGGCGCCGCGATGAGCGCGCTGATCCTCGCCGTCCTGCTCGCGGCCCTGGACCAGACGATCGTCTCGACCGCCCTGCCCCGGATAGCGTCGGACCTCAAAGGGTTCGACGACATCGCCTGGGTCAGCGCCGCGTACCTTCTCGCCTCGACGGCGGTGACGCCGCTGTGGGGCAAGCTCGGCGACATGTTCGGCCGTAAGCGGCTCTACCTGGCCTCGACCGCGATCTTCCTCGTCGCCTCCGTCGCCTGCGGCCTGGCGCAGAACCTGCCCGAACTCATCGGCGCCCGGGTGCTGCAGGGCGTGGGTGGCGGCGGCATGATCGTGCTGACCTTCGCTCTGGTCGGCGACATCGTCGCCCCCAGCGAACGCGGCCGCTATCAGGGCATGTTCGGTTCCGTCTACGGCGTCGCCAGCATCGTGGGCCCCCTGCTGGGCGGCATCTTCACCGACCAGCTCTCCTGGCGCTGGGCCTTCCTCATCAACCTTCCCATCGGCCTCGTCGCGCTGGCCGTCGCCGCACGGGCGCTGCCAGCGGCCACCGGTGGCGTCAGGGCCCGCATCGACTACCTGGGCTCCACCGTCCTGGCCGCCATGGCCACGGGCCTGGTCCTGATCACTTCCTTCGGTGAGCGCTGGGGCTGGGGCTCGCCGGCCATCATCGGGTTGATCGCCGCCACCCTCGCGCTGATGGCCCTGCTGCTGCCCGTCGAGCGCCACGCCGCCGCACCGGTCCTACCACCGGCCATGCTCGCCTCCCGTACCGTGGTCTTCTCCTCGCTCATCGGCTTCTTCGCCAACGCGGCGATGTTCGTGGTCCTGGTCTACCTGCCGACCTACCTCCAGATCGTGCGAGGGGTCTCGGCCACCTTGTCCGGCATCGCCATGCTGCCGCTGGTCGCCGGCCTGGTCATCAGCCAGTCCCTGGCCGGCCGCTGGGCCGCGCGTGCCGGGCGGCTGCGGATGATCCTGCTGGCCGGTCTGGCCGCCAACCTCGCCGGGCTGCTCCTGCTGGGCACTCTCGGCGCAGCCACGAACATCCTGCTGCTGAGCGTCTACTTCCTGATCACCGGTATCGGCATCGGGATGGTGCCCATGGTGGTGCTGACCACCGTCCAAAACAGCGTGCCCGCCGCCGACCTCGGCGCCGCCAGCGCCGTGGTCACCTTCGCCCGCTCCATCGGCGCCGCCTTCGGAGTCGCCATCTTCGGCACCCTCCTCAACAGCGGTTTCGCCGACCGCGCCCACGGCCTGCCGACCGCTGGCGGGTTCGACGCGGCCCGCCCTGACACCATCGGCCGACTGCCCGCGGCCTTGCGCGACACCGCGCTGGACGCCTTCGCCCATGCCGTCGCCGCCGGCTACCTCTGGATCGCCCCCACCCTCGCGGTCGGCATCCTTCTCGCCCTGTTCCTCAAGCCATCGCGCGAAACCGAAGCCGTCCCGGTCGCCGACCCCGCCGCGAAGAACGCGGACACCGAAGCGGACACCGTCCCGGCCGTCTAGGGCGCCGACCACTACCCGCAGTCCTCCCCAGCGGCCGCCTCCGACAGCCTCTTGGGCTAGGAGCGGTGGCCGCCGCCCGCGACCCCGACTTCCTGCAGACCGCCAACCTCACCGAGATTCTGCGCAGCTCGGTCACCTACTTCGTCCCCGCAGCCGGCGCAACACTCCTGATCATCGGCGGCGGACTGGACTTCTCCGCCGGAGCGGTCTTCACACTCGGGGCCATCGCGGCATGCGAGCTGATGGTCCACGGGGTTCCCGTCCCGATCGCGGTCGTCGCCGCCGGTGCCGTCCTGGGCACCGTCAACTTCGCTCTGATCACCTACTGGAACGTGCCCCCCATCATCGCCACGCTGGGCATGTTCTTCGTCGTGAGCGGTGTCGACACCCAGATCACCTGCGGGAACGACGTCCTGCCGCTGCCCGAGTCGTTCACCTCCCTGGCAACGGCTCACTGCTGGGGATCTCCTACGTGATCTGGTACGCGGTCATCGCCGGCCTGGCAGCGTGGTTCGTCCTCGAACGCAGTCGGCTCGGGGTCAACGTCCGCGCACTGGGTGGCAACCGCCAAGCGGCCGTCGGGAACGGCCTGCGCGTCACCCGCCTCGACCTCACCCTGTACGCCCTGGCCGGTGGTTCCGCGGCCTTGGCGGGCATCATCTACTCCGCCCGCGTCGGCGCCGCCCAAGTCGCATCCGGCGGCACCAGCCTGACCCAGCGTCATCACTGCGGTGCTGATCGGCGGCGTCAGCATCCTCGGCGGCCTCGGCTCGATCACCGGCGTCGCCCTGGGAGCCGTCCTGGTGTCCACGATCGACAACGCACTGATCCTCACCAACACACCGCTCCAGTACAACAACATCATCATCGGCGTCATCCTCATTTGCGCGGTCGCGCTCGACGCCCTACACCGCGGACGCCTGTACAAGCAGCGCTGAACGGCCCGCCCGGGTGCCACCGCCCCCACTCGCCCTCGAACGAAACGGACACAACATGCAGCGCAAGCACTACGACGAGGAGCACCTGGCCCTCGCCAAGGCTTTCCGGGCCTTCATCGACAAGATCATCGTCCCGCACTTCGGTGACTGGGAGCGGGCGGGCCTCATTCCGCGCGAGGTGTTCGCCGTGGCCGGGTAGGGCGGCTTCCTGGGGGTTGATACTGGTGAGGTCGCCTATTCAAGTGTCGCCAATTCGTCGCGAAGTCCGGCCTGCCGGTGACCGCGCGTGATTGTCGACCATGATGTCAGCGACGGCTGACAGGATCAACGTCATGACTCACACCACGGGGACAGGCCGCCAGGCCGCGGCGGATCTCGCAGAAAGCCTTCTCACTCACGACGATGCCGAGCTGGACCGGCCGTTCACGATCCTGACGCACAAGGAGGGAAACGACCTGGTCGAACGCCGCACGACCCTGCGTCCGGTCTACGAAGCCATCGTGGCGCGCATCGGCCAGCCCACGCTGCTGGGCGGCACCGCGCACGGGCCCAGCGTGCGGTGGAGTAACCGTGAGCGGACGCTACTGCTGTCCGGGGACCACAGCAAAGCGACACTGTCCGCGCACCAGGCTTCATCGCTCGCCCGAGACGAGTTCTGGAGCTTCGACTCGGACCGCATGCCCTTGCCCTACACGTGGCAGCTGGATCGCCACGGCCCCGGCGATGCCCCCGGCTGGACCTTCAACGGACACGCGGCAGCATACGACTGGACGTCGGCCGAGGAGCGACTGGCAGAGATGCTTGCCTCCTGGGCCGAGCACATACCCGTACAAGCCCCGGGTGACTGGGTGGGCTTCAGGCTCATGGCGGCGCGCGACCGAGAACGCATCATGATCGTGGCTTTCAACCCTTCGGACACGCACGGCGAGTTCCACATCGCCATCGAGGACCGAGACCACGAGCAGACGCCCGAGCGTGCAGAGGAGATGCGTGCAAGGGGCTGGCAGAACGTGGACGAGCACCGATGGTGGCGCACCGTGCTGCCCGAGACGGACCCGACGGCAGCCACCGCACTCGCGCGGGTGGCCATCACTGATCTGCGGGCCCGCGGCACCACATGCCCGGACGAAGTAACCGCCTGGGACATCAGCGCCGGTGACGACGGCGAACTGTGGGTGCCCGGCATCGGAGTCAACGTGCATCCCCGCCGTGGAGAGCACTACTAGGCGGCAGTTGGAACATCGGAACGAAAACCGGCGCTAAGTCTCCCGTGCACCTGAGAGCGCTTTGACCTGGACTTCTTCGAGGGCTGAGCCTTCAGCAGTCGTGTTGATCATTGACTGTGTGGAGGTCCGGAGTGCCGGTCGAATTTCTGACGGATGTACAAGCCGCCGCGTACGCGGCGTACGACGGGGCGCCGTCCCGTGCGGAGTTGGAGCGGTTCTTCTTCCTGGACGACGCGGACCGGCGGTGCGCGGGCTGAAGTGCCGCAGCATCACGGTCATGCGGAACAGGGGAGACAGTTCGTTGATGGCCTGCCAGATCCAGTCGCGCAGGGCATGCCCCTCAATGACCTTCTCCGGGTCGCTGTCCACCGCGAGCAGGGACAGGTCCGGCAGTGGCGTCGTGAAGGGCGTCGAGCGCAGTCGCGAGCGGCAGACATTGCGCACGATCATGCGCAGCCACGCGCCCACCGATTCCGGCTCCCGCACGTCACCGATGCGCCGAAAGGCGATCAGCGACGCGTCCTGCACCGCGTCCTGTGCGTCGGGTCGGTTGCCCAATATGCTCAGGGCCACGGCCTGCATACCGGCCAAGTGCCGTTCGAGTAGCGCGCCGACCGCAGCCACGTCGCCGGTGCCCGCGCTGCGCACCAGTTCCGCGTCGGAGGGATTTTCGTGCACCATACTTCCCAAGAGTTCGTACCGCGGGGCAGATCCAGGGCCTGGGCCGTCGTCGTCCGGCGCGTCCACCTCCCCAACTGCGCCCGCTCCTGCGTGGACAGCAATAACGGCTCCGGATCCTGGGCGCCCCGGCGAAGAACTGACGCACCGGCAGAAGCCGTACACCACTGACGGTCAACTACTGGCGCATCCCACTGGGCCCCATGGCATCGCTCGCCCTGCCGTCAGCCTCCTCCGCGTGCGGCACCCCTGCCGAACGGCTGAGGGCAGACGGGGCAACGAATGACGCTGTCTTTGCGGTGAGTGACACGGGCGAAGGACGAAGGGGGCCGTAGGCTCGACAGCCGCGGTAAGGACGGGCAGGAACACCGGCCACCGGAGTGTTCACAGACGCGTGGAGGGCCGGTCTGAAGACACCTCAATCGGTGAGCCGGACAAGGCCGAGGCGCGTGGCAGGCCGTCCAGCTCCTGTGCGGCAAAAAGGATGCGAACGGTGGTGAGAACGCTGTCTGGGAAAGGCTGATTACGGACCGAGCCGTATGCCATCGCGCCGTCGAAGAGTACGCCCAGCTGTTCAGCAAGCAATGTGGGTTCCGCTGCCCCAGACAGGCGAGCTTCCTGAACAAAGTAGCTCTGCATGCGATCCTTGTACGAGACCGCAATCTTTCGCATGGGGTGTTCCGGATCGGAAATCTCGGCAGCTGCATTGAGGACCGGGCATCCGCGAAAGTCGGGTTCTCTCGACTTTCGCTGTGCGGCAGCGAAGAACTCGACGATCTTCTCGACCGGTGAACGGTCACAGTCCTCATCGGGGATGATGAGACCCTCCAAGAATCGATCGGTGGCACGCGGGAGGTAGGCGGCGATCAGGTGGTCTTTGCTCGGGAATCGTTGGTAGAGGCTGCGCTTGGATACGCCAGCTACCTCGGACACCAGATCTACACCGGTGCTGTTGATTCCCCTGCTGCTGAACAGTTCGCACGCCGCTTCGAGGACGCGCTCACGCACACTGTCTGTTCTGTCATCGATCGTCATGGTGACTAATCTAGCTCCTGAGTCGATGAGGGGAAAACCGAAGAGTTTACCTGCTTCACCGCCGCGAATGCGCGCCACCGGCTGAGACGTATCAGCCGGTGGCCGCGATGCGGCAGGCCGAGATCGACACCATCCGGCGACCTGCGAAGACGTTCGCGTGCCGGCCCGGCAGGGCCCTGCGGATGCCGCGGCCGACCGGAGCGAACCGTCCGGACACCGGCCCCCGCCCGGTGGCGAACTGCAGCGCACAACCGCCCTGCCGCGGGTCCTGGCCGACGGCAGAAACTCCGGTTGTCGATGGCCTACTCACGGGGCACGAGGGACACCCCAATTCCCGTCAGCGCCGCCGCAGTAACGCAGGAACGTCCCACCTTTCCAGGAGTTCCTATGGCGAGGCGGAGCAGACGCAGGGCGGGGACGGCATCTGCATGTTGTGGCCGGCGAAGGGGTCCCGGTGAGCCGGTGCATGAGGTCATGTGGCTCCTCGTGCACCGGCTTCGCCTGACGGAGACCGACGGCGGCCCGGCCCCGGCTTCTCATCCGCCTCCGTCCGGCGCGCGGTTCCTCAGCGCCGGACGGTGAGGACGATCTTGCCGAACTGGGTGCCGGCCTCCATGTGGCGGTGCGCTTCGGCGGCGTCGCTGAGGTCGAAGGTGCGATCGATGACGGGTGCGAACGCTCCGTCGGCGAGTCCGGCTTCGATGAACTCAATGGCGCCGCGACGGCGCTCAGGATCGCCAGTGACGGGGAAGAGGGTGTAGAGGCGCAGGTCGATGCCGGGAATCGTCGGCAGCCCCTTGGACAGGTCGTTGCGGGGGTCGAGGAGACCGTAGGCCAGCAGGCGGCCTCCCGGTGCGACGCAGGAGATGACCTCGGCGATTCCAGGGCCGCCGACGGGGTCCATCGCCGTGGCGACGCCCCGGCCGCCGGTGATCTCCTTGACGCGCTGCGCAAGGTCCTCCTGGCTGGTGACGATGACGTGGGCGGCGCCCGCGTCCAGCAGCAGCTGCTTCTTGGCGGGGGAGCGCGTGGTGGCGATGGGGATGGCGCCGATCCTGTTCGCCACCTCGATGGCTGCCAGGCCGACCCCGCCGGTGGCCGCGATCAGCAGGACGTGGTCGCCGGCGGCGAGCGGGCTGCCCTCCACGAGCGCGCCGTACGCGCTGGCATATGCCATCCAGATGGACGCCGCAACGACAGGGTCGCTGTCAGCCGCCCGCGGCACGAGGTCGGCAGCGGGGACGATCACGTGGTCGCCGTAGGTTCCGTAGTCCGTGAGCTTGAACGACGGCAGGACGGCGACGCTGTCACCTATCGCCACCTCGGTCACGCCGGGGCCGACTGCTTCGACGACGCCCGCGGCCTCGTATCCGAGCCCGGAGGGAGTGTTCGGCGGGTAGAAGTAGCGGCCCTCCCTGAACATGATGTCGGCTCGGTTGACGCCGATCGCTTCAACCCGGATACGAGCTTCTCCGGCTTTTGGTCCGACCGGGTCTACTTTGCGTATGTACAGCACGTCGGGGCCGCCAACCTGGGCGAACACGATCTCTCGAGCCATGGTTTTCTCTTCCTTACTGGAGTGGTGTTTCACAGGAAATGCGCCATTCCTTCATTCCCTTTTCGAGCGCTACGCCGGCTCCCCGCAGCGGAGCAGGAGATCTCCCGAAGGAGACCCTTGGCCGGGAGAACGGGCGGGGATGCGTGTGTCAGTCGAGGAACTGATTGACTTCGTGTGCGAATTCCGCTGGGAACTGGTGCAGGAATCCATGGCCGGCGTCGGGGTAGATGCGTAGCGTGGCGTTCGGCAGGTGTCCGGCGAGCAGGTAGCTGTTCACGGTGGGGGTCATCACGTCGCTGTCGCCGTTGGCGACCAGTACGGGTTGTGTGATGGCGGCCAGGCGGCCCAGTTTGGTGATGTCGGGGATGCCCCAGCTGTTGATGGCGAGCAGTTGTGCGTCGCGGGTGGCCGGGTCGGTGGGGGTGTCGCGGTCCGTTTGGCGGGTGAAGAGCCTTTGCAGTGACTCGCCTCCCTTGGTCCGGCTGGTTTCGCTGGATGTGTAGAACAGCGTCAGGAAGTCCTCAGCACCGGGCTCGTCGGGCATGACGGCGTCCCGTACCTGCCCGCTCCAGGCGTGGAATCCGCGGCCGCCTTCGGGTGCCGTGCCGGCAAGCACGATCCGGCGGACCTGGTGGGGCCGGATCAGGGCGATCTCCTGGGCGACCGCGCCGCCGAGCGAGAACCCGAAGACGTCACATGCCTTCAGCCCGAGGGCGTCGGCGAAGACCAGGGCATCGACAGCCATCTCGCGGATGGTGCTGGGCACGGTGCCGGTGGAAGCGCCCACTCCTGTGTTGTTGAGCAGGATGACTTCCCGCTGCGCGGCGATGGGGTCGATGAGGGCGGGGTCCCAGTTGTCCAGGTTGCCGCGCAGGTGCTGCAGGAACAGCACCGGTGGGGCGGTGGTCGCGGCGTTGCCGAAGCGCCGGTAGGTGTAGGTCACGCCGTTCGGGGCGGACAGTGTGAGGTTGGCGGCCGTAAGTTGCGTGACGGTCACGCGAAGGCTCCTTGGGATTCGACGAGAGCGGAAGAGAGCGAAGGCGAAGGAGTCCACAGCGCAGCGATGTGCGGTGGCCCCGCGTCAGCCCGAGGGGCGACGCAGCACAAAAGGCCTGCTCAAGGCACGGGCCGGGTGCGGCGAACACACCCGGTAAACAGATCTGTACCTGTGTTGGCATCGCCACTGTACACCGATCTGTTTCCTTGTGCGCGTGCCGGGCGTGCCGGGTCGCCGTGGTGGCCCTGACGGCATCCGCGAAGGGCCCCGACCAGGTGCGCGAGCGCCTGCCCGCTACCGCGTGGGCAGGGGTCCGTGAGATCGATGACGACGAGGGGCGGCTGCTGCGGATCATCCGTAGGTGCGCTGGGCTGGTAGTGGTGTGGCGGCGGGCCCAGAGGAACCGTGCGAACGGCGACGCCGCGACGTCGAACTGGCCGAGCGGATCAAGGAGATCCACGCGGAATCCGGCGGCAATTACGGCTCGCCGCGCGTGCACGCCGTCCTCAGACGCGAGGGCACACGCGTGGGCCGCAAGCGGGTCGAGCGCCTGATGCGCGAGGCCGACATCGCGGGGATCAGCCCGCGGCGGAAGGGCTTCACGCGCTGCGATCCCAAGGCCAGCCTCGCCCCGGACCTGGTCAACCGGGACTTCACCGCACCGGCGCCGAACCGGTTGTGGGTCACCGACCTCACGATGGTCTCCACCGGCGAGGGACCGTTGTGGCTCTCCGCGATCCGGGACGCATTCTCCCGCCGCGTGGTCGCGTGGGAGACCTCCGCCCGCGCCGACGCCGACCTGGTCCTGACCACGCTGGAGTACGCGCTCGCGTCCCGCGAGGTCGAGCCGGGCAAGCTCATTCACCACGCCGACCACGGCTGTCAGTACACGTCCTCAAGCTCACAACCCGGCTGATGCGGGCGGGAGTTGAGGCATCCATGGGCTCCGTCGGGGACTCCTACGACAACGCCCTCGCGGAGAACCTCTGGATGCTCATCAAGACCGAATGCATCCGTGGCCGCACCTACACGACAAGGGCCGAGGCGAATCTCGCGCTCTTCGAGTACATCGACGGCTTCTACAACTCCCGCCGCATCCAGGAACGCGTCGGCTTCCTCAGCCCGATCGAGTTCGAAGAGAAGTACTACGCCGAGCAGGCGACGTCCGAACCAACGAATCTGAACACCCGTCAACCCCTGCTGACCAGCTGATCAGCGGCTCCCGCATGACGGGGGAACCTCATACTACTGCCGCGACGCGGCAGGACGCCTGAAGCGGCGCACCAGCGAGGACGGCGGACTGCCGCTCTCCTCGTTGGTGATCGTCTCTCCCTACGACACCACGGCACGCTACGTCCGCCACGGGCACATCATCCGCTGGAAGGGCTTCGCCGCCCATCTCATCGAGACGTGCACCGCCGGCAGCGCCAACGTAATCACCGACGTGGCCACCACCTCGGCCGTCACCAACGACGGTCAGGCCCTGCCCGGCATACACACCCGCCTCGCCCGTCGCGGGTTACTGCCCGCCGAACGCCTGGTCGACGGCGGCGACACCTCCCTGGTCCACCTGGAACGAGCCGCCCGCGAACACCAGATCACCCTCACCGGGCCATTGCCAGGTAACCCCACCCGCCAGCACCGCAAGAATGAAGGCTCCGACCGGGACGACTTCCACATCGGCTTCGACCACCGGCAGGTGACCTGTCCCCAGGGCCAGGTCGGCCAGGGCTGGCACGGCCCCTACCCGACGTCCTCGCCCGCCGCCGCCCCGCTGATCGTGGCCCGGTTCGCCAGGAGCCAGTGCCGCTCCTGCCCGGCCCGCGCTCGCTGCACCACCACCGACAGCGCCAGGACCGTGGGCTTTCCCCCACGAGAACTCCGCGACCTGCAACTCCGCGTCCGCGCCGAGCAGCAGACCCCCGAATGGAAGACCCGCTACGCGGTCCGCTCCGGAGTCGAGGGCACCATCAACGAGTTCGCCCACGAACACGGCATGCGCCGCTGCCGCTACCGAGGACAGCCGAAAGCCCACCTGCTACACGTACTCACGGCCATCACCGTGAACATCGAGCGACTCAGCGGCCGGTCAGAGTCCGCGGAACCCTCTTCGCCGAGACCACCGACCGCCTTCCAGACCTCCCTGGACCAGAACGAGATCCCCCAGTCGAAGTCCTGGCGAACACTCTCGGCACCTGAGCCCGCCTGTCCAAGAGCCCGACAGAGTCGAGCTGAGACGCCGTCTTCTCACGAAACGAGCCGCTCCAGCTCGTCCGTGACGATCGGGCCAGAGTCCAGCACTGCATCCGGCAGCGCCTGCTCGGCCCAGATGGTCTTTCCGGTGGAGGACTGGCGGGTGCCCCAGCCCTTGGTGAGCTGGGCCACGAGAAGGAGCCCGCGGCCACCCTCGTCAAAGACGCGGGCACGGCGCAGGTGAGGGGCGGTGTTGCTTGCGTCGGAGACTTCACAGATCAGCGTACGGTCGTGAATCAGGCGCAACTGGATGGGCGGGGCGGCATACCGGATGGCGTTGGTGACCAGCTCGCTGACCACCAACTCGGTAGTGAAGAGAGCCTCTTCGAATCCCCATTCACTCAGTTGAGCGGAGACCTTCTTGCGGGCCTGGGCCACGGCCATGGGGTCGGCCGGTATGTCCCAGGTGGCCACCTGTCCGGCGTCCAGGGCTTTGGGGCGGGCAATCAGCAGGGCGATGTCGTCCTGGGGACGGTCGGGCAACAGGGCTTCGAGCACCGTGTCGCATACCTCGTCCAGAGACCGGGCAGGCCGGGTGAGCGCCTGGCGCAGCATGCCGAGTCCTTGGTCGATGTCGTGGTCGCGGGACTCGACGAGTCCGTCGGTGTAGAGGACCAACAGGCTGCCCTCGTCCAGTTCCACCTCGGCCGACTCGAAGGGGAGGCCGCCCAGGCCCAGCGGCGGACCTGCTGGGATGTTGAGGAGGTCGACGGTTCCCTCGGGAGTGACCATGAAGGGCAGTGGATGACCCGCGCGGGCCAGGGTGCAACGGCGGGAGACAGGGTCGTAGACCGCGTAGAGACAAGTGGCGCCGACGTCTCCTGCGGCCGGTGTATCTGCGATGTCCGTTTCGGCACCACCACCAGGGGTGTACGCCCAGCTATCGGCATCCTCGTCGGCGAGATGGGTGACGAGGTCGTCGAGGTGAGTCAGCAGTTCGTCGGGAGGGAGATCCACGTCAGCCAGGGTGCGCACCGCGGTTCGCAGGCGGCCCATGGTGGCTGATGCCTGGATGCCGTGGCCGACCACGTCACCGACCACCAGCGCCACCCGCGCTCCGGAGAGCGGGATGACGTCGAACCAGTCGCCGCCCACGCCTGCCCGGGCGCCGGCGGGAAGATAACGGGACGCGGCCTCGACCGCCGACTGCCGTGGCAGCCGTTGAGGCAGCAGGCTGCGCTGCAGGGTGAGGGCCGTGCTCCGCTCACGGGTGTAACGGCGGGCGTTGTCGATGCAGAGCGCGGCGCGGGCCGCGATCTCCTCAGCCAGCAGCCCGTCGTCGGGGTCGAACGCCTCCTGGAGCCGACGGCGGCCGAAGAGGGCCACGCCCAGGGTCTCCCCACGCGCCCGCATCGGCACCACCATCAGATGGAACCCCGATCGCGGCGCCGCGTGGACCGCTGTGTCCTGATCCGCCCACGGCCCGCTGGTGGAATCCGGCCCGGTGACCAGTCGCAAAACGGTGCGCCTGGTCCCCAGGCACTCAGCCTGGGGCGAAGCCTCCGGATAGGTCCGCAGGTCGTCGACCGTGAGGGGAATCTCGGGGCAGGTCTCGGTGATCGACGCATGGGCGAGATGGCGGAGCACTATGGGCGTGACCGTCCGCGAGGGGGAGTCCGGCTCACCATCGACGTCACCGGGGGTGAGTATGTCCACACCCACGAAGTCCGCCAGCCCTCGAACGGCCACGTCGACGAGTTCCTGTGCGGTGCGCACCACGTCCAGGGTGCTGCCGATACTCGCGCTCGCCTCGTTGAGCAGTTGGAGCCGCCGCCGCGCCCAGTACTGCTGGGTCTCGTCGTGCCCACTGAGACATACGGCGTTCACCTCGCCGTCGGCGTCTCGCAGCGGGGCGAGGGCGACCGCCCATGCCTGGTGGCGGCCCTGGCCGGGTGTACTGAAGACATTCTCCCGATGCTGTGGCCTGCCCGTCTCCAGCACCTCGCCTATGGCCTTGTCGGTGGCCTCCAGATCAGGGTGCGGAACGATCTCCGACACACGCAGCCCACGTATCTCCGGCAGCGCGAGACCCAATCCCCGTTCCATCACCACGTTGGCCAGCCGCATGCGCCGGTCACTGCCGTAAATCGCGACGCCGCAGGACTGCTGGGCGAAGGCCCGCTCCAGCAGTTCGGCGTCGTCCTGAGGGCTGGCCTTGCCCACGACGGGCGACACGACCAGCCACTCGCTCTCCCCTTGGCTGCCGAAGAACCGCCGATGCGCCAGCAACCTGACCTCCACGCTGCGACCGTCCCGGTGCCGCAGCCGGACCGTCCCGTGCCATCGGGGCTGGTCCGCCCAGGGAACCCGGTCCGCCAAGGATCGCAGTGCTGGTCCAGACAGGTCTTGCGCCAACAGACTAGCGGCGGCCTGTCCCACGATTTCCGCGGTTGTATAGCCCAGCAGCATGTGGGCCTCCGCACTCCAGCCCGTCACGTTGCCCCGCCCATCGACGACGGCTGAAGCGGTGTAGCCGACGGAAGTGTCGTGCTCCATGGTCTGATCCCCTCATTCCGGGGAGCCCCCTCCCGTGTCCCCCAGAGGGCTTCACCGGCGAGCCGTGTATTACCAGCATGCGCCCTCGCACGGCGAAAGCCCAAGGCTGGTGCTTGCCGTCAGCGCCAGGCGGGGTCGCCGCGGCGGTACGGCTGGCACGGCCCCGCACCGTTGTCGCCCGGCCTTCAAGAGAAGGGGGCCTTCCCCCAAGGCCGGGTAGTTAACGTTCTCGCAGGTTACGCAAGCCAGTCGGAGGAATTCTGACGCAGGACAACGGAGCTCGTTGGTACAGGCAGTCGACCAAGACAGCTTGTATCCGAGGAGCTCCGTTGCCTTTGCACGGTGTCCTGCCGCCTGCGCTGACGACTATCACCCGTACGGTCACTGTGGGCCGGTTTGCACCGGGGCATCTGGGAGAGCTGACATCGGTCGTGCCGTTCGAGCTCGTGGACGCGGTCCTTGAGGAGACGACCGTGAAGGTGCGGGTCATCGACGCACAGATCGCCGTGACCTGCGCGGACGGCACGTCCTTCACAGAGTTCTACCGACTGGTCACGACCCTGATAGACGCCCGCCGTTACCCCGCCACCGTGCTGGTGGGTCTCTACCACCAGCGGTGGGAACACGAATCGGCGTACTACGCGCTCCGCCACACAATCATGAACGGACGCAACCTGCGCTCGGGCGACCCGGCAGGCATCGAGCAGGAGATGTGGTCCCTGCTCACGCCCTACCAGGCCCTACGCACCGTGATGGTCGACGCCGCCGAGTCCGTCCCCGGCACCGACCCGGACCGCTGCTGTTTCAACAGCGCACTTCAAACCGCCCGGTACCAGGTGATCCAGGCCACGGGCATCATCACCGCGGACACCGATCGGGACACTCGGCCTCGGGACGATCGGCCACCGGATCCTGACTGGCCTGCTCCCTCCCCGGCGGCAACGGGTCAGCACCCGCAGGGTCAAGTCACCGATGTCCCGCTACAGCGAGCGCCACGCCGACGGCCGGCCCGATACCAGCCGCACCGTTACCCGCCTCGACGTCACCGTCCTCGAACCCGTTGATCAGTCACCCGCGCTGCCCACGGCCTCCCGGGACGACCGGCACGCTACCCCTGCCGCGCGGCGCCGACACCGCATCCTGGCACTCCTCCAGCACGACCCCACGCGTCTGTGGCAACCCCGTGAAATCGCCGCTCACTTCGGCGACATCACGCTGGAGACCATGTACAGACAACTGAATCGGTGGGTCGCCAGCGGCCTCATCCACAAGCTCGGCCCCGGCCTCTACGCCGCAACACCATGGTCACCAGCCCCACTTGCGTGACCTGCGAAAACGTTAACTACCCAGCCTTGGGGTAACCCCCGCCGGAACCTCCCCCCCTCGACTGGACCCGCCCTCTCGGCGCGGGCAAGGGTGGCGGCATCTGGCTGCACGTCGACCACGGCGGACCCACGCACGGCTGCGTGAGCCTGGTGCAGGAGCATATGAAGCAGCTGCTGCGCACGCTCGATCCCGACCAGCACCCCGTGATCGTCATGGGTGACGCCGAGTCCCTCCGACGCTGACGCCCACGGTCGAAGACGTAATAGAAGCGCCCCGGAGGACTCCGGGCGCTCGCACAACTGCTCACATGGATCGCCTTTGCCGCGGTACTCGCGACAGCGGCAGGATCACCAGGTCCCGCCGCGGTCCAGCAGGGCCCCTGACCAGCACCGACCACGTATCGCTGATGCTGTCCAGGACGTCATAGATGCCGCAGTCCGGGGCGGTGTTCGCGATCGCCGGGATTCAGATCGGCGGGGGCGGTGCCCCTATGGGTTTCGTCAACCGGTGGGGGTGGGTTGGGGGTCGTACGAGGTGGCAGCATCGAGCCAGGGGACAGACGGTGGAACACGCCAGCCCACCTGCACGACGGCACACGTCGGTCCGCTTCGGTGGAACTGCAACAGCCGAACCAGCCTCTACTCGACCCCGGCGAAGCGTCTCCCAGAATTCGGTGACCGATCGGGCCTCATGGGCCGGGACCGGTACTCGATGCGGAGGTGAACGACTTCGCACCACCCGCGCCACGCAGGGAAACAGACCTGTGTAGCATCTGTCCGAAGCAAGGGACACAGATCTGTTTCCTCTGTTCTCAGGAGAGCTCCATGCCCGACACCTGCGCCCTCACAGCACCAAACCTGTTCATCGACGGGGAAAACGGGATCCGCTACGCCTACCGCCGCTTCGGTGCTCCGCGGCCCAGCACGGTCCCGCTGATCCTCCTTCAGCACTTCCGGGGCAAACTCGACAACTGGGACCCGGCCTTCGTCGGCCCCATTGCCGAAGAGCGCGAAGTGATCCTTCTCGACAACGAAGGCGTGGGGGGCTCAAGCGGGACCGCCCCAAGCACAGTTGCAGAGATGGCCACGGGCGCCCTCGCCTTCATCGACGCTTTGAGGCTGAACACGTATGACCTTCTAGGCTTTTCGTTGGGCGGGTTCGCAGCTCAGGAAATCGCCTTGACTCGCCCACATCAGGTTCGGCGGATGATTCTCACAGGAAGCGACTCCGAGGGAGGCCGCGGTTTTCACCACGTGACCGGCGAGGTCGGCGAGACGGCCCGCCGGGATGAGCCCGGCGCCGAAGATCTCCTAACTCTGTTCCTCGAACATTTTCAGGCGGCCAGCCAGGAAAAAGAGGGCGAATTCGTCCGTCGGCTGTTCACGAGGCACAACGACCGTGAAGAGCCGACGGACTTGGCGACTCGACATACACAATTGGCTGCGGTCTCCCGATGTTGCATCCCGGACAACAGCCGTCTCGGGCGACTGGCCGCAATCAAGCAGCCCGCTCTGGCAGCCAACGGCAATCATGATGTCATGACACCGACGGAGAACACATACCTACTCGGAGGCCACCTGCCTAATGCCCAAGTGGCCATCTATCCGGATGTAGGACATGGATTTCTCTTCCAGCATCCTTCCGAATTCAGCGCCGAAGTCAACTCGTTCCTTGACGCATAACCATCCCACTTGAGTACTCCAGATGCCCTGGACGACGCCGATGAACCGCTCCGGGATCGGTGGAAGTTCTTCCCCTGGTTATCCGGGGATCCTGCCCATACGGCTCAACAGTGCGATTTATGGCATCGCGCTGATCGGTATCCTGCAGCCGGAATACACGGTCGAGGGATTCCACTAGCTGGTCCGGGTCGCGATTGCACGGGCTAACGCCACGAAACAAGAATTCGCGGACAGGTCGGAGCGGGGCCCTGCTCTTGTGAACAGACTCAAGGATCAAGCGATAGGGCTCGGGTGACCAAGCCCGCAGCTCCGAAACCCCGCACGGGGAAGCTCGCATTAACTCACGACAGTGCGTTCGATATCACGTCTCGTCGGGACGCAACTGACAAAGCCGCTCCAGAACACCTCAGGAGGAACCACTATGCAAATTTCAGTGGACAGTGAGACGTACATCGATGTCGCGGTTTTCGGATCGGATGAGGGCATACCATTGCTGATCATTAATGGCACCGGACTATCGTGGGGACTCTGGGGTGAGGCTGCTCAAGTGTTCGCAAAGGACGGGTACCGGGCGATGTGCTACGACCACCGCGGTATCGGCGCCTCTGCGCGTGGCGTCACGAAAATAACGATGCAGAACCTGGCTGCCGACGCTCTCGCCGTCCTCGACGGGCTCGGTGTGCCCGAGGCGCACATCCTCGGGTGGTCCCTGGGCTCCTGCATCGCTCAAGAACTGGCCCTCGCGCATCCTGACCGTGTGACCTCGCTCATCCTCGCTAACACCTGGCACCGAACCAGCGTCTACCAGCGATCGCTCTTCACTCCGTTCCAGCACCTGTGGTCGACCGGCGAAGGAGATCTAGCCTGGTTGTCCCAGAGTGCCGCGTCCTTCTCTCCAGAATTTTTGGAGGGAGCGGACTACGAAGAGACAATGGCGATGCTCGCCCCGCTTCTCCCCTCCAACAGGGAACAGGCGTGGACTGTCTCTGAGCAGTGGGGTGCGGAGCTCGGCCACGATACTTCCGAGCGGCTGCCGTCCATCGTCTGCCCCACACTCGTCGTGGCGGGAGAACAGGATTTGGTAACGCCTGCGTGGCAGGGCCAGGCCGTGGCTGAAGCGATTCCCAGGGCCGAGTTGGTGCGACTGGCGGGCCCCGGCTCCAGCCACGCCCTTGCCTGGGAGCGCCCGCAAGAGTTCACCGAGAACGTCGGCGATTTCCTGGCCCGAATCCGTTAATTTCGACGTATTCAACAGTTGTACACCCCCAGTGCGTAAGGGGTCCTGTAACTGCTGAGGGCCGGGTGCTGCCAGTGGCCACGTACCGGTGGAATCTCCTGCCTCTGCGTCAAAAGCTGATTTTCCCGCAACCGGTTCCGTAAAGACAGCGCCCTGGTCCATACTCGCGCCAACCACGCCGCTTGGCGTCCCCGTGCTCCGACACCAGCAGCACGGGGACGCCCCACTCACCACCGAGTGCGAACCCCTGGATCAGCCGCAGCACGGTCAACAGCACGGGAGCGGCCGTACCGATGGTGGCGTGAGTGGGCATCAGCCCGATGGCGAACGTCGCCCCACCCATCATCAACAGACTGAGAACCAGCAGCTTCTTACGCCCGATCCGGTCCCCGTAGTGGCCGAACACCAACGCACCGAGCGGCCGCGCGGCGAAACCCACGGCATAGGTGACAAAGGACAGCAGCGTTCCGACGAGCGGATCGGAGTCGGGGAAGAACAGCTTGTTGAACACCAGAGCCGCTGCGGATCCGTACAGGAAGAAGTCGTACCACTCGATGGTCGTGCCGATGAGGCTGGCGGCAACGATGCGCTTGAGTGAGCTGGGTGTTGGCGGAACGGATGCCGAGGCAGCCATGGTCACCACTTCCGGGCGAGTGTCGGGGGACGATTTCGTGTCGCAACACCGTAGAAATGCGCAGATCAGGAGCCCATGTGGTGGGACACCATAGTTCGTGCGTGAGGTGTGCGCGCGGGACCCATGTGAACGGTCGTAGGCCTGCGCCATGGGCTCGGCCGAAGCGCGCTCCAGGCTGTTCGACTACCAGCCCGACCGTTCGGTGCGAGCGCAAGAGCAGTCGCTCCTTGCCTTCCGCGCCCTCGCAACCGCGCTGATCCGGTACAAGTAACCTGCCAAACCGACCACATGGGACATCGTCATTTCATTCGATCAGGTACGGACTTCTCGCTGTGACTCTCGCGACACCGTGTCGGGTTGCGATCGCAATGAGGGGTTGGATAATTGGTTACAAGCGAACTGCGCTGGTACAGAAGAAAATTGAGATCTGAGATCGATGCACCACCCGAGCTGGTGCTGCCCCGAAGCATTGGATTGCAACTGAGCGCTCCCGCTGCAATCCCGACATGTCTGGTTGAGTTAACTGATGCGCCTTGTCCACTTTTCGACGACTGTTGACTCCAACCGCTTGAGGTTACGGAGATGTTTCAGTGCCCGCACCGGTCGGTGTCTGCGGTGAGGGCCCGAATCCTTGTCCAATCCCTTTGTCGGCGAGCCGTGTTCGCCTTCTTTCTTCTCATGTATGCGGGATCCCGCGTATCACCTGAAGCGCACCGCGGAGTGGATGCGCTGTGTCAGCGTCAGTGCCGCAGGGACGGCCGAGTAACTCGTCCCCACTCGCGTGGACCGACCGCGCCGCGCCCTGAGTCCCATCGACGCAGCTCGACGACGCATCGCCGCCCTGGTCAACGGCGGCTGCACGGCGAGTGTTTCGCCCGGGACGGTGAACCTCGGAGACTTCGGGGCCCATCCCGGACACGTTGTCGCAGTCGGCTCAGGAGTTGTTGAGTAGCCGTCAAATATCCCCCTATCGCCCCTTGTTCGCCTCGCCGGCCGTGGTCGCCTGGCGAGGAATAAGCAGCGCAGGGCGCGCATCTCGGCTCAGTGTTCAGGTGGCTTCGTCTTCAGCGCTTTTGGAGTCGTTTCCAGCCACTGCCCTACCATTTTCCGCCACCGCAAGGGCTCGGCCGGTAGCGGTACTTCGGGCTGCCGTAAAGCGGCCCACGTCGACGTTTCACACTACGGTTTTCACTAGTGAAAATCGTGTGGCTACACGCGTAATCTGTCGAAGCTGATTGACCGTCACGTCTGCTCAAGTGCGGTGCCCGTGCCCTCTGCACGCACCCGATACGGCTGAGACCGTCATTCGATCGAATCAATATCGCCAGGACCTCGGAAAGGTTGGCAACCCTCATGTCAGTCGGTAGTGACCGCGGTGGGTCGTCGCGCTCGACGGAACCAGTGGCGATCGTCGGAATTTCCTGCCGACTCCCCGGAGCGCGCGATCACAGGCAGTTCTTCCGGTTGCTCAGGTCCGGAAAAGAGAGCATCTCCGAGGTCCCCGAGAACAGGCGGGCGGCGTTGTCCGTCTCGTCGGTCGAGTTGCGGGCCGGCTTCATCGACTCGGTCGACGCGTTCGACGCGGGCTTCTTCGGCATCTCGCAGCGCGAGGCGGCCGCGATGGATCCGCAGCAGCGACTCATGCTGGAGCTGGGCTGGGAGGTGTTCGAGGACGCCGGCTGGCCGGCCGATCGGTTCCGGCGCTCCGACACCGGGGTCTTCGTCGGCTCCATCGGCACCGAGTACGCGACCGTCGTACACGACCAGGGCCCCGCGGCGCTCTCCCCGCACAGCCTGACCGGGCTGCTGCGCGGCGGCATCGCGAACCGTGTCTCCTACTCCCTCGGTCTGCGCGGGCCGAGCCTGGTGGTCGACTCCGGGCAGTCGTCCTCCCTGGTCGCGCTGCACCTCGCGGCGGAGAGCATGCGGCGGGGCGAGTGCTCGGCCGCTGTCGCCGGTGGGGTCAACCTCATCCTCACCCCCGAGGGCACGCTCGCCGTCGACAAGGCGGGTGCGTTGTCACCGGACGGGCACTGCTACACCTTCGACGCGCGCGCCAACGGCTACGTACGCGGCGAGGGCGGCGGCGCCGTACTGCTGCGTTTCCTGTCCGACGCGCTGGCCGACGGCGACCACGTCTACGCCGTGCTCGCCGGAAGCGCGGTGAACAACGACGGCGGGGGCCCGGGGTTCACCGTCCCCGACGAGCAGGCGCAGGCCGAGGTACTGCGCCTCGCCCACCGGAGCGCCGCGGTCGATCCGTCCGACGTGGACTACGTCGAGTTGCACGGCACCGGAACCGCACAGGGCGACCCCGTCGAGGCCGCCGCACTGGGCGCTGTGTTCGGCGCGTCGCGCCAGGACGGCGCACCGCTGAGGGTCGGGTCGGCGAAAACCAACATCGGCCACCTCGAAGGCGCTGCCGGCATCGCGGGGCTCATCAAGACCGTACTGTGCCTGCATCACGGGGAGTTCGTGCCGAGCCTCAACTTCGAGGCGCCCAACCCGCGCATCGACCTCGACGAACTCAAGCTCAGTGTGCAGCGCGAGGCCGAAGCATGGGCCTCCGAGCGGGCCAGGGTGGCCGGGGTCAGCTCCTTCGGTATCGGCGGCACCAACTGCCACCTGGTGCTCACCGAACACGTCGCCGCCGACGCGCCGGAGCGTCCCGCGGCACCGGAACGGCCCGTATCCAGCGAGGAACCCGAGCTGGTCACCGAGACCGCGCCCCTCGCCTGGGTGCTCTCCGGTCACACCTCCGACGCGCTCGCGAGCCAGGCGAAGGCACTGTCCGCGCTGCTGGCCGATCGACCCGACGCGACCCCGGCCGACGTGGCGTTCTCCCTGGCCACGACCCGTACCCACGCGCAGTACCGGGGCGCGGTGGTCGGCGGTGACCGGGCGGAGCTGGTGCGCGCACTGGACGCCCTGGCGGACGGCACCCCCACGAAGGCCGTGACGAACGGGCGATCGCTCGCCGCTCCCGGAACGGTCTTCGTCTTCCCCGGCCAGGGCTCGCAGTGGGCGGGCATGGCCGCGGAACTGATGGACTCCTCGGCCGTCTTCGCCCGCTCCGTCGCGGAGTGCGAGGCGGCACTGAGCCCGTACGTCGAATGGTCCCTGTCCTCGGTGCTGCGCGGCGAGCAGGGCGCGCCGACCCTGGACCTGGGCGACGGCGTCGTACAGCCCGCCCTGTTCGCGGTGATGGTGTCGCTGGCCTCGTTGTGGCGGGCCTCCGGCGTGGAGCCCTCCGCCGTGGTCGGACACAGCCAGGGCGAGATCGCGGCGGCAGTCGTGGCGGGCGCGCTGTCGCTGGAGGACGGCGCGCGCATCGTGGCGCTGCGCGCGCGTGCCCTCACCAAACTCGCCGGGCACACCGGGCTGGTCACACTCGCGCTGTCCGTCGACGAGACCGAGGAGCTGCTCCAGGAGTGGTCCGGTGCGCTGACGATCGCCGCGGTCAACGGGCCCGCCGCCACCGTCGTGGCCGGTCCGCGCGCCGAACTGACCGCACTGACCGCGAGGTGCGAGCAGCAAGGCGTGCGCGCCCAACGGGTGCCGATCGACTACGCGTCCCACTCGCCCGCGGTGGAGCCCCTGCGTGAGGAACTGGCGGAGATCCTGGCCGGGGTCACCGCGGTCGCGACCGACGTGACCATCATGTCGTCGGTCACCGGCCGACCGGTCGACGGCACCGAGCTGGGCTCCGCGTACTGGTATCGCAACCTGCGCAGCCCCGTCCGCTTCGACACCGCCGTACACGCACTGCTCGACGAGGGACACCAGGTGTTCGTCGAGATCAGCCCGCACCCGGTCCTGACCGTCGGCGTCACCGAGATGGCGCGGCGGCACGAGACGGCGGCCGAAGCGCTGCCCACGCTGCGGAGGAACGACGGCGGGTGGCGCCGGTACCTCGGCGCGCTCGCCCGCGCGCACTGCCTGGGCGTCGAGGTCGACTGGACCGCCGTACTCGCCGCTCACCGTCCGGTGCGCGTCGACCTCCCGTACTACGCCTTCCAGCGCCGCGACCTGGGGGCCGCCGGTGAGGGCGCCGCGACACGCCGTCGCGCGCCGGCCGCCCGGTCCGAGCGGGCGCTCGGGCCGGTGGGCGAGGACGAACCGGGTCCCTCCGTGCCGTCCACCCGCTTCGAGCGGGCGTCCGCGCCCGGCGGTGCCCGGCGGCGTACGCTGCTGAACCTCGTCCGGGACGAGGCTGCCGCCGTGATCGGGCATGACGACGCCATCGAACTGCTGCCCACGACGAGCTTCCGTGACGTGGGGTTCGACTCCGCGCTGGCCGTGGAACTGCGCGACCAGCTCGTGGCGGTGACCGGGCTCGACCTGCCCACCACGCTCATGTACGACCACCCGACGCCGAACGCGGTCGTCGATCTGCTCGTCGGTCTGCTGGACACCGACCCGGCCGAGGCCGCGCCCGTGCACGTGGCGCGGGCCTCGGACGACGACCCGATCGCGATCGTGGCGATGTCCTGCCGGCTGCCCGGCGGAGTGCGCTCGCCCGAGGACTTCTGGTCGCTGCTGACCGCGGAGGGCGACGCGATCGGCGGCTTCCCCGCGGACCGGGGCTGGCAGTTGGACCGGCTGGCGGACGCCGTACCCCGCGCGGGCGGATTCCTGCACGACGCGGCCGACTTCGACGCCGCTCTGTTCGGCATCTCGCCTCGCGAGGCCACGGCGATGGACCCGCAGCAGCGGGTGCTGCTGGAGACGGTGTGGGAGGCGTTCGAGCGCGCCGCCGTCGACCCGGCCCGGCTGCCCGACCGCCGGGTCGGTGTGTACGTGGGCGCCATGTCCCAGGACTACGGGCCGCGCCAGCACGAAGGGGCCGAGGCGGTACGCGGCCACGTGCTCACCGGCGTCACCGCCAGCGTGCTCTCCGGCCGTATCGCGTACGCGTTCGGCTTCGAGGGCCCGGCGATCACGGTCGACACCGCGTGCTCGTCCTCGCTGGTGGCCCTGCACCAGGCGGCCGGCGCGCTGCGCGCGGGGGAGTGCGAGCTGGCGGTCGCCGCCGGCGTCACCGTGATGGCCCGGCCAGGGATCTTCGTGGAGTTCGCCGCCCAGGACGGGTTGTCACCCGACGGCAGGTGCCGGGCATTCGCCGAAGGCGCGAACGGAACGGGATGGTCCGAGGGGGCGGGTGTGCTGCTCCTGGAGCGGCTCTCCGACGCCCGCCGCAACGGACACGAGGTCCTCGCGGTACTGCGCGGCAGCGCGGTCAACTCCGACGGCCGGTCCAATGGCCTGACCGCGCCGAACGGTCCCTCGCAACAGCGGGTGATCCGTGACGCGCTGGCCTCCGGCGGGCTGCGCTCCGACGAGGTCGACGCCGTCGAGGCGCACGGAACCGGGACCTCGCTGGGCGATCCCATCGAGGCGCAGGCGCTGCTGGCGGCCTACGGCCGCGACCGTGCCGAGCCGCTGTGGCTGGGCTCCGTCAAGTCGAACATCGGGCACACCCAGGCGGCGGCCGGGATGGCCGGCGTCATCAAGATGGTGCTGGCGATGCGGCACGGCATGCTGCCCAGGACCCTGCATGTGGACGAGCCCACCCCGCACGTGGACTGGTCCTCGGGGCAGCTGCGGCTGCTGACCGAGGCGCGGCCGTGGCTCGAACTCGACCGTCCCCGCCGGGCGGGCGTGTCGTCGTTCGGCATCAGCGGCGCCAACGCGCACGTCATCATCGAAGAGCCCACGGAGCAGAGCTCCGTGCTCTCCCCGGCAGGAACCCACGAGGCCCCGGTCCAGGCCACCGACGGGGACACGGACGCGCCTGCCGTGCCGCTGGTGCTGTCCGCCGCCGACCCCGACGCGCTGGCCGACCACGCACGCCGGCTCGCCCACCTGCTGGGCGACGGCGGCGAACGGCCCCTGGACATCGCGTACTCACTGGCCACCAGCCGTACCGCACTGCCGTACCGCGCGGCCGTGCTCGCCGCGGACGCCGGGACGGCTCGCGACGGGCTGCTCCGGCTGGCCGAGGGCGCGTCCGCGCTGCCCGTCGACAAGGCGGGGTCACACACCGTGGCCTTCCTCTTCTCCGGCCAGGGCTCGCAACGCCACCGGATGGGCAGCGAGCTTTACCAGGCGTATCCGGTGTTCGCCGAGTGGTTCGACACCGTGTGCGCCGAGTTCGACGGCTTCCTGGAACGTCCGCTGCGCGAGGTGATCGACGAGGACCCGCGACTGCTGAACGAGACCCAGTACACCCAGCCCGCGCTCTTCGCGGTCGAGGTCGCGCTGTTCCGGCTGCTGGAATCCTGGGGGATACGGCCCGACCTGCTCGTCGGTCACTCGATCGGCGAACTGGCCGCCGCGCACGTCGCGGGCGTGTGGTCGTTGGCCGACGCGTGCACCGTGGTCGCGGCCCGGGGCCGGCTCATGCAGAACCTGCCCGGCGGCACCATGGTCGCGGTGGAGGCATCCGAGGCCGAGGTCCTGGACCGGCTTCGCGAGAAGTCGGCGGCCGGCGCCGAGGTGGACATCGCGGCGGTGAACGGCCCGTCCGCGGTGGTGCTCTCCGGCGAGACGGACGCCGTGCGCGAGATCGCGGCCGAGTTCGCCGCGCGAGGCGCCCGCACCCGCGAGCTGCCGGTGAGCCACGCGTTCCACTCGCCGCTGATGGATCCGATGCTCGCGGAGTTCGCCGAGGTGCTGCGCGGGGTCGACTTCGCGGAACCGAGTCTGCCGGTCGTCTCCAACGTCCTGGGAGAGCTCGCGGGCGGCGAGTTGTGCACCCCCGAGTACTGGGTGTCCCACGTGCGGCAGGCCGTGCGCTTCGGCGACGGCGTCGCCGCGCTGCGCACCGCGGGCGCGACGGTCCTCGTCGAGGTGGGACCGGACGCGGTGCTCTCCGGGATGGCCATGCAGGTACTCGCCGACGCCCCCGGGACACTGGTCCTGCCCACGCTGCGCCGCGACGGCTCCGAGCAGCGCTCGGCGGCCACGCTGGCCGCCCGGCTGCACGGCCGTGGTGTCGAGGTGGACTGGGACGCGTACTTCCGGGGGACAAACGCGCGTCTCGTCGGGCTGCCCACCTACCCGTTCCGCAGGCAGCGGTTCTGGGCGGAGCCCGACGCGGACGACCGGCGGGTGTCGGCCGCACCGGACACCGACTTCTGGGACGCGGTCGGCCGCTCCGACGTGGCGGAGCTGAGCCGTACGCTCGGGGTGGACGGCGACGAGCCGTTCCACACCGTGGTCGAGGCGCTGGGCTCCTGGCGGGCCGAGCGGCATCGTCAGGCCACCGCCACGCGGTGGCTGCACCAGATCGAGTGGCACCCGGTCACCCCGGCCCGCCGAGCGGCGCGTGGCAGCGCGCTGCTGGTACTGCCCGCCGACGACCGGGCGAGCGGACTGAAGGCGCTGGTCGAGGACGCGCTGGCCGCCGAGGACGTGACGGCGCGCACGATCACGACCGACGGTCTCCCGCTCGCCGGACGACTGCGAGAGCTGTTCGACGAGGCACCGGTGGACATCGTGGTGTCCCTGCTGGACTCGGTCGAGGCGACCGTCGCGCTGGTCCAGGAGCTGGCCGAACTGGAGCGGCCCACCCGGCTGTGGTGCCTGACCACGGGCGCCGTCACTGTCGCCGGGGAGACCCTGGAGAACCCGGAGCAGGCACAGCTGTGGGGGCTCGGCCGCGTAGTGGCGCTGGAACACCCCGGCCTGTGGGGCGGCATGGCCGACCTGCCCGTGGCGCCCGGCGCCCGGACCGCCCGTCTGCTGGCCCAGGCTCTGGGAGGCGAGGGGGACGAGGACCAACTCGCCGTCCGCGAGTCCGGGGTGTACGCCCGGCGGCTCGTTCCGCTGCCCGCCCGCCCGGGTCCCGAGCAGACGTGGAACCCGACCGGCACGGTGCTGATCACCGGAGGTACGGGAGCGCTGGGCGCACACGCCGCCCGGTGGGTGGCCGGGCTCGGGGCGGAGCACGTCCTGTTGCTCAGCCGCTCCGGCCGGTCCGAGGCGACGGCCGAGTTGGAGACCGAACTGACCGGGCTCGGCGCGCGGGTCAGCGTCGAGGCGTGTGACGTGACCGACCGGGACGCACTGAGCCGGGTGCTCGCGGGCATCCCGGAGGAGTTCCCGCTGACCACCGTGCTGCATACGGCGGGCGTGGTGGACGACGGCCTGCTCGTCGACCTCACATCGGAGCGGATACGTGCCGTAGCCGAACCGAAGGTCGCGGGCACGCGCAACGTGCACGAGCTGACCCGGGACCTGGACCTGAGCGCGTTCGTACTGTTCTCCTCGTTCACCGGCGTCATGGGCAACGCCGGCCAGGCGAACTACGCGGCGGCCAACGCCTACTTGGACGCCCTCGCCCGGCAACGCGCCGCCGACGGCTTGCCGGCCGTGTCCGTGGCGTGGGGGCCGTGGGCCGGCGGCGGGATGGCCGCGGGGGACGCGGTCGGCCGGCGCATGCGCGGGCTCGGCCTGACCGACCTGGAGCCGGAGCCGGCCCTGGCCGCGCTGCGCGGACTGATCGGACGGGGCGACGTCCCGGCGGCCGTGGCGCTGGACGTCGACTGGTCCCGCATGCTGTCCACGATCGCCGCCGTACGCCCCGACCGGCTCTTCACCGAGCTGGGCGACATCCGCGGCGAGCGCACACCGGACGGGCCGGTCACCCCGCGAGCGGGGCTCGGCGCAGAACTGCACGCGCTTGCCGCGGACGAACGGCTGACCAGGCTCACGGCCCTCATCCGCGACCAGGCGGCCTCGGTGCTCGGCCACAACGCGGTCACCGCCGTGGACACCGGCCGCGCACTGCGCGAGCAGGGCTTCGACTCGTTGGCCGCCGTCGACTTCCGCAACCGCCTCGCCGCGCTGCTGGACCTGGAGCTGCCCCGCACCTTGGTGTTCGACCACCCCACTCCGGACGCGATCGCCCGCCACATCCTGACCGCGCACTTCGACGAGCCGAGCGCCGAGGTGCTCCGTCCCGTCACCGTGCGGTCCGTCGCGGACGATCCGATCGCGGTGGTGTCGATGTCGTGCCGGTTCCCGGCGGGCGTCGACAGCCCGGAGGACCTGTGGAGGCTGCTGCACGAGGGCGGCGAGACGCTGACCGAGTTCCCCGCCGACCGCGGCTGGGAACTGGACGGCCTGTTCGACCCCGACCCCTCGAACCCGGGCACCACGCACGTACGGGTGGGTGGATTCCTCGACCACGCCGCCGAGTTCGACGCCGCCTTCTTCGGCATCTCACCGCGCGAAGCGCTCGCCATGGACCCGCAGCAGCGCATTCTTCTGGAGCTGGCCTGGGAAGCGCTGGAGCGGGCCGGAATCGACCCGGCCACCCGGCGCGGCAGCGACACCGGTGTGTTCGTGGGCACCAACGGCCAGGACTACGTGGCGCTGCTGCGCGGGGCGGCCGAGGACACCGAGGGCCACATCACCACCGGCACCGCCTCCAGCGTGCTGTCCGGCCGACTGGCCTACACCCTCGGGCTGGAGGGGCCCGCCGCGTCGGTGGACACCGCCTGCTCGTCGTCGCTGGTCGCACTGCACCTGGCGGTCAAGTCACTGCGGGAGGGGGAGTGCTCGCTCGCCCTGGCCGGTGGCGCGACCGTGATGACCACGCCGAACCTGTTCGTCGAGATGTCCCGCCAGGGCGCGCTGTCACCGGACGGACGGTGCAAGGCGTTCGGCGCGGGCGCGGACGGCACGGGCTGGAGCGAGGGCGCCGGGCTGGTGCTGCTGGAGCGGCTGTCGGACGCGCGACGCAACGGACACGAGGTGCTCGCGGTGGTCGCGGGCTCCGCCATGAACCAGGACGGTGCCTCCAACGGCCTGTCCGCGCCCAGTGGCCCCGCACAGCAACGGGTCATCCGCACCGCGCTCGCGCATGCCGGGCTGGAACCGGCCGACGTGGACGCCGTGGAGGCACACGGCACGGGCACCTCGCTCGGAGACCCGATCGAGGCGCAGGCACTGCTGGCCACCTACGGTCAAGTCCGGGAGCAGCCACTGCTGTTGGGTTCGGTGAAGTCCAACATCGGCCACACCCAGGCGGCCGCCGGGGTCGCCGGCGTGATCAAGACGGTACTGGCGCTGCGGGCGGGCGAGTTGCCCCGTACCCTGCACGCCGACGAGCGCACGCCCCACGTGGACTGGTCGGCGGGTGCGGTCGAGCTGGTCACCGACCGGACCGCGTGGCCCGAGGTGGAGCGGCCGAGGCGCGCCGCGGTGTCGGCCTTCGGGATCAGCGGCACCAACGCGCACATCATCCTGGAGCAGGCCCCGTCCGACGACTCCGCGGTGGCCGACGTGTCGGCCGATCCGGGCCTCGACGCCGGAGCCTCGGATGCACCGGAGACCGTGGTGCCCGTCGTACTGTCCGGCAGGTCGGCGGCCGCGGTACGGGACAACGCCGCGCGCCTCGCCGGGCTGCTCGGTGACGAGCCGTCGCTCCGTCCGGCCGAGGTGGCGCTCGCCGCGCGCACCACGCGCGGCCTGTTCGATCACCGGGCCGCCGTCGTGGCCCGGGACCACGAGGAACTGGTCGCCGGGCTGGGCGCGCTCGCCAAGGGCATGGACGAGACGAACGTGGTCACCGGTGTGGCGGACGCGACGGGCGGCGTGGTGTTCGTCTTCCCCGGGCAGGGCGCGCAGTGGCCCGGGATGGGACGGCAACTGGCCGGGAGTTCGCCGGTGTTCGCCGCGAGGCTGGCGGAGTGCGAGCGAGCGCTGGCTCCCTTCGTGGACTGGTCGCTCACCGACGCGCTGGACGACACGGAGCTGCTGGGCCGGGTGGACGTGGTGCAGCCGGTGCTGTGGGCGGTGATGGTGTCGCTGGCCGCCGTGTGGGCGGAGCACGGAGTGCGCCCGGCGGCGGTCGTCGGGCACTCGCAGGGCGAGATCGCGGCGGCCTGCGTGGCCGGGGCGCTGTCGCTGGAGGACGGCGCGCGGGCGGTGGCGCTGCGGTCGCGCGCACTGGGCGCCGTGGCGGGCACCGGCGGCATGGTCTCGGTGTCCCTGCCGGCCGAGGAGGTCGAACCACTGCTGAGCGAGGTCGACGACGTGTCGATCGCCGCGGTCAACGGCCCGCGTTCGGTGGTGATCGCGGGACCGAACCGGCCGTTGGAGCTGGTGCTGTCAAGCCTGATCCAGCGGGAGGTCCGGTGCCGCCGCGTCGAAGTGGACTACGCGTCGCACTCGGGCGAGATGGAGCCGCTGCGCGACGAACTGCTGCGCCTGCTAGCCCCGTTGACGCCCCGGGACCCGGAGATCCCGTTCTACTCCACGGTGGAGGACGCCTGGGTCGCCCCGGGTGAACTGCTCGACGCCCGCTACTGGTTCCGCAACCTGCGCCAGACCGTGCGCTTCGAGCCCGCCGTACACGGCCTGCTCACCGACGGGTTCCGGACGTTCGCCGAGATCAGCCCGCACCCGCTGCTCACCGTACCGATCCAGGAGGCCGCCGAGTCGGTGGACGTTCCGGCCGTGGTGACCGGGACGCTGCGGCGGCAGCAGGACGAAGAGGCCCAGCTGGTGACCGCGCTGGCGTGGCTGCACGTGCACGGGGTGCCCGTGGACTGGCCGTCGGCGGAGCCCGGGGACGGCACCGCGCGACGGGTGGAGCTGCCGACGTACGCCTTCCAGCGACAGCGCTTCTGGCCGTCCCCGGCGGCGAGCGCCTCCGATGCGGCGGCGATCGGCCTGCGCACGGCGGGTCACCCGCTGCTCGGCGCGAGCACGGAGCTGCCGCAGAGCGGTGGGCACGTGTTCACCGGCAGGTTGTCCCTGCGCGCGCAACCGTGGCTGGACGGCCACCGCGTGCACGGTGTCGCGGTGTTCCCCGGCACCGGGTTCGTCGAGCTGGCGACCAGGGCGGGCGAGGACGTGGGCTGCCCCCGGATCGGCGAGCTGGTCCTGCACGCGCCGCTGGTCCTGCCCGAGGAAGGCGGGGTACGGATCCAGGTCGTGCTCGGCGAGCCGGACGACGCCGGGGCCCGGACCGTCGAGGTGTACGCGTGCGGCGACGACGAGGAGGAGTGGAAGCAGCACGCCGGCGGTGTGCTCACCCCGGCCGTCGAGGCGGAGACCGGCTGGGCCGGCGAGGCCTGGCCGCCGGCCGGCGCCGAACCGGTGGCGGCCGACGACTACTACCCGGAGCGTGCGGCGGCCGGTTTCGGCTACGACGGGCCGTTCCGGGGGCTGCGGTCGGTGTGGCGGCGCGGCGACGAGGTGTTCGCCGAGGCCGTGCTGGCCGAGGACACGGCCGACGACGTGGAGCGCTTCGTGATCCACCCGGCGCTGCTGGACTCGGCGCTGCACGCCGGCGGCTACAGCGCCCTCGCCGAACCGGAGCAGGGCTGGCTGCCGTTCGCGTTCAGCGGGGTCACCGTGCACGCGGTCGGAGCGCGTACGGTCCGGGTGCGGATCACCACCCTCGGCCCGGAGTCGGTGGCCGCCGAACTGGCGGACCCGGCGGGCCGGCCGGTGCTCTCACTGGCCTCGATGGCGGTACGCCCGGTCGCGCCGGACGCGTTGCCGGTACCCGGACGCCGGGGCGACGACATGCTTCTGGGGCTGTCCTGGCCCGCCGCGAAGGAGCGGACCGCCGACGGGCCGGCGCCGGAGACCGAGGTGGCCCGGATCGGAGCCGGGACCGGCGACGTCGGCACCGAGGTGCGCGCGGCCGTGGCCGAGGCACTCGGCCTGGTGCAGCGGTGGCTGGCGCGGACGGACGCCGACGACAAGCGCCTGGCCGTCGTCACCCGCGGCGCGGTGAGCACCACCGACGGGGAGCCGGTACGCGACCTCGGCGGCGCCGCCGTCTGGGGGCTGCTGCGCTCGGCGCAGACCGAACACCCGGACCGGTTCGTGCTCGTGGACCTCGACCCGGACGCCGAGGAGACCGAAGGACCACTGGCGGACGCGGTGGCGACGGGAGAGGCACAGGTGGCGGTGCGCGGTGGCAAGCCGCTCACCCCCCGCTACGCCCGGCTGTCCACCGACGACCTCCTTCCCGTACCGGACGGAGAGCCGGTCTGGCGGCTGGAGATCACGGAGAAGGGCTCGCTCGACAAGCTGGCGCTGCGGCCCGCCGCCGAGGTGGCCGGGGCACTGGGTCCGGACGAGGTACGGGTGTCGACGCGCGCGGTGGGCCTGAACTTCCGGGACGTCGTCAACGCCCTCGGCATGATCCCCGGGCAGAACAATCTGCTGGGTACCGAGGCGGCCGGAGTCGTCACCGAGGTCGGCGCCGGTGTCACCCGGGTGCGCCCGGGTGACCGGGTGCTCGGCATGTTCCACACCAGCGGCGCGGGCCCGGTCATGGTCACCGACGAGAGGCTGCTCACGCGGATACCGGCCGGCTGGTCGTTCGCCCGTGCGAGCTCGGTGGCCGCCACCTACCTGACCGCCTACTACGGCCTGGTCGAGGTGGCCGGGCTGCGGGCCGGGGAGTCCGTGATCGTGCACGCGGGGGCCGGCGGTGTCGGCATGGCCGCGGTCCAGCTGGCCCGTCACCTGGGCGCGGAGGTGTTCGCCACCGCGAGCCCGGCCAAGTGGGACCGGCTGCGTGAACTGGGCGTCGCCGACGACCACATCGCCTCCTCCCGGACTCTCGATTTCGAGCGGTCCTTCGGCGAGGTGACCGGCGGGCGCGGTATGGACGTGGTCCTGAACTCGCTGGCCGGCGAGTACGTCAACGCGTCGCTGCGGCTGCTGGGCGACGGCGGGCGCTTCGTGGAGATGGGCAAGACCGACATCCGCGATGCCCACGAGGTCGGGGCGCACCACCCCGGTGTCGCCTACACGGCCTTCGACCTGATGGCGGTGGGCCCGGAGGGGACCGCGCGGATGCTGGACGCGCTCGCGACGCTGTTCGAGGACGGCGCGGTGGCTCCGCTGCCGGTGACGACCTGGGACATACGGCGGGCGCCCGAGGCGTTCCGGTTCGTCAGCCAGGCCAGGCATGTGGGCAAGGTCGTACTGACCGTGCCGAGGCCCCTCGATCCCGAGGGCACCGTCCTGATCACCGGCGGTACCGGCGGCCTGGGCGCGCTGTTCGCCCGGCATCTGGTGACCGAGCACGGTGCGCGGAATCTGCTGCTGACCAGCCGCAGGGGCGCCGCGACGCCCGGGGCCGGGGAGTTGGTGGCGGAACTGACGGCGCTCGGGGCCCAGGCCCAGGCGGTGGCCTGCGACGTCACCGACCGGGACGCGCTGGCCGGGGTGCTGGCCGCCGTCCCGGCGGAGCACCCGCTGACCGCAGTCGTGCACACCGCGGGCGTGCTTCTGGACGCGACGGTCGGATCGCTGAGCGCGGAGAGCGCCGAGCCGGTGCTGGCGCCGAAGCTGGACGGGGCCTGGAACCTGCACGAGCTGACCATGGACGCGGACCTGTCGATGTTCGTGATGTTCTCCTCGGCGGCGGGCATCCTGGGCAGCCCGGGGCAGGCCGCGTACGCGGCGAGCAACACGTTCATGGACGGTCTGGCGGGCCACCGCCGGTCGTTGGGGCTGCCCGCGACCGCGATGTCCTGGGGCACGTGGTCCCGGGAAGTCGGCATGACCGGCTCGCTGACCGAGGAGGACATGCGCCGCATGGCGCGCATCGGCCTCGCCGAGATGCCCGCCGAGGTCGGTGTCGAACTGTTCGACGCCGCGCTCACCGTGGACCGGGCGGTGGTCTCGCCCATCCGCCTCGACCAGCGGGCCCTTCGCGCGAACGGCCACCCCTCGCCTGTCGTCAAGGACCTTGCCCCCCGCGCGCGGCCGGTACGGCGCACCGCGGCGGCCGCGGACCTCGGCGGGCGGGAGGGGCTCGCCGCCACCCTGGCGGCGCTGCCGCCCGCGGAACGGACCCGCGAGGTGCGGGAGCTGGTGTCCAGGCTGGTCTCGGCGGTGATCGGCCATTCCGACGCCGAGACCGTCCACGCCGGCGTGGCCTTCAAGGACCAGGGCTTCGACTCGCTGACCGCGCTCGAACTGCGCAACCGGGTCACCGCCGCGACCGGGCTGCGGCTGCCGGCGACCGTGGTCTTCGACTACAGCACGCCGAACGCGCTGGCCGACCACCTTCTCGGGCAGCTGCTCGGCGACGACGCGGCGCCCGGGACCACCGCGGTCACCGCGACCACGGCGGTCACCGTGGACTCCCGGGACGAGGACCCCGACGACGACCCCATGGTGATCGTCGGAATGGCCTGCCGACTGCCCGGCCAGGTCAACTCCCCCGAGGAGTTCTGGCAGTTGCTGGAGTCCGGGACGGACGCCGTCGCGGGCCTGCCCACGGACCGGGGCTGGGATCTCGCCGGGCTCGCCGCGGCCGGCTGCGCGACCACCTCGGGCGGATTCCTCTACGAGGCCCCCGGGTTCGACGCCGACTTCTTCGGCATCTCCCCGCGCGAGGCGCTGGCCATGGATCCCCAGCAGCGGATGGTGCTGGAGACCTCGTGGCAGGCCCTGGAGCACGCCGGGATCGTTCCGGCTTCGCTGCACGGCAGCCGTACCGGCGTGTTCATGGGCGCCAGCCACGGCAGCTACCTGGACGGCGGCGGCGAGGGGCTGGAGGGCTACCTGCTGACCGGCAACACCTCCAGCGTGCTCTCGGGCCGGATCGCCTACACCCTGGGGCTGGAGGGACCGGCCGTCACCGTGGACACCGCGTGTTCGTCCTCGCTGGTGGCGCTGCACCTGGCCGGCCAGTCGCTGCGCTCGGGCGAGTGCGAACTGGCGGTGGTGGGCGGCGTGGCCGTGATGTCCACGCCCGGCCTGTTCCTGGAGTTCACCCGGCAGGGCGGACTGTCGGCGGACGGGCGGTGCAAGGCGTTCTCCGCCTCCGCCGACGGCACCGGCTGGGCGGAGGGCTGCTCGACGGTGATCGTGGAGCGGCTGTCGGCCGCGCGCCGCAACGGGCATCCCGTGCTGGCCACGATCCGGGGCTCGGCGGTCAACCAGGACGGCGCGTCCAACGGTCTGGCCGCGCCCAGCGGTCTCGCGCAGCAGCGGGTCATCAACCAGGCGCTGTCCTCGGCCGGTTTGACCAGCGCCGACGTCGACGTGCTGGAGGGCCACGGGACGGGCACCACGCTGGGTGACCCGATCGAGGCGCACGCGGTGATCTCGACGTACGGACAGAACCGGACCCGGCCCTTGCTGTTCGGGTCGGTGAAGTCCAACATCGGCCACACCCAGGCGGCGGCCGGCGTCACCGGCGTGATCAAGATGGTGCTGGCCATGCGGCACGGCACGGTGCCCCGGACGCTGCACGCCGAGGAGCGCTCGCCGCACATCGACTGGTCCGACGGTGTCGTCGAGCTGGCCACCGAGCAGCACGAGTGGCCGGACACCGGGCGGCCGCGCCGTGCCGCCGTGTCGTCGTTCGGCATCAGCGGAACCAACGCGCACGTGATCATCGAACAGCTGGAGCCCGTCGCCGAGCCCGCCGCCCGCGAGGGGGAGCACCGGGAGTTCACCGTGCCGGTCGTGCTGTCCGCGCGGACGCCCACCGCGGTGCGCGACCAGGCCGGCAGGCTCGCCGCGTTCGTGGCCGAGCGGCCCGGACTGCCCGTCGCCGACGTGGCGTTCTCCATGGCCACCGGCCGCTCCCGGTTCAAGACCGGTGCCGTGGTGACGGCCGGCGACCGGGACGCTCTGCTGGCCGGGCTCCGCTCGGTCGCCGCCGGGGAGACGCTCGCCGAGCCGGTGGTCACCGGGCCCGTGGCGTTCGTGTTCTCCGGGCAGGGCTCGCAACGCGCGGGCATGGGCCGGGAGTTGTACGAGCGGTTCCCGGTGTTCGCCGAGGCGCTGGACGAGGTGGCCGAGGCGCTCGCCGCCGCCGGTCTGGCCGGCCCGCTGCGTGAGGTGGTCTTCGACGACCCGGAGCGCCTGGACCGTACGGAGTTCACTCAGCCCGCGCTGTTCGCGCTGGAGGTCGCTCTGTTCCGGCTGCTCCGTTCCTGGGGGGTGCGTCCGGACCACGTCGCCGGGCACTCCATCGGCGAGATCACCGCGGCGCACGTCAGCGGCGTGCTGTCGCTGGCGGACGCGTGCACGCTCATCGTGGCGCGCGGCGCGCTCATGCAGGCGCTGCCCGAGGGCGGCGTGATGGTGTCCGTCCGGGCCTCCGAGGAGTTCGTCGCGGCCCTGGTGGAGGACGAACCGGAGGTGTCGATCGCGGCGGTGAACGGGCCCAGGTCGGTGGTCGTCGCGGGAGCGGACGAGGCCGTCGGACGGATCGTCGAGTCCTGTGCGAGCCGACAGGTGAAAACCCGTCAGCTGAGGGTGAGCCACGCGTTCCACTCGCAGCTGATGGAGCCGATGCTGGCCGAATTCCGGGTACGGCTGGAGCAGCTGGAGTGGCGGGCACCGGAGATTCCGCTGGTGTCGACGGTGACCGGTCTCCCGGCCACCGAGGAGTTCGGCTCGCCCGAGTACTGGACCGAGCACGCACGGGCGGGTGTGCGCTTCGCGGACGCGGTCACCTGGCTGCGGGAGTACGGGGTGTCCACGTTCGTCGAACTCGGACCGGACGCGATCCTCACGGCGATGGTCGGCGAGATCGCCGACGGCGCCCCTGACCTCGTGGCGGTGCCGGCCCTGCGCCGGACACAGGACGAGCAGCCGGCGATCCTCGCGGCGGTGGCACGGGCCTGGCTCGCGGGCGCCGAGGTGGACTGGCCGGTGGTGCTCGCGGACACCGGGGCGCGCCGGGTGGAACTGCCCACGTACCCCTTCGAGCACCAGCGGTTCTGGCCGGAGCCGACGAGCGGGCGCGCGGATTCGTCGGATGCCGAGTTCTGGGCGGCGCTGGAGAACGACGAGGTACTGACGATGCTGGCCGGCGTGGACGCCGAGACCCCGGCGAGCCGACTGCTGCCCGAACTGGCCGCGTGGCACCGCCGGCGGCAGCAGGACGGCGCCGTCCGGACGTGGAACTACGACATCGGCTGGGTGCCCGCCACCCGGCGCGGCACGCAGCGGCTCGAAGGCCGCTGGCTGGTGCTGACGCACGCCGGCTCCACGACCGGGTCGGTGGCCGAACTGGCGGCCGAACTGGTGGAGCGCGGTGACGACACTCAGGTCGTGCACGTGGACCCCCACACGCTCGACCGTGCCGCGCTCGCCGCGCTACTGGCCCCGTACTCCCGCGACGGCGAGCCCGTGGCAGGGGTGCTGTCGCTGCTCGCACTCGACGACGCGCCGTCCCGGCGCGAGGGGCCCGAGGCCGTGCTGGCCGCGACCACGACGACGCAGGCGCTCGCCGACGTCCTGCCGGACGCGCCGCTGTGGTACCTCACTCGGGACGCGGTGGCCGTCGGCGCATCGGACGGCGGACGGACCAGTCCTTCGCAGTCGGCTCTGTGGGGCCTGGGCCGGGTGGCCGCACTGGAGCTGCCCCAGCAGTGGGGCGGGCTGATCGACCTGCCCGCCCGGCTGGAACCGGACACCGTCACCGACCTGATCGGTGTGGTCACGGCAGGCGGTGAGGATCAGGTCGCGCTGCGCACCGACGGGGTACGGGCACGTCGCCTGCGCAGGGTGATGTCGCTGCCGGACAACGGCCGGCGGGTGCCCGACCACGGCACGGTGCTCGTCACCGGCGGTACGGGCGCCCTCGGCCGGCACACCGCGCGGTGGCTGGCCGGTGCCGGGGTACCGCACCTGCTGCTGGCCAGCCGCCGCGGCCCGGACGCCGACGGAGTGGCGAAGCTCCGTGCCGAGCTGCTCGAACTGGGCGCCGAGACCACCGTCGTGGCCTGTGACGTCGCCGACCGCGACGCTGTCTCCGGGGTGCTGGCGGCGCTTCCGGAGGACCTCCCGCTGACGGGAGTGGTGCACACGGCGGGCGTGCTGGAGGACGGCGTCCTGGACGGGCTCACTGCCGAGCGGCTGACCGCGGTGTGGCGCCCCAAGGCGGACGCGGCGCTGGTGCTGCACGAAGCCACGCTGGACGCCGACCTGTCGATGTTCGTGGTGTTCTCCTCGCTGGCCGGGATGGTCGGCGCGGCCGGCCAGGCCGGATACGCGGCGGCGAACGCCTTCCTGGAGGGGCTCGTCACCCTGCGGCGCGCCCAGGGGCTGCCCGCGACGGCGGTCGCCTGGGGTGCCTGGGCAGGCGGTGGCATGGCTGCCGACGGCGCCGCGGCCGCCCGTACCGCGCACACCGGGGTGCTGCCCATGCCGCCGGAGCCGGCCATTGCCGCACTGGAGACCGCGCTGCGCGCGGACGCCGCGACGGTGATGGTGGCCGACGTCGACTGGGACCGGTTCGCCGCCACCCAGACCGCGACCCGGCCGAGCCCGCTGCTCGCCGAATTCACCAGGACCGGTGGAGGTGTCCAGGGCGGCCCCGCGCAGCCCGGGACCGACGGCGGCACGCGGCTGCGGGAGCAGATCGACGGGCTGAGCGGCCCGGCGCGACGGGAGTTGCTGACCGGGCTGGTGCGTACGCACGTCGCCGCGGTGCTGCGGCACCCCGACGACAGCGGCGTCGCGACGGACCAGCAGTTCAAGGAGCTTGGCTTCGACTCACTGACCGCGGTGGAGCTGCGGAACCGGCTGAACGTCGTCACCGGCCTGCGGATCAGCGCGACCGCGGTGTACGACTACCCGACGCCCGGCGACCTGGCCGGTCACCTGCTGGCTCAGCTGGCACCCGCGGAGCTGAGCCCGGCCGAGCGGATCCTGCGCCGGCTGGACCAGCTCGAACCCGAGGTCGAATCGCTCGCGCACGGTGACGACGCGAGCGCCGAGATCGGGCAGCGGATGCGCCGCATCCTGACGCTGCTGAAGGCGGGCGCGCCGGTGCCGTCGGGGCCGGTCGACACGGGCGCCGACGCCGACGACACCGATATCGACGAGGTCTTCGCCTTCATCCAGAACGAGTACGGCGGTTCCGACACCGATCCCCGGTGATCACATCCGAGTCCCGCAGACCGATTTCCTTCCCACCAGGGGTTGTTGATGAGTGTGAGCACTGACGAGAAGCTCGTGGGTTACCTCAAGAAGGTCACCACGGATCTCCAGGAGACCCGACGGCGGCTGCGCGAGCTGGAGTCGGCCGCGGCCGAGCCCATCGCGATCGTGGCCATGTCCTGCCGCTTCGCCGGCGGCGTCGACTCGCCCGAGGGGCTGTGGGACGTGGTCGACGCCGGCCGCGACATGATCGGCGACTTTCCCACCGACCGGGGCTGGGACACCAGCGACTTCGACCCCGGCATCTGCCAGCGGGGCGGGTTCCTGTCCGACGCGGCGGCCTTCGACGCCGACTTCTTCGGCGTGTCGCCCAAAGAGGCGCTCGCCATGGACCCGCAGCAGCGGCTGCTGCTGGAGACCACGTGGGAGGTGCTGGAGCGGGCCGGAGTGCCGGCCTCGTCGCTGCGCGGCTCGGCCACCGGGGTCTACGTAGGCATCACCGCCCAGCAGTACTGGCCCAAGGACGACACCGAGCAGCAGCAGACCATGGGCCATCTGCTGACCGGTACCACGGACAGCGTGGCCTCCGGGCGGCTGGCGTTCATCCTCGGCACGGAGGGGCCGGCGCTGTCCATCGACACCGCCTGCTCGTCCTCGTTGGTCGCGCTCCACCTGGCGGTACGGGCGCTGCGCGCCGGGGAGTGCACACAGGCGCTGGTCGGTGGGGTCAGCGTGATGGGCGGTCCCGCGCTCTACGCCGAGCTGTACGAGCAGGGCGGACTGTCGGCGGACGCACGGTGCAAGGCGTTCTCGGGGGACGCGGACGGCACCGGCTGGGGCGAGGGCGCGGCGATGCTGCTGCTGCGCCCCCTGAGCGAGGCGCGACGGCTGGGCGAGCCCGTGCTGGCCGTGGTCCGGGGCAGCGCGGTGAACTCCGACGGCGCGTCCAACGGGCTGACCGCGCCCAACGGCCCCTCCCAGCAGCGGGTGATCCGCCAGGCGCTGCGGGACGCCGACCTGAGCGCCCCTCAGGTCGACGTGGTCGAGGCGCACGGCACCGGCACCCGGCTCGGTGACCCCGTCGAGGCACAGGCGTTGCTGGCCACCTACGGCCAGGGCAGGCCGGACGACCAGCCGTTGTGGCTGGGGTCGGTGAAGTCCAACATCGGGCACACCCAGGCGGCGGCCGGGCTGGCCGGCGTGATCAAGATGGTCATGGCGATGCGGCACGGCACGCTGCCCCGGACGCTGCACGTGGACGTACCCACCCCGGAGGTCGACTGGTCGTCGGGCGACGTGCGGCTGGCGACCGAGGCCCGTTCCTGGCCCCGTACCGGACGGCCGCGCCGCGCGGCTGTCTCCGGCTTCGGCATCAGCGGGACCAACGCCCACGTGGTGATCGAACAGGCCCCCGAGCCGGCCGAGGGCGAGGCGCCGCAGGACGAGCCCTCGGCGCCCGGCGATCAGGCTCGGGCCGCCTCTGCGGACTCGGAGGTGCCCGCCACGCTGCTGGTCACTGCGCGGGACGCGAAGGCGCTGCGCGAGTCGGCGGCCCGGTTGCGGGAGTTCGTCGAAGCGCACCCCGAGACGACCGGCGCGGAGCTGGCCGCGGCTCTGGCGACCACCCGGGACCGGCACCCGCACCGGGCGGTCGTGGTGGGCGCCGGCCGGGAGCAGTTGCTCGGCGGCCTGGAGCTGCTGGCCCAGGGGCGCACCGGGGCCGGGGTCGCCCACTCCCGCGCCCGCCGGCACGGCGGCACCACGTTCCTCTTCAGCGGCCAGGGTGCCCAGCGCGCCCGGATGGGCCGGCAGCTGTACGAGGCGTTCCCCGCGTTCGCCGCCGCGTTCGACGAGATCACCGCGGCGTTCGCACCGCATCTGTCCGAGCCGCTGTCCGAGGCGATGACCTCCGACGAACTCGTCTCCCGGGCCTCCATAGCCCAGCCCGCGCTGTTCGCCGTCGAGGTGGCCACCGTGGAGCTGCTCAAGGACTGGGGCCTGACCCCCGACTACCTGCTGGGGCACTCCCTCGGCGAGTTGGCCGCCGCGCATGTGGCGGGGGTGCTCGACCTCGCGGACGCCGCCGCGCTGGTCGCCGCCCGGGGCCGGCTCATGCAGGGCACCACCGGCGGAATGGCATCGATCGCGCTGTCCGAGGAGGAACTGCGCGAGATCCTCACCGAGACCGGGCAGCACGTCGACATCGCCGCCGTCAACTCGCCGCGCTCCATGGCGGTCTCGGGCACCGACGAAGCGATCGAGAGCGTCGTCGCGGCCTGCGAGGCGCGCGGAAGGCGCGCCCGGCAGCTGTCGCTCGGCCTCGCGGGCCACTCCGCCTCCATGGACCCGATCCTGGAGCCCTTCGGCGAGGTCGCGCGCACCCTGACCTACCACCCGCCGAAGATCCCGCTGATCAGCGACATGACCGGCGAACTGGTCAGCCCCGACGAGATCACCGACCCGGACTACTGGGTACGGCACATGCGCCGGCCGGTGCGCTTCCGTGACGGTATCGAGCGGCTGGCCGGGCTCGGCGTCACCGCGTTCCTGGAGATCGGTCCCGGTGGCCTGGCCCTGCCCACCCGCGAGTGCGTGCAGGACTCCACGGAGACGCTGACCGTCGCCTCCACCATGCAGCGCGACCACGACGAACCCGAGACGCTGCTGCTCGCCCTCGGCGAGCTGTTCACGGCGGGCGCGCCGGTGCCGTGGGAGAAGATGCTGGCCCCGGACGGCGCGGTGCGGCTGGACCTGCCCACCTATCCGTTCCAGCGGGACCGGTACTGGCTGACCGGAACGGGCGCCACCGGGACCGCGGCCCCCCGCAGGACCGGGACGGCCGCGCCCCGCACCGGGACCGCGCCCGAGGTGGCGGCGCCGGTGTCCGCTCCGCCGTCCGAGTCCGACCCCGCGGAGCTGCGGCGACGGCTGCTCGCCGACGTACGCCTCGCCGCGGCCGATGTCCTCGGTTTCCGGGACCCCCTGGACATCGAGCCCGACCGTGCGTTCACCGAGATCGGCATGGGCTCCATGTCGGCGGTGCGACTGGCCGACCGGATCAGCAACGACATCGGCAGCCGCCAGCCCGCCACCCTGGTGTTCGACCACCCCACCCCGGCCCGCGTCGTCGACCACCTGGTCGCCGAACTGCTCGGCCGCGACGATGTGTTCGACACGGACACCGCGGTCCGCGCCGATACGGACGATCCGATCGCGATCGTCGGCATGGCCTGCCGGTTCCCCGGCGGCGAGGGCCCGGACGAGCTGTGGCGGCTGGTACGCGACGGCGCGAGCGGCGTCAGCCCGTTCCCCACCGACCGCGGCTGGCAGCTCGACGACCTCGACCTCTCGATCTGCCGGGAGGGTGGATTCCTCGCCGACGCCGCCGGGTTCGACGCCGACTTCTTCGGAATCAGCGGGCGGGAGGCACTGGCCATGGACCCCCAGCAGCGTGTGCTGCTGGAGGTGGCCTGGGAGGCCGTCGAGAACGCCGGAATCGACGCCGGAACACTGCGGGGCCGCAGGACCGGAGTATTCGCCGGGGTCGGCGGCTCGGACTACGAGCACGCGATGTCCGGAACGGCGAGCTCCGGCGGCCACCTGCTGACCGGTACCGCCGCCAGCGTGGTCTCCGGCCGGATCGCCTACCTGCTCGGCCTGGAGGGCCCCACCCTGACCGTCGACACCGCGTGCTCGGCGTCACTGGTCGCGCTGCACCTCGCGGTGCGCGCGGTGCGGGCCGGCGAGTGCGAACTGGCCCTCGCGGGCGGCGTCGCGATCATGTCGACCGAGCGCGGGTTCCGTCAGTTCGCCGAGCTGGGCGGGCTGGCCGGCGACGGGCGGTGCAAGGCCTTCTCCGACGACGCCGACGGCACCGGCTGGAGCGAGGGCGCCAGCATGCTGCTGGTCGAACGGCTCTCTGACGCCCGCCGCCGGGGACACCGGGTGCTCGCGCTGGTGAGCGGCACCGCGATCAACTCGGACGGTGCGTCCAACGGGCTGTCCGCGCCGAGCGGACCGGCCCAGCAACGGGTCATCCGCGCGGCCCTCGCCGACGCCGGTACGCAGGCGTCCGATGTGGACGCCGTCGAGGCCCACGGCACCGGCACCGTACTGGGCGACCCCATCGAGGCCCAGGCCCTGATGGCCGTCTACGGCCGGGACCGCGAACCCGAACACCCGCTGTGGATGGGATCGGTCAAGTCGAACATCGGCCACGCCCAGGCGGCGGGCGGAGTCCTCGGCGTGATCAAGATGGTGCAGGCCATGCGGCACGACGTGCTTCCCCGCACCCTCCACGTGGAGCGTCCCAGCACCAAGCTCGACTGGTCGCGCGGCAGTGTCGGGCTGCTCGCCGAGGAGCAGCCGTGGCCGGTGTCGGAACACCCGCGCCGCGCGGGTGTGTCCTCGTTCGGGGTGTCCGGTACGAACGCCCACGTCATCCTGGAGCAGGCGCCCGAGGACCCGGCGCCGGCGCCGCTGCCGGAATCCGGTGCCGTACTGCCGTGGGTGCTCACGGCCCGAGGCGACAGGGCGCTGCGGGAGCACGCGGGGCGGCTGGCCGACAGCACCGCCGAGACCGGCGAGGACCGGCCCGGCATCGGTGAGATCGCGTCCGCGCTGGCCGGCAACCGCGCCACGTTCGACCACCGTGCGGTGGTGCTCGGCACCGACCGCGACACGCTGGCCGCCGGCCTGCGTCTGGTCGCGGCGGGCGAGAGCGCCGACGGCGTGGTCACCGGGACGGCCCGGTCGTTCGACCGCGCGCCGGTCTGGATCTTCCCGGGACAGGGCAGCCAGTGGCCCGGCATGGCGAACGAACTGCTCGACAGCTCTCCCGCGTTCGCCGCCCGGTGGGACGAGTGCGACCAGGCGATGCGACCGCACCTGGGCTGGTCGATCACCGACGCGGCCCGTTCCGGCTTCGGCGACCGGGACCCGGAGGCCGCCGACGTGGTGCAGCCGATGCTGTTCGCCACCATGGTGTCGCTCGCCCGGCAGTGGGAGTCATGGGGGGTACGGCCCTCGGCGGTGATCGGCCACTCGCAGGGCGAGATCGCGGCGGCCTGCGTCGCGGGCGCCCTGTCGGTCGAGGACGCCGCCGCCGCGACCGTGCTGCGCGCCCGAGCCCTGCGTGAGCTGTCCGGAAAGGGCGGGATGCTCTCGCTCGCCGCGACCCCCGACGACGTGACGCGCTGGATCGAGCGCTGGGGCGACGCGGTGTCGGTCGCGGTGTTCAACGGCCCGGCCTCCACCGCCGTCTCAGGTGAACTGCCCGCGCTGCGAGAGCTTCAGGCCGAGGCGGAGAGCAAGGGCGTGCGCTCCCGCTGGATCGGCATCGACTACGCCTCGCACTCCGCGCAGGTCGAGCCGCTGCGCTCGCGCCTGCTCGACATTCTGTCCCAGGTCACCCCCCGCACCGGCGACATCCCCTTCTTCTCCACCGTCACCGCCGACTGGCTGGACACCGCGGCACTGGACGCGGAGTACTGGTACGGCAATCTGCGCCGGCCGGTGCGGCTGACCGAGGCGGTCACCGCGCTCGCCCGCCAGGGCCACCAGGTGTTCACCGAGATCAGCCCGCACCCGGTGCTGACCCTGCCGGTCACCCAGACCGTGGAGGAGGCCGGAGTGACGGCCCTGGTGACCGGAAGTCTGCGCCGGGGCGACGGCACGGAGCGCCGGCTGATGACCTCGCTGGCCGAGCTGTACGTCAACGGAGCCCCGGTCGACCTCGCGAAGGTCCTGCCGGCCGGGCCGGTGGGCCACGTCGAACTGCCCACGTACCCGTTCCAGCACCGGCGTTTCTGGCCCGACGCGCCGCGCAGCGCGGGTGCGGGCGCGACCGCGCCCCGGGAGACGGCCTACGAGACCGAATGGGCGCCGCTGGACCCGTCCGGGGAAACCGTCACCGGCCGGTGGCTGGCTCTGGTTCCCGCCGACGGCACGGACACGACGGCCGGTGCGGCGGACCCGGTGCTGGCCGCGCTGCGGGAGGACGGTGCCGAGGTCGTCACGATCCCGGTCCGCCCCGACGAACTGAGCGCCGACACCGAGGCCGACGTCGCCGCGCTGGCCGACCGGATCCGTACGGCGGCCGCCGGAACCACCCCGTCCGGAGTGCTCAGCCTGGCCGCGCTCGACCAGACCCCGCACCCGCACCGCCCGGAGGTTCCCACCGGGCTGGTCGCCACGCTCGTCGCGGTCCGGGCGCTCGCGGAGGCCGGACTCGGCGTACCGCTGTGGTGCCTCACCCAGGGGGCGACCGGGGAGACGACGAACCCCGCACAGGCCGCCGTGTGGGGCCTGGGCCGGACCGCGGCGCTGGAGTACCCGGACGGCTGGGGCGGCCTGATCGACCTGCCGGACACGCTCGACGAGAAGTCCGGCCGACTGCTGCGCGCCGTGCTGGGCGGAGCGGGCGGCGAGGACCAGATCCGCGTGCGGGACGGGCAGGTGCTGGGCCGCAGGCTCGTGCCCGCCGGGCTTCCCGCACGGCCCGGTGACGGATGGCGCCCGGCGGGCACCGTCCTGGTCACCGGCGGGACAGGGGCACTGGGCGGCCACATCGCCCGCTGGCTCGCCGGGCACGGCGCCGCCCACGTGGTGCTGGTCAGCAGGCGGGGCCCCGACGCACCCGGCACGGACGAACTCCTCGCCGACCTGCGGGCCGAGGGAGTCGACGCCACCGCGCTGGCCTGTGACCTCACCGACCCCGACGCGGTGACCGGACTCGTCGGCACGCTGCGCGACACGGGCGAACGGGTGTCTGCCGTGGTGCACGCCGCCGGCGTGGGCGGCAGCGCGCCGCTGTCCGCCACCGGCGTCGATGACCTGGCGACCATGCTGGCCGCCAAGGTCCAGGGGGCTCTCCTCCTGGAGTCGGCCCTCGACCCCGCCACGCTCGACGCCGTCGTGTACTTCTCCTCGGTCAGCGCCGTCTGGGGCATCCGCGACCACGGCGCCTACGCCGCGGCCAACGCGGTGCTCGACGCGCACGCACGGAACCTGCGGACACGGGGAGTCCAGGCGCTGTCCGTCGCCTGGGGACCGTGGGGCGGTGCCGGGATGGGCGACGACGCCGCGTTCCGGGAGGGCCTGGCCCGTACCGGCGTACGCCTGATCGACCCGGCCGAGGCGATCCGCACGCTCGACGCGCTGCTGGCCGCCGACCGTACCGAGGTCGCCGTCGCCGACATCGACTGGCAGCGGTTCCTCTCCGTGTACACCTCGGTCCGGCCGAGCATGTTGTTCGGCGCGCTGTCCACGCCGGGGCAGGACGCCGTCGACTCCCGTGACGGCGACGGGCGTTCGGACGGTACGGGCTTCGCCGACACGGTGCGCGGGCTCGGCACCGTCGAGCAGAACGAACGGCTGCTGCGGCTGGTGCAGCGGATCTGCGCCCGCGTACTCGACCACCCGGACCCGACAGAGATCTCCGCGGGCCGCGCGTTCCGCGATCTCGGGTTCGACTCGCTCACCGCGGTCGAGTTCCGCAACGAACTCAACCGCGCCATGGGCCTGCGACTGCCCGCGACCGTCGTGTTCGACCACCCGAACCCCACCGAGCTGATCGCCCAGTTGCGGCGGCGGCTCGAACTGGACGAGCCGGACACGTACGCCACCGAAGAAGAAGCACGGGTGAGGCACGCCCTGGCGACCCTGCCGCTGGAGCGGCTGCGCCGCGCGGGCGTGCTCGACCTCCTGACCACCTCGACCGACTCCGATCGGGACACCGACGCCGGCGCGGAGCAGGAATCCGGGGCCATCGACGCGATGGACACCGCGGACCTGCTGTCACTGGCCCGGCAGAGCATCGCCGACTGACCACCGTTATCCCGAGAGGACACCCCCCCATGGACAACTCCGCCGAAGTCGTCGCGGCACTGCGCGGGACGCTCAAGGAAGTCGAGCGCCTGCGCAAGCAGAACCGAACGCTTCAGGACGCGGCCTCCGAGCCGATCGCCGTCGTCGGCATGGCGTGCCGGTACCCCGGCTCGGTGCGTTCCCCCGAGGACCTGTGGCATGTGGTCGCGGAGGACATCGACGCGGTCGGCGAATTCCCCGACGGCCGGGACTGGGACGTGGATTCGCTGTACGACGCGGATCCGGAGGCCCCCGGCAAGAGCTACACCCGCCACGGCGGGTTCCTGGACGACGCCGGTGAGTTCGACGCGGGTTTCTTCGGTATCTCCCCGCGCGAGGCGGAGGCGATGGATCCGCAGCAGCGTCTGCTGCTCGAAACCTCCTGGGAGGCGATCGAAAGGGCCGGGGTCGACCCTGTCTCGCTGCGCGGCAGCCGTACGGGAGTGTTCGTCGGGACGAATTACTACTACTACGGCGCGAAGGCCCGGAAATCGCTGGAGGACATTTCCGGGTACGAGGTGACCGGCACCTCGACGAGCGTCACGTCGGGCCGGATCTCCTACACGCTCGGACTGCAGGGACCGGCACTGACCGTGGACACGGCGTGCTCGTCGTCGCTGGTCGCGATTCACCTGGCGGCGCAGGCGCTGCGCCGCGGCGAGTGCTCGACGGCGCTGGCCGGCGGCGTCACCGTGATGGCCGAGCCGGACACGTTCGTCGTGTTCTCGCGCCAGCACGCGCTGGCCGAGGACGGCCGCTGCAAGCCCTACGCCGAGGCCGCGGACGGCACCGGCTGGGGCGAGGGCGCGGGTGTGCTGATGCTGGAGCGGCTGTCCGACGCGCGGGCGCAGGGGCATCCGGTGCTGGCGGTGCTGCGCGGCAGCGCGGTGAACCAGGACGGTGCGTCCAACGGTCTGACGGCGCCGAACGGCCCGTCGCAGGAGCGGGTGATCGTCCAGGCGCTGGAGGACGCCGGTCTGTCGGCGTCGGACGTGGACGTGGTGGAGGGCCACGGCACGGGGACGCGCCTGGGGGACCCGATCGAGGCGCAGGCGTTGCTGGCCACGTACGGGCGGAGTCGTACGGCGGGCGGGACGCCGCTGTTGCTGGGGTCGGTGAAGTCGAACATCGGTCATACGCAGTCGGCCGCCGGTGTGGCCGGTGTGATCAAGATGGTGATGGCGATGCGTGCCGGGGTGGTTCCCCGGACGTTGCATGTGGACCGTGTGTCCTCGCATGTGGACTGGTCCTCGGGTGGCGTCGAGGTGGTGACCGAGAAGGTCGCCTGGCCGGATGCCGACCGTCCCCGGCGGTCCGGGGTGTCCTCCTTCGGCGTCAGCGGCACCAACGCGCACCTGGTGCTGGAGCAGGCTCCGGAGCCGGCACCCGCGGTGGCCCCCGAACCGGCCGACGGGGCGGACCCCGGGACGCCGCGGCACACTCCGGTCGTGAGCGACCTGCGGGCCGTGCCGGTACGCGTGTCCAGCCGCACGGCCGAAGGACTGCGGGAACAGGCCGGCACGCTGGCCGAGTTCGTCCGGTCCCGTCCCGGGACCCGTCTGATCGACCTCGGACTGTCCTCGGTGCGTACCCGCTCGGCGTTCGAGCGCCGCGCCGTCGTCGTCGCGGCCGACCGGGACGAACTGCTGGACGGACTGGACGCGCTCGCGGCGGGCCGCGAGCACCCGGCGGTGATCTCCGGCTCGGTGTCCGGCACGGTCGAGGACGGTTCCGGTGTGGTGTGGGTGTTCTCCGGCCAGGGATCGCAGTGGTCCGGCATGGCGGTGGCACTTCTCCAGTCGTCGCCGGTCTTCGCCGAGGCGCTCGGGGAGTGCGAGCAGGAGCTCTCCGAGCTGACCGGCTGGTCGCTGACCTCGGTGCTGCGCGGCGAGCCGGGCGCGCCGGGGCTGGAGCGGGTGGACGTCGTACAGCCCACGCTGTTCTCGGTGATGGTCTCGCTGGCACGGGTGTGGCGGGAGCTGGGCGTGTCGCCCACCGCGGTCGTCGGTCACTCACAGGGTGAGATCGCGGCGGCGGTCGCCGTGGGCGCCATGACGCTGCGCGACGGCATGCGGCTGGTGGTCGAGCGCTCCGGCGCGATCGGGACGAGCCTCTCCGGCCACGGCACGATGGCGTCGATGGCCGCGTCGGCCGAGGACGTACGGGCCGAACTGCGGGACGGCGTGGAGATCGCCGCCTACAACGGGCCCCGCTCGGTGGTGATCTCCGGTGAGGTGGACGGCGTCACCGAGATGGTCGCCGCGTTCGAGGCGCGCGGCACCCGTGCCCGGGTCATCCCTGTCGACTACGCCTCCCACACCGCGCAGGTCGACGCCCTCACCGAGGTGATCCGCGCGGTGGCGGGCCGGGTCGGGGCGGTGTCCCGCCCGGAGACCTTCCTGTCCACGGTGACCGGAGCCCCGGTCGACACCAGGACGCTGGCCGGCGACTACTGGGTGGACAACCTGCGCCGCCCGGTGCTGTTCGACCAGGCGGTGCGCGCACTGCGCGAGCGGGGCCACGGAACGTTCCTGGAAGTGAGCCCGCACCCGGTGCTCTCCGGCTCGGTCGAGGACACCGTCGACGACGACACGGTGCTGGTCAGCGGCACGCTGCGGCGCGACCGCGACGACGTGACCTCGCTGCTCACGGCGATCGGCACGCTGCACGTGCGCGGCGTGGAGGTGGACTGGGCCCGGCTGTACGACGGGACCGGTGCCCAGGTCGTCGAGCTGCCGACCTACGCCTTCGAACGCCGCACATACTGGCTGCGCGGCGGCTCAGCGGGCGTGGACGGGCGGGCGCTGGGGCTGCGCACCACCGGCCACGGTCTGCTCGGCGCGGTCGTCGACCAGCCCGACGGCGGGGCGGTGCTGACCGGGCGTCTGTCACTGCGCACGCACACGTGGCTGAGTGACCACCGGGTCCGGGGCGGGGCCGTGATGCCGGGTACCGCCCTGCTGGAGATGGCGCTGCTGGCCGGCGACGAGACCGGCTGCGGGTTCGTCGAGGAGCTGACCTTCCACGCCCCGGTCGTGCTGCCCGAACGCGGTGAGCTGGACGTGCAGGTGGTCGTGGATCCGCCGGCCGGCCCGGCACGAGGGATCCGCCTGCACTCCCGGCCGGTCGGGGAGGCCGGCGCGATCTGGCAGCTCCACGCGAGCGGGACACTGTCCGACAGTGCCCCCGCGGCGCAGGGGCCGTCCCTCGAACAGTGGCCGCCGCACGGCGCGCGGGCGCTGGACGTGAGCGGCGCCTACGACCGGTGGGCGGCGCAGGGCCTTGAGTACGGCCCGGTGTTCCAGGGGCTGACGGCGGCGTGGGAGTCCGGCGACGAGATCTTCGCCGAGGTCGAGCTTGAGGAAGGCGCCCTCGGCGACGGGCGGTTCGCGCTCCACCCGGCCGCGCTGGACGCGGCGCTGCACGCGGCGCTGCTCACCGTGGCCGACGACACCGTCAGGCTGCCGTTCTCCTGGCAGGACGTGTCTCTTTACGCGACGGGGGCGACCGCCCTGCGGGTGCGGCTGACCCGCGCCGGTGAGGCCACCGGCGTACTGGTGGCGGACGCGGAGGGCACTCCGGTCCTGACGGCGGGATCGGTCGTGTCCCGTCCCCTTCCCGAGGCCGGCGTGGCCGGCGCGGGGGCCGGCGGGCTCCACCAGGTGGACTGGGTGCCCGTGGCGGAGCGCCCCTCGGTGTCCGCGACGGCCGGTGCCTGGCCCGTCGCCGGCGGGGACGTTCCGGACGTGCTGGTGCTGGACTGCCCGGACGGCGATCCCGGGGACGTGGTGGAGTCCGTACTGGCCACCGTGCGGGACTACCTGGGCGACGATCACTACGTCAACTCCCGCCTCGCTGTCGTGACGCGCGGCGCGGCGTCCGGCGAGAATCTCGCGGCTGCCGCCGTCTGGGGCCTGGTGCGGTCGGCGCAGACCGAGAACCCCGGCCGGATCCTGCTCGTCGACTCCGCCGAGCCCGTGCCCGAGCCGTCCTGGGGTGCGCTGCTGGCCCTGGAGGAGTCGCAGCTCCGGCTGCGCGAGGGCGAGACGCTGGTGCCCCGCGTGGTGGCCGCCGAGCAGCGGATGACCCCGCTGCCGCAGCCGTGGCGGCTGGAGCCCGGCCCGGAGGGCACGGTCGACGCTCTTTCCCTGATGCCGGTCCCCGACACCGGCCGGAGCCTCGGCGAACACGAGGTCCGGATCGCGGTGCGCGCGGCCGGAGTGAACTTCCGGGACGTGCTCATCACCCTGGGCATGTACCCGGACAAGGCACTGCTCGGCGGCGAGGGCGCCGGCGTGGTCACCGAGACCGGCCCCGGCGTGACCGGCCTGTCGGTGGGCGACCGGGTACTGGGCCTGATCGACGGTGCCTACGGGCCGGTGGCGGTGGCCGACCACCGCATGCTGGCCCGCATTCCCGAAGGCTGGTCGTTCACCGACGCCGCCGCGATGCCGACGGTGTTCCTGACGGCCTACCACGGCCTCGTGGACCTCGCCGGGCTGCGAGCCGGCGAGCGGGTCCTGGTGCACGCGGCGACCGGCGGGGTCGGCACGGCAGCGGTGCAGCTGGCCCGCCACCTGGGCGCCGAGGTGTTCGCCACCGCGAGTCCCGGCAAGTGGCACGTCCTGCGCGAGATGGGGCTGGACGACGCGCACATCGCCTCCTCGCGGACACTGGAGTTCGAGCAGAGCTTCGGCGACGGGCCCGGCATGGACGTCGTACTGAACGCTCTGGCCGGAGAGTTCACCGATGCGTCCATCCGGTTGCTCGCCCCGGGCGGCCGGTTCATCGAGATGGGCAAGACCGACATCCGTACGGAGGACTCCCTCCCCGAGGGCGTCATGTACCGGGCGTTCGACATCGGCCGGGTGGATCCCGACCGGCTGCGCGGCCTGCTGGCGGAACTGCTCGCGCTCTTCGAGCAGGGCTCGCTGGCCCTGCCGCCCATCACCACCTGGGACTGCCGCGCCGCCCGGGACGCCTTCCGGCACATCTCGCAGGCCCGGCACATCGGCAAGAACGTGCTGACGATCCCGGTGGTGCCGGGGTCGGAGGGCACGGTGGTGGTGACCGGGGCCACTGGCACGCTGGGGTCCATGCTGGTGCGTCATCTGGTGGTGGAGCACGGGGTGCGGCGGTTGTTGCTGCTGAGTCGTCGGGGGCCGGCTGCCGAGGGGGTCGGTGGGCTGGTCGAGGATCTGCGCGGGTTGGGCGCCGAGGTGGAGGTGCGGGCGTGTGATGTAGCGGATCGGGAGTCGCTGCGGTCCGTGCTCGATGGTGTGGTGGTTGGTGGTGTGGTGCATGCGGCGGGTGTGCTGCATGACGGGGTGGTGGAGTCGCTGGGGGCGGAGCAGCTGCGTGAGGTGCTGGCGCCCAAGGTCGCTGGGGCGTGGAACCTGCACGAACTGACCCGCGATCAGGACCTCTCGATGTTCGTGCTGTTCTCCGCCGTCGCCGCGACTGTCGGTGGCGCGGGGCAGGGGGCGTACGCGGCGGGCAACGCGTTCCTGGACGCTCTGGCGCAGGATCGGGTACGTGCCGGGTTGCCGGGGCTGTCGCTGGGCTGGGGCCTGTGGGAACAGGCCAGTGGCATGACGGGCGGAATGTCGGATGTGGACCGGGCCCGGGTGTCACGCGCCGGTGTCCGGGCACTGTCGACCGAGGACGGACTGCGGCTGTTCGACCGCGCCCTCGCCGGATTCGACGGCGCGGTGCTGGCGGCCTCCTGGCACAACGATCCCGCGATCGAGGTCCCGCCCGTGCTGCGGACCCTGCTCGGTGCTCCCGCGCGGCGGCGCGCGGCCGCCCGGCAGACCGGTGACCGGCAGGGGCTCGCCGACCGGCTCGCTGCCCTGCCGCAGGAGCAGCAGCTCGCGCGGCTGGCCGAACTGGTCCGTGAGCAGGCCGCACTCGTACTGGGTCACGGCTCCGCCGACGACATCCCCGCCGACCAGGCGTTCAAGGAACTCGGCTTCGACTCGCTCACCGCGATCGAGCTGCGCAACCGGCTGACCCCGGAGATCGGACGCCGGCTGTCCGCCACGCTGGTGTTCGACCACCCCACGCCGGCCGCGTTGGCCACGCACTTGCGCGATCTTCTGCTGGGTTCGGCCCCGAAGCGGGTATCGGCGTCGGCCACCCGGTCCGCTGTCACCGACGACGACATCGCGATCGTCTCCATGGCCTGCCGATTCCCGGGCGGCATCGCCTCGCCCGACGATTTGTGGCGGCTGGTCGATTCCGGAGGTGACGCGATCGCCGACTTCCCCGACGACCGGGGCTGGGACATCGACGGCCTCTACGATCCCGAAGGAGAACGGCCGCGCTCCAGCCGTACCCGGTCCGGTGGATTCCTCTACGACGCCGCCGACTTCGACCCGGGTTTCTTCGGTATCTCCCCGCGCGAGGCGGTGGCCATGGACCCGCAGCAGCGTCTGCTGCTGGAAACCTCCTGGGAGACCATCGAGCGGGCCGGGATCCGGCGTGACGTCCTGCGCAACAGCCAGACCGGTGTCTACGTGGGCATGTCGTACAACGACTACGACAGCCGGCTGGACGAACTCGACGACATGGAGGGCCACCGGGCGACCGGTAACACGGCCAGCGTCGCGTCCGGCCGACTGGCCTACGTACTCGGTCTCGAAGGGCCGGCGCTGACCGTGGACACGGCGTGCTCGTCGTCGCTGGTGGCGATTCACCTGGCGGCGCAGGCGCTGCGCCGGAACGAATGCGAGCTGGCGCTGGCCGGCGGCGTGACCGTGATGTCCTCACCCGCCATGTTCGTCGAGTTCTCCCGGCAGGGCGCCCTGTCCCCGGACGGCCGGAGCAAGGCGTACTCGGAGGCGGCGAACGGATTCGGCTCCGCCGAAGGTGTCGGTGTGCTGATGCTGGAGCGGTTGTCCGACGCGCGGGCGCAGGGGCATCCGGTGCTGGCGGTGCTGCGCGGCAGCGCGGTGAACCAGGACGGTGCGTCCAACGGTCTGACGGCGCCCAACGGTCCGTCGCAGGAGCGCGTGATCGTCCGGGCGCTGGAGGACGCCGGTCTGTCCGCGTCGGACGTGGACGTGGTGGAAGGACATGGCACGGGGACGCCGTTGGGCGATCCGATCGAGGCGCAGGCGCTGCTGGCGACGTACGGACGGGATCGTCCGGCGAGTGGCGCGCCGTTGCTGCTGGGTTCGGTGAAGTCGAACATCGGTCATACGCAGTCGGCCGCCGGTGTGGCCGGTGTGATCAAGATGGTGATGGCGATGCGTGCGGGTGCGGTTCCCCGGACGCTGCACGCGGATCGCGTGTCGTCGCACGTGGACTGGGCCTCGGGCGGCGTCGAGGTGGTGACCGAGAACGTCGCCTGGCCTGAGGCGGACCGCCCCCGTCGGGCCGGAGTGTCCTCCTTCGGTATCAGCGGCACCAACGCGCACGTCATCGTGGAACACGTGCCCGAGCCGGAGCCGGTGGACGCCGAGGAGGACGGAGCGGCGCTGCCGTTCGTGGTCTCGGCCCGGTCGGCGGGCGCGCTGCGTGAGCAGGCGGCCCGGCTGGGCGAGCACATACGGTCCCGGCCGGCACTGCCGCTCGCCGACCTGGCCGCCTCACTGGCCGTCAACCGGTCCCGATTCGAGTACCGCGCCGCGGTCGTCGCCTCGGGCCGGGACGAGCTGCTGGCCGGCCTGGAGGACATCCGCGCCCAGTCGCCGTCCCCCGCCTCGGCCGCCGCGCACGTGGCGATGGTGTTCTCCGGCCAGGGCAGCCAGCGGGCCGGCATGGGGCAGGAACTGTACGAGCGCTACCCGGTGTTCGCCGAGGCCTTCGACGCCGCGCGGACCGCGGTGGAGGAGGCGACCGCGGCGCTCGGGCTGCCGGAGGTGGATGTCGCCGCGGCGATCACCACCGGAGAACTGGACGCGACCGGCGTGGCGCAGCCCGCGATCTTCGCCGTCGAGGTGGCGCTGTACCGGCTGCTGGAGTCCTGGGGAGTACGCCCGGACATGGTCGCCGGCCACTCGGTCGGTGAACTCGCCGCCGTCCACGTGGCCGGGGTGTTCGGCCTCAAGGACGCGGCGACGCTGGTGGCGGCCCGAGCCGGGCTGATGCAAGCACTGCCGGAAGGCGGGGCGATGCTCGCGGTCCAGACGTCCGAGGACGCCGTCGCCGCCGACCTGACCGACCGTGTGGGGCTGGCCGCGGTGAACGGGCCGTCCTCCGTGGTGGTCTCCGGCGACGCGGACGACGTGGCGGCCCTCGGCGCCCGGTGGCGGGAGCAGGGGCTGCGCACCTCGATGCTGCGGGTCAGCCACGCCTTCCACTCCGCGCACATGGACCCGATGCTGGGGCGGTTCGCCGAGCTGGTGGCCGATGTGGTCGCCGGCGCGGCAGAGCCCTCCGTGCCGGTGGTGTCCACCGTCACCGGTGAGCGGGCGGGCGCCGACCTGTTCGGTACCACCGCGTACTGGGTGGACCAGGTGCGGAGCACCGTCCGGTTCGCCGACGCGGTGGCCGGCATCGACGCCGGGCACCGGCGGCCGGGCATGGTCTTCCTGGAAGTCGGCCCGGACGCGGCGCTGACGCCGATGGTGACGAACTGCCTCGGCGGGCGGCCGGACGCGCCCACCGCGGTGTCGACCCTGCGCCGGGACCGTTCGGACGTGGTCTGCCTGCTGTCCGGCGTCGGACAGGCGCACACCCGCGGCGTGCCGGTGGACTGGGCGGGGGTGCTCGCCGGAGCCGGCGGGCGCGTGGTCGACCTGCCCACGTACCCCTTCCAGCGCGAGCGGTACTGGCCGAGGGCGGCCGCCGGGAGGGTGGACGCCGCCTCCGCCGGTCTGGCCACCACCGGGCACCCGCTGCTCGGCGCGACCGCGAGCCTGGCCGGCGGTGACGAGTACCTGTTCACCGGGCGGCTGTCACTGGCGACGCATCCCTGGCTGTCCGGACACATGCTGCACGGGCGGGTGGTGTTCCCGGGCACGGCGATGCTCGAACTCGCACTGCACGGCGGGCGCGCTCTGGACCACCCGGTGCTCGCGGAACTGACCCTGGCCCGGCCGCTGGTCTTCGACGACCGGCAGGCCGTGCAGGTCCAGCTGCGGGTCGGGTCGGAGAGTGCGGAAGGCACCCGGCCGTTCACCGTGTACTCGCGTCCTCAGGACGCCCCGGCCGGTGAGCCGTGGACCGAGCACTCCTCGGGTGTGCTCGCGCGGGGACCGCAGGCGGTCGACTCCGAGCGGCTCGCCCCGCTGTCCGGCAGCTGGCCCCCGGCCGGGGCGCGAGCGCTGCCGACCGAGGGCGTCTACGAGGCGATGGACGACTCCGCCGTCTACTACGGTCCCGAGTTCCGGGGCATGCGGGAGGTGTGGGAACGCGACGGCGAGCTGTTCGCCGAGATCGCGCTGCCCACGGCGTCCCATGCCGAGGCGGCGACCTTCGGGCTGCACCCGGCGTTGCTGGACGCGGTGTTCCATCCCGTACTGGTGGCTCCCGAGCTGATCCACGGCCACAGCGGTGAGGACAACGGGCCCGGCCAGGTCCGAATGCTGTTCTCCTGGTCCCGGATGTCGATCCACACCCTCGGCGCGCACTCGCTGCGGGTGCGGCTCACCCCGATCGGGCCCGACCAGATGCGGCTGACCATCACCGACCACACGGGACTCCTGGTGGCGGCGGCCGACTCGGCCGCCATGCGCCCGGTGGCCCAGAAGCAGCTCGCCGGGGCCGGCACGGTGACACGGGACGGGCTGTTCCACACCGAATGGACACCACTGCGGCCACAGACGCGGGAGCGCTCGGCCGGCTCGTACGCGGTCCTGGGCGAGGACGCGCACGGTCTCGCGGACGTACTGGCGGAGCTGGGGCTGGACACACGGAGCCACGCCGACCTGGCCGCGCTCCTCGCCGAGTCCGGCCCTGCGGCCGATTCCGTATCCGCGACAGGGCCTGACGCCGTACCCGCGACAGGGCCCGGCATCGTGCTCGCGCCGATCGACGTGCCCGAGCACCTCGATCCGGCCCGGAGCGCGCACCTCGTACTGGCCCGGGGCCTGGCGCTGCTGCAGGACTGGCTGAAGGACGAGCGGCTCGCCTCGACACGGCTGGTCGTGGTCACCCGGGGCGCGGTCGCGACGGACGACGGTGCGTCGGACCCGGCGCTCGCCGCGCTGTGGGGCCTGGTCGGCTCGGCCCAGTCCGAGCACCCCGGCCGGTTCGTCCTGCTCGACCTGGACGCGTCGGACGCCTCGGCCACCCTCGTGCCCGAAGCGGTCGCGGCCCTGGAGCTGGACGAACCGCAGTTGGCGGTGCGTACGAGCACCGTGCGGGTGCCCCGGTTGCGGCAGGCCACGCCGTCGGCCGAGGAGGACACCACGCTCGACCCGGCAGGCACCGTGCTGATCACCGGTGGTACCGGTGCGCTGGCCCAGCATGTCGCCGAGCATCTGGTGAAGGACCGGGGCGTCGCACATCTGCTGCTGCTCAGCCGCAGGGGCCCGGACGCGCCCGGCGCCGAGGAGTTGGTCACCGGGCTGACCGGGTACGGCGCCTCGGTGGAGGTGGCGGCGTGTGACGTGACGGACCGGGACGCCCTGGCCAAGACGCTCGCCGCCGTGCCCGCCGCGCACCCGCTCATCGGTGTGGTGCACACCGCCGGGGTGGTGGACGACGGCGTGGTGGCCTCTCTCGACGCCGGCCGGCTGGAGGCGGTCCTGCGGCCCAAGGCCGACGCGGCCTGGCACCTGCACGAGCTGACGCGCGACATGGACCTGGCGTTCTTCGCGCTGTTCTCCTCGGCCGCCTCGGTGCTGGGCGCGCCCGGCCAGGGCAACTACGCCGCGGCCAACGCCTTCCTCGACTCGCTCGCGCGGCTTCGCCGGGCCGAGGGCAGGACGGCCACGTCGATGGCGTGGGGGCTGTGGGCCGACGGTGGGATGGGCGGCCGGATCAGCGAGCGGGAGCTGGAGCGCATCACCCGCTCCGGAGTGTCCGCGATGCCCGCGGGCGACGCCCTGGAACTGTTCGACGCCGCGCTGCGGACCCACACCGCCGCGCTGGTCACGGCGGTGCTCGACCTCAACCGCATGCGCACCTCGGGGGCCCCGGTGCCCGCCGTACTGCGGACGCTGATTCCCCCGACGGCGCGCGCGAGCACGGCGGCGACTCCGGAGAGCGGTGACCCGCTGGTGGCCCGGCTCGCCGGACTGCCGCCGCACGACCAGCGGCGCGAGCTGCTGGCACTGGTACGGAACCAGACCGCGACGGTGCTCGGACACTCGTCGTCGGACTCCGTGCTTCCCGACGCCGGATTCCTGGAATCGGGGCTCGACTCGCTCACCGCTGTGGATCTGCGCAACAGGCTGGCGATGATGACGTCGATGCAGCTGCCGCCGACGCTGGCGTTCGACTACCCGTCGCCCGCCGCGCTCGCGGAGTTCCTCTGGTCGCAACTGGAGCCCGCGGAGACGGACACGGGGATCAGCACGGCCGCCCTGCACGGCGAGTTGGACCGGCTGGAGACAGTGCTTCGGTCCGTCGAACTGGCGGGTGGCGAGTACGACACCGTGATGGCCCGGCTGAGCACGCTGATGGCGCTGCCGAGCGCCCCGTCCGACGCGACCGCCGGGGATTTCGGCGGTGGATACGGGAGCGACCTCGACGACGATGTCGCCGGCCTCGAAGAGGCGTCGGCCGACGAGGTGGTCGCCTTCATCCAGAGGGAGTTCGGTTCGGACTAGTACCCCTCCCGGCAGGTCCGCCCCGTCGGGCGGACCTGCCGGTCGCGGCACTGATCGTACCCCCGCGCAGCACCCTTACCACATCAATCCATGCCGAACCGACTTCTTCCTGGTGGTACCGGATATGACCGAAACAGCCGCGTCCGGCAAAGGCAACGGCCTGCTGGAGAACCTCAAATTCGTCACGACCGAGTTGCACCGCACCCGCCGTCGTCTACGCGACGTCGAGGCGCAACGCCGGGAACCCATCGCCGTGGTGGGCATGGCCTGCCGCTTCCCCGGCGGGGTGAATTCACCGGAGGACCTGTGGCGGTTGGTCGACGACCGCGTCGACGCGATCACGCCGTTCCCCGAGGACCGGGGCTGGGACATCGACGGCATCTACGACCCCGACCCGGCGCACCTCGGTCATACCTACGTCAAGGAAGGCGGGTTCATCACCGACGCCGCCGACTTCGACGCGGATTTCTTCGGCATCTCCCCGCGCGAGGCGGTGTCGATGGACCCGCAGCAGAGGCTGTTGCTGCAGACCTCGTGGGAAGCCATGGAACGCGCCGGGGTCGACCCGTTGTCGCTGCGCGGCAGCCGTACCGGGGTGTTCGTGGGCGCGGCGTCCGCGGGGTACGCCAACCCGGGCGGCCGGGACATCCCGGCCGAGCTGGCCGGCTACATGCTCACCGGCAACACGCTCAGTGTCATGTCCGGCCGGGTCTCCTACACCTTCGGCCTGGAGGGGCCGTCGGTCACGGTCGACACCGCGTGCTCCTCGTCGCTGGTGGCGCTGCACCAGGCATGTCACGCGCTGCGCGAGCAGGAGTGCACACTCGCGCTCGCGGCCGGCGCGTCGGTGACGGCCACCCCGTTCATGTACGTCGAGTTCTCCCGCCAGGGCGGAGCCTCGCCGGACGGCCGGTGCCGGGCGTTCGGCGAAGGTGCGAACGGCACCGGGTGGTCCGAGGGCGTGGGTGTGGTGATGCTGGAGCGGCTGTCCGACGCCCGGCGCAACGGTCACCAGGTGCTCGCCCTCGTCCGCGGGTCCGCGATCAACCAGGACGGCGCGAGCAGCAGGCTGACCGCGCCCAACGGTCCCTCCCAACAGCGTGTCATCAGGCAGGCGCTGAAGGCCTCGGGCCTGTCCGCCTCCGACGTGGACGTGGTGGAGGCGCACGGCACCGGAACCCGGCTCGGTGACCCGATCGAGGCGCAGGCGCTCCTCGCGACCTATGGCGTGGACCGTCCGGCGGACCGGCCGCTGTGGCTGGGCTCGCTGAAGTCCAACATCGGGCACACACAGACGGCCGCGGGGATCGCGGGAGTCATCAAGATGGTGACGGCGATGAACGCCGGAGCCATGCCCGCCACGCTCCACGCCGAGCAGCAGACCTCCCGGGTCGACTGGTCGCCGGGCGGGGTGAAACTCCTGACGGAGAAGCGGGAGTGGCCCGACGCCGAGCGGCCCCGCCGCGCCGCCGTCTCCGCGTTCGGGATCAGCGGCACGAACGCGCACGTGGTACTGGAACAGTCCCCGGCGTCCGACACACCGTCACCGACGCCCGGCACAGGAGCGTTCGGCCAACTGCCCGTCGTGCCCGTGGTGGTTTCGGGCCGTTCGGCGGCGGCAATGCGCGGGCAGGCGGCCCGACTGGCCCGGTTCGTCACGGAACGGCCCGAGCTGCGCCCGGTCGACGTGGGGCTGTCGGCGGTGACCTCCCGTGCCCTGTTCGATCACCGCGCCGTGGTGCTCGCCCCGGACCGCGAGACGCTGATCGAGGCGCTGACCGCGCTCGCCGAGGACACGCCGCATCCCGGCGTCGTCACGGGCGTGCTGACCCGGACGGTGGCCGACTCCGGCGTGGCCTGGGTGTTCCCGGGACAGGGCTCGCAGTGGGCCGGGATGGCGCTGCGGCTGCTGGAGAGCTCCCCGGTGTTCGCCGAGGCGATGGCGGAGTGCGACACGGCGCTGTCCGAGCTGGTCGACTGGTCGCTGCCGGCGGTGCTGCGAGGAGAGACCGGCGCGCCGGGGCTGGACCGGGTGGACGTCGTCCAACCGGTGCTTTTCGCGGTGATGGTGTCCCTGGCCCGGCTGTGGCGCGAGGTCGGCGTCGGAGCCCGTGCGGTGATCGGACACTCACAGGGGGAGATCGCCGCCGCGGTCGCGGTCGGTGCGCTCTCGCTGCGCGACGGACTGCGCCTGGTGACGGGCCGGTCCGCCGTACTGGCACGGTCGCTGTCCGGTCACGGCACGATGGCGTCGATCGCGCTGCCGGCGGCCGAGGTCGAGCGCCTGTTGCCCGACGGGGTGGAAGTGGCCGTGGTGAACAGCCCGTCCTCGGTCGTGGTGTCCGGCACGGTGGAGGGCGTCGAGGCGCTGGTCGCCACCTGTGTGGCCCGGGAGATCCGTGCCCGGCGGATCGCGGTGGACTACGCCTCCCACTCCGCGCAGGTGGACGGGATCGCCGCCGAGCTGCGGCCCGTCGTGGCCGGGGTGAACGCGGTGTCCCGGCCCGAACTGTTCTGCTCGTCGGTGACCGGAGAGGTGGTCGACACGGCGTCGCTGTCCGGTGACTACTGGCTGGCCAACCTGCGCAAGCCGGTGCTGTTCGACCGCGCGGTGAAGACTCTGCGCTCGCAGGGCTTCTCGGTGTTCGTCGAGGTCAGCCCGCACCCGGCACTGTCCGGCGCGGTCGAGGACACCGTGGACGACACGTCGGTCGAGGTGACGGGTTCGCTGAAGCGGGACCGCGACGACACGACGTGCTTCGTTGAGTCGCTGGCGAAGCTGTTCGTACGGGGCGTCCAGGTCGACTGGACGCGCGTGTACGGCGGACTCGGCGCGACGCGCGTCCCGCTCCCCACCTACGCGTTCCAGACCGAGCGGTACTGGTACGAGGCCCCTGCCGTCGCAGACGTGCGCGGGGTCGGCCAGCGTCCGACGGGAACCCCACTGCTCGGCGCGCAGATAGACGGCCCGGACGGGCGGCTGGTGCTGACCGGGTGCCTGTCGCTGCGGAGCACGGGGTGGCTGGGTGACCACCGCGTCGACGGTGCCGCGCTGCTGCCGGGGACCGCGGTGGTGGAGATGGTGCTGTCCGCGGGTGACGAGGTCGGCCTCGGGCGGATCGACGAACTGGTGCTGAGCGAGCCGTTGATCATCCCCGAATCCGGGGATGTGCGCGTCCAACTCGTCGTGGAGACCGAGGACGAGCAGGGCAACCGGCCGTTCGCGCTGTATTCGGGCGGCGACGGATCCTGGCGCGGTCACGCCACCGGCACGCTCACCGCCGGCACCTCGGCGAGCGCCGTCGAGTTCACTCAGTGGCCGCCGACCGGTGCGGAGCCGGTCGAGACCACCGACTGGTACGAGCGACTCGCGGGCGTGGGGCTGGACTACGGCCCGTCGTTCCAGGGGCTTGAGGCCGTGTGGCGGCGCGGTGAGGACGTATTCGTGGAGGTCGGCCGGCCGGCCGAACAGCGGCCCGACGACGGTTTCACCCTGCACCCGGCACTGTTCGACGCGGTGCTGCACGGTATGGCGGTGTCCGGCGAAGGGGAGTCCGCGGCGCTGCCGTTCAGCTGGCGGGGGGTGGAGCTGCACAGCAGCGGGGCGACCCGGCTGCGCGCCCGCATCTCACCGGCCGGTCCGAACGCCGTCTCGCTGGCGGTGGCCGACGGCACCGGTGCCCCGGTGGCCGAGGTCGAGACCCTGGCGGTGCGGCCTCTGACGAAGGGCCGGCCCGACCGGGTGGACGAATCGCTGTTCGCGCTGGACTGGGTTCCGGCCGCCGCCACTGCTGACGCCACCGGACTCACCGTGGACGTCTGGCCGGTCGAGGCCGGCCGGCCGGACGTGGTGGTGGCACGGTGTCCGGACCGTACGGACACCGACCCGGTCGCAGCCGTGCAATGGTGCCTGGAGGTGCTCCAGTCGTGGCTGTCGGACGAACGCTGGGCCGAGTCCCGGCTGGTTGTGTCGACGCGGGGCGCGGCCTCCGGGCAGAACCTGGCGGCTGCCGCCGTGTCCGGGCTGGTCCGCTCGGCCCAGACGGAGAACCCGGGCCGCATCGTACTCATCGACTCGGAGGCAGACCTGGACTCGGAGTCGGAGTCGGACTCCGACTCCGGCTCTGTTGGAGAGCTGCCGACGGAGAAGGTGGCGTCGCTGGCGCACGGTGACGAGCCTCAACTGCTCGTGCGTGGCACCGAGGTGCTCGTGCCGCGGATCGTTCCGGCCGCCCTGGCCGCCGATTCCGTGGCCCCGGTGGTATCGGGGTCGGAGGGCACGGTGGTGGTGACGGGGGCGACGGGGACGCTGGGTTCGGCCTTGGTGCGTCATCTGGTGGTGGAGCACGGGGTGCGGCGGTTGTTGCTGCTGAGCCGTCGGGGTCTAGCTGCCGACGGGGTCGGTGAACTCGTCGAGGAGCTGCGCGAGTTGGGCGCGCTGGTGGACGTGCAGGCGTGTGATGTAGCGGATCGGGAGTCCCTGCGGTCGGCCCTCGATGGTGTGAAGATCGATGGTGTGGTGCACGCGGCGGGTGTGCTGCACGACGGGGTGGTCGAGTCGCTGGGGGCGGATCAGCTGCGTGAGGTGCTGGCGCCCAAGGTCGCGGGAGCGTGGAACCTGCACGAGCTGACCCGCGATCAGGACCTGTCGATGTTCGTACTGTTCTCCTCCGTGGCCGGCACGCTCGGGCCCGCGGGGCAGGGAGCGTACGCGGCGGGCAACGCGTTCCTGGACGCTCTGGCGCAGGCTCGGGTACGTGCCGGGCTGCCGGGGTTGTCGCTGGGCTGGGGCCTGTGGGAGGAGGCCAGTGGCATGACGGGCGGAATGTCGGATGTGGACCGGGCCCGGGTGTCACGTGCCGGTGTCCGGGCACTGTCGACCGAAGAGGGGCTGCGACTGTTCGACCGCACGCTCGCGGGCGGCGAAGGGGTGCTGCTCCCGGTGCCGCTGCGCGCCGACGCGCTCGGCGACGACGTGCCCGCGATTCTGCGGGCACTGGCCCCCCGGCGCACTCGCAGGCGCCGTGCGGCCGAGGGCGCCGCGCGGCTCGATGTCGCCGCGCGCCTGGCGACCATGGCTCCCGACGAGCGGGAGCAACTGCTGCTGGGCGTGATCCGGGAGCAGATCGCGACGCTGCTCGGGCATACCTCGGCCGAGCAGGTCGGCCCGGACCGCAGGTTCAAGGAGCTGGGCTTCGACTCGCTCAGCGGCGTCGAACTCCGCAACCGCATCGCGGTCCTGACCGGCAAGCGGTTGCCCGCCACCATCGTGTTCGACTACGACGGCCCCCGGGCCCTGGCCCAGCATCTCAGCGGGCTGACCTTCACCCCGGGCGACACCGGCCCGGCCGAGACCCGTCCACAGGGCGACGACTTCATCCTGTCGTTGCAGCGCAAGGCGATCGCCACCGGCGGCTACCAGCACTTCCTCGACGTGCTCCAGGCGGCAGCGCAAGTCGAGCCGACCTTCGAACGGGCCGACGACGAACTGGCGAAGCAGATCGCCCACCGGATCGGCGACGGCCCGGCCGGGCCGGGGCTCATGTGCTACCTGTCGCTCGTCGCGCCGTCGGACATCGACCAGTACACCCCGTTCGCCCGGCGCATGGCCGGACAGCGCGAGACCTGGGCAAGCGCCTCGCCGGGATTCGGGGCGGCAGAGCCACTGCCTGCCGACCTCGACGCCCTGCTCGACCTGCACCGGGCCACGCTGCGGGCGACGTTCGACGACCGGCCCCCGGTGCTGGTCGGGCACTCGTCCGGCGGCTGGGTCGCCTACGCCCTCGCACAACGCCTGGAGGAACTCGGCGAGCCACTGGCCGGTGTGGTGCTCATCGACACCTACCTGCCCCCGCCGCACATGGACCAGCAGGTGCAGGAGCGCATGCTGCAGGAGAACACCCAGCGGACCATGCTGCTCTCGGACGCCCCCGGCGCGGCATCACGCCAGTTCGTGGCGATGGGCGCTTACGCGCGTCTGTTCAGCACGTGGAACCCCACTCCTCTTTCCACCACCCCGGTGCTGTGCCTCACCGCCGCCGAGTGGCTCGACGAAAAGGTCGAAGACCCGTGGTGGCGGGCTTCGTTGGGCATCCCGCTTGAGCGGATCGAGGTCCAGGGCAACCACTTCACGATGATGACCGAGCACGCCGAATCCACGGCGGAGGCCGTGGACCGATGGCTGTCGAAGGGGGACCTGTCCACGCGCCCGGACGCGACGGGGCAGTGAAGTTCGGTCGGGCCGGATGCGGGAGCGGTCCGGAGACATTCCGGAACAACCGGTCGTGACCGGGACGACAGCGGGACGAAGTAGGGGCGAGGACGTGTTTCGCCTTGCTGCTTGAACAGTGCCCGTGAAGGGGCGCCTGATGGGAATACTCCCGGTCAGGCGCCCTTCCTCGTACCCCTGGAGTGGGGCGTTGGTCCGGTCACTCCCTCGCTCCCAGGGGCGGGAGGTTCGGTCCCAGGCGCTGGGTGTGGGCGCCCCTGGCACGCGGCACCGTCTTGCGGATCTTGCCGGCGACAACTGCCGCGTCCGACCGTCACCGACCGGCCGTCGGAAACGAGTTCAGCGATCACATCGGCCGTCAGGACCGTGATGCCCGGGTTGCTGACGACCACTACACACGTCGCGTTCCCCACCACACCACACGAACCATGAGCAACGCTCACAAGCTTGACGTCTCACCGCCTACCGTGCACGAGACTCGTCAGGTATCGCCACGGTCGAAATCGCCATGGCCGCAGCTGGAATGGGCCGGGGGCGACCAAGTGGTCGCCCGCGCTCAACCGCCCCGGCGGAACTTTCGGCGGGTTCATCCCCCCGGCTGCCCGCTGACCGCGGCTGGATCTTCGTATCCATCCCACGCGGTGCGCGTCCAACGCGTGGGTTCATACCGCGCGAGGCAACAGGTTCTCGCTCGCACCCACGGGGCGGGGCTGGATGCGCGCAATACTGGGCCGAGACCGGAACGTGATACGGATCCAGGAGCCCGCGATGTCCGCGACGACGACCGCATCAAAGTACCGCCCACGCGGTACCGCTGTCCCACGGTAGGAGGGCGACTCGCGAGCAAGGCGGTTTCTAGAACCGGCCGGAGATCGATTCAGTCCACCACCGTGTGCGGTCCTCGCACCTCGCGTTTCAACGCGCCCGGCGGTGCCCGGTTTTCGCGGGGTGATCCGGCTTTCGTTCTTCTTATCGAGCTTCCCCGGCTCTCCGCAGATGACGGCCCGAAAGGCAGTTGAGGTCAATGCGTCCGGATGCGACAAAGAGCAGTTCTTCGCCGACGGCAGCCCCACCCATTGGCGGATACCGGCTGCCGTGGCTGATCCGATCGATCAACCGGTTGCTCGATCCGGTCGGAACCCGCTTGTGGCCCGTCGAGGCCGCCGAACTCGCCGACCGGGCCCGAGCCAGAACCGGACTGTCGGATTTCGGTGATCTCGCTCCTTTCGAGGAGCCGCTGGAGATTCTGTGCCGTTCGGCCAACCAGGAGGTCGACCTCAGCGTTTTCGGCCGCCTGATGGTCCGCCGACTGCTCACCCAGCCGATGGTCCACCGGCTGCGGTTGACCGAACTCGCGGCCAGGCAGCCCGAACTGTTCGAGAAACCGGTCAACGCACCGCTGTTCGTGGTGGGCATGCCCCGAAGCGGCACCACCTTTCTGCATCGGACGATGGCGCGGGACCACGCCTGGCACCACATGCCTTTCTGGGAATCGCTGGAGCCGATCCCGGCCGGCGGCACCTCGCGCGGCAGCGGGCCCGATCCGCGCGTACGGACGGGCGAGCGGTTCGTGCGCGCCATGTCCTGGACGTTCCCCGGATTCGTGGACAGCCATGAGATAGCCAACGACGAGCCCGAAGAGGAAATGCCGCTGCTGGACGCCGCGCATGTGTCGCTTCAGTTCGGTTTCGGCTATTTCCCGGAATACACACGGTGGTACACCGACGCCGATCACTCCGGCGGGTATCGGCTGCTCCGGCAGTACCTCCAGGCCATGCAGGCCGATCGGCCGGACGGTGGCCGCTGGTTGCTCAAAACGCCCACGCACCTGGAGATGCTGCGCCCCTTGCTGACGGTGTTCGACGACGCGACGGTGGTGCAGACCCACCGCGACCCGATCTCTTCCCTGGTATCTCTCGCCGCACTGAGCACGTTTTCGACCGGAATGCTGCTGCGGAACCCCAATCTGCACCACATCGGCCAGTTGTGCGCCGACTACATCGAGCGAGCTCTGCGTTCGATGGTCGACTACCGCGACAGCGCCGAGGGAATCGCGAACGCGGACCAGTTCGTCGACGTCGCTTTCGGTGAGCTGGTCAGCGATCCGATCGGTACGGTGACCCGAATATCCTCGGCGGTGGGCCACGAACCGGACGACACCGCCATGGAAGAAATGCGCGCCTTCACCGCGAGAGCGGACGGACATCGCAGCAGGCAGCGCTTCACCATGGACGACTTCGGGCTCGACAAGAACGAATTGCGTGAGCGGTTCAAGTTCTACTACGAGCGATTCGACGTGCCGATGGACCGCGTCTAGGCGTTCCAAGCGCTTCTCCGACGGCAGGGCCGGCTGGTGCCGCCGGCCGCTGCCATGTCCCCTTGTCACGAGTGGCTACCCGAGAGAACTCTGATGCCTGAATCCTCTTTGGACCGGGGCCCGATCGCCGTTGTCGGCGTGTCGTGCCGATTGCCGCATGCCGCCAGTCCGGCGGCCTTCTGGACCCTGCTGCACGACGGCGTGGACGCGATCTCGACGACTCCCGCCACTCGTTGGGACGCTGCCGACGGCCCCGGTCCCGACGCCGATGGCACGGCGTTCGGGGGCTACCTGGAGGGCATCGACCAGTTCGACGCGGCGTTCTTCGGGATCTCGCCACGTGAGGCCGCCGCGATCGACCCGCAGCAGCGGCTCATGCTGGAGCTGAGCTGGGAGGCGCTGGAAGACGCCGGGATCGTCCCGGATCAGGTGCGGGGTGCCGACGTCGGTATTTTCGCCGGTGCCAACAAGGACGACTACGCGGCTCTCCTGCACCGCCGCGGGCTGGACGCGATCACCGCACACAGCACCACCGGTGTGCAGCGCGGAATGATCGCCAACCGCGTGTCCTACACGCTCGGGCTGAGCGGCCCGAGCATCACCGTGGACACCGCGCAGTCGTCCTCGTTGGTCGCCGTGCATCTCGCGTGTGAAAGCCTGCGCCGTGGGGAGTGTTCCAGCGCGATCGTCGGCGGGGTGATCCTCAATTTCAGCCCGCACGCCGCGGTCGAGTTGTCGAGGTTCGGTGGGTTGTCGCCCGACGGCCGATGTTTCACCTTCGACGCCAGGGCCAACGGGTTCGTCCGCGGCGAGGGCGGCGCCGTGGTGGTGCTCAAGCCACTGCGGCAGGCGCTGGCCGATGGTGACCAGGTGTACTGCGTGATTCGCGGGAGCGCGGTCAACAACGACGGGGTGAGCGATGGGCTGACCGTTCCCAGCAGCGCCGCGCAGGAGGAGGTCATCCGGCGAGCGTACGAGCACGCCGGTGTGAACCCGGCCGAGGTGCAGTACGTCGAACTGCACGGGACCGGCACCCGGGTCGGTGACCCGGTCGAGGCGGCCGCGCTGGGTGCTGCGGTGGGTGGGCCGCGACGTGCGCATGGCCCCCTGCGAGTCGGTTCGGTCAAGACGAACATCGGCCACCTGGAGTCGGCGGCCGGGATCGCCGGTCTGCTGAAGGTGGTGCTGGCGATCAGGCACCGCCGGATCCCACCGAGCCTGAACTTCCGTGAGCCGAATCCGCAGATCGCGCTGACGGATCTGAACCTGCGCGTGCAGACGGAGACCGATGCGTGGCCCGACGACGGGCGGCCACTGGTGGCCGGGGTGAGTTCGTTCGGCATGGGCGGTACCAACTGCCACGTCGTGGTGAGCGAAACGACTGGTTTCGACAGTGCTGACGAACCGGTGGAGCCGGCGGACGTCCCGGCCGGTGGTGTGGTGCCGTGGTTGCTGTCGGCGAAGTCGGCGGAGGCGTTGCGGGAGCAGGCTGTCCGGTTGGGGCAGTGGGCTGCTGCGCGACCGGGGATCGATGTGGCGGCCGCGGGTCGTGCCTTGGTGACGACCCGGTCGATGTTCGACCATCGCGCGGTTGTGGTTGCTGACGATGTGACTGGTTTTGTCGCTGGGCTGCGGGACTTTGAGACGTCCGCTGCGGTGGTGCACGGTGTCGTGGCGCCGGCTGGGCTGGGTCCGGTGTTTGTGTTCCCGGGGCAGGGTGCGCAGTGGGTCGGTATGGGTGTGGAGTTGTGGGACTCCGAGCCGGTGTTCGCTCAGGCGATGGAGCGGTGTGCGGCGGCGTTGGAGCCGTTCGTGGACTGGTCGTTGCGTGACGCGCTGGGTGACGCTGAGTTGTTGGCGCGGGTTGATGTGGTGCAGCCGGTGTCGTGGGCGGTGATGGTGTCCCTGGCTGAGCTGTGGAGCTCGGCCGGTGTGGTCCCGTCCATGGTGGTGGGTCATTCGCAGGGTGAGATTGCCGCGGCGACGGTGTCTGGTGGGCTGTCGTTGGAGGACGGCGCGCGGGTGGTCGCCTTGCGCAGTCAGGCGATTGTGGCTTTGGCGGGTTCCGGCGGAATGGTGTCGGTTCGCGCGACCTTGGCTCAGGTGGAGGAGTGGATTGCTCCGTGGGCTGACTTGTCGGTGGCTGCGGTGAACGGCCCGTCACAGGTGGTGGTTTCGGGTGCTGCGGAGGCGTGTGACGAGTTCGTGGCCCGGCATGCCGATGATGGTGTGCGGCGGATCGCGGTGGATTATGCGTCGCATTCGGCTCAGGTGGAGGCGATCGAGGCGCGGTTGGCTGAGGATCTGGCCGGGCTGGAGCCGACGAGCAGCCAGGTGCCGTTCCATTCCACGCTGGAGGCTGCCCTGGTCGATACGGCGGGGCTTGATGGTGGGTATTGGTATCGGAATCTGCGTGAGCAGGTGCGTTTCGCCGAGGTGATCGAGTCGCTGGTGGCGGCCGGGCATCGCACCTTCGTTGAGGTGAGTGCGCATCCGGTCCTCGCGATGGCGGTCGAGCAGGCCGGTGAGGGACTGGCCGTGACCGGTACGTTGCGTCGTGATGACGGCGGCCGGGGCCGGTGGCTGCGGTCCCTGGCAGGTGTTCATGTCGCGGGCGTGCCGGTGGACTGGACCACGCAGGTCGGCACGCGGACCCGTACCCACACGATCGGCCTGCCGACGTATGCCTTCCAGCGGAAGCGGTACTGGCTGCCGGATGCACCGGCGGTGGCTCCGGGCCGTAACACGCCTCAAGGCACCGAACTCGACGCGTTGCGGTACGAGGTTTGCTGGGCGCCGATCGGCCCCGTGCTGGACCGGACACTGACCGGTCGATGGGTCGTGGCGGTACCAGCCGACCACTCGGAGGAGGACGCGGTCGGCCAGGTTGTCGCCGCGCTCTCGGACGACCGCGACGAGTCGTTGCTCGTTCGGGTGGACCCGGCCCGTCCGGAAACCGACTTCGGGGACCTGGGGCCGGTCGCCGGTGTGGTGTCGTTCCTGCCACCTGACGTTTCCGCGGGCATGGTGTCCGACGTTCCGGTGTGGTCCGTGACGACGGGCATGACAGGTGATCCCCGGGAATCGTCGGGAACGGAGTACTGGGATCGGCCGTCGGCTCCGGGCGGTGCCGGCGGCCGTCTCGAACTCCCTTCGGAGTGGGACGCGACGACCTCGCGCAGGCTGCGCGCCGTTCTGGCCGGTGAGTACGGAGAGGACCGCTTGGCCCTGCGCTCCACCGGAGTGTTCGCCTGGCGGGTACGGTCGGCGCCGGTTCCGAGTGCGGCCCCGCACACCTGGCGTCCCTCCGGCACCGTACTGCTGGCCGGTGGTGGCACCGGCCGGTCGGCCGAAGCGCTGGTCAGCTGGTTGGAAGGCGGCGGTGCGCGGGTCGTCCGGGGCAGTGACCTGCCCGCCGACCCGGACCTCACAGCAGTCCTGTACTTGCCGGAACCTGATGGCACGCCCGATCCCGAGGCTCTCCGGCGTCTGCACGAACAAAGTGCCGACCGTGAGCTGTCCGCGTTCGTGGTGGTGTCACGTGCGAGTGCTCAACTGGGCCTGGATCCGGACTCGAATGGCCATGCCGAGGCGCTGATCCGGCTGCGCCGGGCGGACTCCCTGCCGGGCAACGTCGTGGCATGGCACGACGAGGACATGCCGTCGGTCGAGGGGATGCGCCCCACTGATTCCGCCCGGCAGGTCGAGGCGCTGGTCAGCGCCGTTGAACACGACGACCCGAGCATCGTGGTCGCCGATCTGAGCAGCGACCTGCGAGACACCGTCGTGGACGGTCCACGCCGCGATGAGCGTCGGCGCGGTCGTACCGGAGTCGGTGCCGCGCCCGGCGTGGCCGCCAGCGAGTCGTACCTGCTCGACCTGGTCCGCACGCACGCCGCCGCGGTGCTCGGTCACGGTGGAGCATCGGACATCGACGCCGGTCGGAGTTTTCGGGAACAGGGCTCGGATTCCTACATGGCCGTGGAGCTGCGCAACCGGCTCATCGCGGCTGTTGCTCTGGATCTGCCGGCCACCGTGCTGTTCGACTATCCGACACCCACGCGGCTGGCCGCGTATCTGCACCGCCGCTTGTCAGGAGTGTCCGAGTCGGATCGGGCACCGGCCGGTGCGGCCTGGGCGGCGGATGAGCCGATCGCGATCGTGGGCATGGGGTGTCGTTTCCCGGGCGGAGTGGATTCGCCGGAGGCGTTGTGGGAGTTGCTGGCCGCCGGCGGGGAAGGGGTGTCGGAGTTCCCGGTCGACCGCGGCTGGGATGTGGAGGGCCTGTACGACCCGGATCGGCTTCGCCCGGGTACCTCGTACTCCCGGCACGGCACTTTCCTGGCTGAGGCGGGAATGTTCGATCCGGAGTTCTTCGGGATCAGCCCGCGTGAGGCGACGGCGATGGATCCGCAGCAGCGGCTGGTGCTGGAAACAGCCTGGGAGGCGTTGGAGCGGGCCGGGATCGTGCCGGATTCACTGCGTGGTTCGGATACCGGTGTCTATGTGGGTGTCGGCGGATCCGACTACGGTTCGGTGCTGGCGTCCGGTTCGGACGAGGTCGATGGACATGTGCTGACCGGCAATGCGGTGAGTGTGGCTTCGGGCCGAGTCGCCTACACACTGGGCCTCGAAGGCCCGGCGGTGACGGTGGACACGGCGTGTTCTTCTTCTCTGGTGGCGGCGCATCTGGCCGCGCAGGCGTTGCGTTCCGGTGAGTGCTCGATGGCGCTGGCCGGTGGTGTCACGGTGATGTCCACCCCGGATATGTTCGTGGAGTTTTCCCGCCAGGGCGGCCTGGCCGCTGATGGCCGGTGCAAGCCGTTCGCGGATGCCGCGGACGGGACCGGTTGGGGTGAGGGCGCCGGGATCCTGGTTCTTGAGCGGTTGTCCGATGCACGACGGAATGGACATCAGGTTCTGGCCGTGTTGCGTGGCAGTGCGGTGAATCAGGATGGTGCGTCGAACGGTTTGACGGCGCCGAACGGTCCTTCGCAGCAGCGGGTGATTCGGGCGGCGTTGGCGAGTGCGCGGTTGTCTTCGGCCGAGGTCGATGTGGTGGAGGCGCATGGCACCGGGACCCGCCTGGGTGACCCGATCGAGGCGCAGGCGCTGCTGGCGACGTACGGTCAGGACCGGCCGGAGGATCGGCCGCTGTGGCTGGGGTCGGTGAAGTCCAACATCGGTCATACCCAGGCTGCCGCCGGAGTTGCCGGTGTGATCAAGATGGTGCTCGCCATGCACCACGATGTATTGCCGCGCACGTTGAACGTGGACGCGCCGTCGTCGCATGTGGACTGGTCCTCCGACGCCGTGCAGTTGCTGACGGAGCCGGTGCAGTGGCAGGCCAATGGCCATCCGCGCCGGGCGGGTGTCTCGTCGTTCGGTATCTCCGGCACGAACGCCCATGTGATCATCGAAGAACCCGAACCGGTATCGGTAACCGAATCGGATGAGACCCCGGCGGCCGGCGTGGTGCCGTGGCTGTTTTCGGCCAGGTCGCCGGAGGCGTTGCGGGAGCAGGCGTCCCGGCTGGTCAGGTGGACCGCCGAACGCCCGGAGGTCGATCCGGTGGCAGTGGGTCGCGCGTTGGCCACGAGCCGTTCGGTGTTCGAGCATCGGGCGGTGGTGCTGGGCCGGGACCAGCAGGCGTTGCTGGAGAGCTTGCAGGCGTTTGCCGAGGACCGGTCGGGTGCGGGTGTGGTGACCGGCTCGCCTGTTTCTGGGCGGCTGGCGGTGGTGTTTTCCGGTCAGGGTAGTCAACGTCCTGGTATGGGTTCGCAGTTGTCGGCTGTGTTCCCGGTGTTCGCTGAGGCTTTTGATGAGGTGTGTGCGGAGCTGGACCGGCATTTGCCGCGTCCGATCCGTGAGGTGATCGATGGTGAGCCGGGCCTGCTGGATGAAACTCTTTATACGCAGGCTGGGTTGTTTGCGGTGCAGGTGGCTCTGTACCGGCTGACGTCGTCGTGGGGTGTGTCGGCGGAGTGGGTGGCTGGGCATTCGATCGGTGAGCTGAGTGCTGCTCATGTTGCGGGTGTGTGGGATTTGGCGGATGCGGCTGCGGTGGTGGTGGCGCGTGGTCGGTTGATGCAGGAGTTGCCGTCCGGTGGGGCGATGGTGGCGTTGTCGGCGGGTGAGGCCGAGGCGCTGGAGTTGATCGGTGAGCGGGCCGAGGTTGGCCTGGCGGCGGTGAACGGTCCGGAGTCCACGGTGATTTCCGGTGCTGAGAATACGGTGGAGGAGCTGGCGCAGCGGTGGCGTGACCAGGGCGGGAAGGCGCGGCGGTTGCGGGTGAGTCATGCGTTCCATTCGCCGTTGATGGAGCCGATGCTGGATTCGTTCGCGCGGGTGTTGGAGCGGGTGACGTGGCGTGAGCCGCTCATACCGGTGGTGTCCGGTACGCCGGATGCGGATGTGACGGACCCGGCTTACTGGGTTCGGCATGTGCGGGAAACGGTGCGTTATCACGACGCTGTTCTCAAGCTGCGTGAACTGGGTGCGGAGCTGTTCCTGGAGGCCGGGCCGGCCGGGACGCTGAGCGCGATGGCCACGGTGGACAGCGGCGTATGGCTGCCCGCAATGCGGTCCGAACGCGACGAGTCCGAAACGGTCATGGCCGCGCTGGCCGGGGCGTACGTGCACGGCGCCGGCGTGGACTGGGTCTCCTTGCTGGGCGCCGGCGGGCGGCCGGTGCCCCTGCCGACCTACGCCTTCCAAAGGCAGCGCTACTGGCCCGCGCTCGCCGGAGTGCGGCCCGGGGACGCTCGGTCATTGGGGCAGGGCGAGCCTGGGCATCAGCTGCTCGGCGCGGAAGTGGCGCTGGCTGGTGGGGACGCGGTGGTGCTGACCGGCCGGTTGTCGCTGGCCACATACCCCTGGCTGGCCGACCACGCCGTGCTCGGTTCGGTGTTGTTGCCGGGAACGGCGTTCGTGGATCTGGCGGTGCACGCCGGTGACCGCGTCGGCTGCGCGGTGGTCGACGAACTGACGTTGCAGGCCCCGTTGCTGTTGTCCGAGCAGGGTGGCGTACGGGTGCAGATCCGGGTCGGCGAGCCCGATGAGGACGGCCGTCGGGTGGTCGGCATCTTCTCGCGTGCCGACGATGACGATGAGTGGGTTCAGCACGCCGACGGTGCACTGAGTACGCAGTCCGCCCCGGCACCGGAGTGGCCGGGGGCATGGCCCCCGGCAGGTGCGCGGCCGGTGCCGGTGGACGGTGCCTATGAGCGCCTGGCCGAGGACGGCTACGGCTATGGACCGGTGTTCCAGGGGCTTCGTGGAGTGTGGCAGTCCGGCGCGGACGTGTTCGCCGAGGTGGCTCTGGCCGAGGGAACCGAGGTCGACGGATTCGGGGTGCACCCGGCACTACTGGACTCGGCCCTGCACCCGATCGGCCTGACCGCTCAGCCCGGCGGGGACGGGGTGAGCCTCCCGTTCGCGTGGAATGGCGTACGGTTGCACGCCACCGGTGCGTCGGTGCTGCGTGTGAGGTTGTCCCATCGTGAGGACGGTGGGGTCGGGGTCGAGGCGTACGATCCGGCCGGGCAGCCGGTGTTCAGCGCGGACTCCTTGCGGCTGCGCCCGATCACCGCCGCCCCGGACACGTCCGGCGGAGGACGCACGGGCCGCTCACTGTTCGGTGTGGACTGGATCCCGCTGGTCGTCCCGGAGACCACCGCGGTGGAGTGGGCTTGGCACGGCCAGGTCGAGGGCGAACTGCCCGCCGTGGTGGTCGCCCAGGTCCCGACCGGCGATGGTCTTGAGTCGGTGCAGACGGTGACGGCCACGGTGCTGAACTGGCTGCAGGAGTGGCTGGCCGAGCCGGGCACGGAGGACTCGCGGCTGGTGCTGCTCACCCGGGGCGCGGTCGATGGCGGCGATCTGGCCGCTGCGGCGGTGACCGGCTTGGTGCGTTCCGCGCAATCCGAGCACCCGGGACGGTTTGTTCTCCTGGACCTCGACGCCGACATCGACATCGACGCCGTCCTGCCTGCCGTGGTGGGCAGCGGCGAACCGGAGATCGCGCTGCGCGCGGGCGTGTTGAGTGTGCGGCGTCTGGTACGGGCTACCGGTGCTGGTCAAGCGGTACCGGACCAGGTGGCTGCGGGCACCGTGGTCATCACCGGGGGCACCGGGGTACTGGGTGCGCTGCTGGCCCGGCATTTGATCACTGCCTACGGTGTGCGCGATCTGCTGCTGCTCTCGCGCCGGGGCATGGACGCTCCGGGCGCGGATGAGCTGGCCGCCGAACTGGGTGAGTTGGGCGCGCGGGTGTCGGTCCAGGCGTGTGATGTGTCCGATCGTGATGCGGTGGCGGCGGTGTTCGCCGAGCATTCGGTGTCGGGTGTGGTGCATGCCGCTGGTGTGCTGGATGACGCGACGGTGGAGTCGCTGACCCCGGATCGGCTGGCTGGGGTGTTGCGGGCGAAGGTGGATGCCGCGTGGCATTTGCATGAGCTGACCCGTGACACGGACCTGGGGCTGTTCGTGGTGTATTCCTCGGCGGCTGCCACGCTCGGTTCGGCGGGGCAGGGGAGTTATGCGGCGGCGAACGCCGCGTTGGACGCGCTGGTGCAGCAGCGGCGGTCGTCGGGGCTGGCCGGACACTCGCTGGCGTGGGGACTGTGGGAACAAGGCTCAGGGATGACCGGTCGCCTGAGTGAAACCGACTTGGCCCGGTGGGCTCGGGCCGGAGTTCGGGCGCTGTCCGATGAACAGGGACTGGCGTTGTTCGATGCGGCAACGCGCCTGGATCGGTCCTTGGTGGTGGCGGCGCGACTGGACGTAGCGGCCATGCGAGCCGCCGGAACCGTCTCGTCGTTGCTGAGTGGGTTGACCGGTGGTCCGGGGCGCCGGTCCGCGGCCACCACGGCTGGTGAGGGTGATCTTGCCGCCCGGCTTGCCGCACTGCCCATCGAGGAGCGCCAGTCGGCGGTACTGGAACTGGTACGTGCTCAAGCGGCCACCGTTCTGGGACACACCTCGGCTGTTCGGGTCGACGCCGATGCGACCTTCCGTGACGTGGGCTTCGATTCGCTGACCGCGGTGGAACTGCGTAACCGGCTCACCGCCGTGACCGGAATGCGCCTGCCGGCGACCATGGCCTTCGACTATCCGACTTCGCGGTTGCTGGCCGGGTTCGTGCTGTCCGGGGTGCTGGGTGAGCAGGCGGACGAGGTTCCCGCGCTCGGGAGCGGCGCGGCGGCCGGTGCGCTGGACGAGCCGATCGCGATCGTCGGGATGGGGTGCCGTTACCCAGGTGGAGTGAATTCCCCTGAAGCGTTGTGGGAGTTGCTGGCCGCCGGCTCCGAGGGAGTGACTGAATTCCCGGCCGACCGCGGCTGGGATGTGGCCGGACTGTACGACCCCGACCGGCTTCGCCCGGGAACCACCTACACCCGCCACGGCGGATTCCTGAAGGACGCGGCGGAGTTCGACGCGGGATTCTTCGGTATTTCGCCACGTGAGGCGGTGGCGATGGATCCGCAGCAGCGGCTCGCACTGGAGACGGCGTGGGAGGCGTTGGAGCGGGCGGGGATCGTGCCGGATTCGCTGCGTGGTACTGCGACCGGTGTCTATCTCGGGTTGATGTATCACGACTACGCGACTCAGACGGCGTTGAGTCCGGGAGACAGCGACGGATTCAACGGCACCGGCAACTACGGAAGCGTTCTCACCGGCCGGGTGTCGTACGCGCTCGGCCTGGAAGGCCCGGCGGTGACGGTGGACACCGCTTGTTCCTCCTCCTTGGTGACGGTGCATCTGGCCGCGCAGGCGTTGCGGTCCGGTGAGTGTTCGATGGCGCTGGCCGGTGGGGTGACAGTGATGTCCACCCCGGAAGTGTTCGTGGAATTCTCCCGGCAGGGCGGATTGGCCGCCGACGGCCGGTGCAAACCCTTCTCCGAAGCCGCGGACGGAACCAGCTGGGGCGAAGGGGCCGGCGTCCTGGTGCTGGAAAGGCTGTCCGACGCCCGACGACATGGGCATCAGGTTCTGGCTGTGCTGCGTGGCAGTGCGGTGAATCAGGATGGTGCGTCGAATGGTTTGACGGCGCCGAACGGTCCTTCGCAGCAGCGGGTGATTCGGGCGGCGTTGGCGAGTGCGCGGTTGTCTTCGGCCGATGTCGATGTGGTGGAGGCGCATGGCACCGGGACCCGCCTGGGTGATCCGATCGAGGCGCAGGCGCTGCTGGCGACCTACGGTCAGGGCCGGCCGGAGGAGCGGCCGCTGTGGCTGGGTTCGCTGAAGTCGAATCTCGGTCACACTCAGGCGGCCGCGGGCGTGGCGGGCATCATCAAGATGGTGCTGGCGATGCGGCACGGCCTGTTGCCGCGGACGCTCCATGTGGACGCGCCGTCGTCCCATGTGGACTGGTCGGCCGGTGCGGTCCAGCTGTTGACCGAGCCGGTGCCCTGGCAGGTGGACGGTCGTCCTCGCCGGGCCGGTGTGTCGTCGTTCGGTATTTCCGGTACGAACGCGCATCTGATCCTCGAAGAACCCGAATCCGCCCCCGTGGTGGAACCGGGTGTGGTCCGGGGCGGAGTGGTGCCCTGGCTGCTGTCGGCCAAATCGGCGGAGGCGTTGCGGGAGCAGGCTGTCCGACTTGGTCAGTGGGTCTCTGATCAGCCGGAGGTCGATCCGGTGCTGGTCGGCCGGGCGTTGGCCACGACGCGTTCGGTGTTCGAGCATCGGGCCGTGGTACTGGGCCGCGACCGGCGGACGTTGGCGGATGGTGTGCAGGCGTTTGCCGAGGACCGGCCAGGTGCCGGGGTGGTGACCGGATCGCCGGGTTCGGTTCCCTTGGCGGTGGTGTTTTCCGGTCAGGGCAGTCAACGCCCTGGTATGGGTTCGCAGTTGTCGGCCGCCTACCCGGTGTTCGCCGAAGCCTTTGATGAGGTGTGCACGGAGCTGGACCGGCATCTGCCGCGCCCGATCAGGGAAGTGATCGACAGCGAACCGGGCCTGCTGGATGAAACTCTCTACACGCAGGCTGGGTTGTTCGCGGTGCAGGTGGCGCTGTTCCGGTTGGTGAGTTCGTGGGGTGTGTCGGCGGAGTGGGTGGCTGGGCATTCGATCGGTGAGCTGAGTGCTGCTCATGTGGCGGGTGTGTGGGATTTGGCGGATGCGGCTGCGGTGGTGGTGGCGCGTGGTCGGTTGATGCAGGAGTTGCCGTCCGGTGGGGCGATGGTGGCGTTGTCGGCGGGTGAGGCCGAGGCGCTGGAGCTGATCGGCGAGCACGCCACCGTGGGCCTGGCGGCGGTGAACGGTCCGGAGTCCACGGTCATTTCCGGTGACGAGAACACCGTGGAGGAGCTGGCGCAGCGGTGGCGTGACCAGGGCGGCAAGGCGCGGCGGCTGCGGGTGAGTCACGCGTTCCATTCGCCGTTGATGGAGCCGATGCTGGATCCGTTCGCGCGGGTGCTGGAGCAGGCGACGTGGCATGAGCCACGGATCCCCGTCGTGTCGGGTATTCCAGGTGCGGATGTGACAGACCCGGCCTACTGGGTTCGGCACGTGCGGGACACAGTGCGTTACCACGACGCTGTTCTCAAGCTGCGTGAACTGGGTGCGGAGCTGTTCCTGGAGGCCGGGCCGGCCGGGACGCTGAGCGCGATGGCCACGGTGGACAGCGGCGTATGGCTGCCCGCGATGCGGGCGGAGCGGGATGAACCGGAGACCCTGCTGACCGCGGTGGCCGGAGTGCACGTCCATGGCTCCACCGTGGACTGGACCACGCTGCTCGGAACCCGGTCGGGCAACCCCGTGATGTCGCTGCCGACGTACGCGTTCCAGCGGGAGCGCTTCTGGCCCGAGGCGTCATCTCAGCGCTCCGCGAGCGCGGTTGACGGTCTGGACGCCGAGTTCTGGGAGGCGGTGGAGCGCGAGGACGCGTCGGCGGTGTTGCCGGTGCTGGCTTCCCTGCGGCAGCGGCAGGCACGTTCGGCGGTGGACCGGTGGCGGTATCGGGTGGGGTGGTCGTCACTGCCGGAAAGGTCCGGTGGCCGGCTTGATGGTGTGTGGGCGCTGCTGGCGGCCGCGGGCTCCGGTGACGACCTGGCGGCCTTCCTGACGGAGGCCGGCGCCGAGGTCGTACGCATTGATCTCGACCAGGTCGATGAGCGGGAGCTGCCGGAGGCCGGGTCGTTGGCTGGTGCGGTGGTGGTGGCCGGTGAGGGCCGCGAGTGTGCGGCGCAGTTGCTCGCGGTCGCTCAGGCATGGAATTCGGTGCCGATGTGGGTGCTGACCCGGGGCGCGGTGAATGTCGGTGAGAGCGATCCGGTGGTGAATGCCTGGCAGGGACAGGTGTGGGGGCTGGGCCGGGTGATCGGTTCCGAGCAGCCCGGCGGTTGGGCAGGCTTGATCGATCTTCCCGCCGGGCCGCTGGATGAGCTGTTGTGGCAGCGGTGCTGTTCGGTGCTGGCCGATGGCGATGGCGAGAACCAGGTCGCGGTGCGCCCCGACGGCGTGTACGGGATGCGGTTGCGCCGCGCCCATGTCGTACCGGGGCAGGGCTGGCAACCGTCGGGAACGGTACTGGTGACCGGCGGAACGGGTGCGTTGGGTGCGCGGGTGGCGCACTGGCTGGTCGAGCGTGGTGCGGAGCATCTGGTGCTGGTCAGCCGCCGGGGCGCGGACGCGCCCGGTGCGCAAGCACTGGTGGCGGAGTTGTCGGCGTTGGGTGTCGGTGTGCAGGTGGCGGCCGGTGACGCCGCCGACCGTGTTGCGATGGCCGAGGCCTTGGCCGCGATTCCCGAGGAATTCCCGCTGACCGCCGTTGTGCACACGGCGGGTGTTCTGGACGACGGTGTGCTCGGTTCGTTGACACCGCAGCGGCTGGAGGCGGTGGCCGCGCCGAAGATCGACGCGGTGCTCGCCCTGGACGAACTCACCGCGGACATGGGCCTGCAGGCGTTCGTACTGTTCTCCTCGGTGGCGGCGTTGCTGGGTTCGCCGGGCCAGGGCAACTACGCCGCGGCCAATGGGTTCCTGGACGCCTACGCACAGATGCGGCGGGCACAGGGTGCACCGATGGTGTCGATGGGGTGGGGTGCCTGGGCCGGCGCCGGCCTGGCCGACGCCGAACTGATGCAGTCCCTCCATCGGCGGGTGGGCGTGCGCGGGATGGATCCGGCGGTGGCCGTGATGGCGCTGGAACACACCTTGGACGACGGGTACGTCGCGGTCGCCGACGTGGACTGGGGCCGGGTCGCGGAACTCGGCCTCGGCGGACGGTCGCTGGCCGAACTCCCGGAGGCCGAGGCGGCGGTGGCCGCGGACGCGGCGAACGGGGATTCCTCGTGGCTGCGGGATTTGCGGGAGGCCCCGCCCGGCAAGGGACCGTCGGTGGTGCTGTCGATGGTCCGGGAGCAGGCCGCTATGGTGCTGGGGCACGCGGGTGCGGGGAAGATCGACGAGGGAACCGCCTTCCGTTCTCTCGGGTTCGACTCGCTGACCGCGGTCGAACTGCGCAACCGGATGGCCGCGGTGACCGGCCTGTCGCTGCCGGCGGCGCTCGTTTTCGACTATCCGACACCGGCCGACCTCGCCGGGTACCTCCACACGCGACTGTCCGGCGACGCCGATGCCTTCGGACCGTCCATCCTGGACGAGCTCAGCCGCCTGGAGGACTCCCTGTCGCAGCTGACCGCCGAGTACTTCGACTCCCAGGCGGCCGAGGCGGGCTTCCACGACGAGGTCAGCGGTCGACTGAAGGCATTGACGTCGACCTGGCACAACCTCCAAGGGCTGGACGGCGACGGGAATGTGCAGGACAAGCTCCAGCACGCCTCGGACGACGACCTCTTCGACTTCATCGACAACCGGTACGGCAAGGCATGAGGACTCCTCTCGCTTTTCACGAAGAAATGGGTGATCGGTAGTGAACACCGAGGGCAAGCTCCGCGAGTACCTGAAGCGCGTCACGGTGGATTTGCACGAGACGAGTTCGCGCCTCGCCGAAGTGGAAGAGAAGTCGCGTGAGCCGATCGCGATCGTCGGAGTGGGCTGCCGTTTCCCGGGTGGGGTGGATTCGCCGGAGGCGTTGTGGAAGCTGCTGACCGGTGGCACGGATGCGATCGGTGATTTCCCCGGAGACCGTGGCTGGGAGGTGGCCGGGGATGCCGACCCACAGGCCGGATACGCCCCGGTGGGAGGCTTCGTCACCGATGTGACGGACTTCGACGCGGGATTCTTCGGTATTTCGCCGCGTGAAGCGGTGGCGATGGATCCGCAGCAGCGACTCGCGCTGGAAACGGCGTGGGAGGCGTTGGAGCGGGCCGGGATCGACCCGGACTCGCTGCGTGGCAGCGCCACTGGTGTGTATCTCGGCACCAATGGCCAGGACTACGCCACGATGGTCGCTGACGGGCCGGTCGCCGAAGAGGGGCACACCGGAACCGGCAACGCGGCGAGCGTGATGTCCGGCCGGGTTGCCTACACGCTTGGCCTGGAAGGCCCCGCGGTGACCGTGGACACCGCGTGTTCGTCGTCGCTGGTGACGATGCACCTGGCCGCGCAGGCATTGCGCTCGGGCGAATGCTCGGTGGCGCTGGCCGGTGGCGTCACGATCATGTCCACGCCCGGGATCTTCGTGGAGTTCTCGCGGCAGGGTGGGCTGGCTCCTGACGGGCGGTGCAAGCCGTTCGCTGACGCGGCTGACGGTACCGGCTGGGGTGAAGGCGCCGGTGTGCTGGTGCTGGAACGGCTGTCCGATGCTCGGAAGCGTGGGCATCAGGTGCTGGCGGTGCTGCGTGGCAGTGCGGTGAACCAGGACGGCGCGTCGAACGGTCTGACCGCACCGAACGGCCCCTCCCAGCAGCGCGTGATCCGCGCGGCCCTGGCGAGCGCCCGGCTGACCGCGTCCGATGTGGACGTTGTCGAGGCGCACGGCACGGGGACGAAGCTCGGCGATCCGATCGAGGCGGACGCGCTGCTGGCGACCTACGGTCAGGACCGTCCGGAGTCACAGCCGTTGTGGCTGGGATCGGTGAAGTCGAACATCGGTCACACTCAGGCGGCCGCGGGCGTGGCGGGCATCATCAAGATGGTCCTGGCGATGCAGCATCGTGTGCTGCCGCGCACGCTGCATGTGGACGCGCCGTCGTCGCATGTGGACTGGTCGGCCGGTGCGGTGAGGCTGCTGACGGAAGAGGTGCCGTGGCAGGCGGATGGCCGTCGGCGGCGGGCGGGTGTCTCGTCGTTCGGTATCTCGGGTACGAACGCCCACTTGATCCTCGAAGAACCGGAACCCGAGCCGGCGACCGAGCCGACAGCCGAGCCGGAACCGGCCACCGCGGTGGTGCCGTGGTTGCTGTCGGCCAAGTCGGCGGAGGCGTTGCGGGAGCAGGCTGTCCGACTTGGTCAGTGGGTCTCTGATCAGCCGGAGGTCGATCCGGTGCTGGTCGGCCGGGCGTTGGCCACGACGCGTTCGGTGTTCGAGCATCGGGCGGTGGTAGTGGGCCGGGACCAGCAGACGCTGCTGGAGAGCTTGCAGGCGTTTGCCGAGGACCGGTCGGGCGCGGGTGTGGTGACCGGCTCGCCTGTTTCTGGGCGGCTGGCGGTGGTGTTTTCCGGTCAGGGTAGTCAACGTCCTGGTATGGGTTCGCAGTTGTCGGCTGTGTTCCCGGTGTTCGCTGAGGCTTTTGATGAGGTGTGTGCGGAGCTGGACCGGCATTTGCCGCGTCCGATCCGTGAGGTGATCGATGGTGAGCCGGGCCTGCTGGATGAAACTCTTTATACGCAGGCTGGGTTGTTTGCGGTGCAGGTGGCTCTGTACCGGCTGACGTCGTCGTGGGGTGTGTCGGCGGAGTGGGTGGCTGGGCATTCGATCGGTGAGCTGAGTGCTGCTCATGTGGCGGGTGTGTGGGATTTGGCGGATGCGGCTGCGGTGGTGGTGGCGCGTGGTCGGTTGATGCAGGAGTTGCCGTCCGGTGGGGCGATGGTGGCGTTGTCGGCGGGTGAGGCCGAGGCGCTGGAGTTGATCGGTGAGCGGGCCGAGGTTGGCTTGGCGGCGGTGAACGGTCCGGAGTCCACGGTGATTTCCGGTGACGAGAACACCGTGGAGGAGCTGGCGCAGCGGTGGCGTGACCAGGGCGGGAAGGCGCGGCGGTTGCGGGTGAGTCACGCGTTCCATTCGCCGTTGATGGAGCCGATGCTGGATTCGTTCGCGCGGGTGCTGGAGCGGGTGACGTGGCGTGAGCCGCTCATACCGGTGGTGTCCGGTACGCCGGATGCGGATGTGACGGACCCGGCTTACTGGGTTCGGCATGTGCGGGACACGGTGCGTTATCACGACGCTGTTCTCAAGCTGCGTGAACTGGGTGCGGAGCTGTTCCTGGAGGCCGGGCCGGCCGGGACGCTGAGCGCGATGGCCACGGTGGACAGCGGCGTATGGCTGCCCGCAATGCGGTCCGAACGCGACGAGCCCGAAACGGTCATATCCGCGCTGGCCGGGATCCACGCTCACGGCTCCACCGTGGACTGGTCCGAGCTGCTGGGGACAGGTACGCGCCCGGTGTCATTGCCGACGTACGCGTTCCAGCGTGAGCGGTACTGGCCCGCGGTGACCTCCCGCGCGGGGGATGTACGGGCACTGGGCCAGGGTGAGGCAGGGCATCGGCTGCTGGGCGCGGCGGTGGCGCTGGCCGGTGGGGACGCGGTGGTGCTGACCGGCCGGTTGTCGCTGCCGGCCTATCCGTGGCTCGCCGATCACGTAGTGCTGGGCTCGGTGCTCCTGCCGGGAACGGCGTTCGTGGATCTGGCCGTGCACGCCGGTGACTGGGCCGGATGCCCGGTGCTGGAGGAACTGACCCTGCAGGCCCCGTTGGTGCTCCCCGAGCAGGGCGGGGTGCAGGTGCAGATCCGGGTCGCCGAGCGCGATGAGCAGGGTCGCCGGGTGATCGGTGTCTTCTCCCGTCCCGGTGATGAGGAGGAGTGGGTCCAGCACGCCGATGGTGTGCTGAGCGCGCAGACAGCTCCCGCTCCGGTGTGGACCGGGGCTTGGCCGCCGCCGGCCGCGCGGCCGGTGCCGGTGGACGGCGTATATGAGCGCCTTGCCGGAGATGGTTACGGCTATGGGCCGGTGTTCCAGGGCGTGCGGGCGGTCTGGCGGTCCGACACTGAGGTGTTCGCCGAGGTGGCCCTGCCCGAGCGGACCGATGTGACTGGTTTCGGGGTGCACCCGGCGCTGCTGGACGCGGCCCTGCACCCGATCGGTCTGACCGCTCTCGCTCAGGAGTCCGGCGACGGCGGGGTGCGCTTGCCGTTCGCATGGAGTGGTGTGCAGTTGTTCGCCACGGGCGCGTCGGTGTTGCGCGTCAGGTTGTCGCAGCGTGAGGACGGCGGGTTCGCGGTCGCGGTGTTCGATCCGGCCGGGCAGCCGGTGTTCAGCGCCGACTCGTTGGTGCTGCGGCCGATCACCACCGATCCGGCCGCTTCGCGGGCCGGCCAGACCTCCCGGTCGTTGTTCGGAGTGGACTGGACGCCGCTCGCCGATCAGGCGAGCACCACGACGGTGGACTGGGCTTGGCACGGGCAGGCCGATGGTGAGCTGCCCGCGGTGGTGGTGGCCCAGGTCCCGGCCGCTGCCGCGGACGGGCCTGAGCCGGTCCACTCGGTGACCGCGACGGTCCTGGACTGGCTTCAGACCTGGCTGGCCGACCCGGCCACCGAGGATTCCCAGCTGCTGCTGCTCACCCGGGGCGCGACCGATGGCAGCGATCTGGCCGCCGCCGCGGTGACCGGCCTGGTGCGCTCGGCACAGTCCGAACATCCCGGCCGCTTCATCCTCCTCGACGCCGACGCCGACGCCGACGCCGACGCCGACGCCGACACCGATCTCGAAGCGCTCCTGCCCGCGGTGGTGGGTAGTGGTGAGCCGGAACTGGCGCTCCGTGCCGGCGTGTTGCACGCGCGGCGTCTGGTGCGGGCGACCGGTCAGCTGGTGGTGCCGGGTCCGGAGCGGCTGGGGTGGCGGCTGGACGTGCCCGAGCGGGGCAGTCTGGAAAATCTGGCCGTGCTGGAGAACCCGGCTGGGGAGACGCCGCTGGCGCCCGGTCAGATCCGGGTGGGTGTGCGCGCGGTCGGGCTGAACTTCCGGGACGTCCTCGTCGGCCTCGGCATGTATCCCGACCCCGACGCCTTGATGGGCGGCGAGGCGGCCGGCGTGGTGGTCGAGGTCGCTGATGATGTGGCCGGACTGGCGGTCGGTGACCGGGTGTTCGGCGTTTTCGCGGGTGCGCTGGGTCCGCTGGCGGTGACTGATCACCGGCTGGTGGCGAAGGCGCCGGAGGGGTGGTCTCTCACGCGGGCGGCGTCGGTGCCGATCGTGTTCCTGACGGCGTTCTACGCGTTGCGGGACTTGGCCGAGGTGCAGCGTGGTCAGCGGATTCTGATCCACGCCGCGGCCGGTGGCGTGGGCATGGCGGCGGTTCAGCTGGCCCGGGTCTGGGGCATGGATGTCTACGGCACCGCCAGTACCGGCAAATGGCCGGTGCTGCGTGAACAAGGCTTCGACGAGGCGCACTTGGCGTCCTCGCGGGATCTGGGCTTCCGCGACAAGTTCCAGGCCGAGACCGATGGCCAGGGTGTGGATGTGGTCCTGAACTCCCTGGCCGGTGAGTTCGTGGACGCTTCGCTGGACCTGCTCGCGCAGGGCGGCCGGTTCGTGGAGATGGGCAAGGCCGACGTACGGGACGCGGCCGCGATCGCGGCCGGGCATGGCGGCGCGGTGTATCGGGCCTTCGATGTGCTCGAGGCCGGTCCGGAGCGGATTGGCCAGATGCTGGCCGAGATCGTGGACCTGTTCGGCTCCGGGGACCTGGAGCCGCTGCCGGTGACGGTGTTCGAGGCCGCCGCCACGGTGGATGGCCTGCGGTATCTGCAGGCCGGGCGAAACGTGGGCAAGGTCGTGGTCCGGCTGCCGATGGGGTTGGACCGACGCGGCACCGTCGCGATCACCGGTGGGACCGGGGTGCTGGGCGCGATGCTGGCCCGCCATCTGGTGACCGCTTACGGGGTTGAGCACCTGCTGTTGCTGTCCCGCCGGGGTAGTGCCGCTGAGGGCGCCGACGAACTGGTCACCGAGCTGGGCGCACTGGGCGCGCAGGTGTCGGTCCGGGCGTGTGACGTGTCTGATCGTGACGCGCTGGCGGCGGTGCTTGCCGAGCATCCGGTGTCGGGTGTGGTGCATGCGGCTGGTGTGCTGGATGACGCGACGGTGGAGTCGCTGACCCCGGAGCGGCTGGCCGTGGTGCTGCGGGCAAAGGTCGACGCGGCGTGGCATCTGCACGAACTGACCCAGGAGCTGGATCTGGGTATGTTCGTGGTGTATTCGTCCGCGGCGGCCACGCTCGGGCAGGCGGGTCAGGGGAGTTACGCGGCGGCGAACGCCGCGCTGGACGCTCTGATGCAGCACCGGGTATCGACTGGTCTGGTCGGTCAGTCGTTGGCGTGGGGACTGTGGGAGCAGAGCTCGGGGATGACCGGGCGCCTGGGCGAAGCGGATCTGGCCCGGTTGACACGGACCGGTGTTCGGGCGCTGTCCGACGAGCAGGGCCTGGCGTTGTTCGACGCGGCGACGCGCCTGGAACGGCCGTTGGTGGTGGCGGCCGGGCTGGATGTGGCCACCATGCGCGCTGCCGGGGCCGCTGGGCCGCTGCTGCGCGGGCTGGCCGGAGGCTCGGCACGCCGGGCCGCGGCCACCTCCGCGGCCGGTGACGGTGAGCTGGCCGCACGGCTGGCGGCATTGTCGGTGGAAGAGCGCCAGGACATGGTGCTGGAACTGGTGCGTACCGAAGCGGCCATCGTCCTGGGGCACAGCGGAGTGGGCGCGGTGGACGCCGACGCGGCCTTCCGTGACCTGGGCTTCGATTCGCTGACCGCGGTCGAGTTGCGTAACCGGCTCACCGCCGTGACCGGGATACGACTGCCGGCGACGCTGGCCTTCGACTATCCGACTTCGCGGTCGCTGGCCGGGTTCGTACTGGCGGGGGTACTGGGTGAGCGGGCGGACGCGGCTCCCGTATCCGGGGCCGTGGTGGTCGCCGGTGCGGAGGATGACCCGATCGCGATCGTGGGGATGGGGTGCCGGTTCCCGGGCGGAGTGGATTCCCCGGAGGCACTGTGGGACCTGCTGGCCGCTGAGGGCGAGGGCGTTGTGGAGTTCCCCGCCGATCGTGGCTGGGACGTGGAGGGCCTCTACGACCCGGACCGGCTTCGACCGGGTACCACCTATGCCCGGCACGGCGCCTTCCTGGCCGAGGCGGGAATGTTCGATCCCGAGTTCTTCGGGATCACACCTCGCGAAGCCATGGCGATGGACCCGCAGCAGCGGATCGTGCTGGAAACGGCGTGGGAAGCGCTGGAACGGGCCGGGATCGTCCCGGACTCACTGCGTGGCTCGGACGCCGGCGTGTATGTGGGTGCCTCCTGGGCGGAATACGGATCAGTGCTGGCGTCAGGTTCGAATGATGTCGCCGGGCACGTGCTGACCGGTAACGCCGGAAGTGTGGCCTCGGGCCGGATCGCTTACACGCTGGGCCTGGAAGGCCCTGCGGTCACCGTGGACACGGCGTGTTCCTCTTCGCTCGTGGCGGTGCACCTGGCGGCTCAGGCGTTGCGGTCGGGCGAGTGCTCGATGGCGCTTGCCGGTGGTGTCACGGTGATGTCCACCCCCGGTGTGTTCACGGAGTTTTCGCGGCAGGGCGGGTTGGCCGCCGACGGCCGTTGCAAGCCGTTCGCCGAAGCCGCCGACGGCACCGGTTGGGGTGAGGGCGCCGGGATCGTGGTCCTGGAGCGGCTGTCCGATGCGCGCCGGCATGGGCATCAGGTGCTGGCGGTGCTGCGTGGCAGTGCGGTGAATCAGGATGGTGCGTCGAACGGTCTGACGGCGCCGAACGGTCCTTCGCAGCAGCGGGTGATTCGTGCGGCGCTGGCGAGTGCGCGGTTGTCTTCGGCCGATGTCGATGTGGTGGAGGCGCACGGCACCGGTACGCGGCTGGGTGACCCGATCGAGGCGCAGGCGCTGCTGGCGACGTACGGTCAGGACCGGCCGGAGGAGCGGCCGTTGCGGCTGGGCTCGGTGAAGTCCAACATCGGCCACACCCTGGCCGCTGCGGGCGTGGCCGGGATCATCAAGATGGTGCTGGCCATGCGCCATGGCCAGTTGCCGCGGACGCTGAATGTGGACGCGCCCTCCTCGCACGTCGACTGGTCGGCCGGATCGGTGGAGTTGCTGACCGAGTCACTGCCCTGGGAGACGGATGGTCGTCCTCGCCGGGCTGGTGTGTCGTCGTTCGGCATCTCCGGCACGAACGCTCACCTGATCCTTGAAGAACCCGATCCCGAACCGGAATCCGTATCCGAGGTTGCTGACGCCCTGCCGGGTGGGGCGGTGCCCTGGCTGCTGTCGGCGAAGTCGGCGGAGGCGCTTCAGGAGCAGGCAGTCCGGCTTGGCCGGTGGGTCACGGACCAGCCGGAGATCGATCCGGCGCTGGTGGGCCGGGCTCTGGTGACGAATCGGTCGGTGTTCGAGCATCGTGCGGTGGTCGTGGCCGAGGATCTGGCCGGACTCGTGACTGGGCTGGAGAGTTGGGCATCTTCGCCCGACGTGGTGCGGGGCGTGGCGGCGCCGGCTGGGCATGGTCCGGTGTTTGTGTTCCCGGGTCAGGGTGCGCAGTGGGTCGGTATGGGTGTGGAGTTGTGGGACACCGAGCCGGTGTTCGCTCAGTCGATGGAGCGGTGTGCGGCGGCGTTGGAGCCGTTCGTGGACTGGTCGCTTCGCGACGCTCTTGCTGACGCTGAGTTGTTGGCGCGGGTTGATGTGGTGCAGCCGGTGTCGTGGGCGGTGATGGTGTCCCTGGCTGAGCTGTGGCGCTCGGCTGGCGTGGTCCCGTCCATGGTGGTGGGTCATTCGCAGGGTGAGATCGCGGCCGCTACGGCTGCTGGTGGTCTGTCGTTGGAGGACGGCGCGCGGGTGGTCGCCTTGCGCAGTCAGGCGATTGTGGCTCTGGCCGGCTCCGGCGGAATGGTGTCGGTTCGGGCGCCACTGGCTCAGGTTGAGGAGTGGATTGCTCCGTGGGCTGACTTGTCGGTGGCTGCGGTGAACGGTCCGGCGCAGGTGGTGGTTTCGGGTGCTGCGGAGGCGTGTGACGAGTTCGTGGCCCGGCACGCCGATGATGGTGTGCGGCGGATCGCGGTGGACTACGCCTCGCATTCGGCGCAGGTTGAGGCCATCGAGCAGCAGCTGGCAGCTGATCTGGCCGGCCTGACGCCAGTGAGCGGACGGATACCGCTGCATTCCACACTGGAAGCTTCGCTGGTCGATACCGCTGGGCTTGACGGTGCGTACTGGTATCGGAATCTGCGTGAGCAGGTGCGTTTCGCCGAGGTGATCGAGTCGTTGGTGGAGGCCGGGCATCGCACCTTCGTTGAGGTGAGTGCGCATCCGGTGCTGGCGATGGCGGTCGAGCAGGCCGGCGAGGGACTGGCCGTGACTGGCACGTTGCGTCGTGATGACGGCGGCCGGAGCCGGTGGCTGCGGTCCCTGGCGACCGCTCATGTCGCCGGTGTGAAGGTCGACTGGACCGCACTGCTCGGCTCGCAGTCCGGTGCGGGATCGCTCTCCCTGCCCACGTACGCGTTCCAGCACCAGCGGTTCTGGCCCGAGATGTCGCCCCAGAGCGCCGACCGTGTAGTCGACGGTGCGGACGCGGAGTTCTGGCAGGCGGTGGAGCGTTCGGACGGCGCGGCTCTGGCCACCACCTTGAGGGTGGATGAGCATGAAGTCAGTTCGGTGCTGCCCGCGTTGTCCGCCTGGCGCCGCGAGCGGCAGGACCGACAGGCGATTGACAACTGGCGATATCGGGTGGAATGGGCGCCGCTGTCGGGCTCGCGGCCTTCGACGCTGAGTGGTTCGTGGCTGGTGTTGCACCACCCGGCCTCCGCTGAATGGGCCGGCCAGGTGGTAGGGGTGCTGGCCGATCAGGGCGCGCGACCGCTTCCGGTGGCTGTGCCCGGTGACCGTACGGTGGTCGCCGAAGCAGTGCGGTCTGCCGTGTCCGAGTCCGAAGTGGACCTGGCTGGTGTGGTGTTCCTGCCCGGCGCCGCGCCGGCGAAGGAGCTTCTGGCGGTGCTCCAGGGCCTGGAACAGACCGGGTCGACGCAGCGGTTGTGGATGCTCACCCGCGGCGCGGTCCGAGTTGACGGAGCTGACGGGTCAGGTGACCTCGAGGCGGCCGCGGCGTGGGGCCTGGGCCGGGTGGCGGCGCTGGAGTACCCGACGTGGTGGGGTGGGCTGATCGATCTGCCGCCCGCCGATGCCGAAGCCGCGCTCGACGAGGTGATCTGGCGGCGTTGCTGCGCGGTGCTGGCCGGGTGGGACGACGAGGACCAGGTCGCGGTACGCGCCAGCGGCGTATACGGACGTCGGCTCGTGCCCGCCCCTGACTCCGGGCAGCCGTGGGTTCCGGCGGGCACTGTCCTGGTCACCGGTGGCACCGGTGGACTGGGTGGCCAGGTCGCGCGCTGGCTGGCCGACCAGGGCGTCGAGCACATCGTGCTGACCTCGCGGCGCGGTACGCAGGCGCCCGGCGCGGCAGAGCTTGTGGACGAGCTGACTGCCGGGGACCGGGTGCGGGTCACCGTTCTGGGCTGTGATGTGGCCGACCCGGACGGCCTGGCCACGGCTCTGTCCGGCGTGGGGCGGATCGATGCGGTGGTCCACGCGGCCGGTGTCGGTGAGCTGACCTCGATCGCGCAGACCGATCCGGACGCGGTGGACCAGGTCCTGGCGGCGAAGGTGGCCGGGACGCTGAATCTGCACCGACTGCTGGTGCAGGACACCGAGCATCCGCTGGACGCGTTTGTGCTGTTCGCCTCGGGCGCCGGCGTGTGGGGCGGTGGCGGGCAGGGGATGTACGCGGCGGCCAACGCGTTCCTCGATGCCTACGCCCTCCAGGAGCGTGTTGCCGGGCGCGCGGTGACGAGCGTGTCCTGGGGCCTGTGGGCCGGGCCGGGAATGGCTGGTTCACAGGAGAGCCAAGCCATGCAGCGGCGCGGGGTCCGGCCGATGGATCCGCAGCGGGCGCTGCGCGCCCTGGCCGAGGCGGTGGGCCGGGGTGAGGCGTGTGTGACGGTGACCGACATGGACTGGTCCCGCTTCGCCGCGGCGTTCACTTCCGCGCGGCCCAGTCCGCTGCTGGGCCAGATTCCGCAGGTGCGGGCTCTCGTGGCCGAGACGGACTCGGCGAGGGACGAGGACAGCGCCCTGGCCGCCCGGCTGCGGGAGTTGCCGGAGGGCCGGCGCCGGCAGACTGTGCACGAGATGGTGTTGGCTCATGCGGCCGTGGTGCTGGGGCATGGCACCGCGGACGGGCTCGGATCCGGTCAGGCGTTCCGTGACCTGGGCTTCGATTCCGTGACCGCGGTCGAGCTGCGCAACCGGTTGGTGGAGGCAACGGGGCTTTCGCTGCCGGCGACGTTGGTGTTCGACTACCCGAACGCGGCTGTGCTGACGGACTTCCTGCTGGAAGAACTGATCGGAGCCGAGGCGGCGACGTCCGCGCCGGTGGCGGCCGCGGTGCTGGACGAGCCCGTCGCGATCGTGGGTGTGGGATGTAGTTTCCCCGGCGGAGTGGACTCGCCCGAGGCACTGTGGGAGTTGCTGACCGAGGGCACGGACGCGATCGGCGCATTCCCCGGGAACCGCGGCTGGGATGTAGCCGGACTCGACGACCCGCAGGCCGATTACGCACGTGTGGGCGGGTTTGTGCCCGAAGTCACCGATTTCGACGCGCGATTCTTCGGTATTTCGCCGCGTGAGGCGGTGGCGATGGATCCCCAGCAGCGTCTGGTGCTGCAAACGTCGTGGGAAGCGCTGGAGCGGGCCGGCATCGCCGCGGATTCGCTGCGAGGTTCGGACACCGGCGTGTATATGGGTGTCGGTGGGTCGGAGTACGGGTCGGTGCTGGCGTCCGGATCCCATGGCACCGAGGGGCATTCGCTGACCGGCAACGCCGTGAGTGTGATGTCCGGGCGTGTTTCCTACACCCTGGGACTGGAAGGCCCGGCGGTGTCGGTGGACACGGCCTGTTCCTCGTCGCTGGTGGCGGTGCATCTGGCCGCACAGGCGCTGCGGTCGGGCGAGTGCTCGATGGCACTCGCCGGTGGCGTCACGGTGATGTCCACCCCCGGTGTGTTCGCGGAGTTCTCCCGGCAGGGCGGGTTGGCCGCCGACGGCCGTTGTAAGCCGTTCGCCGATGCGGCGGACGGAACAGGCTGGGGTGAAGGCGCCGGAATCCTGGTTCTTGAGCGGTTGTCGGATGCGCGGCGGCGTGGGCACCAGGTGCTGGCGGTGCTGCGCGGTAGCGCGGTGAATCAGGATGGTGCGTCGAACGGTCTGACGGCGCCGAACGGTCCTTCACAACAGCGTGTGATTCGCGCGGCGTTGGCCAGCGCTCGGCTGTCGCCGGGTGAGGTCGATGTGGTCGAGGCGCACGGCACCGGCACCAAACTCGGCGACCCGATCGAAGCGCAGGCCCTCCTGGCCACGTACGGTCAGGACCGCCCCCAGGACCAGCCGTTGTGGCTGGGTTCGGTGAAGTCGAACATCGGTCACACCCAGTCCGCCGCCGGCGTGGCCGGGATCATCAAGATGGTGCTGGCGATGCGGCATGGCGTTCTGCCGCGGACGTTGCATGTGGACGCGCCGTCGTCGCACGTGGACTGGTCGGCCGGAGCGGTACGGCTGCTGACCGAGGCCGTGCCGTGGGAGCCCGATGGCCGTCCGCGGCGGGCGGGCGTGTCGGCGTTCGGTATTTCCGGCACGAACGCGCACCTGATCTTCGAAGAGGCGGAGCCCGAACCGGAGTTGGTGTCGGCCACGGAGCCGGACGAGGTTCCGGGTGGGATGGTGCCCTGGCTGCTGTCGGCCAGGTCGTCGGACGCGCTGCGGGACCAGGCTGTCCGGCTGGTCCGGTGGGCCGCTGACCAGCCGGAGACCGATCCGGCGGTGGTGGCTCGCGCGTTGGCCACGAGCCGGTCGGTGTTCGAGCATCGTGCCGTGGTTCTGGGCCGGGACGGGCAGGAGCTGATGGACGGCCTGCGCACGCTGGCCGAAGGCCGACCGGGTGCGGGCGTGCGCACCGGATCGGCGGGCTCCGGGCGGCCGGCGATGGTGTTCTCCGGTCAGGGCAGTCAACGGTTCGGTATGGCGGCGGAGCTGTGTGCGTCGTTCCCCGTGTTCGCCGAAGCCTTTGACGAGGTGTGTACGGAGCTGGACCGGCATCTGCCGCGTCCGATCCGAGAGGTGATCAACGGTGAACCGGACCTGTTGAACGAGACGGTGTTCACCCAGGCCGGCTTGTTCGCCGTGCAGGTCGCTCTGTACCGGCTGACGACGTCGTGGGGTGTGTCGCCGGAGTGGGTGGCAGGGCATTCGATCGGTGAGCTGAGTGCCGCGTATGTGGCGGGTGTGTGGAGCCTGGCGGACGCGGCGGTGGTGGTGACCGCGCGGGGCCGGCTGATGCAGGAGTTGCCCGCGGGCGGCGCGATGGCCGCCCTCTCGGCGAGTGAGGCCGAGGCGCTGGAACTGATCGGTGAGTGCGACACCGTGGGGCTGGCCGCGGTGAACGGTCCGGCCTCGACCGTGGTTTCCGGTGACGAGGATGTGGTGCTGGAGCTGGCGGAGAAGTGGCGACAGCAGGGCGGCAAGGCACGACGCCTGCGGGTCAGCCACGCGTTCCACTCCCCGTTGATGGAACCCATGCTGGCTTCGTTCGCGCAGGTCCTGGAGGGCGTGTCCTGGCGGGAACCACAGTTCCCCGTGGTGTCCGGAACCCCGGACGCGGATGTGACGGACCCGGCCTACTGGGTGCGGCATCTCCGGGACACGGTGCGTTACCACGACACCGTCCTGAAGCTGCGGGACCAGGGAGCGGACCTCTTCCTGGAGATCGGGCCCGACGGCACGTTGAGCGCGATGGCCACGGCGGACAGTGGTGTCTGGATCCCGGCGTTGCGGGCCGACCGTGACGAGCCGGAGACAGTGGTGACCGCGCTGGCCGGCGTACACGCCCATGGCTCCACCGTGGACTGGACCGCGCTGCTCGGCGCTCAGGGTTCCAGTCCGGTGTCGTTGCCGACGTACGCGTTCCAGCGGGAGCGGCACTGGCCTCGGGTGACCCGCCGCGCCGGGGACGTGCGCGCGCTGGGCCTGGGCGAATCCGCTCACGGGTTGCTGGGTGCGGTGGTGTCTCTGGCCGGGGGCGATGCCCTGGTGCTGACCGGGCGCCTGTCACTGGCGTCGTATCCGTGGCTGGCTGATCACGCGGTGCTGGGCTCGGTGCTGCTGCCGGGAACGGCGTTCGTGGACCTGGCCGTACACGCCGGTGATCGCGCCGGCTGTCCGGTCGTGGAAGAACTGACCCTTCAGGCTCCGCTGCTGTTGCCTGAACAAGGTGGGGTGCAGGTTCAGGTGCGGGTCGCCGAGCCTGACGAGCAGGGGCGCCGGGCGGTTGCGATCCTCTCTCGTGTCGACGATGACGACGAGTGGGTGCGGCACGCCGATGGTGTGCTGAGTCCACAGGACGTCACAGCTCCGGTGTGGACCGGCGCCTGGCCGCCGCCGGACGCGCGGCCGGTGCCGGTGGACGACCGGTACGAGCGCCTGGCCGAAGACGGCTACAACTACGGTCCGGTCTTCCAGGGGCTCCGCGCGGCTTGGCAGTCAGGGACCGATGTCTTCGCCGAGGTGGCACTGCCCGAGCACACCGAGGTGGACAGCTTCGGGATACACCCGGCGCTGCTGGACGCCGCCCTCCATCCGATCGGTCTCACCGCCTCGGCGCGGCCGAGCGAAGGCGTGAGCTTGCCGTTCGCGTGGAATGACGTTCGCCTGCACGCCACCGGTGCGTCGGTGCTGCGTGTGAGGTTGTCCCACCGTGAGGACGGCGGGGTCGGGGTCGAGGCGTACGATCCGGCCGGGCAGCCGGTGTTCAGCGCGGAGTCCTTGCGGATGCGCCCGATCACCGCGGACCTGGCGTCCGGGGCCGGCGAGTCGGCCAGGTCGTTGTTCGGAGTGGACTGGGTTCCGCTGACCGATCCCGGTACCACCACGGAGGTGGACTGGGCCTGGCACGGCCAGATCGAGGGCGATGTGCCCTCGGTGGTGGTGGCTCAGGTCCCGACCGGCTACGGCGAGGGCCCGGAATGGGTGCACGCGGTCACCTCGACGGTTCTGGGCTGGCTGCAGACCTGGTTGGCCGACTCGGCCAACCAGGATTCCCAGTTGCTGCTGGTCACCCGGGGCGCGCTCGACGGCAGCGATCTGGCCGCCGCCGCGGTGACCGGCCTGGTGCGTTCGGCACAGTCGGAGCACCCCGGACGTTTCGTCCTCCTGGACCTCGACACCGACCTGGATCTCGATGCCGTGCTGCCCACGGTGCTGGGAAGCGGTGAGCCGGAACTCGCCGTACGGGACGGAGCGCTGGCCGTGCGGCGCCTGGTGCGGGCCGCGGGCGGCAGGCAGGCGGCGGTGGCACCGGACCGGCTGGCTGAGGGCACCGTCGTGATCACCGGTGGTACTGGCGGCTTGGGCGCGCTGTTGGCCCGGCATCTGGTGACCGCTTACGACGTCGGGCATCTGCTGTTGCTGTCGCGGCGGGGCATGGACGCTCCCGGGGCGGCTGAGCTGGCTGCCGAGTTGGGCTCGCGGGTGTCGATTGAGGCCTGTGATGTGTCTGATCGTGACGCGTTGGCGGCGGTGCTCGCCGAGCGTTCGGTGTCGGGTGTGGTGCATGCGGCTGGTGTGCTGGATGACGCGACGGTGGAGTCGCTGACCCCGGAGCGGCTGGCCGTGGTGCTACGGGCGAAGGTCGATGCGGCATGGCATCTGCACGAACTGACCCGGGATCAGGATCCGGGGTTGTTCGTGGTGTATTCCTCCGCGGCGGCCACGCTCGGCTCGGCCGGGCAGGGAAGCTATGCGGCGGCGAACGCCACGCTGGACGCGCTGGTGGAGTTCCGGCGGTCCGCGGGGCTGGCCGGGCACTCGCTGGCCTGGGGACTGTGGGCGCAGCGCTCGGGAATGACCGGGGCGCTGGACGAGGTCGACCTGGCAAGGATGAACCGAGCCGGTCTCCAGGCTCTGTCGGATGAGCAGGGCTTGGGGCTGTTCGACACCGCGGTGCGCCTGGACCGGTCTCTGGTAGTGGCGGCGCGGCTGGATATGGCGAATATGCGAGCTGCCGGGGCGGACTCCCGGCTCTTGCGCGGCCTGATCGGAGGCTCGGCGCGCCGTACCGCTGCCAAGGTTCTCGCCGGTGGTGGCGAGTTGGCCGACCGACTGGCGGCGCTGACCGTGGAGGAACGCCACGGCACGGTGCTTGAGTTGGTGCGTACTCAGGCTGCGAACGTCCTCGGCCACGCCACAGCCGGCGGGGTCGATGCTGATGCGGCTTTCCGCGATCTGGGTTTCGATTCGCTGACCGCGGTCGAACTGCGCAACCGGCTCACGGCCGTAACCGATCTACGGCTCCCGGCGACGCTGGTCTTCGACTACCCGACCGCGTCCGTGCTGGCCGAGTTCGTGCTGGCGGAGCTCGTCGGGACCGGCACCGACGCTTCGAATGCGGCGCCGGTGGCGGCGGTGGTGGATGAGCCGATCGCGATTGTCGGGATGGGGTGTCGTTTCCCGGGTGGGGTGGATTCGCCCGAGGCTTTGTGGCAGATGCTGGCCGCCGGTGGTGAGGGAGTGGCGGAGTTTCCGCCTGACCGGGGCTGGGACGTGGAGGGGCTGTATGACCCTGAGCGTCTTCGTCCTGGTACGAGTTACACCAAGCACGGTGGTTTCTTGCTGGGTGCGGCGGAGTTCGACGCGGGGTTCTTCGGTATTTCGCCGCGTGAGGCGGTGGGGATGGATCCGCAGCAGCGGATCGTTCTGGAGACGGCGTGGGAGGCTCTGGAGCGGGCGGGGATCGTGCCGGATTCCCTCCGTGGCTCGGACACCGGTGTGTACGTCGGCCTGATGTACCACGACTATGCGACCCAAACGGCGATGAATCCGGCCGAGAGCGAAGGATTCGGCAGTACCGGCAATTCCGGAAGCGTGGCCTCCGGCCGGATCGCCTACACGCTGGGCCTGGAAGGTCCCGCGGTCACCGTGGACACGGCGTGTTCTTCTTCGCTCGTGACGGTGCACCTGGCCGCCCAGGCTCTGCGGTCGGGTGAGTGCTCGATGGCACTCGCCGGTGGCGTCACGGTGATGTCCACCCCAGCGGTGTTCACGGAGTTCTCCCGCCAGGGCGCACTGGCCGTCGATGGCCGGTGCAAGCCGTTCGCGGATGCCGCGAATGGCACTGGTTGGGGTGAGGGCGCCGGAGTCCTGGTTCTTGAGCGGTTGTCGGATGCGCGCCGGCAGGGGCATCAGGTGCTGGCGGTGCTGCGTGGTAGCGCGGTGAATCAGGACGGTGCGTCGAATGGTCTGACGGCGCCGAACGGTCCTTCGCAGCAGCGGGTGATTCGGGCGGCGTTGGCGAGTGCGCGGTTGTCCCCGGCCGACGTCGATGTGGTGGAGGCGCACGGTACGGGGACGAAGCTCGGCGACCCGATCGAGGCGCAGGCGCTGCTGGCGACGTACGGTCAGGACCGGCCGGAGGACCGGCCGTTGTGGCTGGGTTCGGTGAAGTCCAACCTCGGACACACTCAGGCGGCCGCGGGTGTGGCGGGGATTATGAAGATGGTGCTGGCCATGCGGCATGGTCTGCTGCCGCGGACGTTGCATGTGGACGCGCCGTCGTCGCAGGTGGACTGGTCGGCCGGTGCGGTGGAGTTGCTGACCGAGCCCGTTCCCTGGCAGGCCGCTGATCGTCCTCGCCGGGCGGGTGTGTCGTCGTTCGGTATCTCCGGCACGAACGCTCACCTGATCCTTGAAGAAGCTGAGCGCGTGCCGGCTGCGGAGGTCGATGACGCCGCTGAGAGTGGGCCGGTGCCGTGGTTGCTGTCGGCGAAGTCGGCGGAGGCGTTGCGGGAGCAGGCTGTCCGGTTGAGTCGGTGGGTCACTGACCGGCCGGGGATTGATCCGGTGCTGGTGGGTAGGGCGTTGGCCACGAGCCGGTCTGTGTTTGAGCATCGTGCGGTGGTGGTGGCCGAGGATCTGGCCGGGTTTGTGACCGGGCTGCAGGATGTGGAGACCTCCACGGCGGTGGTGCACGGTACGGCGGCGCCGACCGTCCTGGGGCCGGTGTTCGTGTTCCCGGGGCAGGGCGCGCAGTGGGTCGGTATGGGTGTGGAGTTGTGGGACACCGAGCCGGTGTTCGCACAGTCGATGGAGCGGTGCGCGGCGGCGTTGGAGCCGTTCGTGGACTGGTCGTTGCGTGACGCTCTTGCTGACGCTGAGTTGTTGGCGCGGGTTGATGTGGTGCAGCCGGTGTCGTGGGCGGTGATGGTGTCCCTGGCTGAGCTGTGGAGCTCGGCCGGTGTGGTCCCGTCCATGGTGGTGGGTCATTCGCAGGGTGAGATTGCCGCGGCGACGGTGTCTGGTGGTCTGTCGTTGGAGGACGGCGCGCGGGTGGTCGCCTTGCGCAGTCAGGCGATTGTGGCTTTGGCGGGTTCCGGTGGAATGGTGTCGGTTCGTGCCACGCTGGCTCAGGTGGAGGAGTGGATCGCCCCGTGGGCCGATGCTCTCTCCGTGGCTGCGGTGAACGGTCCGGCGCAGGTCGTGGTCTCCGGTGCTGCGGAGGCGTGTGACGAGTTCGTGGCCCGGCATGCCGATGATGGTGTGCGGCGGATCGCGGTGGATTATGCGTCGCATTCGGCTCAGGTGGAGGCGATCGAGGCGCGGTTGGCTGAGGATCTGGCCGGGCTGGAGCCGACGAGCAGCCAGGTGCCGTTCCATTCCACGCTGGAGGCTGCCCTGGTCGATACGGCGGGGCTTGATGGTGGGTATTGGTATCGGAATCTGCGTGAGCAGGTCCGTTTCGCCGAGGTGATCGAGTCGCTGGTGGCAGCCGGGCACCGCACCTTCGTCGAGGTGAGTGCGCATCCGGTCCTCGCGATGGCGGTCGAGCAGGCCGGTGAGGATCTGACGGTGACCGGTACGTTGCGTCGTGATGACGGCGGCCGGAGTCGTTGGCTGCGGTCACTGGCGACCGCTCATGTCGCCGGCGTGAAGGTCGACTGGACCGCACAACTCGGTGACGCGGGAAGCGTCATGGACCTGCCGACGTACGCCTTCCAGCGGGAGCGGTTCTGGCCTTCAGCCATCCACCGGGCCGGGGATGTGCAGGCTCTGGGGCAGGGCGAGTCCGGTCACCCGCTGCTCGGTGCCGTCGTGACGCTGGCTGGTGAGGACAAGGTGCTCCTGACCGGGCGGTTGTCTCTGTCCGCGTATCCGTGGCTGGCCGATCATGCGGTGCTGGGCTCGGTGTTGCTGCCGGGTACGGCTTTGGTGGATCTGGCGGTGCACGCCGGTGACCGGGCCGGCTGTCCGGTGCTGGAGGAGCTGACGCTTCAGGCTCCGTTGGTGCTGCCCGAGCAGGGCGGCATACGGGTTCAGGTGCGGGTCGCCGAGCTTGATGAAAAGGGTCGCCGGACGGTGGAGATCTTCTCCCGTCACGGCGACGAGGACGAATGGGTTCAGCACGCCGACGGCGTGCTGAACGACCAGGCCGCCCCTGCTCCCCTGTGGACCGGTTCCTGGCCACCGGCGGATGCGCGACCAGTGCCGCTGGACGGCGTGTATGAGCGCCTGGCCGAGGACGGCTATGGCTACGGGCCGGTGTTCCAGGGAATGCGTACGGTCTGGCAATCCGGCACCGATGTCTTCGCCGAGGTCGCGCTGCCCGAGCAGACCGAAGTAGGCGGTTTCGGGGTACACCCGGCGTTGCTGGACGCGGCTCTGCACCCGATCGGACTGACTGCGCTGACGCAGTCGAGCGAAGACGGCGTCCGGTTGCCGTTCGCGTGGAGTGGCGTCCAATTGCACGCCACGGACGCGGTGATGTTGCGAGTGCGGTTGTCCTCGCGGCAGGACGGCGGGGTCGCGGTCGCCGTGTTCGACCCGGCCGGGCAGCCGGTGTTCAGCGCCGAGTCGCTGATGCTGCGTCCGATCACCACCGACCTGCCTTCCGCCGGTGCGGGGGAGACGGCTCGGTCGCTGTTCGGGGTGGACTGGCTGCCGCTGACTTTCCCGGACACCACCGAAGTGGTGGACTGGTCCTGGTACGAGCACGTCGGTGCCGATGTGCCCTCGGTGGTGGTGGCCCGGGTCCCGGCTGCTGTCGGCGAGGGTCCGGAGTCGGTGCACGCGGTGACGGCGACGGTGCTGGACTGGCTTCAGACCTGGCTGGCCGACGAGGCCACCGAGGATTCCCGGCTTCTGCTGCTCACCCAGGGCGCCGCGGATGGCAGTGATCTGGCCGCGGCCGCGGTGACCGGTCTGGTGCGTTCGGCGCAGTCGGAGCACCCGGGCCGTCTCATCCTCCTGGACGCCGAACCCGGCACCGATCTCGATGCCGTCCTGCCTGCCGTGGTGGGCAGTGGTGAGCCGGAGCTCGCGCTGTGCGCGGGTGTGTTGAGTGTGCGGCGTCTGGTGCGGGCTGCTGGTGCTGGTCAGCCGGTGCCGGATCGGGTGGCTGAGGGCACGGTGGTGATCACCGGCGGGACCGGTGTGCTGGGGGCCATGCTGGCCCGGCACCTGGTGACCGTTCACGGAGTCAGGGACCTGTTGCTGCTCTCACGCCGGGGCATGGACGCTCCGGGCGCGGATGAGCTGGCCGCTGAACTGGATGAGTTGGGCGCGCGGGTGTCGATCCGGGCCTGCGATGCGTCTGATCGTGACGCGCTGGCGGCAGTGCTTGCCGATGGTTCGGTGTCGGGTGTGGTGCACGCGGCTGGTGTGCTGGATGACGCGACGGTGGAGTCGCTGACGTCGGAGCGGCTGGCCGTGGTGCTGCGGGCGAAGGTCGATGCGGCATGGCATCTGCACGAACTGACCCGGGACAAGGACCTGGGGCTGTTCGTGGTGTACTCCTCCGCGGCGGCGACGCTTGGTTCGGCGGGTCAGGGGAGTTATGCGGCGGCGAACGCCGCGTTGGACGCGCTGGTGGAGCAGCGGTGTTCGGCGGGGCTGGCCGGTCAGTCGCTGGCGTGGGGGTTGTGGGAGCAGAGCTCGGGAATGACCGGGGAGCTCGACGCGATGGACCTGGCGAGGCTGGCCCGGACCGGGGTTCGTGCGTTGTCCGATGAGCAGGGCTTGGCGTTGTTCGACGCGGCGGTGCGCCTGGAGCGGTCGCTGGTGGTGGCGGCGCGGCTGGATGTGGCGGCGATGCGAACGGCCGGAACCACTGGGCCGTTGCTGCGGCTGCTGGCCGGGGGCCCGGCACGCCGGGCCGCCGCCACAGCTTCCGCCGGTGAGGGCGAACTGGCCGCTCAGCTGGTCGCAATGCCGGTGGAGGAACGCCACGGCAAGGTGCTGGAGCTGGTGCGTGCTCAAGCGGCCACGGTGCTGGGCCACACCGCCGGCGAAAGCGTCGATGCCGACGCGGCCTTCCGCGATCTGGGCTTCGACTCACTGACCGCCGTCGAACTACGCAACCGCCTCACGGCCGTAACCGATCTACGGCTCCCGGCGACGCTGGTCTTCGACTACCCGACCGCCTCTGTGCTTGCGGAGTTCGTGCTGGACGAGCTCCTCGGAAGGGGAGCCAAGGCGCCGGTCGCGGTCTCGGTGGCGGCGATCGATGAGCCGATCGCGATCGTGGGCATGGGGTGTCGATTCCCGGGCGGAGTGGATTCCCCGGAGGCGTTGTGGGAGTTGCTGCGCGGGGGTACGGACGCGATGGGTGGACTGCCCGGCGATCGTGGCTGGGATGTTGCCGGGCTGGGTGATTTCGCCCGGGTGGGCGGATTCGTGACCGATGCGGCCGAGTTCGATGCCGGGTTCTTCGGTATTTCGCCGCGTGAGGCGGTGGCGATGGATCCGCAGCAGCGGCTCGTGCTGGAGGCGTCGTGGGAGGCGTTGGAGCGAGCCGGGATCGTGCCGGATTCGCTGCGTGGCAGTGCGACCGGTGTGTATCTCGGGTTGATGTATCACGACTACGCGACTCAGACAGCCTTGAATCCGGGCGACAGCGACGGGTTCAGTGGCACCGGCAGCTCCGGGAGCGTGGCTTCGGGCCGAGTGGCCTACACACTGGGCCTGGAAGGCCCCGCCGTGACCGTGGACACCGCTTGTTCCTCCTCTTTGGTGACGGTGCACCTGGCCGCGCAGGCGCTGCGGTCCGGTGAGTGTTCGTTGGCGCTCGCCGGTGGTGTCACGGTGATGTCCAGCCCAGGAGTGTTCACGGAGTTCTCCCGGCAAGGCGGCATGGCCACTGATGGCCGCTGTAAGCCGTTCGCCGATGCGGCGGATGGGACAGGCTGGGGTGAGGGCACCGGAATCCTGGTTCTTGAGCGGTTGTCGGATGCCCGGCGGCAGGGGCATCAGGTGCTGGCGGTGCTGCGTGGTAGCGCGGTGAATCAGGATGGTGCGTCGAACGGTCTGACGGCGCCGAACGGTCCCTCACAACAGCGGGTGATTCGCGCGGCGTTGGCCAGCGCTCGGCTGTCGCCGGGTGAGGTCGATGTGGTGGAGGCACACGGCACCGGAACGAAGCTGGGCGACCCGATCGAGGCGCAGGCGCTGCTGGCGACCTATGGTCAGGACCGGCCGGAGGACCGGCCGTTGTGGTTGGGTTCGGTGAAGTCGAACATCGGTCATACCCAGGCGGCCGCGGGTGTGGCGGGCATCATGAAGATGGTGCTGGCGATGCGGCATGGTCTGCTGCCGCGGACGTTGCATGTGGACGCGCCGTCGTCTCATGTGGACTGGTCGGCCGGTGCGGTGGAACTGCTCACCGAGTCACTGCCCTGGGAGACCGATGGCCGTCCTCGCCGGGCTGGTGTGTCGTCGTTCGGTATCTCCGGCACGAACGCTCATGTGATTCTCGAAGAAGCTGAGCTCGTGTCGGCTGCCGAGGTCGATGACGCCGCTGAGAGTGGTGTGGTGCCGTGGTTGTTGTCGGCGAAGTCGGCGGAGGCGTTGCGGGAGCAGGCTGTCCGGTTGGGCCGGTGGGTCACTGACCGGCCGGGGATCGATCCGGTGCTGGTGGGCCGGGCGTTGGCCACGAGCCGGTCGGTGTTCGAGCATCGTGCGGTGGTGGTGGCCGAGGATCTGGCCGGGTTCGCGTCCGGGCTGGAGAGCTGGGAGTCCTCGTCTGCGGTGGTGCACGGTGTTGCGGCGCCGACTGGGCTGGGTCCGGTGTTTGTGTTCCCGGGTCAGGGTGCGCAGTGGGTCGGTATGGGTGTGGAGTTGTGGGACTCCGAGCCGGTGTTCGCGGAGTGGATGGAGCGGTGTGCGGCGGCGTTGGAGCCGTTCGTGGACTGGTCGCTTCGCGACGCTCTTGCTGACGCTGAGTTGTTGGCGCGGGTTGATGTGGTGCAGCCGGTGTCGTGGGCGGTGATGGTGTCCCTGGCTGAGCTGTGGAGCTCGGCCGGTGTGGTCCCGTCCGTGGTGGTGGGTCACTCGCAGGGCGAGATTGCCGCGGCGACGGTGTCTGGTGGGCTGTCGTTGGAGGACGGCGCGCGGGTGGTCGCCTTGCGCAGTCAGGCGATTGTGGCTTTGGCGGGTTCCGGCGGAATGGTGTCGGTTCGCGCTACCTTGGCTCAGGTTGAGGAGTGGATCGCCCCATGGGCCGACGCTCTCTCCGTAGCGGCGGTGAACGGCCCGGCGCAGGTCGTGGTCTCCGGAGCGGCGGAGGCGTGCGACGAGTTCGTGGCCCGGCACGCCGATGATGATGTGCGGCGGATCGCGGTGGACTACGCCTCGCATTCGGCTCAAGTGGAGGCGATCGAGGCGCGGTTGGCTGAGGATCTGGCCGGCCTCACGCCAATCAGCGGTCGGATACCGCTGCATTCCACGCTGGAGGCCGCGCTGGTCGACACCGCGGAGCTTGACGGTGCGTACTGGTATCGGAATCTGCGTGAGCAGGTGCGTTTCGCCGAGGTGATCGAGTCGCTGGTGGCGGCCGGGCATCGCACCTTCGTCGAGGTGAGTGCGCATCCGGTCCTCGCGATGGCGGTCGAGCAGGCCGGTGAGGATCTGACGGTGACCGGGACGTTGCGTCGTGATGACGGCGGCCGGGGCCGGTGGCTGCGGTCACTGGCGACCGCTCATGTCGCCGGTGTGAAGGTCGACTGGACCGCACAACTCGGTGACGCGGGCCGCGTCATGGACCTGCCGACGTACGCCTTCCAGCGGGAGCGGTTCTGGCCCGAGACGATGCGGCAGGCCACCGGAAGTGTGGTCGACGGCCTCGATGTGGAGTTCTGGGAGGCCGTGGAGCGGAACGACGCGTCGGCGGTGCTGCCGGTTCTGGCGTCGCTCCGGCAGCGGCAGGCGCGTTCGGCGGTGGATCGGTGGCGGTATCAGGTCGCGTGGTCGTCGCTGCCGGAGAAGTCCGGTGACCTGCTCGGCGGCGAGTGGGCGGTGCTGGCAGCCGAGGGTTCTGGTGACGATGTCGCGGCCGGGTTGACGTCGGCGGGTGCCAAGGTCGTGCGCATCGATCTCGATCAGGTCGGCGAGCGGCAACTGCCGGAGGCCGGATCGCTGGCTGGTGCGGTCGTCGTGGCCGGTGAGGGCCGCGAATGCGCGGCGCAGCTGCTCGCGATCGCTCAGGCATGGAGTTCGGTGCCGCTGTGGGTGCTGACCCGAGGAGCGGTCAGCGTGGCGGAGCACGATCCGGTGGTGAATGCCTGGCAGGGACAGGTGTGGGGCCTGGGACGGGTGATTGGTTCCGAGCAGCCTGCGAGCTGGGGTGGTCTGATCGACCTTCCCGTCGAAAGCGACATGTCGCAGGAGACTCTGTGGCGGCGGTGCTGTTCGGTGCTGGCGGCCGGCGACGAGAACCAGGTGGCGGTCCGTGCTGACGGTGTGTACGGGATGCGGTTGCGGCGTGCCCCGATCGCTGTCGCCGAGGGCTGGCGGCCGTCGGGGACGGTCCTGGTGACCGGCGGAACGGGTGCGTTGGGTGCGCGGGTGTCGCGCTGGCTGGTCGACCGCGGCGCGGAGCACTTGGTGCTGGTGAGCCGCCGGGGTATGGCTGCCCCGGGCGCGCAAGAGCTGGCGGCGGAGTTGTCGGCCGCCGGTGCGGGCGTGGAGGTGGTGGCATGCGATGTCGCTGATCGTGACGCGATGGCCGAGGTCCTGGCCGCTGTTCCGGAGCAGTTCCCCCTGACCGGCGTCGTGCATACCGCGGGCGTCCTCGACGACGGTGTGCTCGGTTCGTTGACACCGCAGCGGCTGGATGGGGTGGCCGCGCCCAAGGTCGATGCGGTGCTGACGCTGGATGAGCTCACCGCGGGCATGGATTTGCAGGCGTTCGTGGTGTTCTCTTCGGCGGCCGCGTTGCTCGGTTCGCCGGGGCAGGGCAACTATGCGGCGGCCAACGGCTTCCTTGACGCCTATGCGCAGATGCGGCGGGCACAGGGCGCGCCGATGGTCTCGGTGGCCTGGGGTGCCTGGGCGGGTGCGGGACTCGCCGATACCGAGTTGGTCCAGTCTCGTCAACGTCGCGCCGGTGTCGGGGCGATGGATCCGGCGGTGGCGGTGACGGCTCTGGAACACGCCCTCGGCGAGGGTTATGTGGCGGTTGTCGACGTGGACTGGCGCCGGGTACTGGAGTTGGGCGCTGGTGGTGGCGCGTGGCTGACAGATCTGCCCGACGCGAAAGCGGTCGTCGCGGACCTGGCCGACCAGGACTCTTCGTGGGCCAAGGGCCTGCGCGGTGCCCCGGCGGGCCGCAGGGCGTCGATGGTGCTGGCGATGGTCCGCGAGCAGGCCGCGGTGGTGCTCGGTCATACCGGTGCGGGCAGGGTCGACGAGGGCGCTGCGTTCCGCTCGCTGGGCTTCGACTCGTTGACCGCGGTCGAGTTGCGTAATCGGCTGGCAACGGTGACGGGTCTGTCGTTGCCGGCCGGGCTGGTGTTCGATCACCCGACTCCGGCCGCGCTCTCCGAACACCTCCTCGGCGAAATCGTCCAGGGCGAACCCGCGGAGGAACTGCCGCTTCTCACGCAGTTCGACACACTGCAGTCGCGGCTGGCCGCGCTGGACGCCGACAGCGACCTGCGCACCACTCTCGTCGCCAGGATTCGAGGACTCGCAGCCAGCCTGGAAAACCCACGCGGGAATGGAACGTCGGCACTCGCCGAAAAGCTCAACGTTGCCGACCGCGACGAAATCCTCGACTTCATCGAGAACGATCTCGGATTGTCGTAAGCAGATCCCGCAGGTGTTCGTTCCACTCGGATTGGTGTTGTAGCTGCGATGACAAATGACGAAAAGCTCCTCGGATACCTCCGGCGGCTCACGGTGGATCTGCACGAGACACGCGAGCGTCTCCGCCAGGCCGAGGCGGGCGAACACGAACCCGTCGCGATCATCGGGATCGGCTGCCGATTCCCCGAGAACGTGCGGACCCCCGATGACTTCTGGCGGATGCTCGCCGCGGGCGAAGACGGCCTCGTCGCGTTCCCGGAGAACCGCGGTTGGGATACCGAGCCCGATCAGGCCGGCCCCGGCTACGCCCGTGTCGGCGGATTCGTTGCCGACGCGACCGAGTTCGATGCGGGATTCTTCGGCATTTCACCGCGTGAGGCGGTGGCGATGGATCCGCAGCAGCGGCTGGCGCTGGAGACCGCGTGGGAAGCTCTGGAACAGGCCGGGATCGCGCCGGACTCGTTGCGGGGCAGCGCGACCGGGGTGTATCTCGGCACCAATGGCCAGGACTACGCCGGGATAGCCGCCGATGGGCGGACCAGAGGCGAGGGGCACCTGCTGACCGGCAACGCGGTGAGCGTCATGTCCGGCCGCGTGTCCTACACACTGGGCTTGGAAGGCCCCGCGGTGACCGTGGACACGGCGTGTTCGGCTTCACTGGTGGCGATGCACCTGGCCGCGCAGGCGCTGCGTTCCGGTGAGTGCTCGATGGCGCTTGCTGGTGGCGTCACGGTGCTTTCCACCCCTGGAGTGTTCGCCGAGTTCTCGCGGCAGGGCGGTTTGGCCGCTGATGGCCGGTGCAAGCCCTTTGCCGACGCCGCGGATGGCACCGGCTGGGGTGAGGGTGCCGGTGTGCTGGTGCTGGAGCGGTTGTCGGACGCTCGCCGCCAGGGGCATCAGGTGCTGGCCGTGTTGCGTGGCAGTGCGGTGAATCAGGATGGTGCGTCGAACGGGTTGACGGCGCCGAACGGACCGGCTCAGCAGCGGGTGATTCGAGCGGCGCTGACAAATGCCCGGTTGTCCCCGGCTGAAATCGACGTGGTCGAAGCCCACGGCACCGGGACCCGGCTGGGTGACCCGATCGAGGCGGAAGCGCTGCTGGCGACCTATGGCCAGGAACGTACGGCGGATCGGCCGCTGCGACTGGGTTCGGTGAAATCGAACATCGGTCACACCCAGGCTGCCGCCGGTGTCGCTGGGATCATCAAGATGGTGCTGGCGATGCGGCACGGTGTCCTGCCGCGGACGTTGCATGTGGACGCGCCTTCGTCGCATGTGGACTGGTCCGCGGGCGCGGTGGAGCTGCTGACCGAGGCCGTGCCGTGGGAGACCGACGGCCGCCCGCGCCGGGCGGGTGTGTCGTCGTTCGGTATCTCCGGCACGAACGCCCATGTGATCCTTGAGGAAGCCGAACCAGAAGTGGTGGTGGCGACCGAGCCGGTTGAGGTTCCGGGCGGTGTGGTGCCGTGGCTGTTGTCGGCCAAGTCGCCGCAGGCGCTGCGCGAGCAAGCGGCGCGGCTGGCCCGCTGGGCGACTGAACAGCCGGAAATCAACCCCGGGCCGGCCGGCCGTGCGCTGGCCACGAGCCGGTCGGTGTTCGAGCATCGGGCGGTGGTTCTGGGCCGTGACCCGCAGACCCTGCTGGAGGGTGTGCGCGCGCTGGCCGAGGAGCGCCCGGATGCGGGTGTGGTGACTGGTTCGCCGGGGTCCGGGCGGCTGGCGATGGTGTTCTCCGGCCAGGGCAGTCAACGGCTCGGTATGGGGGCGGAGCTGTGTGCGTCGTTCCCGGTGTTCGCCGAAGCGTTCGATCAGGTGTGTACGGAGCTGGACCGGCATCTGCCGCGTCCGATCCGTGACGTGATCGACAACGACTCGGATCTCCTCGACGAGACGGTGTACACCCAGGCCGGTCTGTTCGCGGTGCAGGTGGCGCTGTACCGGCTGACGACTTCGTGGGGTGTGTCGCCGGAGTGGGTGGCCGGACATTCGATCGGTGAACTCACCGCCGCGCATGTGGCGGGTGTGTGGGACCTGGCCGATGCGGCAGCGGTGGTGACCGCTCGGGGCCGGCTGATGCAGGAATTGCCCGCCGGTGGGGCGATGGCGGCGTTGTCGGCGAGCGAGGCCGAGGCGCTGGACCTGGTTGCCGGGCATGCCATGGTGGGCCTCGCGGCGGTGAACGGTCCGGAGTCGACGGTGATCTCCGGTGACGCGAACACCGTGGAGGAGCTGGCGCAGCGTTGGCGTGACAGCGGTGGAAAGGCCCGGCGCCTGCGCGTCAGCCACGCCTTCCATTCCCCGTTGATGGAGCCGATGCTGGCGCGGTTCGAGCAGGCGCTGAAGCAGGTTACGTGGCGTGAGCCGGAGATCCCGGTGGTGTCGGGCACCGCTGGTGCCGAGGTGACCGATCCCGCGTACTGGGTGCGGCATGTCCGTGACACCGTGCGCTATCACGACTCCGTCCTCGCGCTGCGGGATCAGGGAGCGGATCTGTTCCTGGAGGCGGGTCCGGCCGGGACGTTGAGTGCGATGGCCACCGCGGACAGTGGTGTGTGGCTGCCGACGCTGCGGGCCGAACGCGACGAAGCGGAAACCCTGTTGACCGCGGTGGCCGGGGTGCACGCTCACGGTGCCACTGTGGACTGGACCGCGCTGCTGGGCGCACAGAGCGCCGGCCCGGTGCCGTTGCCGACGTACGCGTTCCAGCGTGAACGGTTCTGGCCCGCGGTGACCCGACGTGCGGGCGACGTGCGGGCGCTGGGCCTCGGCGAGCCCGGTCACGGGTTGCTGGGCGCGGAGGTGGCCCTGGCCGGGGGCGATGCCTTGGTGCTGACCGGGCGCCTGTCACTGGCGCTGTACCCCTGGCTGGCCGACCACGCGGTGCTGGGCTCGGTGCTGCTGCCGGGGACGGCGTTCGTGGATCTGTCCGTGCACGCCGGTGACCGCGTCGGGTGTCCGGTGCTGGAGGAACTGACGCTGCAGGCTCCGCTGCTGCTGCCGGAGCAAGGAGGCGTGCAGGTTCAGGTTCGGGTCGCCGAGCCCGATGAACGCGGTCGCCGGGTGGTCGGGATCTTCTCCCGTATCGACGATGAGGACGACTGGACCCAGCACGCCGATGGTGTGCTGAGCAGGCAGGACGCTCCCGCCCCGGTGTGGACCGGGGCCTGGCCCCCGCCCGACGCGCGGCAGGTGCCCGTGGACGGTGAGTACGCGCGCCTGGCCGAGGAGGGCTACGGCTACGGGCCGGTGTTCCAGGGTGTGAGGGCGATCTGGCAATCAGGCACCGAGGCCTTCGCGGAAGTCGCGCTGCCCGAGGACACTGAGGTCGACGGGTTCGGTGTGCACCCGGCGCTGCTGGACGCGGCCCTGCACCCGATCGGCTTGACCGCACTGGTCCAGCCCGGCGAGGGCGAGGTCAGGATGCCCTTCGCCTGGAGTGGCGCGCGCTTGCACGCCACGGGCGCGACGACGCTGCGAGTGCGGTTGTCCGGGCGTGAGGACGGCGGGGTCGCCGTCGCGGTGTTCGATCCGACCGGGCAGCCGGTGTTCAGTGCCGACTCGTTGATGCTGCGACCGGTGACCACCGATCCGGCACCCGGCACCCGGGACACGGCTCGGTCGTTGTTCGGAGTGGACTGGCTGCCGCTGGCCGAATCGGCGGCCACAGAGGTGGAGTGGGCCTGGCACGGCGAGGCCGCAGGCGAGCTGCCCGCGGTCGTGGCGGCCCGAGTCGAAACCGGCGCCGGCCTGGAGGCGGTGCACGAGGTGACGGCCACCGTGCTGGGCTGGTTGCAGGAGTGGCTGGCCGACCCGGCAACCGAGGATTCCCCGTTGGTGCTGCTCACCCAGGGCGCCACCGACGGAAGCGACGTGGCCGCCGCCGCGGTGAGCGGTCTGGTGCGTTCGGCGCAGTCGGAACACCCCGGCCGCTTCATCCTCCTCGACACCGAGTCCGACATCCAGCTGGACAGCGTTCTGCCCGCGGTGGTCGGCAGTGGCGAGCCCGAACTCGCCATGCGCGCCGGTGTGTTGCACGCGCGGCGTCTGGTACGGGCCACCGGCCGGCCGGCCGAGCCGGCGGGGCTGGACTCGCGGGGCACGGTGGTGATCACCGGTGGTACCGGTGGCTTGGGCGCGTTGCTGGCCCGGCATCTGGTGACCGCTTACGACGTCGGGCATCTGCTGTTGCTGTCGCGGCGGGGTATGGATGCTCCCGGGGCGGCTGAGCTGGCCGCCGAGTTGGGCGCGCGGGTGTCGATTCAGGCGTGTGATGTGTCTGATCGGGCCGCACTGGCCGCGGTGCTGGACACCGTACCCGCCGAACATCCGGTAACCGGTGTGGTGCATGCCGCCGGTGTGCTGGATGACGCGACGGTGGAGTCGCTGAACCCGGAGCGGCTGGCCGTGGTGCTACGGGCGAAGGTCGATGCGGCGTGGCATCTGCACGAACTGACCCGGGATCAGGACCTGGGGTCGTTCGTGATGTATTCCTCGGCGGCGGCCACGCTCGGTTCCGCGGGGCAGGGCAGTTACGCGGCGGCGAACGCCGCTCTCGACGCTCTGATGCGGCAGCGGAGCCAGGCGGGCTTGGCCGGGCAGTCATTGGCATGGGGGCTGTGGGAGCAGAGCTCGGGAATGACCGGGGCCCTGGACGAGGCAGATCTGTCCCGGCTGAGCCGAGCCGGGGTTCAGGCCCTGTCCAACGCGCAGGGGCTGGAACTGTTCGACGCCGCGGTGGGCCTGGACCGGCCGCTGGTGGTGGCGGCCCGCCTGGACCTGGCCGGCATGCGCGCCGCCGGGACCGCCGGACCGCTGCTGCGGGCGCTGACCGGAGGCCCGGGGCGGCGTGCCGCGGCCACCGCTTCGGCCGGCGAAGGCGAGCTGGCCATTCGCCTTGCGGCGCTACCGGTGGAGGAGCGCCAAGCGGTGGTGCTGGAGCTGGTGCGTGCTCAAGCGGCCACTGTGCTGGGGCACACCACAGCCGGAGGCGTTGACGCTGATGCGGCATTCCGCGATCTGGGCTTCGATTCGCTGACCGCTGTCGAACTGCGCAACCGGCTTACCACCGTTACCGATCTGCGCCTCCCGGCGACACTGGTTTTCGATTATCCGAATCCGCGGCTGCTGGCCGAATTCGTACTGTCCGGAATGCTGGACGAGCAGCCAGAGGCGGCTCTCGCGGTCAGGGGAGTGGCCACCGCCACGGTGGACGAACCGATCGCGATTGTCGGGATGGGATGTCGTTTCCCGGGTGGGGTGGATTCGCCCGAGGCTTTGTGGCAGATGCTGGCCGCCGGTGGTGAGGGAGTGGCGGAGTTTCCGCCCGACCGGGGCTGGGACGTGGAGGGGCTGTATGACCCCGAACGTCTTCGTCCTGGTACGAGTTACACCAAGCACGGTGGTTTCTTGCTGGGTGCGGCGGAGTTCGACGCGGGGTTCTTCGGTATTTCGCCGCGTGAGGCGGTGGGGATGGATCCGCAGCAGCGGATCGTTCTGGAGACGGCGTGGGAGGCGTTGGAGCGGGCGGGGATCGTGCCGGATTCCCTCCGTGGCTCGGACACCGGTGTGTACGTCGGCCTGATGTACCACGACTACATGGCTCAGACGGCTTCGAATCCGGCCGACAGCGACGGATTCAGCGGCACCGGAAATTCGGGGAGCGTGGCGTCGGGCCGGATCGCCTACACCATGGGCCTGGAGGGTCCCGCGGTCACGGTGGACACGGCGTGTTCCTCCTCGCTGGTTACGGTGCATCTGGCGGCTCAGGCTCTGCGGTCGGGTGAGTGTTCGATGGCGCTCGCCGGTGGTGTCACGGTGATGGCCACCCCGGGGGTGTTCACGGAGTTCTCCCGTCAAGGCGGACTGGCCGCTGACGGGCGGTGCAAACCATTCGCCGACGCGGCAGACGGAACCAGCTGGGGCGAGGGTGCCGGTGTGCTGGTCTTGGAGCGGTTGTCGGACGCTCGCCGCCAGGGGCATCAGGTGCTGGCCGTGTTGCGTGGCAGCGCGGTGAATCAGGATGGTGCGTCGAATGGTCTGACGGCGCCGAACGGTCCTTCTCAACAGCGGGTGATCCGGGCGGCCCTGGCCAACGCTCGGCTGTCCCCGGCTGAGGTCGATGTGGTCGAGGCGCACGGCACGGGGACGAAGCTCGGTGATCCGATCGAGGCGCAGGCGCTGCTGGCTACCTACGGCCAGGACCGGCGGGAGGACCGGCCGCTGTGGCTGGGTTCGGTGAAGTCCAACCTCGGACACACTCAGGCCGCTGCGGGTGTGGCGGGGATCATCAAGATGATTCTGTCGATGCAGCACGGCGTTCTGCCGCGCACGTTGCACGTGGACGCGCCTTCGTCGCATGTGGACTGGTCGGCCGGTGCGATGGAGTTGTTGACCGAGGCGGTGCCGTGGCAGGCCAATGGTCATCCCCGGCGAGCGGGTGTGTCGTCGTTCGGCATCTCTGGCACGAACGCCCATCTGATCCTTGAAGAGCCCGAACAGGTACCGGCCGTGGAGCCGGAAGAAGCTGCCGGTGGGGCGGTGCCGTGGTTGCTGTCGGCCAAGTCGTCGCAGGCGCTTCAGGAGCAGGCCACCCGGCTTGGCCGGTGGGTCACTGACCGGCCGGGGATCGATCCGGTGCTGGTGGGCCGGGCGTTGGCCACGAGTCGGTCGGTGTTCGAGCATCGTGCGGTGGTGGTGGCCGAGGATCTGGCCGGGTTCGCGTCCGGGCTGCAGGATGTGGAGACCTCCACGGCGGTAGTCCGCGGTACGGCGGCGTCGGCTGGGCTGGGTCCGGTGTTCGTGTTCCCGGGGCAGGGCGCGCAGTGGGTCGGTATGGGTGTGGAGTTGTGGGACACCGAGCCGGTGTTCGCACAGTCGATGGAGCGGTGCGCGGCGGCGTTGGAGCCGTTCGTGGACTGGTCGTTGCGTGACGCGCTTGCTGACGCTGAGTTGTTGGCGCGGGTTGATGTGGTGCAGCCGGTGTCGTGGGCGGTGATGGTGTCCCTGGCTGAGCTGTGGAGCTCGGCCGGTGTGGTCCCGTCCATGGTGGTGGGTCATTCGCAGGGTGAGATTGCCGCGGCGACGGTGTCTGGTGGTCTGTCGTTGGAGGACGGCGCGCGGGTGGTCGCCTTGCGCAGTCAGGCGATTGTGGCTTTGGCGGGTTCCGGCGGAATGGTGTCGGTTCGGGCCACGCTGGCCCAGGTCGAGGAGTGGATCGCCCCATGGGCCGACGCTCTCTCTGTAGCGGCGGTCAACGGCCCGGCGCAGGTGGTGGTTTCGGGTGCCGCGGAGGCGTGCGACGAGTTCGTGGCCCGGCATGCCGATGACGGTGTACGGCGGATCCCGGTGGACTACGCGTCACATTCGGCTCAAGTGGAGGCCATCGAGGCACGGCTGGCTGACGATCTGGCCGGCCTCACGCCGGTGAGCGGGCGGATACCGCTGCATTCCACCGTGGACGCGAAAATCGTCGATACCGCGGGACTCGACGGTGGTTATTGGTATCGGAATCTGCGTGAGCAGGTCCGTTTCGCCGAGGTGATCGAGTCGCTGGTGGCAGCCGGGCACCGCACCTTCGTCGAGGTGAGTACGCATCCGGTGCTGGCGATGGCCGTGGAGCAGACCGGAGAGGCGCTCACCGTCACCGGTACGTTGCGTCGTGACGACGGAGGCCTTGGCCGGTGGCTGCGGTCACTGGCGAGCCTTCACGTAGCCGGCGTGAAGATCGACTGGACCACGCAGCTCGGCACCCAGACCGGTACCACTCCGGTGTCGCTGCCGACGTACGCGTTCCAGCGGGAGCGGTACTGGCCCTCGGGGGCCGGGGCGAAGTCAGGTGATGTGCGGGCGCTCGGGCAGGGTGAGTCGGGCCACCCGTTGCTCGGTGCGATGGTGGCGCTGGCCGGTGGGGACGAGGTGGTCCTGACCGGACGGTTGTCGCTGTCCGCGTACCCGTGGCTGGCTGATCACGCCGTTCTCGGCTCCGTGCTGTTGCCGGGCACGGCCATAGTGGATCTGGCCGTGTACGCCGGTGATCGCGTCGGGTCTCCGGTGCTGGAGGAACTGACCCTGCAGGCTCCGTTGGTGCTCCCCGAGCAGGGCGGCGTACAGGTTCAGGTGCGGGTCGCCGAGCTGGACGATCACGGGCAACGAGGCGTCGGGGTCTTCTCCCGCGCTGACGATGAGGATGACTGGGTTCAGCACGCCGACGGTGTGCTGAGCGCGCAGGCCGGCCACGTGCCGGTGTGGGCGGGAGTCTGGCCGCCGGAGGGCGCGCGGCCGGTGCCGGTGGACGGAGTGTACGAGCGCATGGCCGAGGACGGTTATGGCTATGGGCCGGTGTTCCAGGGTGTCCGCGCGGTGTGGCAGATGGATTCCGATGTCTTCGCCGATGTGGCTCTGCCCGAGCAGACTGAGGTGGACGGCTTCGGGATACATCCGGCGTTGCTGGACGCGGCATTGCATCCCCTCGGACTGACGGCCTCGGACCAGGCCGGTGAAGGCGTGACCCTGCCGTTCGCGTGGAGTGGCGTGCACCTGCACGCCACCGGCGCGGCGGCACTGCGGGTGCGCTTGTCCCATCGGGAGGACGGTGGGGTCGCGGTCGCGGTGTTCGATCCGGCCGGGCAGCCGGTGTTGAGCGCGGACTCGCTGATGCTGCGTCCGATCACCACCGATTCGGCTTCGTCCGCGGCGGGGGAGACGGCGCGGTCCTTGTTCGGAGTGGACTGGCAACCGCTGTCCGATCAGGAGAGCACCACCACGGTGGACTGGACCTGGCACGGCCGGGCCGAGGGCAAGCTGCCCGCGGTCGTGGTGGCCCAGGTTCCTGGCGGGATCGACGAGGGCCCGGATCCGGTGCACGCGGTGACGGCCACGGTGCTGGGCTGGTTGCAGGAGTGGCTGGCCGACCCGGCCACCGAGGATTCCCAACTGCTGCTGCTCACCCGGGGCGCGACCGATGGCAGCGATCTGGCCGCCGCCGCGGTGACCGGCCTGGTACGTTCCGCGCAGTCGGAGAATCCCGGCCGTTTCATCCTTCTCGACGCCGACCTCGACACCGATCTCGAAGCGGACACCAGCCTCGATGGTGTGCTGCCCGCGGTGGTGGGTAGCGGCGAGCCGGAACTCGCGATAGATGCCGGCGTGTTGCACGCGCGGCGTCTGGTGCGGGCGACCGGGCAGCTGGTGGTGCCCGGTCCGGAGCGGCTGGGCTGGCGGCTGGACGTGTCCGAGCGGGGCAGCCTCGACGATCTGGCGGTGCTGGACAGCCCGCCCGCGGTGGCGCCGCTGGCGCCCGGTCAGATCCGGGTCGGTGTGCGCGCGGCCGGGCTGAACTTCCGGGACGTGATGGTCGGTCTGGGCCTGTACCCGGATCCGGGCGCCGTGATGGGCGGCGAGGCGGCCGGCGTGGTGGTCGAAGTCGCTGATGATGTGGCCGGACTAGCAGTCGGTGACCGGGTGTTCGGCGTATTCGCCGGTGCGCTGGGTCCGCTGGCGGTGACCGATCACCGCCTGGTGGCGAAGGTGCCCGAGGAGTGGTCCTCCACGCGGGCGGCGTCGGTGCCGATCGTGTTCCTGACGGCGTTCTACGCGTTGCGGGACTTGGCCGAGGTGCAGCGTGGTCAGCGGATTCTGATCCACGCCGCGGCCGGTGGCGTGGGCATGGCGGCGGTTCAGCTGGCCCGGGTCTGGGGCATGGACGTCTACGGCACCGCCAGTACCGGCAAATGGCCGGTACTGCGTGAACAAGGCTTCGACGAAACGCACCTGGCGTCCTCGCGGGACCTGGACTTCCGGGACGAATTCCTGGCCGCCACCCAGGGGCAGGGCGTTGACGTGGTCCTGAACTCCCTGGCCGGTGAGTTCGTGGACGCTTCTCTCGACCTGCTCGCCAAGGGCGGGCGGTTCGTGGAGATGGGCAAGACCGATGTGCGCGACGTGGCGGAGATCGCCGCCGCGCACGGAGGCACAGTGTATCGGGCCTTCGATCTGATGGAGGCCGGTCCGGAGCGGATCGGCCAGATGCTGGCCGAGATCGTGGACCTGTTCGGCTCCGGGGACCTGGAGCCGCTGCCGGTGACCGTGTTCGAGACGGCCGCGGCCGTGGACGGCCTACGTCATCTGCAGACCGGGCGGAACGTGGGCAAGGTCGTGCTGCGCCTGCCGGCGAGCCCGGGCCCGCGGGGCACGGTGGTGATCACCGGTGGAACCGGCGGCCTGGGCGCGATGCTGGCCCGCCACCTGGTCACCGACCACGGAGTGGAACACCTGCTGCTGCTGTCCCGGCGAGGTACGGAAGCCCCAGGAGCGGACGAACTGACTGCGGAACTCAACGAGTTGGGCGCGCGGGTGTCGATCCAGGCCTGCGATGTGACTGATCGGGCAGCTCTGGCCGAGGTGCTGGACGCGGTGCCCGCGGCGTATCCGGTGGCGGGTGTCGTGCACTCCGCCGGTGTTCTCGACGACGCGACCATCGAATCGCTGACCCCGGAGCGGCTGGCCGTGGTGCTGCGGGCGAAGGTCGACGCGGCATGGCATCTGCACGAACTGACCCGAGACAAGGACCTGGGGCTGTTCGTCGTGTATTCCTCCGCGGCGGCCACGCTCGGCTCCGCCGGTCAGGGAAGCTATGCGGCGGCCAATGCCGCGCTGGACGCGCTGGCGCAGTTCCGGCGTTCGGCCGGGCTGACCGGGCAGTCGCTGGCGTGGGGACTGTGGGAGCAGAGCTCGGGAATGACCGGGGCGCTGGACGAGATGGATCTCGCCAGGCTGGCCCGGACCGGTGTTCGGGCGCTGTCTGATGAGCAAGGGCTGGCGTTGTTCGACGCGGCGACGCGTCTGGAACGGCCACTGGTGGTGGCGGCCCGGCTGGATGTGGCCGGTATGCGGGCGGCGGGAAGCGCCGGCCCGCTGCTGCGCGGCCTGGTCGGAGGCTCGGCACGCCGGGCCGCCGCCACGGCCCCGGCCGGTGGCGGCGAGCTGACCGCCCGGCTGGCCGGGTTGCCGGTGGACGAGCGTCAGACGCTGGTACTGGAGCTGGTGCGCGCCCAGGCGGCGACCGTCCTCGGGCACGCCACAGCCGACGCTGTCGATGCGGACGCGGCTTTCCGTGAGCTGGGCTTCGACTCGCTGACCGCGGTGGAACTGCGCAACCGGCTCACCGCGGTAACCGGGCTGCGACTACCGGCCACCCTGGTTTTCGACTACCCCAGTCCCACCGAGCTCGCCGGCCAGCTGCGGACCCGGTTGACGCCGGAGGAAAAGAGCCTCGCGGAGTCCCTGCTCGCCGATGTGGACCGGATCGAACGGGCCATCCCCGCGCTGGCCGAGGGAGACGGCGACGGTTCGGAGCGGCTGGTGGGCCGGCTGCGAGAACTCGTCCGCAGGATCGAGGCCCGGCCTGCCGGGAACGGGGCGGCATCGACGGTCGATGCCGCCGAAGCCTCCGACGACGAACTGTTCGACGTCCTCGACAAGATCGCGATCTCCGAGGGAAGGCACACGTCATGAGTAACGAAGAGCGGCTGCGGACGTACCTGCGGCAAGCCACGACGAGCCTGCTGGAGACCCAGAACCGCCTGCACGAGCTGCAGGCTCGCACGAGCGAGCCCATCGCCGTGGTGTCGATGGCCTGCAACTTCCCGGCAGGGGCGGACAGCCCCGAAAAGCTGTGGGACCTGGTCGCCACGGGCCGCGACACGATGGATCCCTGGCCGACGGACCGGGGCTGGAACGCCGAGCACGATCAGGCGAGCTACGCCCGCGTAGGCGGGTTCGTGGCCGAGGCCACGCGGTTCGACGCGAGCTTCTTCGGGATCTCGCCGCGTGAGGCGTTGGCGATGGAACCACAGCAACGGCTGATACTCGAGACGGCGTGGGAGGCGTTGGAGCGGGCCGGGATAGCGCCGGACTCGCTACGAGGCAGCTCGACCGGCGTGTACGTGGGGGCTGGTGGATCGGAGTACGGTTCGCTGCTCGCGTCCGGTTCGGACGAGGTCGATGGGCATCTGCTGACCGGCAACGCCGTGAGTGTGGCTTCGGGCCGGGTGTCGTACACACTCGGACTGGAAGGTCCGGCGGTGACCGTGGACACCGCTTGTTCCTCCTCCCTGGTGGCGGTGCATCTGGCCGCGCAGGCGCTGCGCTCGGGCGAGTGCTCGATGGCGCTGGCCGGTGGTGTCACGGTGCTGTCCACCCCCGGGATCTATACGGAGTTCTCGCGGACGGGCGGATTGGCCGCCGACGGCCGGTGCAAGCCGTTCGCGGACGCCGCGGACGGGACGGGCTGGGGCGAGGGCGCCGGGATTCTGGTGCTGGAGCGGCTGTCCGACGCCCGGCGGCACGGGCACCAGGTCCTGGCCGTGATCCGTGGCAGTGCGGTGAACCAGGACGGTGCGTCGAATGGTCTGACCGCGCCGAACGGCCCTTCTCAGCAGCGGGTGATTCGCTCGGCCTTGGCCAACGCTCAGTTGTCCACGACTGAGGTCGATGTGGTGGAGGCGCACGGCACCGGTACGCGGCTGGGCGACCCGATCGAGGCGCAGGCGCTGCTGGCGACCTATGGTCAGGACCGGCCGGAGGATCAGCCGTTGTGGCTGGGTTCGGTGAAGTCCAACATCGGGCACACCCAGGCTGCCTCCGGGGTGGCCGGGATCATCAAGATGGTGCAGGCGATGCGGCATGGTGTTCTGCCGCGGACGTTGCATGTGGACGCGCCTTCTTCGCAGGTGGACTGGTCGGCCGGCGCGGTGGAACTGCTGACCGAGTCGCTGCCCTGGGAGACCGACGGCCGTCCTCGCCGGGCCGGGGTGTCGTCATTCGGCATTTCCGGAACGAACGCGCATGTGATCCTCGAAGAACCCGAAATGGCACCGGCCGTGGAGCCGGAGGAGAAGCCGGCTCCTGGCGTGGTGCCGTGGTTGTTGTCGGCCAAGTCGCCGCAGGCGCTGCGGGAGCAAGCCGCCCGGTTGAGCCAATGGGCTGATGACCAGCCGGAAGCCGATCCGGCGGCGGTGGGCCGGGTGCTGGCCACGGGCCGGTCGATGTTCGAACATCGCGCTGTGGCCCTGGGCCGGGACCGGCAGGCGCTGGTGCACGGCGTGCGCGCACTGGCCGAGGACCGGCCGAGCGCAGGTGTGGTGACCGGGCAGGCAGGCACTGCCCGGCTGGCGATGGTGTTCTCCGGCCAGGGCAGTCAGCGCCTCGGTATGGGTTCGCAACTGTCGGCCGCGTTCCCGGTGTTCGCCGAGGCCTTTGACGAGGTGTGTGCGGAGCTGGACCGGCATCTGCCGCGTCCGATCCGTGACGTGATCGACAACGACTCGGATCTCCTCGATGAGACGGTGTACACCCAGGCCGGTCTGTTCGCGGTGCAGGTGGCGCTGTACCGGCTGACGTCGTCGTGGGGTGTTGTTCCGGAGTGGGTGGCCGGGCATTCGATCGGTGAGCTCAGTGCCGCGTATGTGGCGGGCGTGTGGAGTCTGGCGGACGCGGCCGCTGTGGTCGCGGCGCGAGGCCGGCTCATGCAGGAGCTGCCCACCGGCGGGGCGATGGTGGCGTTGTCGGCGAGTGAGGCCGAGGCGCTGGAACTGATCGGTGAGCATGCCACGGTGGGGCTGGCCGCGGTGAACGGTCCGGAGTCGACGGTGATTTCCGGCGACGAGGACGTGGTCGAGCAACTGGCGGAGACGTGGCGGCAGCGGGGCGGCAAGGCGAGGCGGCTGCGGGTCAGTCACGCGTTCCACTCGCCGTTGATGGAACCCATGCTGGACTCGTTCAAGCGGACGCTGGACCAGGTCTCGTGGAACGAGCCGCAGACTCCATTGATTTCGGGCGTTCCTGGCATGGATGCGACTGATCCGGCCTACTGGGTGCGGCACGTCCGTGACACCGTGCGTTACCACGACACGGTCCTCAAGCTGCGGGACCAGGGCGCGGGCCTGTTCCTGGAAATGGGCCCGCAAGGCACCCTGAGCGCGATGGCCACTGAGGACAACGGGGTCTGGCTCCCGGCCCTGCGGGCCGAGCGTGACGAACCGGAGACGGTGACGGCAGCGGTCGCCGGGCTGTACACCCATGGGGCCACCGTGGACTGGGCCGCGCTGCTGGGCACTCCGGGCCCCGGCCCGGTGTCGTTGCCGACGTACGCGTTTCAGCGCGAGCGGTACTGGCCGGAGAACACGCGCCAGGCCGCCGCGGCTGTTGTCGACGGTGTCGACGCGGAGTTCTGGCAGGCGGTGGAGCGCTCGGACAGCGCCGCTCTGGCCACCACCTTGCGGGTGGACGAGCATGAGGTGAGTCCGATGCTTCCCGCGTTGGCCGCCTGGCGCCGGGGAAAGCTGGACAGGCAGGCCGTCGACACCTGGCGGTACCGGGCGGAGTGGGTCTCCCTGAAGGGAGCACGGCCGTCCGGACTGAGCGGTGCGTGGCTGGTGATGCACGATCCGGACATGGCCGGATGGGCCGGTCAGGTGGCGGGAATGCTGGCCGATCAGGGCGCGCGGCCGCTTCCGGTGGCCGTGTCCGCCGATCGTGCCGCGATTGCCGGAGTCGTACGGGACGCACTGTCCGAAGGCGACTTGGCCGGGGTGGTGTTCCTCCCCTCTGGCGCGCCGGTGCGGGAACTCCTGGCAGTGGTACAGGGATTCGCGGACTCCGGAGCGCCGCAGCGGCTGTGGATGCTGACCCGTGGCGCGGCCGGACCCGAGGCCCCTGGTGATCTTGACGCGGCCGCGGCGTGGGGCCTGGGCCGCGTGGCGGCGCTGGAGTACCCGGGGAGCTGGGGTGGGCTGATCGATCTGCCCCTCACGGAACCGGACGAGGGCATCGGCCGGCGTTTCTGCGCGGTGCTGGCCGGGTGGGATGGTGAGGACCAGGTCGCCGTGCGTGCCGGCGGTGTGTACGGGCGTCGCCTGGTGCCCGCCCCCACCACGCGATCCGGGCGGACATGGGCACCTTCGGGCACCGTCCTGGTCACCGGCGGCACAGGTGGTCTCGGCGGGCACGTCGCGCGCTGGCTGGCCGATCAGGATGTCGAACACATCGTGCTGACCTCACGGCGCGGCGCCCAGGCCCCGGGGGCGGCCGAACTGGTGGAAGACCTCAGCTCCGGGGGACAGGTGCGAGTCACCGTCCTGGGCGTGGATGTGGCCGATCGGGACGGGCTGGCCGCGGCTCTGGCCGAGGTGGGCCGTATCGACGCGGTGGTTCACGCCGCCGGTGTCGGTGAGCTGACTCCGATCGCGGAGACCGATCCGGAGGCCGTGGAGCGGGCCCTGGCGGCGAAGGTGACCGGGACGCAGAACCTGCACCAACTGCTCGTACGGGATGCTGATCGTCCGCTCGACGCGTTCGTACTGTTCGCTTCCGGTGCCGGTGTGTGGGGTGGCGGCGGGCAGGGACTCTACGCGGCGGCCAATGCCTTCCTGGACGCCTATGCCACTCGGCAGCGTGCTGCCGGGCATGCGGTGACGAGCGTGTCCTGGGGTGTGTGGGCCGGTGCGGGGATGGCCGGCTCGGAAGAGAGCCGGGCGATGCAGCGGCGCGGGGTCCGGCCGATGGATCCCCAACGCGCCCTGTGGGCACTGGTCGAGGCGGTGGGCCAGGGCGAGACCTGTGTGACCGTGACCGACATGGACTGGTCGCGGTTCGCGGCCGCGTTCACGTCGGTTCGCCCGAGTCCTTTGCTGGCGGAGATACCGCGAGCACAGGTCGATGCGGACTCGGTACCGGTCGCGGACAGCGGCTTGGCCGCCCGATTGCGGGCGATGCCCGAGGCACAGCGTCGCCAGTCGCTCGAAGAGATGGTGCTGGCCCATGCGGCCGCCGTACTGGGCCACGACACCGCCGAGGGGCTGGGGGCCGGCCAGGCGTTCCGCGAGCTGGGTTTCGATTCCGTGACCGCGGTGGAGCTGCGCAACCGGCTGACGGAACTGACCGGTTCGTCGTTGCCGACGACGTTGGTGTTCGACTATCCGACCGCGGCCGCGCTGTCGGAATTCCTGCTGGCGGAACTACTCGGTATCGAGGCCGAGGCTGCGACACCTGTGTCGGCCTCGGCGGCCTCGGTGGCCGACGAACCGGTCGCGATCGTGGGAATCGGCTGCCGATTCCCCGGGGACGTGGGCAGTCCCGATGACTTCTGGCGGATGCTCGCCGCGGGCGAGGACGCCATCACCGCGTTCCCGGAGGACCGTGGCTGGGAGGACGAAGGGAATGGTTACGCCCGCGTCGGCGGATTCGTCACCGAGGTCACGGACTTCGATGCGGGATTCTTCGGTATTTCGCCGCGTGAGGCGATCGGCATGGATCCGCAGCAACGCCTTGTGCTGGAGACGGCATGGGAAGGGCTGGAGCGGGCCGGGATCGACCCGGTTGGACTGCGGGGCTCGGACACCGGTGTGTACGTCGGTGTCGGCGGCTCGGAGTACGGCTCGGCGCTCGCGGCCGGTTCGGACGATGTCGACGGGCACTTGCTGACCGGCAGTGCGGCGAGTGTGGCTTCCGGCCGGGTGTCGTACGCGTTGGGTCTGGAAGGACCGGCGGTCTCGATCGACACGGCCTGTTCCTCGTCGTTGGTGGCGGTGCATCTGGCCGCGCAGGCGTTGCGTTCCGGTGAGTGCTCGATGGCGCTGGCCGGTGGTGTCACGGTGGTGTCCACCCCAGGAGTGTTCTCGGAGTTCTCCCGGCAGGGCGGATTGGCCGCTGACGGCCGGTGCAAGCCGTTCGCCGATGCCGCGGACGGGACCGGCTGGGGCGAGGGTGTCGGTGTGCTGGTGCTGGAGCGTCTGTCGGACGCGCGTCGGCGTGGGCATCAGGTGCTGGCCGTGTTGCGCGGCAGCGCGGTGAATCAGGACGGTGCGTCGAATGGTCTGACGGCGCCGAACGGTCCTTCTCAGAAGCGGGTGATCCGGGCGGCCCTGGCCAACGCTCGGCTGTCTCCGGCTGAGGTCGATGTGGTGGAGGCGCACGGCACCGGTACGCGGCTGGGTGATCCGATCGAGGCGCAGGCGTTGCTGGCGACCTATGGCCAGGACCGGCCAGAGGACGAACCCCTGTGGCTGGGTTCGGTGAAGTCGAACATTGGCCATACCCAGTCCGCCGCCGGCGTGGCCGGAATCATCAAGATGGTGCTGGCCATGCGGCACGGCATGTTGCCGCGGACGCTGCATGTGGACGCGCCGTCGTCGCATGTGGACTGGTCGGCCGGAGCCGTACGTCTTCTGACCGAGCCGGTGCCCTGGCAGACGCATGGTCGTCCTCGCCGGGCCGGAGTGTCGGCGTTCGGCATTTCCGGCACGAACGCCCATGTGATCCTCGAAGAACCCGAATCCGAGCCCGAGCTGGTATCGGCGACGGCGCCCGAAGTTCTGGGTGGTCCGGTGCCCTGGCTGGTATCGGCCAGGTCGGCACAGGCGCTGCGGGAGCAGGCAGCCAGGTTGAGCCACTGGGCCGCTGACCGGCCGGAGATCGATCCGCTGGCGGTGGGTCGTGCGCTGGCTACGACGCGTTCGGAGTTCGAGCATCGTGCGGTGTTGGTGGCGGAGGACCTCTCCGGGTTTGTGACTGGACTGCAGGATCTGGAGACTTCCACGGCGGTGGTGCACGGTGTCGCGGCGCCGACCGCTCTGGGTCCGGTGTTCGTGTTCCCGGGGCAGGGCGCGCAGTGGGTCGGTATGGGTGTGGAGTTGTGGGACACCGAGCCGGTGTTCGCACAGTCGATGGAGCGGTGTGCGGCGGCGTTGGAGCCGTTCGTGGACTGGTCGTTGCGCGACGCACTGGATGATGCTGAGTTGTTGGCGCGGGTTGATGTGGTGCAGCCGGTGTCGTGGGCGGTGATGGTGTCGCTGGCTGAGCTGTGGCGCTCGGTCGGCGTGGTCCCGTCCGTGGTGGTGGGTCATTCGCAGGGTGAGATCGCGGCGGCTACGGCTGCTGGTGGGCTGTCGTTGGAGGACGGCGCGCGGGTGGTCGCCTTGCGTAGCCAGGCGATCGTTCCTTTGGCGGGTTCCGGTGGGATGGTGTCGGTTCGCGCCACGCTGGAGCAGGTTGAAAAGTGGATTGCCCCGTGGGCTGACTTGTCGGTGGCTGCGGTGAACGGTCCGGCGCAGGTGGTGGTTTCGGGTGCTGCGGAGGCGTGTGACGAGTTCGTGGCCCGGCATGCCGATGATGGTGTGCGGCGGATCGCGGCGGACTTCGCGTCGCATTCGGCGCAGGTGGAGGCCATCGAGCAGCAGATGGCAGCTGATCTGGCCGGGCTGGAACCGACAAGCAGCCAGGTGCCGTTCTACTCCACACTGGAAGCTGCCCTCATCGACACCGCGGGACTTGACGGTGCGTACTGGTATCGCAATACGCGTGAGCAGGTGCGTTTCGCCGAGGTGATCGAGTCGTTGGTGGAGGCCGGGCACCGCACCTTCGTCGAGGTGAGTGCACATCCGGTCCTCGCGATGGCGGTCGAGCAGGTCGGCGAGGGCCTGACGGTCACCGGCACGTTGCGTCGTGATGACGGCGGCCGGGGCCGTTGGCTGCGGTCACTGGCGACCGCTCATGTCGCCGGTGTGAAGGTCGACTGGACCGCACAACTCGGCGCTGAGAGCACGAGTCTGATGTCGTTGCCGACGTATGCGTTCCAGCACCAGCGGTTCTGGCCTTCAGCCACCCGGCGGGCCGGGGATGTGCAGGCTCTGGGGCAGGGCGAGTCCGGTCACCCGCTGCTCGGTGCCGTCGTGACGCTGGCTGGTGAGGACAAGGTGCTCCTGACCGGGCGGTTGTCTCTGTCCGCGTATCCGTGGCTGGCTGATCATGCGGTGCTGGGGTCGGTGTTGCTGCCGGGTACGGCTTTGGTGGATCTGGCGGTGCACGCCGGTGACCGGGCCGGCTGTCCGGTGCTGGAGGAGCTGACGCTTCAGGCTCCGTTGGTGCTGCCCGAGCAGGGCGGGATACGGGTTCAGGTGCGGGTCGCCGAGCTTGATGAAAAGGGTCGCCGGACGGTGGAGATCTTCTCCCGTCACGGCGACGAGGACGAATGGGTTCAGCACGCCGACGGCGTGCTGAGCGACCAGGCCACCGCCGCTCCGGTGTGGACCGGCGCCTGGCCGCCGGAGGGTGCGCGGCCGGTGCCGGTGGACGGTGTGTATGAGCGCATGGCCGAGGACGGTTACGGCTATGGGCCGGTGTTCCAGGGTGTCCGCGCGGTGTGGCAGACCGGCACCGATGTTTTCGCCGACGTGGCTCTGCCCGAGCAGACCGAGGTGGACGGCTTCGGGATACATCCGGCGTTGCTGGACGCGGCTTTGCATCCCATCGGATTTACGACCTCGGACCAGGCCGGTGAAGGCGGCGTGAGGTTGCCGTTCGCGTGGAGTGGCGTTCAGTTGCACGCCACGGGCGCGGCGGTGGCGCGAGTGCGCTTGTCGCATCGTGAAGACGGCGGGCTCGCGGTCGCGGCTTTCGACCCGGCCGGGCAGCCGGTGTTCAGCGCCGAGTCGCTGATGCTGCGTCCGATCACCACCGATCCGGCTTCGTCGGTGGCGAGGGAGACGGCGCGGTCCTTGTTCGGAGTGGACTGGGTACCGCTCGCCGGGCCGACCACCACCGAAGCGGTGGACTGGTCCTGGTACGAGCACGTCGGTGCCGATGTGCCCTCGGTGGTGGTGGCCCGGGTCCCGGCTGCTGTCGGCGAGGGTCCGGAGTCGGTGCACGCGGTGACGGCGACGGTGCTGGACTGGCTTCAGAGCTGGCTGGCCGACGAGGCCACCGAGGATTCCCGGCTTCTGCTGCTCACCCAGGGCGCCACGGATGGCAGTGATCTGGCCGCGGCCGCGGTGACCGGTCTGGTGCGTTCGGCGCAGTCGGAGCACCCGGGCCGTCTCATCCTCCTGGACGCCGAACCCGGCACCGATCTCGATGCCGTCCTGCCTGCCGTGGTGGGCAGTGGTGAGCCGGAGCTCGCGCTGTGCGCGGGTGTGTTGAGTGTGCGGCGTCTGGTGCGGGCTGCTGGTGCTGGTCAGCCGGTGCCGGATCGGGTGGCTGAGGGCACGGTGGTGATCACCGGCGGGACCGGTGTGCTGGGGGCCATGCTGGCCCGGCACCTGGTGACCGTTCACGGAGTCACGGACCTGCTGTTGCTCTCACGCCGGGGCATGGACGCTCCGGGCGCGGATGAGCTGGCCGCTGAACTGGATGAGTTGGGCGCGCGGGTGTCGATCCGGGCCTGTGATGCGTCTGATCGTGAGGCGCTGGCGGCGGTGCTTGCCGATCGTTCGGTGTCGGGTGTGGTGCATGCGGCTGGTGTGCTGGATGACGCGACGGTGGAGTCGTTGACGTCGGAGCGGCTGGCCGTGGTGCTGCGCGCGAAGGTCGATGCGGCGTGGCATCTGCACGAACTGACCCGGGATCAGAATCCAGGCATGTTCGTGGTGTATTCCGCGGCGGCGGCGACGCTCGGCTCGGCGGGTCAGGGGAGTTATGCGGCGGCGAACGCCGCGTTGGACGCGCTGGTGGAGCAGCGGTGTTCGGCGGGGTTGGCCGGGCAGTCGCTGGCGTGGGGGTTGTGGGAGCAGAGCTCGGGGATGACCGGGGAGCTCGACGCGATGGACCTGGCCAGGCTGGCCCGGACCGGGGTTCGTGCGTTGTCCGATGAGCAGGGCTTGGCGTTGTTCGACGCGGCGGTGCGCCTGGACCGGTCGCTGGTGGTGGCGGCGCGGCTGGATGTGGCGGCGATGCGAACGGCCGGAACCACTGGGCCGTTGCTGCGGCTGCTGGCCGGCGGCCCGGCGCGCCGGGCCGCCGCCACGGCTTCCGCCGGTGAGGGTGAACTGGCCGCTCAGCTGGTCGCGCTGCCGGTGGAGGAGCGCCACGGCAAGGTGTTGGAGCTGGTGCGTGCTCAAGCGGCCACGGTGCTGGGCCACACCGCCGGCGAAAGCGTCGATGCCGACGCGGCCTTCCGCGATCTGGGCTTCGACTCACTGACCGCCGTCGAACTCCGCAACCGGCTCACCACCGTGACCGGACTACGCCTCCCCGCGACGCTGATCTTCGACCACCCGAACGCGGACGCGCTGACCGCTCACATCCTGGACGAACTCGCCACCGGGAGCCCCGCCGAAACCGCTTCCACGGAAGTGGTCCGGCTGTCGGACCTCGCGGAGATGTACATGCGCGCCGAGGCCGAGGGCAAGGGCGCTGTCTTCCTGGATTCGATGGAGAACCTCGCGCAGTTCCGGCCCACCTTCGGTGCCGACACCGCCGGTACGGCGATCCGGCCGCCCAAACGCGTCGCCACCGGAGACCAGAAGCCGAAGCTGTACCTGTTCCCGCCGTTCATGGCCCCGGACGAACTGGCGTACGTGCGACTGGCGTGGGCCTTCCAGGGCAGCCGGGAGGTGTCACTGCTGAAGCTGCCCGGCTTCCACGTCGGTGAGGCACTGCCGCGGAATCTGGAAACGATGACCGCCGCCTACGCCGAGGCGATCCTCCGGGACAACCCGACAGGGGAGGAATTCGCCCTGGGAGGAGCGTCCAGCGGCGGAATGATCGCGCACTGGGTCGCCGCCGAGCTGGTGCGCAGGGGAGTGACCCCGGTGGGCATCACCCTGTTCGACACCGTCTCCCAGGAGGACCTCACCGCCTTCGAAGAGGATGCGAACGCACTGCTGGCGGGACTGTTCGAAAACATCAGGCAGTCCGGCGACAACGGCGACGACAGCTGGATCTCCGCCATGGCCCACTACAGGTCGTTCCCGTGGTGGTCCCCGGACCACCTGGACATCCCGACACTCCAGGTCCGGGCGACCGAACGGATGGGTGCCCCGGTGGACCACGAGGACTGGATGTTCACCTGGAACAACTCCTCGGCGGTCACCTTGGCCGACGTGCCGGGAAACCATCTGACGATGCTGGACAAATTCGCGACGGTGACCGCGCAGGTGGTCAACGACTGGCTCGCCCAGCCCACTGCGGATCGCCCCCCGTTGATGGACTACCGGGGGGCCGTATAGGGCCTCACGTACCGCGCGGCTGAGCGCGGAAGTAGGAGGCATCGCCGGATTCCACCAAGGAATCCGGAACCGACCTCCGGGGGCGAACCTGCTCCCAGCATGCCGGAGTAGCGGTGGGTTCCCACCTGCTTCCTCCTTGTTCACGGCGGTTCCCGCAGCCGTGCCGCCCATCCTGCAAACCGAGGTTCCTATGCGCACGTTCCTGTTGTTCGGACTGGCCGGCCTGCTGGCCCAGCTTGTCGACGGCACCCTGGGCATGGCGTTCGGGGTGACCGCGACGACCACGCTGCTGGCCGTGGGCACCGCCCCGGCGGCCGCCTCGGCCGCCGTGCACCTCGCCGAGGTCGGCACCTCGCTGGCTTCCGGCCTGTCCCACTGGAAGTTCAAGAACATCGACTGGAGAACCGTCGGCATCCTGGCCGCGCCGGGCGCGATCGGCGCGGTGCTCGGCGCGTACGTGCTGACCTCGCTGTCCACCGAGAACGCCGCGGTGTGGATCACCACCATCCTGCTGCTGCTCGGCCTGTACGTGCTGATCCGGTTCTCGTTCCTCAAGATCGGCAAGTTGATCACCGGCGAGCGCCCCGGCGCCAAGTTCCTCGCGCCGCTCGGCCTGGTGGCCGGGTTCGTCGATGCCACCGGTGGCGGCGGCTGGGGTCCGGTGGCCACCACCACGCTGTTGTCCTCGGGCCGGCTGGAGCCGCGCAAGGTGGTCGGTTCGGTGGACACCTCGGAGTTCATCGTCGCGCTGGCCGCCAGCATCGGCTTCCTGTTCACTCTGGCGCAGGAGGACAGCCTCAACTACACGGTGGTCCTCGGCCTGATGATCGGTGGCATCATCGCCGCCCCGGTGGCGGCCTGGCTGGTCCGGCACCTGCCGCCGCGGTTGCTCGGCGCGCTGGCCGGTGGGCTGATCGTGTTCACCAACGCCCGCACGTTGCTGCACGAGTTCGAGGCCGCGGACTGGGTGTTCGCGGTCATCTACACCGCCATCGTGGCGTTGTGGGCGGCCGGGGTGGCCGCCGCTAACCGATCACTGCGCGAGGAACGCCGACACGAACCCGCAGCCCCTGAAAAACAGTTCGCCCTACCAGCAGCGGAGGATCACACCACATGACGGCGGGCACTTATCAGCTCTCCCATCTGCACACACTCGAAGCCGAATCAGCACACGTTTTCCGCGAGGTCGCGGCCACCTTCGAACGGCCGGTGCTGCTGTTCTCCGGTGGCAAGGACTCGGTGGTCATGCTGCACCTGGCGCTGCGCGCGTTCTGGCCGGCCCCACTGCCGTTCCCGGTGTTGCACGTGGACACCGGCCACAACTTCCCCGAGGTGCTCGAATTCCGCGACCGGGCGGTGGCCCAGCACGGCGTCCGGCTGGAGGTCGCCTCCGTCCAGGACGACATCGACGCCGGGCGAGTGGCCGACGAAGCCAGCCGGAACCGGTTGCAGACCACCACCCTGCTGCGGGCGATCAACGAGCACCGTTTCGACGCCGTGTTCGGCGGCGCCCGCCGCGACGAGGAGAAGGCCCGAGCGAAGGAACGGGTGTTCAGCTTCCGCGACGAGTTCGGTCAGTGGGATCCCCGCAACCAGCGGCCGGAACTCTGGCAGTTGTACAACGGCAGGCACCGCCGCGGTGAGCACATCCGGGTCTTCCCGCTGTCCAACTGGACGGAACTGGACATCTGGCAGTTCGTGCTCGACGAGGAGGTCGAACTGCCCCCGCTCTACTACGCCCACCGGCGGCAGGTCTTCCAGCGCGACGGCATGGTGCTCGCGGTCAACCCGTACCTGACACCCGGCTCCGGCGAGCAGCCGTACGAGGCCACGGTTCGCTTTCGCACGATCGGCGACGCGACCTGCACCGGCTGTGTGGAGTCCGCCGCCGCCACCCCGGAGGACGTCGTCGCCGAAGTCGCCGCCAGCCGGATCACCGAACGCGGTGCCACCCGCGCCGACGACCGGATTTCCGAAGCGGGCATGGAAGACCGGAAAAGGGAGGGGTACTTCTGATGGGCATCGATCTGCTGCGGATCGCCACCGCGGGCAGTGTGGACGACGGTAAGTCCACACTCATCGGCCGGCTGCTGTTCGATTCGAAATCGCTGTTCTCCGATCAGCTGGCCGCGGTGGAACGCGCCAGCCGGGACCGTGGCGAGGCGTACCCGAACCTCGCCCTGCTCACCGACGGCCTGCGCGCCGAACGCGAACAGGGCATCACCATCGACGTGGCACACCGCTACTTCGCCACGCCGAGGCGGCGGTTCATCATCGCCGACACCCCGGGCCACCTGCAGTACACCCGCAACATGGTCACCGGGGCATCCACCGCCGACCTCGCGCTGATCCTGATCGACGCCTCCAAGGGCGTGCTGGAGCAGTCCCGGCGGCACGCGCTGCTGGCGTCCCTGCTCGGCATTCCGCACCTGGTGCTGTGCGTGAACAAGATGGATCTGGTGGACTTCTCGCACGAGCGGTTCGAGGAAATCCGCGCCGAGTTCGCCTCGTTCGCCGCCAAACTGGACGTGCACGACCTGAGCTTCGTCCCGATGTCCGCGCTCACCGGCGACAACGTGGTGCACCGCGGCGACGCGATGCCCTGGTACGAAGGCACTTCGCTGCTGCACCACCTGGAGGAGGTGCACGTCGCCTCGGACCGCAACCTGATCGACGCGCGTCTGCCGGTGCAGTACGTGATCCGCACGCCGGGCGAGTCCGGGTACTTCCGCGGTTACGCGGGCACCGTCGCGGGCGGGGTGTTCAAACCGGGTGACGAGGTGCTGGTGCTGCCGTCCCGCGCGCGCACCACCATCGCGGCGATCACCGGGCCCGGCGGCGCGCCACTCGACGAGGCCTTTCCGCCGCAGGCGGTCACCGTTCAGCTCGACGGCGAGCACGACATCGGCCGGGGCGATCTGATCTGCCGCCCGCGCAACCAGCCACAGGCGATCCGCGAGTTCGACGCGATGGTGTGCTGGCTGACCGAACACAGCGAGCTGGCCCCGGGCACCAGGTACCTCGTGCGGCACACCACCCGCACCACCCGCGCGCTGGTGGGTTCGGTGGACTACCGGCTCGACATCAACACACTGCACCGCGACGAGGACGCGGATTCGCTGGCGCTCAACGAAATCGGCCGGGTGAGCCTGCGGACGCAGGAGCCGCTGTTCGTCGACGAGTACCGCCGCAACCGTGTCACCGGCAGTTTCATCCTGGTCGACGAACAGACCAACAACACCGTCGCCGCCGGGACCGTGCTGGCCCAGACCACCCGGCCGGAGGTGGTCTGGCACGCCACCGCGGTGAGCCGGGACGAGCGGATCTCGCGGGGCGCCACGATCTGGTTGACCGGACTCTCCGGAGCCGGGAAATCCAGTGTGGCGGTGGAGATCGAGCGACTGCTGATCGCCGCCGGCCGCCCGGCCTACCTGCTGGACGGGGACAACCTGCGGCACGGGATCAACGCCGGGCTGGGATTCGGCGAAGCCGACCGTGCGGAGAGCATGCGGCGCGCGGGCGAAGTGGCCAGGCTGCTCGCCGACGCCGGGCTGGTCACGGTGGTTTCGCTGATCAGCCCGTACACCGAAGACCGGGCGAAGGTGCGGGCGGCACACGAACTCGCCGGGCTGCCGTTCCTGGAGGTCTTCCTCGACACTCCGCTGGCGGTCTGCGAGTCCCGGGACCCGAAGGGGCTCTACGCCAAGGCCCGCGCGGGCGCGATCACCGGTTTCACCGGGATCGACGATCCGTACCAGGCGCCCGAGTCGCCGGAGCTGGTGCTGCGGCCCGAGGACGGTGATCCCGCCGCGATGGCCGCCCTCGTGCTGAACCGCCTGGTGGGCGGAGTTCCCGATTGACCCGGCGATCCAAGCCGCCGACGACCCAGAGGAGTACCCCTGACATGACGACATCCCAGTGCCCGGCCGGAAACACGATCCCCGACTCCGGCGACGGAGTGGTCGATCTCGACGAAGCCTTCATGAACGATCCGTACCAGCTCTACGAACTGCTGCGCACCCAGCGCCCGGTGACCAGGGTGCGGGTGCCGATGGCGCCGCCGTTCTGGCTGGTCACCAAATACGCGGACGTGCGCGCCGGAATGACCGACCCCCGGCTGAGCAAGGACGGCGGCGAGATCGCCAGGATCCTCCGGCGCGCCGCCGAACTGCCCGAGGACGCCGTGGACCTGGACATGGGCCTGCACGACCACATGCTCAATTCGGACCCGCCCAAGCACACCCGGCTGCGCAAGCTGGTGAACAAGGCGTTCACCGGACGGGCCATCGACCGGCTTCGCCCGGGCATCGAGCAACTGGCCACCGATCTGACCGAGGCGATGGCGGCGAAGCTCGCCGCCGGGGCGGACTCGGTCGACCTGATCGAGGAGTACGCGTTCCCGCTGCCGATGACGGTGATCTGCGAGATCCTCGGCGTGCCGGACGACCGGCGACGTGAGTTCGGCGAGTGGTCCCACACGATGCTGACGTCGGCGACGCCGCAGGAGCAGATGGCGGCCGCGGCGGCCATGCGGGAGTACCTGGACGAGCTGGTGGCCGCCAAACGGGCGGCTCCCGGCGAGGACATCTTCTCCGCGATCCTGGCCCCGGGAGAGGGTGCCGACCAACTCTCGCCCGACGAGGCCACCTCGATGGCGTCACTGCTGCTGATGGCCGGGCACGAGACCACGGCGAATCTGATCAGCAACGGGGTGCTGGCCCTGCTGCGCGACCCGCACCAACTCGCGCGGCTGCGTACGGACCCGGCGTTGCTCCCGAGCGCGGTGGAGGAGTTCCTCCGCCTGGAGAGCCCGGTCAGTATGGCCACCATGCGGTTCACCGCCGAGCCGGTGACCATCGGCGACACGACGATCCCGGCAGGCGAGCTGGTCCTGCTGGGGATCGGCTCGGCCAATCGTGATCCGGAGGTGTTCGACCGGCCCGGAGAGCTGGACGTTGGCCGCCCCAAGGGCGGTCATCTCTCCTTCGGGCACGGTATTCACAACTGCCTGGGGGCGGCGCTGGCCAGGGTGGAGGGCGAGATCGCCTTCCGTGTGCTGCTGGACCGGTTCCCCGAGCTCACCCTCGCGGTGGCCCCGGGCGACCTGAGGTGGCGCAGCAGCATCCTCCTGCGGGGGCTGACCAGCCTGCCGGTGCGCGCGGGCGCCCGGTAACAGCCTGATGACAGGAGTGTGGCTTTCCCTGCGAATTCGCAAGGAAAGCCACACTCCTGTCATCCGGTGTGGCGTCGGCGCTGTGGGATTCGCGACGTAGCGGAATGGCTCTTCCGGATGCTAGGTTGATTTTACTTCGGCTTGACCAGAGGTGAATCGGCCCACGCCCGGTTCCGCGATATCGACGTTGGCTCGTGAGGAGGCTGTGGTGGATTACTCAGCGAGTGGATGTTTGGCTCATTTAGGTAGATCTCCCAGCGTTTCCTGGAGAGGGAATGGTGGTACCGGGCTCTCGCGCCATATGACGGCCAGGATCGGCTCCCCCCGTCATCACCAGGCCGGCCCTGGGGCCAGTGGAACCGGTCTTCCAGTCGGCGCTCCCTTTGTCGGAAACCGTGACCCGGTGGTCCAGGGATGCCATGAAAATCATGAAATTCCCAGGACGAATATGCCGGTGCGAGCCGGTTCGGCACTGGATGGGAAAGAAGCGGGCGGCGCCGGATTCGGACTGGGGCGACCTCCCGAGGCCGGCGGCACTGGACTGAGGTAGCTCCGGCGAACACCGACCGAGATCCGGCAGGCGCGCATCTCCTCCGTAGGCGGGCCCGGCCCGATCCCTGACTCCGTGTAGTGCTTGTGACTTCAAATTAATTGCCGTTGGTTTTTATGGTCTTCTGGCAGCCGTCAACGTGGACAGGCAAGGAATACCCCCGGCGCGCGAGTATGCAGCCAGGATTGATGATCAACGTGCGTGAATCATGTGACGTATCGTCACCGCCCTGCCGCCGAGTTCGCCGGGCGCATGATTCCTCTCTGTGCCGGAAATTCCCGGGCTGAAGCACGCCTACCGTAGCGCGAGTAATTTTCGCGTTAAGATCGCATTCGCCTTCGGTGTGACGTGCGGCTGATTTTCCCCGTGTGCTCTGCGACGCCTGTTCTGGCTGTCCGCCCCGGTCGAGGCCCGAAGAATTCAGTCAAGAGCGTACCCAGATAGCTGATCTTGGCATCTGTGACGGATTCGTTCACTGTCGAACGTATCGAACATTCCACCTAGTCCGGCGTATACGGGCGCGAAGTTTCCCATTCTTTACCCGAGCCCTCGATTCGCCGCCGGATACCCATTGCGGGCATGAATTTCCGGGGTGAGGCAGATGAACGGCGGGCAAAATCGTGTTCCGGGGCCGAGCGGACAGGAGGCTCAGCGAACCCGTGTCCCTGCGGCCGCCCGCCGCCCTCGCAGGGACTGACGACAGCAGATGTGCACCGCCGACAAGGGAGAGAATGTGGAGCCTCGGATTCTCGAGAAGCTCACGGAGCCGGCGACACCGCAGACGCAGTCGGTCAGCTGGTCGTTGCACGGCCGTGAAGAACAGGTACACCGCATCGAGGAGTTGATGCGCGCGACGTCCGAGGACCACCGGGGACACCTGGTGGTCCTGGAGTCCGGCGTCGGCACCGGCAAGACCAGGCTGCTGTTAGAGGCCATGGCGCTGGCCGAGCGGAAAGGGTTCGCGGTGCTCGACGGCGTGCCGAAGTCGCTCACCATGATCGGCCCCCGCCAGGGCCGGCACGACACCGACCGGATCAGCTGGCTGGCCGCGCAGGTCGAGGCGGAGCTCGACGGCGATCTCCGGCGTGGCCCGGTGCTGATGGTGCTCGACGACGCGCAGTGGACGGACCCGGCGGTGCTGCGGGCGCTCGGCGGCCTGATGTCGAAACTGGACGACTCGCCGGTCCTGTGGCTGTTCGCGCTGCGTGCCGAGCGGGGCGAGTCGGCCGGCAGCCTGGTGCTGCGGGGCATGGCCCGGGCCCACCGCAGCGACTGGCTCGGGCCGCTGGGCCCGCTGCCCGGTGACGCCGTCGTCGGCCTTGTCGGCGACCTCTTCGACGCGGTTCCCGACAGGGACCTGGTGGAGCTGTGCGAGAGCGTCGGCGGCACCCCGCAGGCGATCGTGGACCTGGTGCACCAACTGCGCGAGGAACACTGTGTGGCGATCAGTGACGGGGGCGCGTCGCTGGCTTCGGGGCCGATGACCTCGGGCATCGCCGTGGCCGTCGCGGAGGATCCGGTCGGGCGGTTGCCGCAGCCGTTGCTGCGGTCGGTGCGCGGCCGGCTGGACGAGCTGTCCCAGCGGGCGCAGAACATGTTGCAGGTCGCAGCGGTGCTGGGCAGCGGATTCGCCCCGCGCGACCTCGCGGAGATGCTGGGCGAACTTCCCGTCCAACTGCTGGGGCCGTTGCAGGAGGCGATGGACGCGGGGCTGCTCAGCAGCGACAGCGAGGGATTCGTGTTCCACCGCGAACCGGTGTGGCGTGCGGTGCTGGGGACCGTCCCGGCGCCGTTGCGGTCGATGCTGCACCAGCAGGCTGCCACCATGCTGCTCGCCAGGGCGGGGGAGCCGACCGTGGGCGCGGCGGTGCATCTGGTGCACTGCACGGAGGCCGGTGACGCCGAGGCGGTGGCCACCATCGGCGAGGCGGCGCGGCGGTTGCTGCCGTCGTCACCCCAGTCGGCCGCCGCGCTGGCCCTTCGCGGCCTGGGGGTCACCGAGCCCGGCGGGCCCGAACACCTCGCGCTGGGGACCACGGCCACCGCGGGTCTGGTCCGGCAGGGCAGGCTCACCCAGGCCGCCGAACTCGCCGAAAAACTGCTGCAGGCGGCCGGGCCCGCCCCGGTGGAGTCCATTCGCCCGCTGCGCACCTGGCTGGCCATGGCGCTGATGCTGCGCGGCGACGCCTCCGCCGCGCGGCAGATCTCTCAGGAGGCCTTCTCCGCCACGGCTCCCGAGGACGGTCCGGACCCGAGCCTCGAACTGTTGGTGCTGAACACGTTGTCGCACGACAACCAGGCCGCGAAGGTCGGCCTGGCCGACCGGGTGCTCGCTGCCACCGGCGCGTACACCGTCGAGGTGCGGGTGGCGGCGTTGAATGTGCGGGCGATGGCGAAGTGGCGCGAAGGCCGGATCGACGAGGCGCTCGCCCGCGTAGAGGACGCGGTGGGGCTGCGTGGGCAGCTTACCGAGACCTGCCAGAGCGATCCACTGTGGACCAAGGCGTGGATGCTGACCAGGCTCCACCGGGTCGACGAGGCGCTGGCCGCGGCCGACACCGCCCGCCGCACCATCGACTGTGACGGCACGGGTGTGCTCACCCCGGTCCCGCTGGCCCTGCGCGCGATGATCTTCTTCGTCAAGGGAGACATCGCCGCGGCCGAGACGGAGGCGGCCGCGGGACTCGCGGCATCGAGGCGGGCGGAGATGCCGCTCTACGACCCCCCGCTCCGCGCCGTTCTGGTCTTCTGTGCGCTACGCCGTGGTGACCTGGCCGCGGCCGCCGACGGGCTGCGGCGGCTGGACGAGTCGATGCCCCCGGAACTGGTCCATTGGTGGTCGGCGATGCGGCGACTGCTCACCGGTCTGGTGTCCTCGGCCAAATTGGGCGCGCACGCGGCGATCGACGAGATACGCGAGCTGGCACAGGACTCTTCCCTGCGCAGGCAGTTGGTGCTCGAAGCGCCGGTGGGCATCGCGTGGTCGGTACGCACCGCGCTGGCGGTGGACCAGCGGCCGTTCGCGGAGCGGATCGTGGCCACCGCCGAGGAGCTCGCCTCCGTCAATCAGGCGCACGGCCCGGTGGTGGCGGCGGCGCGGCACGGCCGGGCGCTGCTGGACGGCGATCTCACCGCGCTCGCCGGGCTCGGGGAGTTCTACGGCGATCCGTGGGCAGTGGCCTCGGTCGCCGAAGACCTCGGCTCACTCCGGCGTGAGACCGACCGCGAGCAGGCCGTGAAGGAACTGAACCGCGCGATGGTGATCTACGAGGAGGTGGGTGCGGAATGGGACTCGGCGCGGGTCCGGCGCAAGCTGCGGCGACTCGGAGTCCGACGCCGCCACTGGAGCCACGAAAGCCGGCCCGAAACGGGCTGGGACAGCCTCACCAGCACCGAAACCAAGGTCGCCCGGCTCGTCGCACAGGGGCTGACGAACCGCCAGGTCGCGAGCGAACTGTTCATCTCCCCGCACACCGTCGGCTTCCACCTGCGCCAGATCTACCGCAAGCTCGCCATCCAGTCCAGAGTGGACCTGGCACGCATCGTGCCATGACGGCCGAGACGTACAGGTTCTCGGCTTTCGCTCAGCCCTTGACGGCAGAGCTTGCGACGCCCTGGACGAACCAGCGCTGGAAGAAGGCGAAGACCACCAGGACGGGCAGGACCAGAAGGACGCCGAAGGCCAGGATCTGGCCCCAGTCCGGGGGCTGCTGGCCCTGGAAGACACTCATCTCCAGCGGCAGCGGACGGACCGACGGGTCGGAGACCATCAGCACCGGCCACAGGAAGGAGCCCCACTGGATGAGGAAGGTCAGGATCGCCACGGAGGCGAAGGCCGGCTTCGACATGGGGACGACGATGGCGAAGAAGGTGCGCCAGGGGCCCGCCCCGTCGATGCGGGCGGCTTCCTCGATGCTCGGTGGGATCGAGCGGAAGAACGTGTGGAACTGGTAGACCGAGAAGGCGTTGGCGATGAACGGGAGCGCCAGGATGTAGAGGGTGTTGCGCTGGTCGTTGAACATGTAGAAGAGCGGCACGGCCACCGACTCGAACGGGACCAGCATCAGCAGCAGGATGAGTGTGAAGACGGCTTCACGGCCGCGCCACTTCAGCCGGGAAAGGCCGTACGCCGCCATCGAGTTGACGAACAGGCCGCCGGTGACGACGACGAACGCCAGCAGCAGCGAGACGCCCATGAAGCGCCAGAAGTAGCCGGTGCTGTCGGAGTTGAGGCTGCTCAGAACGGCGGAGTAGTTGTCGAAGGACAGGTTGGTGGGGAGGAAGCCCGACAGGCCGCCCAGGACCTCGTCGGACGGCTTGAGGCTGCCCAGGAACAGGTAGATCACGGGCAGTACGAAGACGAAGGCCGGCACGCTGAGTACGGCGTAGTCCATGAAGCGGCGCAGGGACGTAGGGGTCGTGCCCATGGAGTCAGTCCTCGTTTCCGGGCCGGACGACGCGGCGCTGGATGAGTGTCAGGACGACGACGATCAGGAAGAAGACGACGGTGATCGCGGACGCCTGGCCGATGTTGTTCTGGTCGAAGGCAGTGGTGACGGCCTGGTACATCACGGTGCGGGTGGCGTCCTCGTCGAGGCCGCCGCCTCGGACCAGGACGTAGACCTGGTCGAAGACCCGGAAGGAGAGCACCGAGGTGAGCATGGCGACGAAGACGAGGGTGCCGCGGATACCGGGCAGGGTGACGTGGCGGAACTGCTGCCAGCGGCCGGCGCGGTCGAGCTCGGCGGCCTCGTAGAGCTCGCCCGGGATCTGTTGGAGGCCGGCGAGGAGGATGATCATCTGGAATCCGACGCCCTGCCAGATGGACAGGACCATGATCGAGGCCATCGCGGTGGCGGAGTCGCCGAGCCAGTCGAAGGCGCCCCAGTTGCCGAAACTCACCGCGTGCAGCGCGGAGTTGAGCATTCCCTGGTCGCTGCGGGCGAGGATCAGCCGCCAGATCACGGCGACGAGCGCCATGGGGAAGACGACCGGCATGAAGAACAGGGACCGGAACAGGCCGATCGCCTTCAGCTTGCGGTTGAGCAGGATCGCCAGCCCGAGGGCCAGGGCCGTCTGGACGGGTACGACGACCGCGGCGAAGGTCAGGTTGTTCAGCAGCGCCCTCAGGAACGGGCCGGACAGGTCGGGGTCTGTGAACAGCCGCCGGTACTGCTCGACACCGAACCAGGTCGGTTCCAGCGGGGAGCCGAGGCGGACGTTGTAGAAGGAGAGGACGACGGCGTAACCGAACGGCACGCCGACGAAGACGATGAGTCCGACGACGGCCGGGGCGGACATGAGCAGTCCGTGCGGCCAGTCGCGGTTCTTGCGGCCCGGCCGCGCTGATCGCGTAGACCGCGCGGGCTTCACGGGTGTCACGGATGGGCTCTGCTCAGGGCCGGGCGGCGCGGAGTGCGCGGGTTCCACGGATATCACGGGAGGGTCCTGTTCCCGGAGGGGGCGGACGCGGCAGCCGCGCCCGCCCCTCCGCTGGGTCCTACGGGATCTTGTAGCCGGCGTTGTCGGAGAAGTCCTGGTCGATGGCGCGGGCGGCCTTCTCCAGGGCGTCCTTGGGGTCGGCGCGGCCGTAGATGGAGTTCAGGGCCTCGCTGAACTTCGAGGTGATCACGGGGTATCCGGCGGTCACCGGGCGGGTGACGGCGACACAGGACTTGGTGATGTCGCTGTCGCCGCAGGGCTTGGCAAGCTGGTCGGCGAAGAGCTGGAGCGGGCCGCCCTGCTTGTAGAGGCTGCTCGTGGCGAGCGCCGTCCTGGTGGCGGGCACCGCCCCGTTGGCGGTCGTCATGGCGGTGACGTTGGCGTCGTTCAGGAGGGTGTCCAGGAATGTGCCGGCGGCCTTGGCGTTCTTGGTGTCGCCACCGATGCCCCAGGCCCAGGAGCCCTGGCCGGTCTTGGGGCCGTTGCCGAAGTCGGGCAGCGGCAGCACGACGAGCTCGTCGCCGAGGGCCTCGCTGTAGGCGGGGTACATCCAGTGGCCGACCCAGCTCAGGGCGACGCGGCCCTTGGCGAAGGCGTTGCCGTCGGTGTTCGGGTCGACGTAGGTCTTCCAGGACTGGAAGGTCTTCATGGCCGAGATCACGGCCGGGGTGTCGAGGGCGCCTTCCGCCTTGCCGTCCTTGAGGAGGGAACCTCCGGCGGACCAGACGATCGGGGCGAAGCCGTAGGTGCCCCACTCGTACGCATAGCCGCCGGTCTCCTGGAGGTCGAGGGTCCTGCCGTCGGAGTCCTTGGCCTTCAGCGCTTTGAGCGCGGCGGTGAACTCCTCGGCGGTCCAGCCGTCGGAGAGACCGGTCGGGTACTTCACCCCGGCCGCGTCGAGCAGCTTCTTGTTGCCGTAGATACCGAGCCCGGAGTCGAACATGCCCAGGCCGTAGTGCTTGCCGTCGACCTCGCCCTGCGCCTTGCTCGCGTCGGTGGCGTTGTCCATGGTCCTGGCGGAGACGTAGGTGTCGATCGGGGCGAGCTTCTTGTTGTAGACGAAGTTCGCCATGGTCGGGCCGTCGAACTCCATCACGTCCGGCAGCTCGGCGGCGTCGGTGGCGGTGATGGTCTTGGTGTAGTCGGCCTCGGGGATCAACTTCAGGTCGACCTTGATCTTGTTCTGCGAGGAGTTGAAGGACTTGACCGCGTTCTGCAGCGCACCGGCCTCGTTCTTCTGGCCCTGATGGGCCCAGACACTGATGGTGCCCTTGCCGCTGCCGGCCTCGGCGGAGGCATCGGTGCCGCCGCCGGAGCCGCAGGCGGCCAGTGCCACCAGGGGGGCCAGGGCCAGGCCCGTACATACGGCGCGGCGGTACTTTCTGCTGGTTGAGCTCATGGCTGTGCCTCCGTGCTGGCCGAGGGTTCGGGGGGCTGACGTGCTTTCCGGGCGTGGGGTGTGGGGCTCAGGGAGTTACTGCGGTCCGCGCGGGCGCGGCGGGGCGGTGGTCTCGCGCAGGACGAGACGGATGGGCATCTGCACCTGCTCGGCAGGGGGTTCGGCGTCGGGCTCGTCGAGCTGGCGCAGCAGCAGCCGGGCGGCCTCGGTGCCCTGCCGGGCGACCGGCTGGGCGACGGTGGTCAGGCCCACCACGTCGGCGAGTTCGTGGTCGTCGAATCCGACGACGGACACGTCGTCCGGGACCTTCAGCCGGTGGCGGCGCAGGGCACGCAGGGCGCCCATCGCCATCTCGTCGGACTGCGCGAACACCGCCGTCGGCGGGCGGGAGGCGGCCAGCAGCTCGGTCATGGCCCGCTCGCCGCCCTCGACCGTGTAGTCGCCGTCCGCCTCCAGTGCCGGATCGTGCTCCACCCCGGCGTCGGCCAGGACTTCCAGGTAGGCGTTGCGGCGTTCGACGGGCGTGGTCCAGTGCAGCGGCCCACTGGCACCCGAGATCATGCCGATGCGGCGGTGGCCCAGGTTCACCAGATGCCGTACGGCACTCTCGGCGCCGGCCCGGTCGTCGATACCGACCACGGTGAAGCCGGGCCGGGCGCCGCCGACCGTGGTGGCCAGCGGCACCCCCAGAGAGCGCAGCCCGGCCGATTCCGCGTCGTCAGGAATGAGGAGCGACAGCACCGCGTCCACTCGCTTGCGGACCGGCAGCCTGGTGAAGAAACGCTTGCGCGTCTCCGGCGAGCCCAGGTTGTACAGCAGTACGTCGTAGCCGGCGGCGCTGAACTCCTTCTCGGCGGCGTCCAGCACGGTGCCGAAGAACCAGCGGCCGACATACGGGACCACGACCCCGATGGTGAAGGTACGCCCGCTGGCCAGGCTGGAGGCGGAGCGTGAGGCGGTGTAGCCGAGCTGGGCGGCGAGCGCCGCGATCTGCGCCCGTACATCCTGCGACACTCCCGGCCGGCCGCGCAGCGCGCGGGACACGGTGGACGCCGAGACTCCGGCGGCGCGGGCGACATCGGTGATGCTGGCCGTCACGGCGGATTCCTCCCGCTGATTTCACGTCGATGTGATCTCTGAGTGACTGACCGTAAACCCGCCCATGCTGTTGCGCAAGCGTTTGCGTTCATATCTACTTGGGCCGATCCCCAGGGGACCTATTTGTTGTCAAGTGTCAGCGCACACGTTTGGGCGCTGTGGAGCGACAGGAACTGTGCATGCGATACGCCCCGCCCGGCCTCTGTGTGAACGACTTCGCCGTCCTGCGCGACGAGGAGGGCACGTACGCGGTGCTGCATCTGCAGGGGCCCTGGACACCGGAGTTCGACCATCTGCGGATGGAGACCTCCTTCGGCCGGGCCACCTCCACCGACCTGGTCCGCTGGCAGCCGCAGGGCACCGCGTTCGGCAACGGACTGCCCGGCCGATTCGACCAGCAGGCGGTGTGGACCATGCATCCGATCCGGCACGGCGACGGAATGGCGATGTTCTACACAGGCGTCTCCGGTCTCACGCCGGACGGCTGGCCGCTCCAGTCGGTCGGGCTGGCGTACTCCGACCGCACGGACGGCACCGGATGGCGGCGCCACGGGACCGTGCCGGTCGTCGAGGCGGATCCGCGCTGGTACCGCACCGGTGAACGCATGGGCTGGCGTGACCCGTTCGTCGTACGCGACGACGAGTCGGACGGCTGGTTCATGGTCGTCTGTGCCAGTGACGCCTCCCTCCCGGCCGAGGTCAGCGGCTGCGTCGCCTGGGCCAGCTCCGACGACCTGGAGCACTGGACCGTCCACCCGCCGCTCATCTCCCCGGGCGACGTCGACGAGCTGGAGTGCCCGGTCCTGGAACGCCTCGATGACGGAACCTGGCTGCTGCTGGGCTCCGTCGGCGCGACCCGTGGCTTCGAGGCATGGACTGCCCCGAGCGTGCGGGGCCCCTGGACCCGGCGCGGCCCTCTTGGCCCGACCGGCGCTTACGCTCCGCGCGTGATCGCCGCGCCCGACGGCTCCCGCGTCGTACTGCACACCACGCCCCGCCATGTCGGCCTCACCGACACCGGGGAACGCTGCCGCGGCATGCTCGCCCAGCCCAAGTCCCTCGTCATACCCGTCGATTCGGCCCCCCGCCTGGGATGGTGGCCCGGCCTGAACTCATGGCTCGGTGAGGAGACGAACGGCCCCGTCGCGCACGCGGTCGGCGACATCCGCGTAACCGGGCCGGTCGACATCACCCTGCGCACGAAGAACCCGGACAGCAACGATCCCGCACTCGCCGTGGGCTGCGACCGAAAAAACCTCTGGGTCACCGGCCCCGACGGGACCCGCCTCGGCGAAACCGTCCTGACGGACCCCGCCACCACGCTGCGCATCCTCACCATCGGCGAGTACGTCGAGATCTACGCCGACGGTGTGTTCGTCCTGACCACCCTGTGCTACTCCGGGCACCCCGCCACGTGGACAGCCGTCACCGAGGGACGCGAACACACCATCCCGGTCCGCCCGGTCCGGCTGCCCGACCCGCACCGCGACGACGCCTCGGCCATCTGGCCCGGCCCGTCACCGCGCTGACCCGAACTCCCCTCCGGAAAGGCCGGCCATGCCCGCCGTGAGCGTCGAAGATCTCGGTGATCGTGGCCAGGTGCGTCACCCGTAACTGGCGGGTGCGCTTGGGCTGTCGAGCGGGCCGCAGAGCAAAAACAACCTCTGGCATGCGTCCTTCGGTCGGGTTGACGGCGTAGGGGCGGGTACGTCCGTGTTCCGCGAGAGCTCAACCATGACATGAGGCTGACGCGCCCTCTGTTTCGCGCGCATGGACACGAGTTCGCGAAAGTATTTCGTAACCGGGGCATTTCGCGTCCTTGTCCCGGCCGTGAATTCCGTGTCAGTGTCCCGGCCAGCAGGCAGGCCGTCGGCAGCGTGGCTCCCGAAAAGCTTTCGTACCGGTCTCCGATCCGCCTGGCTCACCGACGGCATGTGAGAAGAAGAGGGGCACACCATGCGGGGAATCCCGGTCAACGGAAGTCTCGGAAGCCCGAGAACGCGACGCCTCGTCGCGTCCGCGGTCGCCCTCACGGCGGCCATGGGCCTTGCCGCGTGCGGGACTTCGGGACCGTCCCGATCGTCTACGGACTCGTCCGCGAAGAACCTGACGATGTGGGCGCTCAACGACCAGACGATTCTCAAGGAGTCCGTCGACGCCTACAACAAGGACCACCCCGACGAGAAGATCACTCTGCGGCTGTTCGCGAACGACGACTACAAGCAGAAGCTGCGCGTCGCCTTCGGGGCGAACCAGGCCCCGGACATCTTCTTCAGCTGGGGCGGCGGGGCCCTGAACGACTACGTCACGGCCGGCAAGGTCGACGCGCTGACGGCGGCCGAGGCGCACACGGACCGGTTCACCCCGAGCGTGATGCGGAGCGCCACCTTCGACGGCAAGGTCTACGGCGTGCCCGCCAACGGCGTCGCCCCGGTCGTCCTCTACTACAACAAGAAGGTGCTGGCCGACGCGCGCGTCGAGCCGCCGAAGACGTACGACGACCTGCTGGCGGCCGTGAAGAAGCTGAAGGCCAAGGATGTCGTGCCGCTCTCCCTCGCCGCGAACTCCAAGTGGCCGACGCTGATGTACCTGGAGTACCTGCTCGACCGTCAGGGCGGCTCCGAGGTGTTCTCGAAGATCGCCTCCGGTGACACCTCGGCGTGGAAGGACGCGTCGGTCACCAAGGCCAACCAGTATCTCCAGGACCTGTCGAAGTCCGGGGCCTTCGGGGACAACGCCTCCTCCGTCAACTACGACCAGGGCGCCTCCACGGCCCTGCTCTACACCGGCAAGGCGGCCATGGAGGTCATGGGCACCTGGGAGTACGCCAACATAGCCAAGGCCGCGCCCGACTTCCTGAAGAGCGATCTCGGCTACACCGCCTTTCCGTCGCTGTCCGGCGGTGCCGGCGACCCGAACAGCATTGTCGGCAATCCCTCGAACTTCCTGTCGCTGAACTCGTCGACCGAGCACAGGCCCGCGGCCCTCACGTACCTCAAGGACTACGTCCTGAACGACTCCCAGACCGACGCCTACCTCGCCGCCGGCAGCGTCCCGCCGGTCGAGGGCCTGGAGCCGAAGCTGGCGGCGGTGAAGTCGTCGTCCGACAAGGCGTGGCTGACCTTCGTCCACGACCTGGTGGAGAAGTCGCCGAGCTTCCAGCTCTCCTGGGATCAGGCACTGCCGTCGGACCAGGCGGACCCGCTGCTGACCAACACCGACAAGTCGTTCCTGCGTCAGATCTCTCCCTCCGGCTTCGGTGTGAACATGAGCAAGGTGGGGTCGTGACCGTCACTCTTCCGGCGCGCCGGAGAGGAGGCCGCGCCGCCGGCAGCGGCCTCCTCATGGCCGCCCCCGCACTGCTTCTCTTCGGCCTGTTCGGTCTGGTCCCCCTCGTCGGGGTGGTGGCGCTCGGCCTCGCCCGCTGGGACGGCCTCGGCTCCATCGGCTGGGCAGGCCTCGCCAACTGGGGCACAGTCCTGACCGACGGCGCCACCTGGCAGGCGCTGGGGCTCACGGTCAAGGTGATGGCGGTGAGCTGGCTGGTCCAGACACCGATCGCGCTGGCCCTCGGTGTCTTCCAGGCACCGAGGGGGAGGATGCGGGCGCTGTTCGCCGTCCTCTTCTTCCTCCCGCTGCTGCTGTCCGCCGTGGCGATCGGCCTGACCTGGCAGGCGCTGCTCGATCCGTCCTTCGGTATCGGTGCCACGCCCGGCCTGCACTGGCTGGCGAAGCCGCTGCTCGGCTCGCCGGACCTGGCCCTGTACACGGTGATCGCCGTGATCGCCTGGCAGTTCGTGCCGTTCCACGCCCTGCTCTACCAGGCGGGCATACGCCAGATCCCGACGGCTCTGTACGAGGCCGCGGCGCTCGACGGCGCCGGGCCCGTGGCCCGCTTCCTGCACATCACCCTGCCGCAGCTGAAGTACACGATGGTCACCTCCAGCACGCTCATGCTCGTCGGTTCACTGACGTACTTCGACCTGATCTTCGTCCTGTCCGGCGGCACCGGCGGCCCCGGCACCGCCACCCGCGTCCTTCCCCTCTCCATGTACATCACCGGATTCCAGGCCCACGACATGGGCCGGGCCAGTGTCGTCGCCACCCTCCTGGTGGTCTTCGGCCTCGGCCTGTCGCTGCTGACCACCCGCCTGTCCGGCTTCACCCGGATGGACAGCCGGCAGGAGGGCATGTGAGCACCACCGTGACCAAGATCCACGCCGTCACCCGGCAGGCGGACGTCCCCGCGCCCGGAGCGGTCGCACCCAGGCCCGTCCGGCCGAAGTCCGTGGCACGGATCCTCCGCCGCGCCCTCACCGGCAGCGGCGCGCTCCTCTGGGCGGCAACCGTCGTCGTACCCGTCTACTGGCTGGTCGTCACCAGCCTGCGCAGCCGTGCCGACTTCACCACCGACAGCCCACTGGCCCTCCCCGGCCCCCCGACGCTCGACAGCTACCGGACCGTCCTGGACGGCGACTTCACGACCTATCTGCTCAACAGCGTCGTCGTCACCGCGGGGACGGTCGTCCTCACCGTCACCGTCGCCCTCATGGCCGCCTTCGCGATCGTCCGGGGCGCCGGCGGCCGTCTCTCCCGGGTGTCCTTCCGGCTGTACCTGCTGGGCCTGGCGATCCCGCTCCAAGCGGTGATCATCCCGGTCTACCTGCTGATCATCAGGATGCGGCTGTACGACAGCCTGCTCGCGATCGTCCTGCCCTCGGCGGCGTTCGCGCTGCCGATCACCGTGATGATCCTGGTGAGCTTCCTGCGCGACGTGCCCCGCTCCCTGTTCGAGGCGATGATCGTCGACGGGGCCGGCGACTGGCGCATGCTCTTCTCGCTCGCGGCGCCCCTGGCCCGCCCCGCACTGATGACCGTCGCCGTCTACGACGGCCTCCAGGTCTGGAACGGCTTCCTCTTCCCGCTCATCCTCACGCAGAGCGGCGACAAGGCTGTGCTGCCGCTGGCGCTGACCCTCTACCGGGGCCAGTTCGGCATCGACGTACCGGCCACGATGGCCGCGGTGGTGCTCTCCACCCTGCCGATGCTGGCCCTGTTCATCCTGGCCCGCCGTCAGCTCGTCGCCGGACTTACCGCCGGGTTCTCCAAGTAGCCCCCACCACCGGGCAGTTCATCTCCGCACGACGCCCTGGCCATGCGCCCGGCCCCGTCGGCGTGCCCGCGCGACACCGAGGAGTCGTGAATGACGACCACCATGCCCGACCACGGCGGCCTCCCCCAGAGGGAGGACGACCGCCCCTGGACCGACCCCGCCCTGCCCACCGCCGAACGCGTCGAGGCGCTGCTCGCCCGGCTCACGCCGCCGGAGAAGGTCGCGCAACTCAGCAGCACCTGGGAGGACATCGAGGCCGACGGCCCGGAAGTAGCGCCGGGCAGCAACCACTTCGGCCGGGTCGGCGATCTCGACGATACCGCCCGGCACGGCCTGGGCCAGCTCACTCGCCCCTACGGCACACTGCCCCGGCCCGCGCTCGAACACGCCCGTCTCCTCGCCGAACACCAGCGGCAGGTCATGGCGCAGAGCAGATTCCGCATTCCGGCCATGGCGCATGATGAGTGCCTGACCGGTTTCACCGCCTACGGGGCGACGATCTACCCCACCTCGCTCGGCATGGCGGCCACCTTCGACCCGGAGCTGATCCGACGGGTCGGCGAGGCCATCGGCGCCGACATGGCCGAGGCGGGCGTCCACCAGGGGCTCGCCCCGGTCGTCGACGTGATCCGCGACTATCGCTGGGGACGCTGCGAGGAGACCTACGGCGAGGACCCGTACCTGGTCGGAGAAATGGGGGAGGCGTACGTCACCGGTCTGCAGAGCGCCGGGGTGTACGCCACCCTCAAGCACTTCGCCGGATACTCCGCCTCCATGGGCGGCCGCAACCACGCCCCCGTCCACGCGGGCCGCCGCGAGCTCTTCGACGTCATCCTCCCGCCCTTCGAACGGCTCGTCGCCGCGGGCGTCGGCTCGGTCATGAACTCCTACGCCGAGATCGACGGCGAGGCGCCCGCCGCCAGCCGGTGGCTGCTGACCGAAGTGCTGCGCGACGCCTGGGGTTTCGAGGGCACCGTCGTCTCCGACTACTGGTCCCTGCCCTTCCTGGTCAGCGCCCACCGGGTGGCCGCCGACCTGTCCGACGCCGGGGCGCTCGCCCTGCGCGCCGGCATGGACGTCGAACTGCCCGACCAGCGAGGCTTCGGCGACGCCCTCGTGCACGCCGTCGAACAGGGCGCGGTCGACGACGACCTCGTCGACCGCGCCGTACGCCGGGTGCTGCGGCAGAAGGCCGAGCTCGGGCTCCTTGACGCAGACTGGGACCCGCGGCCCCCCGCCCTGCGCGCGGGCGGGCTCGACCTGGACAAGCCGGAGAACCGCCGGCTTGCCCACGCCGTGGCGCGGTCGAGCGCCGTCCTGCTGTCCAACGACGGGACCCTGCCCCTCCCGGCCGGCGGCCGGATCGCACTGATCGGCCCGTGCGCCGACGACGTACGCGCCATGTTCGGCTGCTACAGCTTCCCCAACCACGTCCTCGCCGAGCGCGACGACCTCGGCAACGGGGTCGAGGCGGTCTCCCTGCGTACCGCGCTGGCCGAGGAACTCCCGTCCGTGGAATGGGAGTTCGTCCAGGGCTGCCCGATCCGGGACGAGGACGGCTCCGGCATCCCGGCGGCCGTGGCGGCCTCGACCGCCGCCGACCTCACCGTCCTCGTCGTCGGCGACAAGGCGGGGATGTTCGGCATCGGCACCTCGGGGGAGGGCTGCGATGCCGAGGACCTGCGGCTGCCGGGAGTCCAGGAGGAGCTGGTCGGGGCGGTGTTGGCGACCGGGAAGCCCGTGGTGCTGATCGTCAGCAGCGGCCGGCCCTATGCCGTGGGCCGGTTCGCGTCGGCCGCCGCGGCCATGGTGCAGGTCTTCCTGCCGGGGGAGGAGGGCGGCCGGGCGGTGGCCCAACTCCTGTCCGGCAGAGCGAACTTCAGCGGCAAGCTGCCCGTGCAGATCCCCGCCTCGCCGGGCGGACAGCCGTACACCTACCTCCACCCGGCGCTCGCCGACCGGCAGAGCTTCCTGTCCAACCTGGACCCCACCCCCGCGTTCCCCTTCGGTCACGGGCTGTCCTACACCGACTTCGAGGTCGACCTGCTCGCCGTCGACCGCGAACAGGTCCCGACGGACGGCGAGTTCACGGTCCGCGCGCGGGTGCGGAACACGGGGACGGCCGCCGGCGCCGAGACCGTCCAGCTGTACGCCGTCGACCCGGTCGCCCAGGTCACGCGGCCCGTGCGCGCCCTGCTCGGCTTCGCCAAGGTGGCCCTCGCCCCAGGCGAGCGGGCCACGGTCCGCTTCCACGTCCACACCGACCGCCTGGCCTTCACCGGCCTGGCCGGCCGCCGCATCGTGGAGCCCGGCGAGATCGTGCTCCACGCGGGCTCCTCCAGCCTGGACACACCGGTGCGGGTGGTCGTGCGGCTGGTCGGCGAGGAGCGGGACGCGACGGTCCTACGGCAGCACGCCGTGCCGGTGACCGTCGAACGGGAGTGAGCCGCGGGGACGCGTGAACGAGGGCGGCGCCACCGGTCGGTCCGATCCGGTGGCGCCCTGTTCTCAAACGGTGGCGCCCTCTTCTACAACACGGCCTGGCCCCGGCTCCACTGCTGGGTGGCGTTGCCCAGCCCGGTCCACAGTGCGACCTTCGAGCCGTTGGCCGTGCCCCAGTCGGTCACATCGACGACCAGGCCGTTGGAGCGGTTGCCGATGGTGCCGTCCACGCGGAACGCCCACTTCTGGCCGGTCTTTCCGTTGCAGGCCCAGAGGATGACCTTGGTGCCCGCGGTGGTGCCGTCGCCGTCGGCGGCCAGGCACTTGCCGGACACGCGCAGTTCGCCGGCCGTGGTCCGGGTGATGGTCTGGTTGGCGTTGCCAGAGCAGTCGTAGATCTGCGCCTGAACGCCCGTCTGGCCGTTGGGGACGTCGAGGCAGCGGCTGGAGTACGTGCCCTTCAGAATGAAGGCCGCGTCCGTGGGGAGGGGGTCCCGGACCAGCTGCCAGTCCTGTGAGCCGTCGGTGGTCGACGCGGCCACGGTGACGGAGCCGCCCGCCGTCGAACCGGTCATGTACAGGCTGGTGTTGAGGACCGAGCGCAGCTTGTAGTACCCGCTGGTCGAAGAGGCGAGGGTCCACTGTTTGTCGGTGGCTCCGTCGTCCACCCACTGGGCCAGCTTCTGCCCGGCCGTCGCGGTACCGGTCCAGATGGCGACCGAGCGGCCCCCCGCCTTGTTGAGCAGCGTCACGTTGCCGCCCTTGGTGGTGAGGTGCCAACGCTGAGTGTCGGACGTGGAGTTGGCGGCGCCGAGGACGAGGTCGGGGGTGTTCCCGGTCAGGCTCGCGTCCTGTGTCTTGCCGGACGCGGTGGCGAGTACCTGGCCGGTCAGCCGGTTGACGAGACTGTAGTAGGCGCCGTCGGACCGCCCGAGATCGACCTCGGCGTACTTCACCGGCCCGATGCTGCCGCCGCTCCAGGCCGCCTGGAGGATGAGGACGCGTCCCGTGCCGTCGACGTACTGCAGGTTACGGCTGTACCCGCCGGGCATCGTCGTCTTGTACTGCTTCCACGCGCCGGTGCTCAGCCCGGACTCGTTCACCCAGACGTCGCCGCTGCCGGAGGCGTTGTAGACGATCCGTCCGTCCGGCATCGGGAGGACGACCGGGCTGCCGCCGGTGGACAGCGTGGCCCCGCCCGAGGGCACGGGCAGCGAGGTGATCGCGGCGTCCGTGGCCGAGAAGAACTTCGTCGGGTCGTCGGAGATCCGGTAGCGGACGTTCGTCCCGCCGCCCCAGTACTCGTACGTCAGAAGCCACTTGCCATCGGTCGTCGGGGCGATGGTCGTCATGCCCGGGCGACCGCCGCCGATCTCCGTCTTGCCGCCGCCCATGCTCACCGTGGAGCCCGGGACATCGACGACGGGACTGCTCCAGGACGTGGTGCTGCTGCCGTTCCAGGTGCGGTGGAGGAGGACCTGGCCGGCGGAGTCCCTCGCCGTGTCGTTGGCCGGGTCGAGAGTCGGGGCGCCGGTGCTGGTGTCGTAGCCCGTGAAGTCGCGCTCGTCCGAGTAGTAGGCGATGAGCCTCCCGTTGTGGGCGAGCAGGTGCGGCTCCCAGATGGGGTCGACCTGGGCGTGGCTGTTGGCGGTCGAGACGCGGCCGATGCTGCCCGCGCTGCCGCCCTGCCAGCCGCCGGCCTGGATGATGTTCTTGAAGCTCCAGGTCGCGCCGTCGTCCGTGCTGGCGTACAGGGCGAGCGCCACGTCCTTGCGGTCGCCGTCACCGGTCGGCGTCCAGCTGGAGTTGGCGGCCTTCTGCTCCTGGTAGTAGGAGTCGTCGCCCGAGACGATGCTCGCCAGCAGCAGCGTGCCGGCGCTCAGGGAGCCGACGTCCTGCGGGAGCACGTAGAGATACGGGTTGGTCCAGTTGCTCGTGTACTTCGCGTACGCGCTGTCGCCCGACAGGTACGCCGGAGCCTTGACGTCGGCCAGCTTCGCCCATGTCGTGCCGTCGTCGTCGCTCTTGTAGACGGGCAGCGTCTGGCCCACCGGAGCGCTCTGACTGTTCTCGAACGTCGCCACGACCCGCCCGCTCGGCAGTTGGGCCGACTTCGGGTAGAGCACGCACGGCCTCTTGTTGCACGCGGCGGTGTTGTCCGCCGTATACAAGTTCGCGGGGCTCGGCTGATACGCCGACGCGGTCGTCGCGGAGGCGACGGCGAATGCCACGCCTATGCAGAAGGCCGTCGCCGAAGCGAAAACCTTTCGTGCCCAGGATCTTTTCAACGGCGTTCCCTTCACCGGGGGGATCCCGCTCCCCGTTCCATGAGGGTTCCCTGGGGGTTCGATGGGGGTTCCATGGGGAGGGGAGCGGGGGTGCGGGGCAGGACGCCAGTATTCGCAGGCGACATCGAGCTGTCACCGGCACGTTGCGAAAGGGTTTCGCGAAGTCGCGGGCTACGGGGTATTGACGCGGCCGCGCGGGGACGTCGAGGTCCGCACGACGAGTTCCGTGGCCAGCTCGATGCGCGGCGCCGCGGGCGGCCGGCCCTCGGCGAGATCCATGAGCACCCGGGTCGCCTCGCGGCCCAGCTCCTCGAACGGCTGGCGCACCGCGCTCAAGGGCGGACAGGCCATGGCCGCCACGAGCGTGTCGTCGAAGGACATGACCGACAGGTCGTCCGGTACGGAGAGCCCTCGCTGCCGGGCGGCTTCCAGCACGCCGAGCGCCTGCGCGTCGCTGGCCGCGAAAACGGCCGTGGGCGGATCGTGGGCCCGCAGGATCCGCCCACTCGCGGCGAGCGCCTCGGTGTAGTCGAAGTCGGTCGAGCGGACGATCGCCGGGTCGTAGGCGACCCCGGCCTCCTCCAGAGCGGCCCGGTAACCGTGCACCCGCGCCGCCCCCGCCAGCGAGTGCGAGCGGCCCGCGACCATGCCGATACGGGTGTGTCCCAGCGCCAGCAGGTGCTGGACGGCGTCCCGGGCTCCGCTCCAGTTCGTCACGCCGATGCTGGGAATGTCCTCCGAAGGGGCGCTGAGAGGGTCGATCAGCACCACCGGCAGCCGCTGCTCGACGATCCGCCGCTGGTCCTCCTCGGCCAGCATCGAGATCACGATCACGATCCCCGCCGCGCCGAGCGCCACGCACTCCTCCAGCCACCCGGAGACCGACCGCCGGCTCGTCGTCCCGGTGACCACGTCGATGCCGAACTCTCCGGCCGCGTCCACGATGCCCCGGGCGACCTCCAGGGTGTACGGGCCGGACAGGTCGCGGAAGACGACGATGATCTGCCGGGGCGTCGCGGGATCCCGCTCCCACGGGCGGACGTACCCGTACCGCGCCAGCAGTTCCTCGACCCGGTCCCGGGTCGCCGTGCCCACGTCCCGGCGCCGGTGCACCACCTTGGACACGGTGCTGAGCGAGACCCCCGCCTCGGTGGCGATGTTCGTGAGCAGGCCGTGCTGTGCTTCCTGCCGGTCCTTGCCTCGACCTGTCACCCGATGTCCGTTCCGTACCCCGAGCGTCGGTACACCGGACGCACCGCGCACCTGGCCAGAAACTCCGCCGCAACGTAACGGGCCCGGATCGGCGAGGCAAGACCGGTGCACGCTGTTCTGTGACGTCGGGAGGTTCCCGCCAGGAGGAATCGGCGCAGCACTCGCTGATCATCACGGGGGCGTGGGTGTTGCCGGAGGGGACGGCCGGCATGACCGAGGCGTCCGCGACGCGGCGGCTGACACTTCCCCAATCAACACTTCCCCGTTCAACGACAGAACTCGGAAGTTGAGCCACGACCGCTGCCTTGAACAAGTCACGGGTCTTTTCGGGCAGGGACACATCCCGTGAGAGCGGGCATCTGAGCCATTGCCACACCAGGGTGGATGTTTCGCCTTGATCGCGGCAATGTAGTGGGCGTTCTTGCCGGGAAGCGGAAGTGGGCAGTCCTGCAAAGCGCCGGGGCAGACGATCAATTCAAGCCAGACTCCAAAGAGGAGCACGACCGATCGGGCGCGGATGGTGCCCGAACAAGACGACGGGCGGGCCCGTTCGCCGCCCGCGTCGAGTAGCTGGAGATCCTCCGCGAGGACCGCCTGAAAGGCGACGGCGCGGCCAGACGTCACGCTCGGCATCGTCCGCCTGTACAACCTCAGGCAGGCCGGATGAGGGGCAGTGGCGCTGGTCAACCGGCATGCCGTGGTCATTTACGGGACAATTCTCGGCCACGACCAATGAGGAGGATCCGGGATGGGGAGTTACATGAACCTCAAACCTCCCAAGCTGGGGAAAAATTTGATCACCATCGACAAGCCGTGCTCGAACAGGTCGAACGCCTGCCGGCGATCCTGGGTGCGGGGCTCAAAATACATCGTCACCCCGTGGCCTCCCCTGATTCCTATTGCTGCATCGTTGACACGACTGGGAAAGATCACCCAGACTCAAATCCGGTAGCGCCGATTTCGGGTTATGTGAAACTCGGGGGCAGCGTAACCAGTGACCAGCGGTGATGCCGGGCGATTAGGAGCTTTTGGATAAGCCTCCATTCACCGGGATGTCACTGCACGGCTACGTGGAACAGGAGGTGAAGAGGTGTGAGGATGTGCGTGTGGCATATTCGCCACAATGGCGAGATCTTGGTGGTTCAATTTCTGAACGATTTGTGCTTCACTTGCGCGGCCGGTGGGGAATCGTGATGAGTGCACATGTCGCCTCGTCCACCGGTTCTCAAGCCCTCCTGCCGCCCGGGGTGGTGCGATCCACTATATTTCCCGTTATTCAGCAGCAGATTTCTGTGCAGTAGCCGACCCTGGCCCGGATCTGCGGTTGCCACTTGCGCTTCATTGACGAACATGGCGACACCGGCGGCGGAGGGGGCGGCAAACCGATCTGCGTCGGCCTCGTGATGGCGGCGGCAGGCACCCACAGCGTGCCACAGAAGAATACGAGTTCGCTCACCGTCGAGTAATCGCGGAGAAAACAGACGCGCAGTGCCATGGACCATGGGTTGACGATTGCCGAGACACTTACGCCTGCGGAGTGGATGGATTCCCTGGACAGCCGATGGAACGTCACCTGGCGTGCTCGGCGCCGGGAGCGGCCGGCCGAGAGCAAGGGGCTCAACTCGCTGATCTCCCGGCCGACCGCCTTGAAGTCGGTAAAATTCCGTTCCTTCTGATCCGGACTGTCTTGCCATTGATGCCGATCCGGATGGGCGCGAAATCGAGTTCCCGGCACGGTCACCCCTTCGCACCAGCCCTGCGCCACCCACCGAGAGGAAGCTATCCGTGACCACCCTGCCCGACGTCGTACGGTCCGCGACAAACGCGGTCGCGCACGAACTCACCACAGATTCGCTGCTCCAGCTGGCCAACCGAGAGATCGCCGCGATCCACGTGCGCGGCTATTACCCGATCGAGATCGCGGCCGAGGCCGCCAAAAAAGCAATCAATCACCAGGAACTCGGCCATTACCACAAGCAGTACACCAGCAGTGTCGGTCGTGTCTACATGCCTCACATCGATACCAAATGGGACAAGGAGCTGACGGACAAGTACCACGAGCAGGCGCTCCCGGCGATTGAAGACGTCCGCTCGCTGTTCCATCCCTACATAGCGCCGGTGGACCGCATCCGACTGGAGCTGCAGGAACTGTGGCCGGCAGGCGCCAACCTGCTGCGCCTGCGGGACCGGACCTGCTTCGTCGGTGCCCTCCGCGTCTTCCAGCCGAACACCTCGGAGTTCTGGCCGCACAACGACGCGATCGACCAGGAGACCGACGCCCCCGAGATCGAAGGCGTGCTCAATCAGCTCGTCGCCAACATCTACTTGCAGTCCGCGGACGAGGGCGGCGATCTCCAGCTCTGGCTGCGTGAGCCCACTCCGGAAGAGACGGAGCGGATCCTGGAGGTCGAGGGCCTGGACCCGGACACCATCGAGAAGCCGGCGCTTCAGATCCACCCGGAAGCCGGTGACCTCATTCTCATCAGCCCCCGTCAGCTGCACGCGGTGACGCCGGCCAAGGACCAGCACCGGGTCGGGGCCAGCACCTTCATCGTCACCAAGGGCCCGCAGGAACCGCTCCTGTTCTGGAGCTGACGCACCACCACCAGCCGCCCGGCCACGAGTCGACACCCAGAGGACGACAGTAGATGCTCCCGGCTCACGTCCAAGCGCACGCGAGAGCCCACCCGAACCGTACGGCTGTTGCCGTGGGCCACGATCGTCTGACCTACGCACAGCTCGACGTCCGGGTCTCGCGACTGGCCCGCCGTCTGCGTCACCGAGGCGTCGGCCGCGGGCACCTCGTCGGCGTGTACCTGGACCGTACGCCTGCGACTGTCGCCGCGCTCCTGGCCGCGCTCTCCGCCGGTGCGGCATACACCGTGGTCGACGTGACCGATCCGGTCTCCGAGGGGGCGGGCCGTCTCGCCGCGGCCCGCCCCGACGTGGTGATCGGCGAGGCACCGTATCTCGACGAACTACGTCGACACGGACTCGACGTGGTCGATGTCCACGAGACCGTCCACGAGACCGTCCCCGGGGACGAAGGGGAGCCTCCCGAGGAGGGTGTGACCACCCCCGCCGCGCAGGACACCGCGTACGTGTTGCACACGTCCGGCTCCACCGGGCTGCCCAAGGGCGTCATGGTCTCGCACGCCAACATCAGGCACTACACCGAGTCTCTGCTGGAGCGGCTCGACATCACCGAGCCGCTCCAATATGCCCACGTCACCACGCTGGCCGCCGACCTCGGCAACACGTGCGTCTTTCTCGCCCTGTGGACCGGTGGCACCCTGCATCTGGTGGACGACGCCACACGGCGCGACCCCGCAGGTCTGCTCCACTATCTGCACGCTGAGGGGATCGACTTCCTCAAGACCACGCCTTCGCACTGGAGCGTCCTGTTCCAGGCTTACGGGCTTGACGGTGCCACCAGGCCAAGGCTCCGGCATCTGTTGCTCGGCGGCGAGATCCTGCCCCTGCCGCTGGCCCGAAAAGTCATCGCTTCCGGTATCACCGCCACACTGGTCAACCACTACGGCCCGACCGAGACGACGGTCGGCGTCTCCGTCCATCTCGTCACCTCCGAGACCGACCTCGACGCCCTGGGCGACGCGGCGTCGGTACCGATCGGCCGCCCGCTGGGTGCGAACCGCCTCTTCGTCCGCACGCCGGACGGAGCCTTCCACGAACGGGACGCGACCGGCGAGCTGTACGTGGCCGGCCCTTCGGTCGCACTCGGCTATCGCGGCGCCCCGGAAGCCACCGCGGCGGAGTTCACCGGGGAAGTGGCCGCGCGACATCCCGGTGCCGGCGTGGCCTATCGCACCGGCGACCGGGTCCGGGCCGACTCCCACGGTGTGCTGGAGTTCCTCGGCCGCGGCGACCGGCAGGTCAAGGTGCGCGGTCACCGAGTCGAACTCGGCCACGTCGAAGCCGAGTTGCGACGGATGCCCGGCGTCACCGACGCCCTCGCGATGCTGCTGACCGGCGGGCACGGCCGACTGGTCGCCGTGGTCAGCGCACCGGGTACCGGTGAGCGAGAGGCCTCGCTCCGAGCCCGGGCCCGGGAAGTGCTGCCTTCGTACATGGTCCCGGACCGGATCGAAGTGCTCGAAGCCTTCCCACGGACCGCGAACGGCAAGACCGACCTCGCGACGCTACGTCAGTTGGTCGAGGAGAGCCCCACCGAGGGCCGAAGGGGCCGTTGTTCCTCGGAGGATCCGCTGCTCGACGAGGTGCTGACGGCTTGGCGACGCCAACTGGGGCACGACGACTTCACCCCGCACGACGACTTCTCGTCGGTCGGCGGAAACTCCATCGATGCCATCCAGGTGATAGCGGATCTGCAGTCCCGCGGCCATCGGGTGTCCGCTGCCGCCTTTCTGGCCGAACCCACAGCAGCTGCCCTGGCCACCCTGCTACGGGCGGGCGCGGCGGGCGAGGGCCCCTCGACCACGGACCGGCCGGTGGTTACGTTCGTGGCCGAGGACACCGCGCTGTCCCCCGCCCAGGAATGGTTCTTCCGGCAGCATTTTTCCCAGCCCGACCAGTGGAACCAAGCGTTGTTGCTGGACGCCGACCCGCCCGTCCGACCGGAGATCATGGCCGCCGCGGTGGCCGACGTGATGCGTCTGCACCCGTTGCTCCGCACCGCTTTCCGCCCCGGATCGAGCGGTGTCCGCCGCGTGCTCACCGAGCCCGGCACTCCCTTCACCAGCTCCACCCTGCCCGTCACCTCCGGAGAGGCCGAACGGCACATCGAGGAGACGGCGACCGCCTGCCAACGGAGGATCCGGGTCGAGGACGGCACCCTGTTCCAGGTCCACCTGTTCCTCGGCACGCGACGGAGCCACCTGTTGCTGGTGGCCCATCACCTGTGCGTCGACGCCGTCTCCTGGCGCATTGTCACCGGCGACCTGGCCCACTGCTACGCCGAACGGCTGCGCGGCAGAGCCCCGTCCCTTGCTCCCGCACCCACCGACTTCGGCGACTGGGCGACCCACCTGCGCGTTCAGGCACCTGTCCTGGCCGACGACCTCGCGCACTGGGCCGATATCGCCACCTCGGCTCCGGCCTCTGCCCTCGCCGACGACAACAGCGAGGGCAACGCCGAGACGGTCTGGTTCCGTCTCTCCCGCGCCCAGACCGACGCGCTCAACAGCACCAGGCTGCCCCCTCATGCCGTCCTGCTCGGCGCTTTCGCCCAGGCACTCGCCACAGCGCGCGGCACCGACGAGATCGTGGTGGATGTCGAGAGCCATGGACGACTCCCACTTGACGAGGCCCTTGACGTCTCCCGCGTGGTGGGCTGGTTCACCTCCACTTTTCCGGTCGGCATCGCTGCCGTCGCCGACGACATCACGGCTACCGTCAAGGCCGCTGAGGTCGCGCTGGCGGATGTGCCCCGACTCGGCATCGCCCACGGGCTCCATGGCCGGCCAACGCGCACCGACGTGTGCTTCAACTACCTGGGCACGCTCGCCTTCCCTCAGGACGACGAGCTTCGGCTGTCGCCCTCACGGCACCGGCTCGGCCCTGTCCGCGGGCCGGAGAACGACCGCGGTTACGCCCTCAAGCTCACCGCGCGCCTGTACGACGGCCAGTTGGTCGTCGACCTGTCCTATCCCTCACGCCCGCACGACGTCAGGCAGTTGGCCGACCTGGCACGCGACACCCGGGCGCACCTGCTGGAGGCGGCCGGACTTCCACTGGAGGAAGGGCAGTTCGTGGTGGAGCCCGGCTCCTCCACGGGTCTGCTCGTCCAAGTCCCGCGCACGCTGCAGTTCGAGCCGCCGGCCGGCGGTGGCCCCGGACGGACCGGCGTTCGCGAGTACGGCACGGTGCTCCTCACCGGGGCCACCGGCTTCATCGGTGCCCACCTCCTGCACCTGTTGCTCACCCGTACCAGCGGCACGATCCACTGCCTGGTCCGCGATCGTGACGGCCGCCCGGCCGCCGAGCGGCTGCGCGAGACGCTCGCCTGGTACCTGCCCGATGTCGACTTCGACCGTTACGCCGACCGACTCACCGTGCTGGCCGGTGACCTCGCCGAGCCCGCGTTCGGCCTGTCCGACCAGGAGTACGAACAGCTGGTCCGTGAGGTCGAGGCCGTCTACCATCTTGCCGCCGATACCCGCTTGTTCGGCGACCGCGAGACCTTCATCCGTCTCAACACCGAGCCGGTGCGTGCGGTCGTCGCTCTCGCCTCCACCGGCCGGCCGAAGGACCTGCACTACGTTTCCACTCTCGCGGTCTGCGGTACCGGGCCGGAGGGCGAACCGGCGGTCTTCTCCGAGGAGAACCTCAACATCGGCCAGCGCTTCCTCAACGAGTACGAGCGCAGCAAGTACGACGCGGAGCGGATCGTCCACGAGTTCGCCGCGGCCGGCGGCGCGGGTTTCGTCTACCGGTCGGGCAACGTCACCGGACACTCGGTCACCGGCCGCTTCCAGCGCAACGGCGGTGACAGCCGGCTGGTCCAGCTCCTGCGCGCCACGGTACAGATCGGCCGTGTGCCCAGGGTCGACGCGCGGACGGTGGCACTCAGCCCGGTGGATGTGGTGGCTGAAGGAATCCTGGCGATCTCGCGGAGCGAACGGGTGTCCGGCGGCACCTTCCATGTCGACACGCACCACGAGGTGCTCTACGCGGACCTGTTCGCCGCCCTGCGCGAGCTCGGGTTTGTCCTGGATCCCGACGAGGCCGCCGACTTCGCGCCGCTGTTCGCGGACCATCTGGCCGGCGGCGACGAACAGATCGCTCTGGCGCACTTCTGGGCGAGCCGTCCGGAGCGCAATGTCCGCTACGACCACAGGCGCACCCGTCGCCTGCTCACCCGCCTGGACGTGCTGTTCCCCGAACCGGACCGCACCTGGCTGCATGCCTGGTTGACCGGCCTCATCGACCGGGGTGAGCTGCCGCGCCGACCCGTTCCACTCTCTCCATGAGCCAGCCGATCGATGAATCACAGGGACTCAACATGACAGACCGACGCATCGCAGTCGTGACCGGAGCCTCGTCGGGGATCGGGCGGGCCGTCGTCCGTCACCTCGCCCATCAGGGCGAGCACGTGGTGGCCGCCGGTCGGCGCGCCGAACAACTGACGGAACTGGCCGAGGAGTTGCGTACGGCGCCCGGCCGGGCCGTACCGGTGGCCGGCGACATCGCGGAGGCCGGCCATACCGAGGAGCTGCTGGCCACGGCCGAGCAGGAGTGGGGACCGGCCGACGTGTTCGTCGCGGCCGCCGGGCAGGGCCTGCCCGGCACCGTGCTGGGCTCCGACCCGGAGCGCTGGCAGCAACTGGTGGAGGTCAACTACCTCGCCATGCTGCGTCAACTCCGTGTGGTCGGTGCCGAGTTCCGCAAGCGGGCGGAGGCCGACGGCGGCGTGCGAGTGCGGGACATCGTGGTCATCGGCTCGACCGTCGGACGGCAGGTGTCGGAGGCGAATCCGGTCTACGGCTCGACCAAGTTCGCGGTGCACTCGCTGGTGGACGCACTGCGGCAGGAGGTGTGCTCCTACAACATCCGGGTGACCCTGATCGAACCGGGCTTCGTACGCTCCGGGTTCCAGGAAGCCGCAGGATACGACGCGGCGTGGTTCGAGGCGATCGCCGAGGAGAACGGGCCGCTGCTGGTCCCGGAGGACGTCGCCGACGTCGTCGGGTACGTGATCGGACGCCCGACGCATGTCCACCTCGACGATATTCGTCTGCGCCCCACCCGCCAGCGGGCCTGACCGGTCGTTCGGCCCGTCAGCCGGACCTGCCCGGCCACCGCCCACGTCGGCCGAGTCACGTTTCTCGAGCACCGGATGACAGGCGGCGTCTCAGGGGCGTGCCCGTTTCCCGCGAGGCGGTCTCGGTGCGCAGGGCCTTCACCGACCCCGACATCCTGCTGGCCGGGCCCATAGGCATGGGCAACGCGGAATGGAGTTCCGATGTCTTCGAACGAGAATTACGCCCGCCGGGTGCTTGAGGCGCTGGCATCCGATCCCGACCGGATCGCCCTGTGGCGGGAAGGCGACGAGTTCACCGCGGGCCAGTTCTCCCAGGCGGTTCTCGCGGCGGCGGAAGTCCTGCGTCGGCACTTCACGGAACGCCGGCCTCCGATTGCGGAAGCCACGGATCCTGTTATTGCGGTGCTGACCATCGCCAACAGCCCGGCGACCATCATCTTCCGCTACGCGGCCAACCTCGCCGGGGCCACCCTGGTCCACCTGCACTCCACGAACGCGGTGGATCCCACCGATCAACTGGCCGCCGCCGCCCGGCAGCAGATCCTCAGCAGGACCGGGGCGACCTTCCTGGCAGTCGACAAGGAGAACATCGACGCGGCCCGCGAACTGTGCGACCGGCTGCCCGAGCCACCGCGTCTTGCCGCGCTCGGCGCCCTCGGTCCCGATGTCCTGGACCTCTCGTCGGGCGACCCGGACGCCTTCGACCTGGACGCAGTCGAGACCGACCCCGAACAGCCGGCCGTGGTGATCTGCACCAGTGGTACCAACGGCACCCCCAAGGCCGTCACGATGCCGTACCGCGTCCGCAGCCTCTACCTCCAGGTGGGCCTCAAGGTGGGCTTCCAGGCCCCGGAACCCCTCGTGTACCTGTCGACCCTGCCGGTGAGCAACTCCAGCGGCTCCATCGTCGACCTCGCGCTCGCCTCCGGCGGAACGGTCGTCCTGCACGACGGGTTCGAGGCGGGCGAAGTGCTGCGGGCCGTGGAAACGCACCGCGTCTCCACGCTGACGATCACCCCGCCGCAGCTGTACATGCTGGTCGATCACCCCGACATCGCCACCACCGACCGGTCGAGCATCAGGACCATCACCTACGTCGGCTCTCCCGCGGCCCCCGCCCGCCTGGCCGAGGCCGTCGAGGTGTTCGGCCCGGTGCTGCTCCAGATCTACGGGACCACGGAGACCAGCCCCATCAGCGTCCTGACCCCGCCGGACCACTTGGACCCGGAACTCCGCCGGACTGCCGGGCGCCCGGCCGCCGAGATCCGCATCCGCGACCTGGACGACGACCGTGACGTCCCGCCCGGCGGGATCGGCGAGGTGTGCGTACGGAGCCCGTCCACCATGCTCGGCTACTGGGGCGAACCGGAGCTGACCGCCGTGACCATCCGCGACGGCTGGGTGCACACCGGCGACCTCGGTTCCATCGACGAGAACGGCTTTCTGCGCCTGCACGGCCGGATGGGGGAGGTGATAAAGACCAACGGCATCAAGGTCCGTCCCACGGATGTGGAGAACGCGCTGCTGACCCATCCGGAGGTCGCCCAGGCCGCGGTGTACTGCGTGGTCGACGACGATCGCGTGGAGCACATCCACGCCGCCGTCGTGGTACGGCCGGGCCGCACCACCGACTCCGGGACGCTGATCGGTCACGTCGCCGCCGAGTTGTCCCCGAAGCACGTACCGGCCGTGGTGACGTTCCACGACGCGCTGCCCCTCACCGGAGCCGGTAAGCCGGACAAGCGGATGCTGGCCGCACGGCACAGCGGCGCGGCCTGACACCGACCGCCGCGCCCGTACCGGCCGAGTCCGCCGCGAGCAGCCGCACGCCGCGGAGGGCGCCTGACGGGTGTCAGGCGCCCCTTTCTCGTACCTCTAGAAGAAGCCCAGCTTCTTCGGCGAGTACGACACGAGCAGATTCTTCGTCTGCTGATAGTGGTCCAGCATCATCCGGTGGTTCTCGCGTCCGATGCCGGACTGCTTGTAGCCACCGAACGCGGCATGCGCCGGGTAGGCGTGGTAGCAGTTCGTCCAGACCCGGCCCGCCTGGATCGCGCGCCCCGCGCGGTAGGCGGTGTTCATGTCCCGCGTCCACACGCCCGCACCGAGTCCGTACAGCGTGTCGTTCGCGGTCTTGATCGCGTCGTCGAAGTCGCTGAACGACGTCACGGCGAGGACGGGACCGAAGATCTCCTCCTGGAAGATCCGCATACGGTTGTGGCCCTCGAAGATCGTGGGCTGGACGTAGTAGCCACCGGCCAGTTCACCGTCGTACTCGATCCGCTGACCACCCGTCAGGACCTTGGCGCCCTCCTGCTGCCCGATGTCCAGATACGAAAGGATCTTCTCCAGCTGGTCGTTGGAGGCCTGGGCGCCGATCATCGTGTCGGTGTCCAGGGGGTTGCCCGGCACGATCGCCTCCGTGCGGGCCACGCCCGCCTCCAGGAACTCGTTGTAGTGCCCGTCCTGGATCAGCGCCCGCGACGGGCAGGTGCACACCTCGCCCTGGTTCAGGGCGAACATGGTGAAGCCTTCGAGTGCCTTGTCGCGGAAGTCGTCGTCCGCGGCCCAGATGTCGTCGAAGAACAGGTTCGGGCTCTTGCCGCCCAGTTCCAGGGTGACCGGCTTGATGTTCTCGGAGGCGTACTGCATGATCAGCCGCCCCGTCGTGGTCTCGCCGGTGAAGGCGACCTTGGCCACGCGCGGGCTGGACGCCAGCGGTTTGCCCGCCTCGACGCCGAAGCCGTTGACGATGTTGACGACGCCCGGCGGCAGCAGATCGGCGATCAGGCTCATCCAGAGGTGAATCGAGGCCGGGGTCTGTTCGGCGGGCTTCAGTACGACGGCGTTCCCCGCGGCCAGCGCGGGTGCCAGCTTCCATGTCGCCATCAGGATCGGGAAGTTCCACGGGATGATCTGGGCGACCACACCGAGCGGCTCGTGGAAGTGGTACGCGACGGTGTCGTCGTCGAGCTCGCTCAGCGTGCCTTCCTGGGCGCGCAGCCCGCCCGCGAAGTAGCGGAAGTGGTCGATCGCGAGAGGGATGTCGGCGGCGAGGGTCTCCCGTACCGGCTTGCCGTTCTCCCAGGTCTCCGCGACCGCCAGTTCCTCCAGGTGCGCCTCCATCCGGTCGGCGATCCGGTTGAGGACGGAGGCCCGGTCCGAGGCCGATGTCTTCGCCCAGGCCGGGGCCGCGCCGTGTGCCGCGTCCAGTGCGCGCTCCACGTCCTCGGCCGTGCCACGGGCGATCTCGGTGAAGGGGCGGCCGTTGACCGGGCTGGGATTCTCGAAGTACTGGCCGCGGGCCGGAGGCACGTACTCGCCGCCGATCCAGTGGTCGTAGCGCGATTGGTACGAGACGATCGCGCCCTCACTGCCGGGCGCTGCGTAACGGGACATCTCTGTGGCCTCCCGGGTTCCGGCGCCGCCCGCCGTTGGACGGCGCCCGCGCCCCAGGCTAGAGACCGGGATGTTGCAAGTACGTTGCGTCGGGCCGATGTTGACCGTTCGGATCACATCGGCGCATTGTTCAACTCGGCGCGCTGCCGGCCTTTACCATGTCCGCGCACTTCTCGCCGATCATCATCGTGGTGATGCAGGGATTGACGGCCGGCAGGAACGGCATCACGGACGCGTCGGCCACGCGCAGCCCTGTGACGCCCTTGACCCGCAGCTCCGGGTCGAGCGGCGAGTCGGGGTCGCCCGGTGCTCCCATCCGTACGGTGCCCGCCGGGTGGTAGACGGTGTTGTGGGTCTGCCGGATGTACGAGAACAGCTCGGCGTCGGTCTGTGCGGACGGCCCAGGAGCCAGCTCGGCGCCGGTCCAGTCGGCCATCGGTGCCTGGGCGGCGATCTCCCTGGCCAGCCGCAGTCCGTAGGTCATCACCCGGATGTCGTGCTCGTGCGTGAAGTAGCGGGGGTCGACCTCCGGCTTGTCCCGGAAGTCGCGGGTCCGCAGCCGGACCGTCCCCAGGGACCGGGCCCGGGTGACATTCGGTGTGAGACAGAAGGCGTTGTCCGTGGTGGGATAGCCGCGCCGGTAGGTGTTCATGTCGAACGGCACCGAGCCGTAGTGGAACATCAAGTCCGGCCGGTCCAGGCCCGGTTCGGTGTCGGCGAAGATACCGATCTCCCACCACTGGGTGGAGGAGGTCACCATGGGCCGCTTCGCCTCCCACATGATCACGCCTTCGGGATGGTCCTGGAGATGCGAGCCGACCCCGGGGGAGTCCACCCGTACGTCCACCCCGACGTCCCGCAAGTGGCCGCCCGGACCGATGCCCGACAGCATCAGCAGCTTCGGCGAGTCGATGGCCCCGCAGGAGACGATCACCTCGCGCCGTGCCGCGACCCTGCCGCTGTGGATGGTGTCGGGCTCCAGGTACTCGACCCCCGTACAGCGCCGTTCGTCGTCGAACAGCAGCCGTCGGGCCTGGAGACCGGTGCGGATCTCCAGATTCGGCCGCGTGCCGAGAACGGGATGCAGATACGACACCGAGGCGGAGGAACGGGTGCCGTCCGTACGGGCGTTGATCTGGAACCAGTGCGCGCCACGCACCACCGTGGTGCCGGTGTTGAACGGTGTGGTGGGAATCCCCGCAGCGGCGCAGGCGGCCAACAGGGCCGTACCGCACGGGTCGTGGGGAGGGACGGTACGGATGGTGACCGGTCCGGAGCGGCCGTGGTGGTCCCCGGGCGCGTCGTTGGTCTCCAGCCGCCGGTAGAGCGGGTAGCAGTCCGCGGCGCTCCACCCCGTACAGCCCAGAGCGGCCCACTCGTCGAGGTCCTCGGCCGGGGCCCAGAAGGCGATGCAGGAATTGTGGGAGGAGCAGCCGCCGAGCACCTTGGCGCGGGCGTGCCGCATGAAGCTGTTGCCGTTCTCCTGCGGCTCGACGGGGTAGTCCCAGTCGTAGCCGGACTCCAGCAGCGCCATCCACCGGTCGAGCCTGAGAATGTTGTCGTCGCCGACGTCCGAGGGACCGGCTTCCAGTACGCAGACGGTGACATCCGGGTCCTCGGTCAGCCGCGCGGCCACCACCGCCCCGGCGGTACCGCCGCCGACCACCACGTAGTCGAACTCGTGCAGAGGGTTTTCCGCTGACATCGCTGCTCCAGATCGAGAGGTCCGACTCAGGGGGTGGGGGCGGCCGGCGGCGGTTCCTCCGCCGGTGACCGGTGCGCTTCGAGCGTGCCGGTGCGCCCCCGCTGGACCAGCCAGTAGTACGCGAAGCCGCCACCGGCGACGATGCCGACGAACAGGAACGCGCCCCAGCGCAGATACCAGTGGAACGGTGCGGTCGCGTTGTACACCTCGGGGCGCGGCCAGGCGAGGTTGAGCGACATGGCGAAGCCCCACAGCACGGCGAGGATGTTGACCGGCAGCCCGAACCTGCCGAGCGTGAAGTGCCCCTCGGCGGGCATCCAGGTGCCGCGCAGCCGCTGGATCAGCATGGGTGTGGTGACCAGGAGATAGGCGACATAGATCATGATGATCGCGATGCTGGTGATCACCGAGAAGATCTGCGGCTGGTTGATGTTGATGACCAGGATGGCGACGGCGACCAGCCCGATGAAGATCGCGGGTACCACCGGGGTGCCGAACCGCGGGCTCACCTTGGCGATCAGCGAGGACGCGGGCAGACAGTTGTCGCGGGCCATCGCGAACGCCAGCCGGATACCCGCGGCGTGCACCGCCAGCGCGCAGACGGTGATGGCGACGACCACGCACCACAGCACGATCTGGCCCACGGTCGAGCCGAGCGTCGAGAGCACCACGTACTGGAGTCCGTCCACGGACAGGCTCTTGGAGTGCAGATCGGGCACGGCGAGCAGCGCGAACAGGAGGATGAGGCCGCCGATGAGGAAGGAGGCGATCAGAGCCCGCAGGATCGCGCGCGGCGCGTTGCGCCTCGGGTTGTGCGACTCCTCGCCCAGCGAGGACGCCGTGTCGAATCCGTACATCACATACGCGGAGGCCAGCGACGCGGTCAGGAAGGCGCCGAAGTAGCCGAGCGACTGCCCGGAGCCGAAATCGTCGGTTTGGACGAGCGCGCCGGGGCCGCGGGTGATGTGCGCGGCGAGCAGCCCGATCAGGACGACGGCGGCGATCAACTCGACCATCACTCCGGTGGAGTTGATGGTGGCCATCAGCTTGACGCCGAAGGCATTGACCAGAGTGGTGAAGACGATCAGTACCGTGCCGAGCAGGACGGCGTTCTTCGCCGCGTCGGTCGATCCGCTGCCGTCCCCGACGAACTGGAAGGCGCTGGAGATCTGCGGCAGCGTGATCTGGTACGCGAGGGCGACCGCGGAGAGCGAGACCATGGTCGCCGTCACCATCATCCAGCCGCCCAGCCAGCCGATGTGCGGTCCGCCGAGCTTCTTGGCCCAGTTGTAGATCGAACCGGCGACGGGATAACGGGCTGCCAGCTCGCAGAAGCACAGCGCCACCATCAGCTGGCCGAGAAACACCATCGGCCAGGACCACCAGTAGCCGGGCCCCGCGAACTTGACTCCGAAGTAGAAGAGCTGGAAAGTCCCGGTAAGGATCGAGATGTAGCTGATCCCGGCCGCGAAGGTATGGAAGTTGCCGAGGGTACGCTTCAACTCCGGCTTGTAGCCGAAGGCCTTGAGCGAATCGTCGTCGTCCTGGCTCTGGATGTCCTCGGCGGTACGGGCCTGCGACGCGGGCACGGACGGTTCCGAGGGATCGGGCCCGGACGGCTCGGAGGGCCCCTGGCCGTCTCCCGTACTCACTCGAACCATCCCAGCGGCCGCGGGGCGAGATTGCGCCACACATGTTTGGCCTCCTGGTACTCCGCCAGCCCGGCGGGCCCCAGCTCACGGCCGAAGCCGGACTGCTTCATCCCGCCCCACTCCGCCTGCGGCACGTAGGGCTGGAAGTCGTTGATCCATACGGTGCCGGCCCGCATCCGGGAGGCCACCCGGTGCGCCCGGCCGACGTCCTGCGACCAGACCGCCCCCGACAGCCCGTAGACCGTGTCGTTGGCCAGCGCGACGGCCTCGTTCTCGTCCCGGAACCGTTCGACCGTGAGGACCGGGCCGAACGACTCGTCACGCACCACGGACATCTCCGGGGTGCACTCGTCCAGCACGGTCGGCAGATAGTAGAAGCCGTCACTCAGCGCCGGGTCGTCGGGCCGTGCGCCACCGCAGCGCAGCACCGCGCCCTCGGCCAGACCGGCCGCCACATAGGCCTCGATCTTGTCGCGGTGAGCGGCCGAGATCAGCGGCCCGGTGCGGGCATGCTCGTCGAACGGACCGCCCAATGGGATGGCGCGGGCGCGGGCCACCACGTCCTCGACGAACCTGTCGTGCATCTCGTCCTGGACCAGCAGCCGCGCTCCGGCCGAGCAGACCTGACCCGAGTGCAGGAACACCGCCGTCAGGGCGTAGTCGACCGCGGCCTCGTAGTCGGCGTCGGCGAAGACGACATTGGGGTTCTTGCCGCCCAGCTCCAGGGCGATCTTCTTCACGGTCGGGGCCGCGGCGGCCATGATGCGGCGGCCGGTGACCAGCCCGCCCGTGAAGGACACCATGTCGACGCGCGGGTCCTCGGTGAGAGGCGCGCCGACGGCCGGCCCGGTGCCGAGGACGAGGTTCGCGACGCCGTCGGGCAGCCCGGCCTCGGCGAGCAGCCGCATCAGGATGACGGCGGTGTGCGGGGTCAGCTCGCTCGGCTTGAGAACGAAGGTGTTGCCCGCCCCGAGCGCCGGGGCGACCTTCCAGGCGGTCTGGAGGAGCGGATAGTTCCAGGGAGTGATCAGCGCGCACACACCGACCGGCTCGTGCACCACCCGGCTGTCCACCTCGGGGTTGCCGGTGTCGACGATCCGGTCGGTCCCGCCGGCCGCCGTCAGACTGCCGAAGTAGCGGAAGCAGTTGGCGATGTCGTCCATGTCGTACTCGCTCTCCACGAGCCGCTTCCCGGTGTCCAGGGACTCGGCTCTGGCGAGTACCGCCTTGTCACGTTCCAGCAGGTCGGCGACGCGCAGCAGCAGTCTGCCCCGCTCGGCGGCGGGAGTGGCCGGCCAGGGACCCCGGTCGAAGGCGTCACGCGCGGCGACGATCGCCGCCGCCGCGTCCTTCGGCCCGGCCTCGTCGACGGTCGCGACCAGGGTGCCGTCCGCGGGGCAGCGGATCTCGCGCACCTGCCCGCCGACAGCCGCGGTCCACCTACCGCCGATGAACAGCTCCCCCATGAAGGTTCCTCCTGTCCGGATGGGAACACCCGGGGAGGTCCGGCCAGTCGTACGGGCCACGCACCGGGGTGCTCTATCCCATGACAGTAAGGAGGTATGCCCGGTTTCGCCTGCGGGAGTCGCGCGGAGATACAGGGGGCGAGCGTCGGCCGGTCGAGGCCGCCGGCCATCGGGAACGCGTCGTGCGGAGCGTGCCGGTCAGGAGCGCTGCCACCGGAAACCGGGAGTCAGGAGCCCTGTCACCGGAAACCGCGAGTCAGGAGCCCTGCCGCGCGTCGAGTTCGTCGACACGCGCGAGCGCGGCCGGCCGCTGCGGTACGGGCAGCACGGAGGCGAGCGCGCGCCACACGGGCAGGTCGTCCTCGCCCCAGGGGCTGTACGCCCAGTCGGCCAGCAACCCCGGATCCCCGCGTGCGATGAGCGCCGCCCGGAGCTGGTCGGCGAGGCGCCGCCGCAGCCGCACCACCGTGGGCGCCCGCGAGGAAGGCAGCAGCGGACCCGCGTACGCGCTCATCGCGGAGGCCACCGCCCCGGAGGCCAGCCGCCGGGCCACGGTGTCGGCGTCCGAGTCGACCGGCGCGGCCAGCCGGTACGGGCGCGAGCGCAGCAGTCCGGGGCCGAGCAGACCGCGCAGCCGGGAGAGTTCGGCGCGCAGCGTGACCGGGGTGACCGACTCGTCCTCGTACAGATCCATCAGCAGTTCGTCCCCGACGACTCCCTCCGGGCGGCGCGCCAGCAGGGTGAGGATCTCGCTGTGCCGGCGGCTGAGCCTGACCTTGCGGCCGTCGGCCACCAGCAGCGCTTCGTCCCGCCCCAGTGCGGCGAGCCGCACGGATCCGGTCGTCGGCGGTGGCGCGAGCAGGGCCAGCTGCGATTCCGCGGCCCGCGCTACCGCGCCGACGAACGCCAGACTGTGGGGGTGTGCCAGCCGGTCCCCGCCGGTGATGTCCACCGCGCCGAGCAGCCGTCCGGTGTGCGGATCGTGGACGGGCGCCGCCGCGCAGGTCCAGGGGTGCGCGGGCCGCTGGAAGTGCTCGGCGGCGAAGACCTGCACGGGGCGGTCCACCGTGAGGGCCGTGCCCGGTGCGTTCGTACCGGTCGCGGTCTCCGACCAGCGGGCTCCCGGTACGAAGTTCATCCGGCTCGCGAGCAGCCGGGTCGCCCGGTGGCCCTCGACCCAGAGCAGCCGCCCGTGCGCGTCGCAGACCGCCATCAGATGCTCGCCGTCCATGGCGTACGCGCCCATCAGCTCGCGGAAGAGCGGCATCACCCGCGCCAGCGGATGGGCGTCCCGGTACGCGACGAGTCCGTCGTCGGACAGCTCGACGCTCGCGCCGCCGTCCTGACTGACACGCGCGCGGGCCGACCGCTGCCAGGAGGCGGCGACGACGGACCGTACGGGCCGCTCGACCCGTCCCGCCGTCGCGAAGGACTCGTACGCCCGGCGCAGGGCACCACGGCGTCGCGCCGGATCGGCGCCCGCTTCCAGCGCCACCCATGTGTCGGTCAACGGGGCCTCCCGGTCGGATGTCACCGGACCCGACCATCCTCGCTCCGGCGGCCCCGGGCGGGCAACCGTCCCGCAGAGCGCCCTTCAGCCCTGTTCAACACGCCCTGGCTGAGCGACAGGACCTCGCTCAGCCGGTGCCCTCCTCGCTCAGCAGGTCCGAGCTCAGCAGGTCCGACAGGGCCGCGGCGGGATCGTGACCGGCGGGGCCCGCCGGGGCCCAGCGGCCGTGCTCCTCGCGGTACGGCCACCAGCGTCCGTCGGGTCCGTAGCGCAGCTGGACGCGCGCGTCGCTCAGGGGCCGGCGACCGCCGTCCGGGGCCCCGCTGTCGGCCCGCAGCCGTGGGCGGTCACCGTCTTCCCAGGCCGCTTCGAGAGCCGCCGCCGCCCGCGCGAGGGCCTCGGGCGCCGGCGTCCATTCCCCTTCCAGTACGGCGAGCGACGGCGCGCCCCCGTACCGCCAGGCGCGCACCGCGAGGTCCAGCTCGGGACGCTGCCGGCCGGTGCCCGAGGCGAGGCGGGCGCAGAGGCGGTCGGAGAGACGGGGATCGGGGGCCGAGGCGGCGAGTCGCACGGCGTCCTGACGCATCGTCAAGTCCGGTTCCAGTGGCTGTTGTCCGTGATCAGGTGACAGTGCGTCGGCCAGCAGCCGCAGGGCCCGTGTCGCCGCGTCGGCGGCCAGGAGCTCCAGGGCGTCCGCGTCCACGCCCGACGGCGCCACGCCTTCCGTGCCGAGGGCCGGAGGCTGTCCCGGTGCCGACGGGAGCGGCGGGGGGACGGGAAGGGGCGGCAGCCGGTCGCCCGCCGCGAATGCCTCCGCGGCCGGTACACCCGGCACACTCGAAGTTTCATCGGCCGCTTCCTCGTCGCTCCACGTCCGGGGGGACACGCGAGTGGCGCGCGCGACGCTGCGTACGTGCAACTCGTCCAGGAGCCGTCGCTCGCCGCGGCCGCGCATCAGGAGCAGGACGAACGGATCCTGATCCAGCAGCCGGGCCATCTGATAGCAGAGAGCCGCGGAGTGCGGACAGTGGTCCCAGGCCTCGCAGCCGCATTCCGGCTCCAAATCACCTATGCCCGGGAGCAGTTCAACCCCGGCGCCCGCCGCGTCCTCCACCAGGTGCGGCGGCATCTCCCGGTCCAGCAGAGCGGCGATATGGCCCGCCCGGTCGACCGCCATGTCCAGAAAGCGGTCCCACTCCTCCTCGCTCAACGGCTGCCACAGCACATCGCTGCGCTGTGCGGTGCCGTCCCGGTCCTGTACGACCGCGGTGATCCGACCCGGCCGTACGGACACGGCGCCGACGGCACCCTCGCGGGCGCGCCCGCGCCCCTTCTTCAGCTGCTGGCCGTCGAGCGCGGTGTCCTCCAGTGCCTTCAGCCAGGCCCGGCCCCACCAGGTCCGGGCGAAACCCCGGCCCGGGACGGGCGCCAGCGCGGCGAACGTGCGTTCGTGATCGTCCGGAGTCGCGGCATCGTCCGCCACGTCGCTTCCGACGTTCCCTGTGGTGTCATTCGTACGGTCGTTGTCATCGTTGACGTCGTCATGCGCACGGCTCGTCGAACGGCTCATCGCCCGCCCCCTCGCAGTTCCACCAGATCCGCCAGTTCGGCGTCGGTCAGTTCGGTCAGGGCCGCCTCGCCGGAGCCGAGCACGGCGTCGGCCAGCGCCTGTTTGCGGGCCAGCATGCCGGCGATCCGGTCCTCGATCGTGCCTTCGGTGATCATGCGGTGCACCTGTACGGGCCGGTGCTGTCCGATGCGGTACGCACGGTCCGTCGCCTGTGCCTCGACCGCGGGGTTCCACCAGCGGTCGAAGTGCACGACATGTTCGGCGCGGGTGAGATTGAGCCCGGTGCCCGCCGCCTTCAACGACAGCAGAAAGACCGGCACTTCACCGTTCTGGAAGCCGTCGACCATCGCCTCGCGCTCGGCGATCGGCGTGCCGCCGTGCAGGAACCGGGTCGGCACGCCACGCGCCGCCAGATGCCGTTCGAGCAGCCGCGCCATCTGCACGTACTGGGTGAAGACGAGCACGCTCGCGCCCTCCGCCAGGATGGTGTCGAGCAACTCGTCCAGCAGCTCCAGCTTTCCCGAGCGGTCGGCGAGGCGCGGCAGCTCCTCCTTCAGATACTGCGCCGGGTGGTTGCAGATCTGTTTGAGCGCGGTGAGCAGCTTGACGATCAGTCCTCGGCGTTCCATACCGTCGGCCTCCGTGATCGCCGCGAGGGTCTCCCGTACCACCGCTTCGTACAGCCCCGCCTGCTCCTTGGTGAGCGAGACGGCCCGGTCGGTCTCGGTCTTGGGCGGCAGCTCGGGGGCGATGCCCGGATCGGACTTGCGGCGGCGCAGCAGGAAAGGACGGACCAGCGCGGCGAGCCGTTCGGCGGCCGCCGGATCCTCGCCGCTCTCGACGGACCGTGCGTAGCGGCTGCGGAAGGTACCAAGGCGGCCCAGCAGGCCCGGAGTTGTCCAGTCGAGGATCGCCCACAGCTCGGACAGATTGTTCTCCACGGGGGTGCCGGAGAGCGCGACCCTGGCCCTGGCGCCGATGGTGCGCAGCTGCTTGGCGGTGGCGGAGAAGGGATTCTTGATGTGCTGGGCCTCGTCGGCGACGACCATGCCCCAGTCCGGCCCGGCGAGTTTCGCCGCGTCCAGCCGCATGGTGCCGTACGTGGTGAGGACGAACTCCCCTTCCCCGAGGGTCTCCAGGCCGCGCGAAGCACCATGGAAGCGGCGCACGGGAGTGCCGGGTGCGAACCGCTCGATCTCCCGTTGCCAGTTGCCCATCAACGACGCCGGGCAGACGACCAGGGTGGGCCCCGCGGCCGACGCGTCGGTCTGCCGGTGCAGATGGAGCGCGATGAGGGTGATGGTCTTGCCGAGCCCCATGTCGTCGGCGAGACACCCGCCGAGACCGAGCGAGGTCATACGGTGCAGCCAGTTGAGGCCGCGGAGCTGGTAGTCGCGCAGCGTCGCGTCGAGCGCCGCCGGTTGTTCGATGTCCTGCTCCGGGTGCTCGGCGCCGCGCGTGCCCTCGGGGTCGGAGATACGGTCGCGCAGCTGGGCGAGCGGGCCCACCGCCCGTACCTCGACCCGTTGTCCGTCCACTTCGGTGGAGCCGGTCAGTACGGCGCCGAGCGCGTCGATCGGGGCGATCGCGCGGTCCTGGTTCTCCCGGGCGCGCCGGGCCTGCGCCGGATCGATGAGCACCCACTGGTCGCGCAGCCGTACCACCGGGCGGCTCGATTCGGCGAGCCGGTCCAGCTCGGCACGGGTGAGCGGCTGATCGCCCAGTGCGAAGTGCCAGTCGAAGGCGAGGAGAGCGTCGGCGGAGAGGAAGGACGGGAGATCCGCTTCGGTGCGTCCGCCCCAGCGGCGGCTGCCGCTGGGATCGTCGTCGGTGTGGCGGCCTGGGTCGGCCGGATCGTCCCTGGTGTCCGGCAGGCCGATGACCGCCCGTGCCGTCAGCGTGCGCGCCAACTCCTTCGGCCAGTGCACCTGGACGCCGGTCGCGGCGAGTGCCTCGGACGCCTCGCCCAGCAGTTCCGTGACCTCCTCGTCCGCGAGCTCGATGGAGTCGGGTACGGCGGCCGAGAGCAGCGGGGTGAGCGGCGGCCAGACACGGGCGGCTCGGCGCAGCGCGAGCAGGGCGTCCATCCGGGCGCGCGGGCCGAAGGCCGTACCAGCAGTCGCTCCGGACCATACGTCGGTGGCGTCGGCGACGACCGAGGGGTCACTGACACTGTGTATCTGAGGCACGGCACGGAAGGTGGACCCACCTGTCATGTCGCCATCTGTGCGGGGGAGTTCGCCATCCGCCGGTTCGCCGTCCGCTCGCGTGCCGCCCAGGATTTCGCCGTGCGGGAGGCCGGGCAGCTCCACCCGCAGGGAGAGCCGTACGCCCGCGTCGTGCCCGGCGGCCACATCGGCGGCCCAGTCCCGCAGTCCGGGAAACCGTCGCGGCGGTACGGCGGCGAAGGCGGATCCCGCCGTGGCGATCGGCGCGGCGGGTGTGCGCGGCAGTCCGTCGATGATCGCGTCGAGGAAGTCCTTCAACAGCCGTGCGGGCTCGGGCAGAAGGAGCGGTCCGGAGGGTGCCGAGGAGAGCGGGACGGCGTGCGCGGTGGGCGGCATCGAGGCGGCGAGCGCCCGGATCCGCTCCCCGTCCTCGGCGGTCAGGGGTCCGGCCCGCCACGCGTCGTGATCCGTACCGCTCAGTCCGGGCAACAGCCTTCCACGGGCCGCTAGTTGAAGGCCGAGCAGTGCGGCGGCGCCCCAGAACGCCGCCGACGGCGAGGCGTCCGCCGCGACTCGGGCCCTGGTCAGGAGCGGCAGCGCGTCGGGTACGGGGATCAGGAGCGCCCTGACCGTGAGAGGCCGGGCGTCGGTGTCGACGACGGTCAGCTCCGCCACGGAGCCGGGGGCGGAGGACGTTTCCGTGCCGGACGGTGGTTCGGCGCCGGGCTGCGGTGCCGTGCCGTCGGGATGCCAGTAGGCGATGCGGCCGGTACGGGCCGGATCCGCCGGGAGGAAGACCGTGGAACAGCGGGCGAGTTCGGGGATCCGGGAGAGCGTTGCCGCGGGGAGCCTGTGCACAGCGAAGACGCATTCCTCAAGTTTGACTACTTCGGGTCGGAGCCGCCGAGGGTACCTCACGGCGATGACATCCGGGTCGCGGTATCCCCGTGACCTGACTCACGGTGCGGCGTGGGCGTCCCGGCTCGCGGGCCCGACGCGTGGACTCGGCCCGCCAAGACGCACGGGCCGTACCAGGAACCCGAATTCGCCGACCGGGGGGCAGCACCACCTCCGGCCACCGGAATACCCCCACCGTCCTCGGGTGGTGACCGCATGGTCCCGGACAGCTCGCCCCTCGTACGTTTCGAGGAGGCGAGCGCCGATCGGCGCGGCCCTTCCCAGCGCATCGGCCTACAAGACCGGAGACCGAACATGTCCCGAGCCGCCCCTGCTCCCAGTGCGGAGCCCGTATCCGCCCCCGTTCCGGTCGCGGAGGCCATTTCCGCTACCGCCCCCGCCGGCGGGCGCGGTGGCGGCAGTGACTTCGCGCCTCTCCTGCGGATGGTCAGGGAACAGGGTCTCCTGGAACGCCGGACAGCCTGGTACGCCCGGGGGATCACCGTCAATCTCGTCTTCCTGGCCGCCATCATCACCGGCATGGTGCTTCTCGGACCGTCCTGGTGGACGCTGCTCCTCGCGCCCGCGCTGGCCGTCGTCTCGGCGCGGATCTCGTTCGTCGCCCATGACGCGGGGCACGCCCAGATCACCACCGACCGGGGCAGGAGCCGAGTCATCCAGCTCGTCCACGCCAATCTGCTGCTCGGCATGAGCCAGGAATGGTGGAACGACAAGCACAACCGGCACCACGCCAACCCCAACCACATCGACAAGGACCCGGACGTCGCCGCGGACATCCTCGTCTTCACCCGGCACCAGACCGCGGGCCGTTCAGGACTGCGCCACTGGCTCACCCGTCACCAGGCAGGACTGTTCTTCCCGCTGACCACGCTGGAGGGCATCGCCCTCAAGGTGTACGGCTTCCAGGCGATCCTCTCCCGCCAGGACAACCGCATACCCGTCCGTCGGCGGGTACTGGAGGGGCTGCTGCTCATGGCCCATGTCGTCGGCTACGCCGCGCTGCTCCTCACCACCCTGACCATGGGCCAGGCCGTCGTCTTCGCACTGATCCACCAGATGCTCCTCGGCCTCCACCTGGGCATGGCCTTCGCGCCGAACCACAAAGGCATGGAGATGCCCGGCCCGGAGAACAGCGAGGGCTGGGGACACCTGCGCCGACAGGTCCTCACCTCGCGGAACATCCGTCGCGGAGCGCTCACGGACTGGTTCCTCGGCGGGCTGAACTATCAGATCGAGCACCACCTCTTCCCCAGCATGCCGCGCCCCCACCTGCGGCTCGCCCAGCCGCTGGTGCGCGCGCACTGTGCCTCGCTGGGGGTCCGGTACACCGAGACCGGGCTGATCGACTCGTACCGCCAGGCCCTCGGACATCTGCACGATGTCGGCGAACCGCTGCGCACGGGCGCATAGTGGAACTGGCGGACGACGGTGTGCGTTCACTGGGCAGAGAGCGGCCCTGGCCGCGAAGGAGGCGTCGAGATGTCGACAAGAGCAAAGATCGCCATCGGGGGAGTGGCCGTAGGCCTTCTGCTGATTCCGCTGATCGGATTCTGGTTCTCGCTGCTGGTGGTGCTCGGAGTGCCGGCGGTCGCGTACCTGATGCTGGACCCGTCGCAGCGGCAAAGGCTGCGCCGGATCAGCCGCAAGGAGATAGGCCGCTGAGCCGGCCGGACGCCGGGCCGAGCGCACCGTGACCGTCGTCCGTGGAGCCGATCGTCCGGGGCCGATCGTCCGTGGGGCTGTGGGCCGGAGTGTCCGGGGCCCCACGGACGGCTGTCGTGCCCCCGTCGAAAGGGTGATGCGCCACCTCGGCCCGGTGCGTAGGGTTACGGGCCGTGGAGATCCGCGCCGTGGCCTATGACCATCCCGATGCCATAAAACTGAGCGAACTGGTGCAGGCGGAGTACGTGAGCCGGTTCGGCTACGACGACACGACGGCGCTACGCGCTTCCTACTTCGATCCGCCCGAGGGGCTGTATCTCGTGGCGTACGACGAGGGCGGGCCCGTAGCCTCCGGCGGATGGCGGTCCCAGGAAGCGGAGGACGACGGATACACCTGCGGCGACGCCGAGCTGAAGCGGATGTACGTGGTGCCCGAGGCGCGAGGCAGGGGACTGGCCCGGCGGATGCTGGCCGCACTGGAGGACAGTGCACGGGAGGCCGGGCGGGTACGGATGGTCCTGGAGACGGGCACTCCGCTGACCGAGGCGCTGGCTCTGTACCGGTCCAGCGGATACGTGCCGACGACCGGCTTCGGCGTGTACCGGGGGCATCCGGACAGTCAGTTCTTCGAGAAACCGCTGTGAGCGACGTCGCCCAGGGCCGCATCGGGATTCAGGCCGGGCGTACGGCCGTCTCGTCGAGCGCCTTGAGCAGCCCGGGAAGTTCGCTGCCCCGGCCCACCGGCAGCACCTCGCCCGGTTCCTCGTCCAGCAGGACGAACGCGATGTCGTCGGTCCGTGCGACGAAGGACCAGCCGGGGCCGTCGGCGCGCAGCATCCGCGCCTCGTCCGGGGCGAAGCCGGAACGGACCCGGCCGGGCGGCGGAGCCGTATCCACGTAACCGCGCAACTCCTTGAGTACGCGCAGGACCCCCTCATGAGAGGGTGTCGCGCCGGGAGAGGCCTTGGGCGCGTCCGTTGCGTTGTCGAGCTGTTCCCGCCACTCCGACCAGTGCTTGGCGATCTCGTCCGCGCCGAGGCGCCGCTGGGCAGGGCCCCAGGTAGTACCGGTGTCGGGCGGTACGAGCGGTGGGCGTGCGCCGTCCTCCTCCTCGGAGCCGGGTTCGGGCTCCGGATCGTGCGGGGCCGGTATGCCGGGCGCCGCGACCGCGAGAGCGATCGGCCAGCCGGGCAGCGCGGCGACCACGGAGCGCTCCTCCGGCGACAGGTCGTGCTCCATACCGCAGTCCCAGGACGCGATCGCGACGGCGACCAGCGACACGTCGTCCACCACCACTGTCCAGCGGGCGCCGTCGCCGTCCTGGCCCAGGATCAGGCCGTATCCCTGGGGGTACGGCTCGACTCCGAGGGCGGCGCATGCCTCCGGATAGTCGTCGCCGAGCGCGGCCGGGAACTGCGCGGGCGTCAGCAGCGCGGCGGTCAGCACATAAAGCGCGTCATCGTCCACGGACTCGCCTGAGGAACTGTCCATGGAGTCGTCCATCCCGGCCACAGCGTCTCCTCGTCCGATCGGTAGTCGGCGCACCTTAACCAGTGAGTAACCCGGACGTCGAGGCTCCGGAACGACCCGGTTCCGCAGGCCGCGCGGCGACCGGATTCGCGGGCTGCGGGGCCAGGGACAGCGGCTGTCGCCGAGGTACCGGGAGCCGGGCCGTCACGCGGCCGGCAGGCCGAGCAGGCTGCGTGCCACGGTCTGCGGCGACTCGTCCCGTTCGCGGGCGAGCGCGATGACCGCCCGGCAGGCGAGTTCACTGACACCGAAGGAGAGCGCCTCCGGCGAGACCCAGCCCGACGACTCGTCGATCTGCCGCTGATCGTCCTCCGCACACGCCGACACATAGGTGGCGGCGGCCTCGAATATGTTGTGCTGTCGCGTTCGGGGCCGCTCCTCGGACGGTGTGCTGACACGGTCCGACACAAGGATCCTGCGCAGTCTGCTGAACACCGGAACCACCTTCCCTCTGCTGCCTGGCAAGGAACGGACCGTACGGCTGTCACGGACCGTACTTCCAACGTACGGTCCGCGGCCCCCGGACAGAAGAGGTCCTGTCCGGGCCCTGGCCATGCCCTGTCGCGGAGAGCGGCGGCGGATCGTCAGTCCTGGCGGGTGGCCAGGGCCAGAAAGCGGGAGTCCTCGTCGGTGTACGACTCCAGCCGCCAGCCCGAACCGGCCAGCAGGGGGCGCAGATTGGGCTCCGCGCGCAGATCGTCATCCGTGATCCGCCGTCCCTGGCGGGCGGCCAGCGCGGCCCTGCCGATGGGATGGAACAGCGCCAGCCGGCCGCCAGGCCGTACGGCCCTGGTCAACTCCCTCAGATTCTCGGCCGGTTGCGGCAGATGAGCGATCAGTCCCGCGGCGAACACCGCGTCCAGCGCCTGCGAGCGCAGCGGCAGCCGACGCACGTCGGCGAGCAGTAGCCGCCCGCTGCGCCGACGTCCGGCCCGTACGGCCGCATCGAGCATCGCCGGAGTCAGATCGACGCCGAGCACGGTCCCCCCGGGGCCGACGGCATCCCGCAGGGGCGGCAGCGCGCGTCCCGTCCCGCACCCGGCGTCCAGCACCGCGTCGCCGGAGCGTAGTCCGAGGTCGGCGACGGCGGCGGCAAAGGCGGGGCCGTCGTCGGGGAAGCGCGTGTCCCAGCCCGCCGCCCGGGAGCTGAAGAATTCCTGCACATGCGTGTGGTCATGAGCCATGGAGACATGATCCCGTGACGCGGACAGTGCGGACAGGGCGGACGGTGCCAATGGTGCGGACTTTACGGGCGGCTGGACGGCCGGGTGGGTTCAGTCCGCCACGTCCGCGTAGGCCAGGACCTTGTCGATCCGTACCCGCACGACCAGCTCGCCGGGCACGCCGTTGCGCTCCCCGAACTCCTTCGCCCGCTCCTCGCCCACGTACCGTGCGGCGATCCGGGTCGCCCAGGCGAGCAGTTGCTCGGGTTCCTCGTCGATTTCGGCCCGCCCCTGAATCACCACGAAGGCGAACGGCGGCTGTTCGTCGTCCACGCACAGCGCGATCCGGCCGTCACGCAGCAGGTTGCGGCCCTTCACGGTGTCTTTGCCGGTATTGAAGACAAGATCATCACCGTCCAGTACGAACCAGATGGGTGCGATATGAGGACTCCCGTCGGCCCGGACGGTGGACAGCTTGCCGGTGCGTGTGCCGTGGGAGACGAAGTTGTGCCATTCGTCCTTGCTCATGTTTGTCGCCATGCCGCCATTTTCCGACGCCCGCGCATCCGGCGCGACGTGACACGGCGCGAGGTGAGGCGGAGTGACGCGACGTTCCGGAGACGTGAGAGTCAAGGGATCCGGGGTTCTGGTGTCCCGGGACCGCTTGCCCGCAGGCGGCCGGTGCGAAAGGCTACGGACGTTGTGAGAGCGGGGGACATATGGAGGGGGAGGAACGGCAATGCCGCTGGAAAAGGGACTCGACTGGCTGCTGGACGACTTGACCGAACGGGTCGAGCACATAAAGCACGCGCTGGTGCTGTCCAACGACGGCCTGGTGACGGGAGCCAGTACGGGTCTGGCGCGTGAGGACGCCGAGCACCTCGCGGCGGTCTCCTCGGGGCTGCACAGCCTCGCGCGGGGTTCAGGACGTCACTTCAAAGCGGGCAAGGCACGGCAGACGATGGTCGAGTTCGACGAGGCGATCCTCTTCGTCACCGCGGCCGGTGACGGCAGCTGCCTGTGCGTCCTGACGTCGGCCGAGGCCGACGTCGGCCAGGTCGCCTACGAGATGACTCTGCTCGTCAACCGGGTCGGTGAACATCTCGGTGTCGCCGCCCGGCAGCCCGGAAATACCAGCCTGAGCGGTCTCTGAGCGTGCTCCGAACTGGTCCGATCGGCCTTGTGAACGAGCCTTTGAACTGAGGTTCCCGCTCGGCCCTCGGCGGTTATCCACAGGCCGCGCGAAGAATGGCGTCGTCGCGCTACGGTCGTCACCGAGAGTAGTTACGACTCGCGGGGGAGGACCAGTATGTCTGTCAGTGATGTCCGGAGCGGAGTACGGAGCGGAGTACGGAGCCAGTCTCCGGCCGTCGGGCCCGTGGCCGGAGCCGGGGGTGGTGCCGGGGCCGGAACCGGAGCGGGGGGCAGAGCACAGGCCGTCGGCGTCACGCGGGCCGCTCGGGAACTGTGCCTGAAGCGCGGCGAGTTCGAGCTCGCCGCGCAGCTGGGCCATATCCGTACGATCTCCGGGGCCACCCCGGGCCGGAGGCAGGTCACCCGGCGGGAGATCGACCGTCTGCGGGCGGCGGAGGGATTCCCGGACACGTTGCGTGAGCGGGTACGGACCGTGGGCACGGCCGAGGGAGCGGCGCTGATGCCCGTCAGCCCCGGCCGCTTCGCCAGGCTCGCCAGGGCGGGATTCATCACGCCGGTCAGGTTCTACCTGAATCGTTATCGAGCGGTCGTATGGCTCTATCTGGCGGATGAGCTACGGGCGTTCGCTGCCCGGGAACCGGAGCTGCTCACCGGACGGCTCCCACGGACGCTCTGTGGCGGACTCGACGCGGGTGACGACCTGCGTCCTCGGAACTGGCGGGGCAGACGTATCGGCCATCTGCTGCACGAGAGCGACGGCCCCTGGGAGCGCGCGGCGGTCGTGAGCTGTGTGCTGGACCCGGCCCAGCTCGCCGAGCTGGCACGTGACCCGTACGAACGGGCGTATCTGAACCGGCTGCGACCGGATCTCGCCCATGGTTACCCGGAGTCGGAGGCGGCGCAGGCGACGGTGCGGCGCCTGGTGACGGCGGATCATCCGGACGAGATCCGGTGGCACCGGGCCAGTCTGCACACGCTGTTGGCGGAAGCTCGGCGCACACACCCTGCACCTCGATCGGGCACGCACCCGGTCCCTCGACCGGAGGGCCCCGCTCCCGACGAGGGCATCGCACCCGGCGGTGACGGAGCAGGACCCCTGCCGGTGGAGGCGTGCGAGCCGGCATGCGGAGGTGACCGCAGAGGCCTGCTGGCCCGGCTGCGTATCAAGAAGGGCCGCCGGCCCGGAACCGCGTCCCGGCCATGAGCCGGAACCCTGTTCCGGCCGAGCGCCGGATCCATGGTCCGGCCATCAGCCGGAGAACGGGCATCGGATCCGGGGGCCGGACGTCAGGAGGCGACACGCAGGACGAGCTTGCCACGGGTACGTCCCGACTCGCCGCGGCGGTGGGCCTCGGCGGCGTCCGCCAACGGCAGTACGTCCTCGACCTCGACCTTCACGATGTCCTCGTCGATCAGCCCCGCGATCCGGGTCAGGGCCGGCCCGTCGGGCTCCACCAGGAAGGCGCTCGCCCGCAGCCCCTGGGCATGGGCCGAATCCACCAGCTCGGGAGAGACTCCCGAGGGGACGGCGACGATGATGCCGCCGGGCCGGAGGGTCTTCAGCGAGCGCGTGCTGGTCGCGTCGTGGTCGTCCCCGACGAGGTCGATCACGACATCGACATCGCCTACGGCATCCTCGAACCGGACCGCCGTGTAGTCGATGAGTTCATCGGCTCCCAGCGAGCGCAGCCAGTCGTGCTTGGCGGCGCTCGCGGTGCCGATGACCCGCGCGCCGAGGTGCTTGGCGATCTGCACCGCGAAGTGGCCCACACCGCCCGCGGCGGCGTGGATGAGGACCCGTTGTCCCGGCTCGACCCGTGCGGCGTCGACGAGCGACTGCCACGCGGTGAGCGCGGCCAGCGGCACCGCGGCGGCCCGGTCATGGTCCACGGTCGTCGGCTTCAGCGCGAACTGGCGCGACGGTGCGGTCACATACTCGGCATAGGCCCCGGCCTGCCGGGGAAACCACGGCATGCCGTACACCTCGTCGCCCACCTTGAGGGTATGGACACCGAAGCCGACCTTCGTCACCACGCCGGAGACGTCCCAGCCCAGTACGAAGGGAGGTTCGCCCAGCACGCCGGCCATCCCGCCGCCCTCGCGGGTCTTCCAGTCGACGGGATTCACCCCCGCCGCGTGGACGCGCACCTGGACCTCGGTCGGCAGCGGTTCCGGGCGTTCCTGCTCGGTGAGGTGGAGGACCTCGGGGCCACCGAGGGTGTCCTGGCTGATCGCGCGCATGGTCGTACTGCTGCTCATCGCGTTCTCCTGGGGTGCTGGCCGGGGCACGTACGGGACCGTCCGGCCGGTTGTTGATCGACACCTGCACGCTAGTCCTGGGGTAGTGGTATCCCGCAAGGATGATTACTATCCTTAGGAAAGCATGCAGTTCAGGACAGTATGGAGGGAGACGTCATGGCCATCGCATGTACGACGGGCCGACATGCTGAGCACGATGTCTATGCGGCACAGTGTCCGTGCCGGAATGTGCTCGATCTGCTGGCCAACAAGTGGGCCGCGCTGGCCATCGGCGCGCTGGAGGACGGTCCACGACGCTTCGGCGCGCTCCAGCGACGGCTTCAGGGCGTGAGTCCCAAGGTTCTGACGAACACCCTGCGCCGTCTGGAGGATCACGGATTCGTCGACCGCACGGTGTACCCGGCCGTTCCGCTCCATGTCGAGTACGCGCTGACGGAGCTCGGCCACGGTGTGGCCGAGCCGCTCGGGCAGGTGCGTGCCTGGGTGGAGAACCACCTCGACGAGATCACGTCTTCGGGTACGGAGGAGGGGGCCTGTGTCACCGCTGGTGATGGCTCATCACATTGACCACGCGGCCGTTCGGGTCGATGACGAAGAACCGTCGTACGCCCCAGGTCTCGTCCCGCAGGGGGTGCACGATCTCGGCGCCGCGACCGGCCACGCCCGCGTACACCGCGTCCACGTCGTCCACCTCGATGCTCAGGTCGGGGACGATGGCGGAGGTCTCGTCGTGCCGCAACAGTGTGATCTGGGCGGTGGGCTGCGAGGGTGAGGCGAGTGTGATGACCCAGCCCTGGTTCATGACCTCCTCCAGTCCGAGAAGTACGTAGAAGTCCCGGCTCTCCTCCATGGCTTCGGTCCGGATGTCGGGCACGACCCTGCGGACGGACATCGGCATTTCCTCTCGGGGAATCGGGGGAGCCCGAGCGGCTCGGGGTACGGGTCGCCCCGCGGGTCTCATCCTTCCCCGGTGTCGCGGTCCTCGCCCGGCGCGGACGGTCCTCGCCCCGGGCGCCTCTCGTGTGCGGACGCGTTCCGCGGGGAGGTCAGGGCCGGCCGCCGCCGGTGGTGACGGTGAGCTCCGTGGAGAACGCGCCCCAGTTGCCGTCGGGCAACTGGGCGCGGAGCTTCACCCGGTAGGTCCCGCCGCTCTTGCCGACCTGGATGCTGTGGGTGGCCCGGCCCCGGGGAGGCTCACCGCCCCAGGCCAGCGTGGTCGCGAACGTTCCGTCGAGATAGATCTGATAGGAGGGGACCCCGGTGCTGTCGCCGGTCTTCGGCGCCAGCCAGGACAGATCGAGGTAGTACGCGCCGTCGGCGGTGCGCGTCGTGGCCCGGAACGCGGTCGGTGCGGTGTCGGGATCGTCGCCGGCGCCGCGCGGGGTGGTGATCTCGACGGAGCGGCTGGCGGGTGAGATGTTGCTCGCGGCGTCCCGGGCGGTGACCGTGAAGCGGTAGCGGGTACCCGGCCGCAGCCGGGTGACGCGTGCGGTGGACGTGTCGCCACCGACGCTATGGATCTTCGAGCCTCCCTGGTGGATGTCGTACGAGGTGATGCCCTGATCGCCCGTTGCCTTGCCCCAACGGAGCAGTACGGCCCGCGCGCCGTCGCTCTTTCCCGTGAGTCCGGTCGGCCGGGCGGGTGCCTTCCTGTCCTCGGTGACCGTGCCCGGAGTGGTGACAGGGGTGCCGGTGCTGTGCGGTGAGAGCGTGCCGTGGGTGTCCCGGGCGCGGACGGTGAAGGTGTAGGCGGTCGACGGCTTCAGCCCGGTGACATCGGTCATGTTCCGCGTGGCCGGGACGTCCTTGACCTTCGCTCCGCCCCGGTACACCGTGTAGCCGCTGATGCCGGCCTTGGTCGGGGCCTGGTTCCACATGACATGGACGGAAGTGGCGCTTCCGGCCTGGGCCGTGACCCCGCTCGGTGCCGAAGGCGCCTTCGGTTCCTCGTCGTTCGAGCCGCAGGCGGCCAGGGCGAGGACGGCGGCGGATATGAGCGTGGCAATCCTGAGGATCTTTCGCATGGCCGTGTCCTCCACCCGGGGGAAATGGTCTAGACATATATGGCACAGGTGTCGGGGCCGCATCAAGGGGGCGGGCAGTGGAGTGACCGTCAACTCCGTACTCGCGGGTCGACCCAGGCGAGTGGCGTCGAGGACTTCGTCTATGAACCGGCGGGCTCCTCGCTGCCCATCGTGCCCTGACCGAAGAGGCGCTGACCGAAGAGGCGCTGACCGAAGAGACCCTGACCGAAGAGGCCTTGACCGAACGGAGGCTGTCCGTAACAGCCTTGGCCACTGGTTGGTGCCGGGGTGGTAGTTGTCTCACCCTTGAATCAACTGTCCGTCGTACAGCAAGGGTTCACCGTGAACAGAGTGTTGTGTCAGATGTCGTCCGGTCGCGTTCCCCATGACGTGCCTCTCCTGTGACTCGCTGCGGAGTGAGGAGGATGAGGCAAGGGCAGCCGTCGATTGTGGTTGCATGGTTCGGTGAATCGACAGACTATGCCGACGGCAGATGACATCCCCATGTGTGAGGTCCGGCGGCGCGACGAGGGCGACCTCGAAGAGTGTGTGCGGATGCTCGCCGAAGTGCATAAGAGTGACGGTTACCCGGTGAACTGGCCGACGTGTCCCACGGACTGGCTGGCGCAGCCGACGCAGTTCGGGGCCTGGGTCGCCGAACTGGACGGCCGGATCGTCGGCCATCTGGCCCTGTCCCCGGCCTGCGCGGACGATGTGGCGCCCGCGCTCTGGGGGAGCCGTGCGGGAACGGGCGCGGAGGCCACCGCGGTGGTCAACCGCCTTTTCGTCTCTCCGTCGGCAAGGAGCCATGGCATCGGCGCCCTGCTGATCTCCCAGGGTGCGAAGGAGGCGCGGGGGCGGGGGCTGCACCCCGTGCTGGACGTCGTGGCCTCCGACACGGCGGCGGCAGCGCTCTACGACCGCCTGGGCTGGAACCTGTTGGCAGTGGTCGACCAGCGCTGGAGCCAGGACCAGACGGTCACGATCCAGTGTTTCGCGGCCCCCGCCTGATCCGACGAAAGACCCGAGTGCCCCTCCGGGCAACAGGTGTCGGTGGCCCCGCGCCGAGGCCACCGAAACCCAGGTCAGTGACGTCGTCCGCCGCGCCCGAGTCCGTTCGCCGACTCCAACCGCACCAGGGCCGCTTCGAGTTGTGGGGCGACATGGCACCAAGTCCAGTCGACCCGGTCGTCCGGAGCGGCACGAGGAACCACCTCCACCAACATGATCAGGTAGAGGTAGCAGCGGTAGAGTGCCATCCGCAGCCGGGCCGGAGCGTCGAACACCACCCGGCCGCCCGCCGCCGCGTATCCGGCCAGAAAGTCGGCGTCGTCCTCGATGTCGCCGAGCAGCGCGGGCGAGACGAACTCCGCGAGCGGATCGCCCCAGAACATCCGCTCGCCGTCGATGATCCCGCTGACCGAACGTGCGCCGGCCGCGCCGTCGAGCAGCACATTGCCCTGCCACAGATCGAAGTGGACCGCGACGGGGACAGCGACCTCGTCGAGCACCTCCGACACCCCGGCCGTCAGGGCACGGATCGCGTGGGAGCTCCGGGGCAGCCGCGCCCCGTAGCGTTCGGCGTCGTCCAGAAGCCGTTCCATCATCGTGGTGAACGCTTCCCGCCATGTCCCGGTGAGTGGGCCCAGGGGGTGCCCCGGGTAACCGAATCCGGGCCCGGTCACCGTATGCGAACGGGCGACCAATCCCCCCAACTCCCGCCGTAGCGCTGCACGTTCCTCAGGCGACAGATCCCCGTCCGACTCCTGCCACGGCGTCCCCGGGCGCTCGGACATGATCAGGAACGCCCCCGTCGCGGCGCCCGGATCGGTCTCGTACCGCACGACCTGCGGCACCGGCACGCCGCCGACCGCGCCCACCGCGGTGTAGAACGTCACCTCGCCGTGGAGCAGTCCGCGCTCGTAGCCGAGTCCGGGGAGTGACATGGGCGGGGGAATCTTGACCACCCACCGGCGCCCGTCGCGCAGGGTGATCCGGACGAGCGTGTTGTACGTGCCGCCCGGCAGAGGCTCGCGCAGCGACACGTCCTCGGGCCGGACGCCGATGGATCCGACCGCCGCGTCCACCGCGGACAGAATCGCGGACGGGGGCATGGGCTGCCCATTTCTTCTGCTTTTCTGATGAGCCGTCAATCTTGCTCCCAGGTGGTACGGATGGGTGTACAGCGGTCGAAACAGCCGCATAGCGTGCAACCGTCTGCTTTCCGTCATCGTCCAGAGTTGTGGAAGGCACGGAAGAGACGGATTACCACAACAGCACGACAGAAGGACACGGAGAGAAGCATGGTGAAAAGGATCAAGACGCTGGCATCGATCGGTGTCGGCGTACTCGCCACCGGTCTGTTCCTGGCCGGCGGTACGGCCACGGCGCAGGCCGCCGCGGCAGGTCTGCCGTACGGCGTCACGGCGTACACGAATGTCAATGTCCGTGCCGAGGCCACGACCGCGAGCCCGATCACCGGACACGTCGCGGCCAATGAGACCCGCGGCGCCTCCTGCTGGAAGACCGGCCAGAACATCACCGACAACGGCTACTCCAACGACGTCTGGGTGCGGCTCGCCGAGGGCTATGTCAGCGCCGTATACCTCAAGGGTGACAAATACGGCGGGCTGCCGGCCTCCGCGCGCTGCTGACTCCTGTTCGTCCCATGGCCGGGCCGGGCGCGGCGTCGCGGGGAAGTGCCGAGCCGCCCGTCCCGTCCGGTGCTCGTCGAGGACACCGGACGGGCAGCGGACGGAACGGTCAGCGCTCCGAAACGGATGCCTCGGCCTGGTCCGGGCCCAGCCTGCGTGTCGAACTGCGCACCACCAGCTCGGGCTGGAGCACGACGGAGCGATGCGTGTGGTGTTCCGTGTCCTGGCCCGTCTCGTCCATCAGCATCTCCGCGGCCGCGCGCCCCATCGCGTCCGCCGGCTGCCGTACCGAAGTGAGCGGTACGACCGCCGCCGCGGCGAACTCGATGTCGTCGTAACCGACGATCGACACATCGCCGGGAACGTCGACTCCGGCCCCGTACATGGCTTGCAGCACCCCCAGCGCCAGCAGGTCGTTGGCGCAGAAGACGGCCGTCGGGCGCTGCGCGAGACCCAGCAGCCGTGCGCCGGCGTCTATGCCGGACGCCACGTCGAGACGCGCCGACTCCACCTGCCGCAGGGCCTCTTCGGGCAGACCGGCCTCGCGCAGGGCGGCCAGCGCGCCCGTACGACGATCCCGGCACTGCGGGAGGAACATCGGGCCACTGATGTACGTGATGGAGCGGTGCCCGGCCGCGAGCAGATGCCGGACCGCGAGCGCGCCGCCGGCCACATCGTCCACCGAGACGGAGCAGCCCTCGGCGGCCGGTACGGCCCGGTCGACATGGACGTACGGAATGTTCTGGCGCGCGAACTCCCGCACATTGCGGCCGGTCGTGTCGGCCGGCGTCAGCAGCACTCCGCGTACCCGCTGTTCGGCGAAGAGCGACAGATACTCCGCTTCCTCGGCCGAACTTCCCGCGCTGTTGCAGAGCATCACCCCGAGCCCGGCCTCGCGGGCCGCGCGCTCGGCGCCCTTCGCGACGGCGACGAAGAACGGGTTCGCCATGTCGAGCACCAGGATGGCCAGAATGCGGCTGGTGCCGACCCGGAGCTGCCGGGCCGTCTCGCTCCGGACGAAGCCGAGCTGGTCGATCACCGCCCGTACCCGGACGCGGGTCTGTTCCGACACCTTCTCGGGTCGGTTGAGCACGTTCGAGACGGTGCCGACCGAGACCCCGGCCAGCCGGGCCACGTCCTTGATGCCGACCGTCTGCGTCACGCGTCCTGCCCGTCCTGTCACATCGTGTTGGGACCCCTGATCGGTGTGACCATCATATGCGCGGCGGGTGCCGCGTAGACGGGTGGCCCGGAGCCGGCCGTACGCGTTACGACCGGGCCCTCCCGGCGCCGATCGATGCCGCCGCCCGGTCCCAGCCGGCCTGGTCGCCGGTGGGCTCGTACCGGCGCGGTTCCAGCGTGCCCCGGAGCAGCGCGCGCAGGTCGGCGAGATCGCCGCCGACGGAGCCGGCCGCGCGTGCCTGTACGAGTACGTTGCCGAAGGCGGCGGCCTCCGCGGGGCCCGCGACCACGGGGAGGCCACAGGCGTCGGCGGTGAGGCGGCACAGGAGTTCGTTGTGCGCGCCACCACCGACGATGTGCACGGTGTCCACGACGCGGCCGGACAGCCGCTGGGCGTCCTCGATGGCGCGCCGGTGGGCGAGGGCCAGCGAGTCGAGGACACAGCGGGTGATCTCGGCGGGCCCTTCCGGCGCGTGCCCACCGGAGCGGCGAACGGCGTCCGTGATGCGCCGGGGCATGTCGCCGGGGGCGAGGAACGCCGGGTCGTCGGCGTCCACGAACGACCGCAGCCCCGGCACATCGGCTGCCTCGCGCAGGAGCCGGTCCAGCCGCTGGGGAGTGCCCTCGGCCTCCCAGGTACGCAGGCATTCCTGGAGCAGCCACAGCCCCATGATGTTGCGGAGATAGCGGACGGTTCCGTCGACGCCCAGTTCGTTGGTGAAGTTGGCCGCTCTGCTCTCCTCGGTGAGGACGGGGGCGTCCAGCTCCAGCCCCGCGAGCGACCAGGTGCCGGTGGCCACATAGGCGAACCGGTCGCCCGACGCGGGGACCGCCACCACGGCGGAAGCGGTGTCGTGGGAACCGACGGCCGTCACCGGAACCGGATCCGTCAGCCCGGTCTCGGCCAGGACCTCGGGGAGCAGCCGCCCCGCTCGGTCGCCCGGTCCGCGCAGAGGTGCGAACAGCGTCAGATCGATCCCGAGGGCGTCCGCGACGGGCCGGGACCAGTCACGGGTGCGGGGGTCGATGAGCTGTGTCGTGGAGGCGTTGGTGATCTCGGTCCCGGCTTCGCCGGTGAGCCAGTACGCGATCAGGTCCGGGATCAGCAGCAGTCGGCGCGCGGCGGTGAGCACCGGACCGCCCTGCGCGGCGGTCAGCTGGTACAGGGTGTTGAACGGCAGGTACTGGAGGCCGGTGGCCGCGTAGAGGACATCCGGCGGCAGCACCGCGGCGACCTTGTCCGCGACGCCCTCGGTGCGGGTGTCGCGGTAGTGCACCGGGTTGCCGAGCAGCGCACCGGACGCGTCGAGCAGCCCGTAATCGACGGCCCAGGTATCGATACCGATGCTCGCCGGCGCCCGCCCCGCTGTCGTACCGGCCGCCCGCAGCCCGTCGAGCACGCCCCCGTACAGGGACAGGATGTCCCAGTGCAGTGTTCCGGCGGCGCGCACCGGGCGGTTGGGGAACCGGTGGACTTCCTGGAGACGCAGTGTGCCCGCGCCACGGTTCGAGACATGACCGACCATGACCCGGCCGCTGGACGCGCCGAGGTCGACAGCGGCGAAGGGGAGCGGTCCGGTGCGTGAGGCTGGTGAGGCCCCCAGGACCGGCGAGGTGCGTGAGGCGGATGAAGTGGGTGACACGACGGACCTCGTTGGTCGGCTGGTCGGCTGGTCGGCTGGTCGGCTGGTCGGTGGATCGGCAGAGCTGCTGATCGATGGATCGGCGGTCGGGCAGGAAGCCGTGCCGAACGGAACACGGTGGCCAGGGCAGTACGGAGCACGGTGGCCGGGGCCGGTCGTGCCCCGGCCCGACGCCGTACGGAGACGGGACTTCCGCAACCCGTCCTGACGTCAGCGCAGGAACGCCGCCGCCACCCCCGCGTCGACCGGGATGTGCAGCCCCGTGGTGTGGCTGAGGTCGCCGCCCGTGAGGGCGAACACCGCGTTGGCCACATGCTCGGGCAGCACTTCCCGCTTGAGCAGTGTGCGCTGGGCGTAGAACTCGCCGAGCTTCTCCTCCTCCACGCCGTACACCGCCGCGCGTTCGGCGCCCCAGCCGCCCGCGAAGATGCCGGATCCGCGGACCACTCCGTCGGGGTTCACACCATTGACCCGGACCCCGAGCCCGCCCAGCTCGGCGGCCAACAGCCGTACCTGATGGGCCTGGTCGGCCTTGGTCGCGGAGTACGCGATGTTGTTGGGCCCCGCGAACACCGCGTTCTTGGAGGTGATGTAGACGATGTCGCCGCCGAAGCCCTGGTCGGTCATCACCCGCGCGGCCTCGCGGGAGACCAGGAAGGAGCCGCGGGCCATGATGTTGTGCTGGATGTCCCAGTCCCCGGCGGTGGTCTCCAGCAGTGGCTTTGAGATCGAGATACCGGCGTTGTTGACGACCAGATCCACTCCGCCGAAGGCGCGGGCCGCCGCGTCGAACGCGGCCCTGATCTGCTCCTCGTCGGTCACATCGGCGGTCACCGCGATCGCCTTGTCCAAGCCGCCCAGTTCGCCGGCGACCGTCGCGGCGCTCTCGGCCTTGAGGTCGGCGACCACGACACACGCACCCTCGGCGGCCAGCCGGTGCGCGACGGCCCGGCCGATCCCGGAGCCCGCGCCCGTCACCAGCGCGACCCGGGTGGCCAGCGCCTTGGGCGCGGGCATCCGGCGCAGCTTGGCCTCTTCCAACTCCCAGTACTCGATACGGAACTTCTCGGACTCCTCGATGGGCGCGTACGAGGAGACCGCCTCGGCGCCGCGCATCACATTGATGGCGTTGAGGTAGAACTCCCCGGCGACCCGGGCGGTCTGCTTGTCCTTGCCGAAAGAGAACATGCCCACGCCCGGCACCAGCACGATCGCCGGGTCGGCGCCGCGCATCGGCGGCGAATCGGGGGAGGCGTGCCGTTCGTAGTAGGCCCGGTACTCCTCGCGGTAGGCGGAGTGCAGCTCGGCCAGCCGCTCCTTTGTCCGCTCCAGCGGCGCGTCCGAGGGCAGATCGAGGACCAGGGGGCGGACCTTGGTGCGCAGGAAGTGATCGGGGCAGGAGGTTCCCAGGGCCGCCAGCCGCGGGTGCTCGGCGCGGGAGACGAAGTCGAGGACCGGCCCGCTGTCGTCGAAGTGGCCGACCTGGGGCCGGTCGGTGGAGGCCAGACCACGGATCAGTGGGGCGAGCGCGGCGGCCCTGGCCTGACGTTCGTCCTCGGGCAGCGGCTCGTACCCGGGGAGTACGGGACCGAAGGGCTCGGGCGTGCCCCGCTCGGCCAGGAAGGCCTCGGCGGTACGGATGATGTGCAGGGAGTTGCGCCCACACTCCTCGGAGCTGTCGCCCCAGGCGGTGATGCCATGGCCGCCGAGCACACAGCCGATCGCCGCCGGGTTGGCCTCCTTGACCGCGGCGATGTCCAGGCCCAGCTGAAATCCGGGGCGCCGCCAGGGCACCCAGACCACGGTGTCGCCGAAGCACTCGGCCGTCAGCTTCTCGCCGTCCGCCGCGCAGGCCAGGGCGATGCCGGAGTCGGGATGGAGGTGATCCACGTGAGGGGCGTCGACCAGACCGTGCATGGCGGTGTCGATCGACGGGGCGGCACCTCCCTTGCCGTGCAGGCAGTAGTCGAACGCGGCGACCATCTCGTCCTCGCGCGCCACCCCCGGATAGACCGCGGTGAGCGCGCGCAGCCGGTCGACGCGCAGCGCGGCCAGTCCGCCCGCCGTGAGGGTGCCCAGATCGCCGCCGGATCCCTTGACCCACATCAACTCGACGTCGTCGCCGGTCACGGGGTCGGTGGCGGATCCCTTCGCGGAGGTGTTGCCACCGGCGTAGTTGGTGTTGCGGGGGTCGGCGCCGAGCCGGTGCGAACGGTCGAGCAGCTGAGCCGCCGCGGGATGGAGGTGAGGCTGGTCGGTCATCATGTCCCTCTGTGATGTGCGGTCCGCGGGCGAGGCGGACCTACGAGGCCGGTGTACGGGGGCGTACGAGGCGGGTGTACGAGACTCACGGGTCAGGTGTGCGGGACGTGCGCGACGCACGTACGGGGCGGGCGCCAGAAGACGGCCGTACGTGACGGCCGTTCAGGCTCCCCAGCCCGCCTGGGTGCCGCCGATCCGCTCGGCGACGATCTTCTTTCCGTAACCGGACGCGTGATACGCGGCGACCGGGTCGGCGTCCGCGCCCAGTTCGGCACGGGCCTCGGCCACCAGCGGGCGTACATCGGTGTTGAAGGCGTCCATCAGCACCGCGTTGGCCGCCAGTACGTCCCCGCCGCGCTGAGCCGCGTCCAGCGCCTCCGCGTCCACCAGCAGAGCCTTGGCCGTGGCCTCCTGGACATTCATCACCGACCGGATGATCGCGGGGATCTTCTCCTCGATGTTATGGCACTGGTCGAGCATGAAGGCGGTGTCCGGAGTGAACCCGCCGCCCCTGATCACCTCGTACATGATCCGGAACAGCTGGAAGGGGTCGGCGGCCCCGACCATCAGATCGTCGTCGGCGTAGAAGCGGGAGTTGAAGTCGAATCCGCCGAGCTTCCTCTCCCGCAGCAGGACCGCGACGATGAACTCGATGTTGGTGCCCGGCGCGTGGTGCCCGGTGTCCACGACGACCTGGGCCTTCTGCCCCAGCCGCAGGCAGTGCGCGTACGCCGTCCCCCAGTCCGGTACGTCCATCGCGTAGAAGGCGGGCTCGAACAGCTTGTACTCCAGCAGCATCCGCTGGCCCTCGCCGAGCCGCTCGTACACCGCCGAGAGTGCCTCGCCGAGCCGCCCCTGGCGTGCCGAGATGTCGTCCTGGCCCGGGTAGTTGGTCCCGTCGGAGAACCACAGCTTCAGATCGCGTGACCCGGTGGCGTCCATGACGTCCACGCACTCCAGCAGGTGGCCGAGCGCCTTGCGGCGCACCGCCGGGTCCGGATGGGTGACGGAACCCAGCTTGTAGTCGTCGTCCTGGAACACGTTCGAGTTGATCGCCCCGACGCGCAGTCCCAGCTCCCGGGCGTGGGCGGCGAGCGCGCCGTAGTCGTCCACGCGGTCCCACGGGATGTGCAGGGCCACCGACGGGGCCACGCCCGTGTGCGCGTGCACCCGCGCGGCGTCGGCCAGTTTCTCCTGCGGTGTCCGCGGCACACCCGGCTGCGCGAACACCTTGAACCGCGTGCCCGAATTCCCGAACGCCCAGGACGGCGTTTCGACGGCCTGCGATTTCAGCGCCGCCTTCACAGCGGACTCGGCGGATCGACCCGTCATCTCTCAGCGCTCCCGTGGTGCGGACTCGCGACGCGAGTCCGCGAGTCAATGATGCGATCAGTGGCGCGATCAATAAGGCAATCAGCGAGGCAATTCCTTATGAATCGTTTCATCGCGGTGAAGCTATGGGAGTCGCGCGGACGTGTCAACCCCTCGTGCGACACCTGTGGTTGCCCGGGACGCACCCCGTGAATTCACCGGAAAATGTCGCGCACGGACCATTGACGCCGTCGGCGAACGGCGTTTAGCTTCCGTGCAATCTCGTTGAAACCTTTCACGGCGTTGACGTCACGAGCCCCGCCGCCGAGGAGCCTCCATGAACCAGCCCGCCCCGGGTCCCGCCCCGGTCCTGGCGCTGAAGGATGTCAGCAAGTCCTTCGGCGCCGTACGGGCCTTGCGGGACGTCTCCCTGCGACTGTTCCCCGGTGAGGCACACGCCCTCGCCGGGGAGAACGGCGCGGGCAAGTCCACCCTGATCAAGACGTTCGCGGGCGTGCACCGGCCCGACACCGGCGCTGTGCTGCTGGACGGCGCGCCCGTCGTCTTCCACGGCCCGGCGGACGCCCGGGACGCCGGAATCGCCGTCATCTACCAGGAGCCGACCCTCTTCCCCGACCTGTCCATCGCCGAGAACATCTTCATGGGGCGTCAGCCGCGCCGGTCCCTGGGCCGTATCGACCGTGCGGCCGTACGGGACACCACCGCCGCCCTCATGAAGCGGCTCGGCGTGGAGCTCGACCCCGACCGGCCCGCCCGTGGACTGTCCATCGCCGACCAGCAGATCGTCGAGATCGCCAAGGCGCTCTCCTTCGACGCGCGCGTCCTCATCATGGACGAGCCCACGGCGGCCCTGACGGGCAGCGAGACGGCCCGGCTGTTCTCCGTCGTAAGAACCCTGCGGGCCGAAGGCGCGGCCGTCCTGTTCATCTCCCACCGGCTGGAGGAGATCTTCGAACTCTGCCAGCGGGTCACCACCCTGCGCGACGGCCGCTGGATCTCCTCCGAGTTACTGGCCGGACTCACCGAGGACGATCTGGTACGCGGCATGGTCGGCCGTGACCTCGGTGAGCTGTATCCCAAGCAGCGGGCGGAGGTGGGGGAGACGGCCCTGTCGGTGCGCCGGCTGACCCGGGAGGGCGTGTTCCGGGACGTGTCGTTCGAAGTGCGGCGGGGCGAGATCGTCGCGCTGGCGGGGCTGGTCGGCGCCGGCCGCAGCGAGGTGGCACAGGCCGTCTTCGGTGTCGACCGGGCCGACGCGGGCGAGGTCCAGGTCAACGGACGTACGCTGGCCGCCGGTTCACCGACCGCCGCCATGGACGCCGGGCTCGCGCTCGTCCCCGAGGACCGGCGTCAGCGCGGTCTGGTGATGGACATGTCCATCGAACGGAACATCGCCCTCACCGGACTCGACCGGCTCGGCCGGGGCGGCATGGTGCGCCGGACGCTGGAGCGCGGCCGGGCCGCGGACTGGGCCGTACGCCTGCGACTCAAGTACAACCGCCTCGCCGATCCCGTCGGCGTGCTCTCCGGCGGCAATCAGCAGAAGGTCGTCCTCGCGAAGTGGCTCGCCACCGAACCGGCCGTGCTCATCGTCGACGAACCGACCCGCGGAATCGACGTCGGCACCAAGGCCGAGGTGCACCGCCTGCTGTCCTCGCTGGCCGCCGACGGGCTCGCGGTCCTCATGATCTCCTCCGACCTGCCCGAAGTCCTGGGCATGGCCGACCGGGTGCTCGTCATGCACGAGGGCCGGCTCACCGCGGAGATCCCCCGGACCGAGGCCACCGAGGAAACGGTCATGGCGGCCGCGACCGGGCGTAACGCGAAGGCGGCGGCATGACCACCACGCTGGACAAGCCCACCACGACGAAGAAGGACGACGGCTCGGCCCGCTCGCTGGTCGACGCGGTGTTCCGGGCCCGGGAGATCAGCATCGCCGGAGCGCTGGCGCTGCTCGTCCTCGGCACCTGGATCTCCAACCCGCGCTTCCTCGACGACCAGGGCGTCAAGGACCTTCTCCTCAACGCCTCCATCCTGGTCCTGCTCGCCGTCGGCCAGTCCGTGGTCGTCGTCACCCGCAACATCGACCTCTCGGTCGGCTCGGTCGTCGGGCTCTCCGCCTTCGCCTGCGGCAAGTTCGTCGCCGGCACCGACCACGGCGTACTCACGGTGATGCTGCTGGGCATCGCTCTCGGTGTGGCCTGCGGACTGGTGAGCGGCGCCCTGGTCAGCTTCGGCCGGGTCCCCGCGCTCGTGGTCACCCTCGGCATGCTCTACATCATCCAGGGACTCGACTACTGGTGGGCGCAGGGCGACCAGATCAGCGCCGTCGACGTCCCCGACCCGATCCTCGACCTGGGCAGCGGGAGCGTCCTGGGCATCCCCTACCTGCCGCTCATCGCCGTGCTCCTGCTCGCCGCCACCGCGTACTTCCTGCGCGGCTACCGCTCCGGGCGCGAGCTGTACGCGATCGGCTCCAACCCGGAGGCCGCCCGGCTGGCCGGTGTGCCGATCCGCCGCCGGATCCTCGGGGCGTACGCCTTCTCCGGCGCCGTGGCAGGTTTCGCCGGCGCCCTGTGGCTCGCCCGCTTCGGAACCGTCGTCGCGGACAACGCCCACGGCTGGGAACTCACCGTCGTCAGCGCCGTGGTCGTCGGCGGCGTCGCCATCACCGGCGGCACCGGCACGGTATGGGGCGCGGCGCTCGGCGCGTTGCTGCTCACCACCATCGGCAGCGCGCTGGTCGTCCTGAAGGTCGACGCGTTCTGGCAGGGCGCCATCACGGGCGGGCTGCTCCTCCTGGCCATCAGCGTCGACCGGATCGTCACCCTGCGCATGACAGCCGCACTGAGGAAGAGGAGCGCCCGGCATGGGAATGGCGCCTGAGACAGAGACAGGGAAAGCGGCGGAGAAAGAGGCAGCGCCGGGGTCCCCGGCGAAGGCGCCCGGCCCCCGCTCCGCGACGGTCCGTGAGTCCGTCAAGGCCGTGGGACTGCGCTGGGACACGGCGGTCGGCGTCCTGCTGGTGGCGGTCCTCACCGTCGGTCTCGGCACCACCGACGGTTTCGGCTCCGGCGAGAACCTCGCCTTCGCCTTCAACGACATCGTCGAAGTCGCCCTCATCGCCCTCCCCATGACCCTGCTGGTGGTGGCCGGGCAGGTCGATCTGTCCGTCGCCTCCATGCTGGGTCTGGGCAGCGCGCTGACCGGGTCGCTGTGGAGCGCGGGCTGGGCCTTCGAGCTGATCGTGCCGGTCGTGCTGCTGGTGGGAGTCGCCGGAGGCCTCCTCAACGGCTGGCTGGTCACACGCGTGGGCCTGCCCTCGCTCGCCGTCACCATCGGCACCCTCGCCCTCTACCGGGGCCTCGCCTCCGTCGTACTGGGCAGCGACGCGGAGACCGGCTTCCCTCAGGCGTACGCCGACTGGGCCGTGGACACCACCACCATCCCCGGAACCTTCATCACGTATCCCATCGCCCTGTTCATCGTGCTGGCCGTGGCCACGGCCGTACTGCTGCACTCCACCGCCTTCGGACGGTCGCTGTTCGCCATCGGCGCGCAGGAGGAGGCCGCGTACTTCGCCGGGATCAGGGTCAAGCGCTTCAAACTGATCCTCTTCGTCGTCACCGGACTGTTCTCCGCCTTCGCGGGGATCGTCTTCACCCTCCGCTACGGCAGCGCGCGCGCCGACAACGGCCTCGGCTTCGAAATGCTCGTCATCGCCTCCGTCCTGCTCGGCGGCGTCGACTTCGACGGCGGCAAGGGCACGCTCTTCGGCGCGGTCGCCGGTGTGCTGCTCATCGGAGTCCTCAAGAACCTGCTCACGCTGAACGATGTGCCGAACGAGGTGCAGGTCATCGTCACCGGGCTGCTGCTCGTCGCCTCCGTCCTCACGCCACGGGTCATCGCCTCCGTGGTCGAACGCCGGCACCGGCGCGCGGCCGTCGCCCTCCCCGAGTCCTGATCCCACACCGGGCCGCTGAGTAGCCGTCAGCCCCCGCGCCCACCGAGCCCGGCCGATCCCCGCCCGAGCGTCTGAACCTTCCGAAAGGCCCACGCCCGCCATGATGATCCGTACCGCCGCCCGGCGCCGCGCAGCTGCCACCGCCGCCACCGCCTGTGCCCTCGCGCTCGCGCTGACCGCCTGTTCCGGAACCACCAAGGACAGCGCGGAGAAGGACACGTCGAACGCGGGCAACGCCGCCGAGGCCGACCCGAGCGCCCCCCTGAAGAAGGACCTCAAGCTCGCGTTCCTGCCCAAGCAGATCAACAACCCGTACGAGAAGATCGTCGACGAGGCGGGCATCGCCGCCGCCGAGGAGTACGGCGGGACCGGCAAGGAAGTCGGCCCCTCCGATGCCAACGCCTCGTCCCAGGTCTCGTACATCAACACACTCATCCAGCAGCGCCAGGACGCCATCCTGATCGCGGCCAACGACCCGAACGCGGTGTGCGGCCCCCTCAAGCAGGCCATGAAGAAGAACATCAAGGTCGTCGCGTACGACTCCGACACCGCCAAGGACTGCCGGCAGGTGTTCATCAACCAGGCCAGCTCGGAGGAGATCGGACGCAGTCTCGTCCAGCACCTGGGCGAACAGCTCGGCTACCAGGGCAAGATCGCCATCCTCTCGGCCACCCAGAACGCCACGAACCAGAACACCTGGATCGAGTTCATGAAGGACGAACTGAAGCTGCCCAAGTACAAGAACATGCGGCTCGTGAAGGTCGCGTACGGAGACGACGCGGACCAGAAGTCCTTCCAGCAGACCCAGGGCCTGCTCCAGGCGTACCCGGACCTCAAGGGCATCATCTCGCCCACCACCGTCGGCATCGCTGCCGCCGCCCGCTACCTCAGCGACTCCTCGTACAAGGGCAAGGTCGTCCTCAACGGCCTGGGTACCCCGAACCAGATGCGCAAGTACGTCAAGGACGGCACCGTCGAGCAGTTCTCGTTGTGGAACCCCGAGGAGCTCGGCTACTTGGGCTCGTACGCGGCCGCCGCACTGGCCTCCGGCCAGATCACCGGCGCCGAGGGCGAGAAGTTCAAGGCGGGCAAGCTCGGCGAGTACACCATCGGCAAGAACGGCGAGGTCATTCTCGGCGAGCCTACCGTCTTCGACAAGAAGAACATCGACAAGTTCGACTTCTGAATCGTCACGTCCGACTTCCGATCGGAGGGGCCCGTGGAACGCGTCTGTTTCCTGCTGAAGGTCCGTCAGGACCGCATCACCGAATACCGGGAGCGGCACGACGCCGTCTGGCCGGAGATGCTCCAGGCCCTGACGGAGTGCGGCTGGGGGAACTACTCGCTCTTCCTGCGCGACGACGGGCTGCTCGTCGGCTACCTGGAGACCGAGGACTTCGCGGCGGCCCGGGCCGCCATGGCCGCCACCGAGGTCAACGCCCGGTGGCAGGCGGACATGGCGCCCTTCTTCGAGAACGAAGCGCCCGAAACCATGGGCGCCGATTTCGTGACACGCCCCAGGCCGGACGAGGCGATGAAGCCGCTCACCGAGGTGTTCCACCTCGCTTGAGCCACACCGAGCCACACACCGAGAGGCATCGACATGAGGAACACGAGGCCCAGGAGACGCCCCAGGACCGCCACAGGACTGGCCACCGCACTCCTCACCGCCGCGACCCTGCCCGGCGCGGCCGGCACGGCACGGGCGGCGGACCCGGCGCCGGCGGTCACCAAGCTCGCCGACACCCGACTCGACAGCCAGGCCGTCTACTTCGTGTCGTACGACGGCCTGGTCAACAACAACTCGTTCCAGAAGAACGGGCTGCTGACCTACCAGGGCTACCAATACGCCGCCTGGTACACCGGTGACCGCACCGCCGTCATCGCCCGCCGTGCACTCGGCGCGTCCGCCTGGCAGACGGCGCGGCTGCCGCACCAGCTCACCGTCAACGACTCCCACAACGTCATCTCCATGGGCATCTCACGCGTCGACGGCCGGCTGCACATCAACATGGACTCGCACAGCAACGGCTTCTTCTACGTCAAGTCGGCGGCCGGGCTGCTGAACGACCCCGCCGGACGCGCCTGGAACAGCGGCCAGTTCGGCTCCGTACAGACCACCCTCGACGGGCTCGCCCTCACCTCGCAGTTCACCTATCCGCAGTTCGTCGCCACCCCTGAGGGCCGCCTCCAGCTCAGCTATCGTGTCGGCGTCTCCGGCAACGGCCGCAACGCGCTGGCCGAGTACGACGGCTCCAGATGGACCGGCCTCGGCGAATGGTCGAGCTCCACCGGCACGTACACCAGCGAGCACGGTTCCAGCACCGCCCGCAACATGTATCTGCACGGTATCGACTACGGCGCCGACGGCAGGCTGAACGCCTTCTACACCTGGCGCGAGCAGAGCAACGCCGTGATGTGCGACAGCGGCGGACTCACCAACCACGACACCGGTTACGTCTACAGCGCCGACCGCGGCCGCACCTGGCGCAACGCCGCCGGCACGGTCGTCGGCACCACAGGCGGATCCGACAAGGTGGCGGTCAACGACGCCGGTACGGTCGTCGACCCCCTCAACCCCGACCACTCGCTGATGAACCAGGAGAGCCAGGCCACCGACCGCGCGGGCCTGCCACACGCGATCATCAGCTATGTCCCCGGCCGTTTCGGCCAGTGCACCACGAACTACGTGAACGACCGGACGGCGAACGGCCGCGCCTTCCATGTCTTCAAGAACGCCGCGGGCACCTGGAAGAAGACCGAGATACCGGTCGCGCCGAACTCCACCCAGCGCACCCACCTCGTCCTCGACCGGTACGACAACGCCTACGCCGTCATGCCGTACGGACGGATCGTCGCGGCCTCCAAGTCCTCCGGGTACAGCGACTGGAAGACCGTGTTCGACGGCGCCGGGCTCAACGCCTTCGGCGAGGTGGTCGTCGACGACACCCGCCTTACCCAGGACGGGTTCCTGTCGTTCATGTACCAGCAGAAGTCGAGCGGCACCACCCCCTCGCCGCTGCGCGTCATCGACTTCCGGCTCCCGTCCTGAGGAACCCTCGGGACCCCCACGGCATTAAGGAACCACCATGCCCCCTCGCACTCCCGCAGTCGCCCGCCGGCCGAAGATCGGCCTGGTCGCCGGGGGACTCGGCGCCTACTGGCCGCAGTTCCCCGACCTGCTCCCGCAACTCGAGCGCTCCGCGTCCCGTGTCACGGAACGTATGCGGGAGTTCGACGCCGAGGTCATCGACGTCGGCTTCATCTCCGACGCGCAGGAGGGGGCCGCTGCCGCCGAGAAGCTGCGCGCCGCCGACTGCGACCTGATCGTCGGCTTCCTCACCACGTACATGACGGCCACCATGCTCGTCCCCATCGCCCAGCGCAGTGGCGCTCCCGTCCTGCTGATCAACCTCCAGCCCACCCCGTCGATGGATCACGCGTCCTTCGACACCGGGCAGTGGCTGGCGTACTGCGGTGCCTGTCCGCTGCCGGAGATGGCCAACGCCTTCGAACGCGTCGGCGTACCGTTCCGCTCCGTCTCCGGGCACCTGGAGGACGAGCGCGCCTGGCGGCGCATCGGCCGCTGGATCCGCGCCGCCGGTGTCCGCTCGGTCCTCCGCAACGGCCGGCACGGCCTGATGGGGCATCTCTACCCCGGGATGTACGACGTCTCCACCGACCTCACCATGGTCCCCGGCCGGCTGGGCGGCCATGTGGAAGTGGTGGAATTCGACGATCTGCGGGTACGGGTCGACCAGGTCAAGGACGACGAACTCACCGCCAAACTGGACGAGACCCGTGACATCTTCGAACTCGCCGACTCCGTGGTCGAGGACGACCTCCGGTGGGCCGCCCGCGTCTCCGTCGGTCTCGACCGGCTGGTCGCCGACTTCGACCTGGACTCGCTCGCGTACTACCACCGCGGGCTGGACGCCGAGATCCACGAACGGCTCGGCGCCGGCATGATCCTCGGCTCCTCGCTGCTGACCGCCCGGGGAATCCCGGCCTGCGGTGAGTACGAGCTGCGCACCTCACTGGCCATGCTGATCGCCGACCGTCTGGGCGCCGGAGGCTCGTTCACCGAACTCCAGGCGCTGGACTTCACCGCCGACGTGGTCGAGATGGGACACGACGGACCCGGGCACCTCGCCATCAGCGAGCGCAAGCCGCTGCTGCGCGGACTCGGCGTCTACCACGGCAAGCGCGGCTGGGGCGTCTCCGTCGAGTTCGACGTACGGCACGGGCCCGTCACCCTGGTCGGGCTCGGACAGAGCCGCGACGGCCGGTACCGCCTGATCGCCGCCGAGGGCGAGGTCGTCCCGGGACCGCACCTGGAGATCGGCAACACCACCTCCCGCGTCGACTTCGGCTGCGACCCGGGGGAGTGGACCGACGCCTGGAGCGCCAGTGGTGTCGGCCACCACTGGGCCCTGGCCACCGGCCGGCTGCTGCCGGAACTGCGCGCACTGTCCGGACTCAGCGACCTGGAGCTTGTGGAAGTCTCCGTCTGATGCGTCGCCCGGTGGGAATCAAGGACGTGGCGGGCGCGGCCGGTGTCTCGGTGGGCACCGTCTCGAACGTGATCAACCGCCCCGAGTCCGTCACCGAGGAGACCCGCCGGCGCGTCCTGTCCGCCATCGACCGGCTCGGCTATGTGCGCAGCGAATCCGCACGTCTGCTGCGCGCGGGCGGTAGCCGAATTCTGGCCATGCTGGTGCTCGACATGGCCAACCCGTTCTTCGTGGGGGTGGCCTCGGGCGCGGAGCGCTCCGCGCGCGCGGCCGGGCTCGGGGTGATGCTGTGCAACAGCGCGGAGAGCCCGGCGGAGGAGGCCGCCTACCTCACGATGTTCACCGAGCAGCAGGTACGGGGAGTGCTTGTCACTCCTGCCGACATGACCGGCCGCAACATCGACATGTTCCGCCGCCATGGCATCCCCTTCGTCTTCGTCGACCGCATCGTGCCGAGTGCGGACGGCTGTTCGGTCTCCGTGGACGATGTGGCGGGCGGTGCCCTGGCCGTACGGCATCTGCTGCGGCGCGGCTGCCAGGACATCGCGTACGTCAGCGGCCCGATGCGTCTGGCGCAGTGCCAGAACCGCCGCGAGGGCGCGCTGCTCGCCCTCGCGGAAGCGGGACTGCCGCCCGACGCGCTCCGGCATGTCGAGGCCGCCCGCCTCGATGTCGCGGCGGGCCGGGACGCCGGGGCGCGGCTGCTCGGCATGGCACGGCGGCCCGCCGCCGTGTTCTGCGCCAACGACCTGCTCGCGCTTGGCGTGTTGCAGACCCTCTACCACGCGGGGATACGGGTTCCCGAGGACGTCGCGCTGGCCGGCTACGACGACATCGAGTTCGCCTCGGCAGCCGCCGTACCGCTGACATCGGTGCGCCAACCCGCCATACAGCTGGGCGAGGTTGCGGCGGATCTGCTCATAGAGGAGACCGGCGACGCCGCCGCCGGACACACGCACCGGCGCATCGTGCTCCAGCCGGAGCTGGTGGTACGCGCCTCCACGCTGTCCAGGCCGTCCTGCTGAAGAGGCCGGGAAGCGCCCTCGACAACTCCCCGACTTGGTCTAGACCTTGACAGGGTCCACGCAACTCGGCTTTGGTTCCTTCACCCCCCATGGCGAGCGCCGGAGACGGCGGCTCGCGCGAAGGAGTGAGTCATTTGAGACCGATCTCGGCACGGTCGGGGCAGCGCGTTCTGGCACTGCTCACGGCGATGGTTTCGGCCCTTGTGATATTCCTGCCCGCCTCCTCCGCCTCCGCGGACACCTTCAGGGCCGACGGTTCCAGGGCGGACCGTGCGGCAATGGCCTGTGAATACCCGGCCTGGGTCGCGGGCCGCTGGTACAACGCCGGCGACATCGTCCGGTACACCGATGGGAACTACTACCGGGCGGAGCACGAGAACCCGGGTTACGACCCGGTCATCAGCACCTGGTACTGGGAGCCGTTCAACTGTGGCGGCGGCGGGAATCCGACCGGATTCGTCGTCAGCGAGGCCCAGTTCAACCAGATGTTCCCGGGCCGGAACCCCTTCTACACCTACAGCGGCCTGACCGCCGCGCTGTCCGCCTACCCGGGCTTCGCGAAGACCGGCGGCGACACCGTCATGCGCCAGGAGGCCGCCGCGTTCCTGGCCAACGTGGGCCATGAGACGGGTGGACTCGTCCACATCGTCGAGCAGAACAGCGCCAACTACCCGCACTACTGCGACTGGTCGCAGCCGTTCGGCTGCCCCGCGGGCCAGGCCATGTACTACGGCCGTGGACCGATACAGCTCAGCTGGAACTACAACTACAAGGCGGCGGGCGACGCCCTGGGCATCGACCTGCTCAACAACCCGCGCCTGGTGGAGACCGACGCGGCCGTGGCCTGGAAGACGGCCCTCTGGTTCTGGAACACCCAGACCGGCGCGGGCAGGATGACCCCGCACAACGCGATGGTCAACGGCAGTGGCTTCGGGGAGACCATCCGGAGCATCAACGGAAGCATCGAATGCAACGGTGGCAACCCCGGACAGGTGCAAAGCCGGATCAACAGCTACCAGCGCTTCGTACAGATCCTCGGAACCACCCCTGGCAACAACCTGAGCTGCTGAGCTCCTGAGCCGCTGAATCCCTGAGTGACCGAGCTCGTGGAGGGCCGAGCCGCTCAGGCGGCCGGGTCCCCCAGTGGCCGAGCCACTGAGCCTCCGAACCGCTGAGCCTCCGAGCCACTCAGGACATGTGACGGGCCGGTCCGACGACATCCACATCGTCGGACCGGCCTTCGTAGGATCCGGGCGGTCCGCCGGCCGGTGGCGGTACGGAAACGGACGCGGCGGTCCGGTCCCTGTCACCTCGGACCAGCTCGGCGTTGAACTGCGCACCGGCCAGCAGGGAGAGGTTGGTGACCCAGAGCCAGACGAGGAACACGATGGCACCGGCGAGCGATCCGTACAGCCGGTTGTACGTACCGGCGTGGGCCGTGTAGACGGCGAAGCCGGCCGACGTCAGCAACCAGAGCGCGACCCCCAGGATCCCGCCGGGCAGGGACCGCCGCAGCCGACGCGTCCCGGGCGGACCGGTACGGAACACGATGAGCACCAGAACGGCCGCGAGCGCCAACAACAGCGGCCACTTCAGCACGTTCCACACCACCGTCGCAGTGGTGGCCATCCCCAGCACACGCCCCAGCGCGACCGCCGCCTCCCCACTCAGCACGAGCGTGAAGGCGCTGGTCACCAGAAGCGCCAGCAGAGCACAGGCCGTGAGCGCGATACGCGGCGCGGTACGCCACGGCGGCCGGTGGTCGACCGCGCCGTGCATGGTGTGCAGCGCGCGGCGGAACACCCCGAGATAGCTGGAGGCCGACCACAGCGCGCCGACCGTGCCGAACGACGCCAGCAGCCAGGCCGCTGCGCGCTGCCGCGCCATCTCTTCCAGCGCGTCGCGGACCAGGATCTGGGACTGCCCCGGCACGAGTGCCGACACCTGGCCGACCAGTTTTCCGCTGGCGTCGGAACCGGCGAGCCCGATGGAGCAGAGGGTGACGAGCAGCGCCGGGAAAATCGCCAGGACGGCGTAGTAGGTCAGGGCCGCGGCCCGGTCCGTGGCGTCGTCGTGCCACAGCGCGATCGGCGTACGCCGCAGCGCGCCGGTCAGCCGGCCCTGGCGCGGCCCGTCGGCCGCGCGCGGCCGACCGCGCTCAGCGGGACCCGCCCCGCCGCCCTGCGACGAGATCCCGCGCCCGGATTCCTCGGCGGACACGCTGCCTCCCACTTCCTCGATCGTGCTGTCCGCGAACCGGCGGACCCGGCCTACCTTGCCTCATCGCGCCCAGGGGCAACGACCCGCGCCGGTCCGCCCTGGCCCGCACTTCGCCTCTACCCGTTCCGGAGCGGATCAGGGCGAACGGTCCTACGGGCCTCTGAACATCTCTTGATCCCTACATCCCTCCATCTCTACATCTTTACGGAGCGTGGCGGTTCGCCCGCCGAAGAACTGTTTGGCCTCCGTCTCGTTGTCCTGGTCGGGGCGGCGGCCGGCCTCTGCGCCCCCGTCGCACACCTGAGCCGCTGCCCCGACCAAGCAATGTGTCCGCGCCCCGTTCCCGGTTCCGGCAGGCCCAGCGGGTTCCGCTGCCGGATCCCGTACGTACGGCGTGGGCACCACCGACGAACGGAGGTCGTTCATGCCAGGCGGAACGCGGACGGAGCCGGAACGCGCGCGGGCGAAGCGGCCCGCACCCGTGGCCGTCGGCCCCGAACCTCCCGGCGAAGCCGCGCCGTCCGGCGGCGGCCGCTCCCGGCGCCGTCTGCTGCGCGCGGCGTTCACCCTCGGTGTGGTCGCGGGCGTCTCGGCGGCGCTGGCCCCTGTCTTCGTGGCGGGCCGTCGGGTCACCCGGGGAGTGGTTCGGGGAGCGGCCGGCGGAGGAGCGGGCACGGCGGCCGAAGTGAGCCGGGTCTTCGACGGGATGTACCGGGGACGCCGTATCCAGATCGGTGCAGGTGGTGCAGGTGGTGCAGGTGGTGCCGGTGGTGCCGGTGCGGTGCCTGCGCACCTCGCCTCCGAGCCCGACGCCTCCGCCCCTTCTGTCCCCCCAGCCTCAGCGGTTCCGGACGACTCCCCGCCGTCGCCGGCATCCGCGTACGACATCCGGATCGACGGCCGCTCCCTGCATGTGATGCGGCGCGCCGACGGCAGCTTCCTGAGCGCGGTCAATCACTACGAGTCGTTCCCGACGCTGCTCGAAACGGCCCGTGCGGCGGTCGACGACCTCGACGGCGCCCAACTGTCGCTCTCCGGGCCCATCCACCACATCTGACAGGAGGAGACCTCACCGGTGTACACCAGAAAGAACCAGCGCAAGCTCACCAGCGCCGAGAAGAAGAGGTTCGTCGGCGCCGTCCTGGAGCTCAAACGCCGGGGTGAGTACGAGGAGTTCGTCCAACTGCACATCCAGTACTACGTCTCCGACGCGGAGGACGGGCCGCGCGCGGGGCACATGGCTCCCTCGTTCCTGCCCTGGCACCGGCGTTTTCTGCTGGAGTTCGAGCGTGCGCTCCGGCGTGTGGACCCGAAGGTGACCGTCCCGTACTGGGACTGGACCACCGACAACACGCCCGCCGCCTCGCTGTGGTCCGAGGACTTCCTCGGCGGCAACGGCCGGTCGCGCGACCATCAGGTCATGACCGGTCCCTTCGCCTACACGACGGGCAACTGGGAGATCAAGGACGCTGTGACGGAGGGGAATTACCTCACCCGCAACTTCGGCCGCCCGTCCGCTTCGGTCTCGCTGCCCACCAAGGACGAACTGGCCTGGGCGATGAACGAGAAGGTGTACGACGCCGCCCCCTGGGACTCCACGGTGACCTCGGGCTTCCGGAACCGGCTGGAGGGCTGGGCGTCCGGCGGCACCGGGCGCTGGCGCAACCACAACCGCGTCCACCGCTGGGTCGGCGGGCACATGCTGGGCGGCTCCTCGCCCAACGACCCGGTCTTCTGGCTCCACCACGCCTTTGTCGATCTGCTCTGGGACCGCTGGCGGCGGAAGCACCCGAAGGCGACCTATCTGCCGAGGAAAAAGCTGCGGGCCGGTGATCCGCAGAGCGGGCGGGCCATCAGCCTGGAAGAACCCATGCCGCCGTGGAACGTCAAGCCGTCCGAACTTCTCGACCACAGCAAGCTCTACCGCTACGAGGTCTGACGGTCATGCACCCTGAGGCGGCGACGGCCTCCCGCGCGAAAACGCGGGAGGCCGTCTCTCACCGGAATCGCACGGCCCCGTGGCCGCGCGGTTTCAACGGGCGATCAGTTGCCGTAGCCGGCCTTGTGGTGACCACCCTTGTGGTGATCCGCCTTGTGGTGACCACCCTTGTGGTGATGGGACTTGACCTGGGGGGCCGACACGTTGGCGCACGTGTTGCCGAACGCCGGGTTGAGCAGACCGACCACGTTGATGCTGTTGCCACAGACGTTGACCGGGATGTGCACCGGCACCTGGACCACGTTGCCGGACAGGACACCGGGCGAACCGATGGCCGCCGCCCCGGCGCCGGCGTCAGCAGCGGCCATACCGGCGCCACCGGCCAGCACGGCACCCGTGCCGACGAGAACAGCGGTTGCCTTCGCGATACGCGACATCAAGTTTCTCCTTGAACGTATGAATCACGGCCGCACGATGTGCGGCCTTCGCACGTTCAACGCCGCGACTCACGCTGGGTAACGGACAACCCGCGATTCGATGGGGGATCTTTGGAACTACCACTGGATCAGAGCAGCGGACCGCGGGCGACCGAACGGTTCGACCGCGTCACCGTGTGTTCTCCCCGCGGTTCCCCCGAACCCCTGGTTCATTGGTGTGTGCACGGCAATGCTGGCGGCTGACAGCGCTCACCCATACGTATGTCCCCGTCCTTCAGGAGAAGTTGTGGGCCCAGGCATCGCCAAGCGGTCCGCCGTGCTGTTCGCGGTGGTGACCGCTCTGACGGCGGGGGCGGTATCCCCGTCCTCCGCAGACTCCACCCCCGACCCCCGTCCTCACACGTCCGCGGAGATGCTGCGGCCGATCGCGCCCCCACCCGCCGGCGCGCCCCGCACGGCGCCCGGATCCGGCGGTTCCCCGCGGGTCGACGCCGACGGGATCGAGACCGCGCGCGCTTCCCGTCCGGTCGCCCCCGGCGTCCGGCTGACCTCGTACGACCGTCTCGAATCCGACAAGTGGCTGCGCGTGAACGCGCTCTCCGTCGATCTCGGCGGCAAGGGCGCACAGACCGACTACCTCTCCTCCGGCAAGGTCTCCGACCGGCGTACGGTCTCCGAACTCGCCGCCCGCCACGATCCCGGACCGGGTCGCCGTACCGTCGCCGCGATCAACGCGGACTTCTTCGACATCAACGAGACGGGCGCGCCCCAGGGCCCGGGTGTCGCGGACGGCAAGGTGGTCCACTCTCCGGCGGCCGGGGCGAACCAGGCCGTCGGCTTCGGTCCGGGAGACGCCGGGCGCCTTCTGAAGCTGTACTTCGACGGGACCGTGACACTTCCCTCCGGGCCGCGCGCGCTGGCCGCGTACAACGCGGCGAACGTGCCGACCGGCGGCATCGGCGCCTATACGGCGGGCTGGGGCGAGGCCGACCGCGCGCTCACCGTCGACCGGGCCACTCCCGTCGCGGAAGCGACCGTACGGGACGGCAAGGTCGTCTCCGTGACGGACAGACCGGGCCGCGGGCCGGTCGCCGAGGGCACCACGGCGCTCGTCGGCCGGGAAGCGGGCGCCGAGGCACTCGCGGCGCTGCGGCCCGGCGACCCGGTCACCCTGGCGTACCGGCCGCGCACCGACGGCGGGCCGGTGCCACGGACCGCCGTCGGAGGCCGCGAACTGCTGGTCGTGGACGGAGCGGCGCAGAACCACGACGGCGAGGGCAACAACATCGCCGCGCCCCGCACCGCCGTCGGGTTCTCTCGTGACGGCGGCACGATGCAGGTGATCACCGTCGACGGCCGACAGGCCGACAGCGGTGGGGTCACCCTCACCGAACTCGGCCTGATGATGCGGCGGGCCGGTGCCTACAGTGCGCTCAATCTCGACGGCGGCGGCTCCTCCACGCTGGTGGCCCGCGCGCCGGGCAGCGACGCGATGCGGGTGGAGAACAGCCCCTCCGACGGTAGCCAGCGCACGGTTCCCAATGGCCTCGCCCTCACCGCGCCGGACGGCAGCGGACGGCTCGACGGCTTCTGGGTCGAGCCCCGTACGCCCGCGGCCGACGCCCCGACCGTCGACCCCGTCAAGGGAGGTCACCCCGAGCGGGTCTTTCCCGGGCTGACCCGTCGGCTCACCGCCACCGGTTACGACGAGACGTACGGCCCGGCGGCCGGTGCTCCCCACTGGCGGGCCGTACGGTCCTCGGTGGGCCGGGTCGACAGCCACGGGGTGTTCACCGCGCGCGCCGGCGGTACCACCGAGGTACGGGCCGAACGCGGACGCGCCCACGGCGGTGCGGAGTTGACGGTGCTCGGCTCGCTCGACCGTATCCAGCCGACCACTCGTCGGGTCGGACTCGCGGACGCGGCGGCGACCGGCACCTTCGGCATCGTCGGACTCGACGCCCACGGGGCCGGCGCACCGATCGAACCGCAGGACGTGCGACTCGACTACGACCGCTCGCTCTTCACCGTCACCGACGACGGCAAGGGAGCGTTCACCGTCAAGTCCCTGAAGGGGACCGGCGCCGGACGGATCACGGCGACGGCCGGCGGCGTCACGACCGTCCTCGCCGTGAGCGTCGGACTCGAGGAACAGCAGGTCGCCGACTTCGACGACGCCGCGTCCTGGACGTTCAGCCAGGCGCGGGCGGGCGGCTCGGTCGCCGCCACCCCGGACGGCCACCCCGGCACCGGGCTCGCCCTCTCGTACGACTTCACCCGGTCCACCGCCACCCGCGCGGCCTACGCGAATCCGCCGAAGCCGGTCCCGGTGCCCGGCCAGCCGCAGTCCTTCACACTCTGGATCAAGGGGGACGGCAAGGGCGCGTGGCCCACGCTCCATCTCAAGGACGCGGCGGGATCGGACCAGTTGCTGCGCGGTCCGTATCTCACCTGGACGGGCTGGCGGCAGGTGACCTTCGCCGTACCGGCCGGGGCGGCGATGCCGCTCAGTGTGAACCGCTTCTACCTCGCGGAGACGGCAGCCGCCAAGCAGTACACGGGGGAGATCGTGATCGACGATCTGACGGCGCAGGTGCCGCCCACGGTGGAGCTGCCCGAACAGCCGCGTGCCGCAGATCCGTTGATCGACACGGCAAGGGGAACGGCGGGCAGGGACTGGCGGTTCGCGGTGATGTCCGACGCCCAGTTCGTCGCCCGCGACCCGGACGGCGCGATCGTGGCACAGGCCCGCCGCACCCTGCGGGAGATCAAGGCCGCGAAGCCGGACTTCCTGGTCGTCAACGGCGACTTGGTCGACGAGGGATCGCCCGAGGATCTCGCCTTCGCCCGCAAGGTGCTGACCGAGGAACTGGGGGACTCTTTGCCCTGGTACTACGTACCGGGCAACCACGAGGTGATGGGCGGCTCCATCAAGAACTTCACCGACCAGTTCGGCCCCGCCCAACGGATCTTCGACCACGAGGGGACCCGCTTCCTCACGCTCGACACATCGAGTCTGAGTCTGCGCGGCGGCGGCCTCGCCCAGATCAAGGCTGTACGGGAGCAGTTGGACGCGGCGGCGCGTGACGACCGGGTCCGCTCGGTGATACTGATCGAGCACGTGCCGCCGCGCGACCCGACCGTCCAGAAGGCCAGCGAGCTGACCGACCGCAAGGAGGCGGCGCTCGTCGAGCACTGGCTCGCGGACTTCCGCCGCACAACGGGCAAGGGCGCGGGGCTCATCGGCAGCCATGTCGGAGTCTTCGACGCCTCGCGCGTGGACGGCGTGCCGTATCTGATCAACGGCAACTCCGGCAAGGCACCGTCGGCCCCGGCGGGCGAGGGCGGTTTCACCGGCTGGTCGCTGGTGGGAGTGGACCGGGTGTCCCGGGGCGAGTGGACGGCGGCGCGCCTCGAACCGTGGAAGGGCGGCCCCGACTGGGTCTCCGTACAGACCCGCGCGCACACGGACGCGCTGGCCCTGGACGCTCCGGCCGTTCTGACCCCCGGCCAGGGCTCGCGGGTCAAGGCGACCGTCATCCAGGGGAGCAGGGCCGTGCCGGTGGGACATCCGTTGAGCGCCGACTGGTCCGGGTCCCCCAACCTCCGTATCACGGACACCGGGAGGGCCGGGACCGCCGAGATCCGGCACGGGGGCCGGCCACGCCATACGGCGGTCTTCGATCCGGCCACGGGCACCCTCACCGCGCTGCGGCCGGGGACGGTCACCCTCGCGGTGACGGTCGGTGGTGTGACGCGGAGGGCGGAGGTCCGGATCGCCGCCGCGTCAGGAGCGACGGTGCCCGCGGCGTGAGGGGATGAATACGGTGGCTCCGCACCCGGCGCCGGGTGCGGAGCCACACGGTAACTGCCCCTTGCGGCAGGCCGATTGACGGGCAGCCGTTAGTCAGTGGTTTGTGACAGCGATGCGGTGCGTGGGCGATGGGCTCGAACGTCCACAGGGCGTCCATCGGGATCGCGAGCTGTCATCGTCCACTGCGTGGGCAGTGTCGCGATCTGTCCGACCGGCCGCCCGGCACCCAGGATTTGCTCGCGAACCTCACACAGCTGCGCGTATGTTCCCACGCGCAGCCCCCATCCCGCATTGCTGAGGGGATCGAGATCAGTGGTGGGGGCGGTAGCGGTTTCGACGATCATCAGGTGGTCATCCCCGCCGACATCGATGACTGCGATCCGAGGCTCAGAATGGGTTGCAGCGCGCTCGAATGCGAGCGCTGCTCCGAGCAACTCCGTGTAGTACGCCACGAGCCGGTCGAGGTCGGTCGTGGACAGCGTCAGATGGTTGATTCCGAAGAGATCGGGCATGGTGCGTCAAGTGTAGTCCAGCCGCTGGACTGCGCCTGGGGCGCGATTGAGATGTGGTCACGGTGCCTGGCGTACCAAGGTGAGTTGAATGGTGGCTTCGTAGCGGATGGCGAGTTTCTCGTAGCGTGTCGCGACGCCTCGCGCCTGCTTGAGGAGCCCTGTCCGGCACTCGGCTTTGTGTCTGGCCTTGTATTGCTCACGGTCGGAGCCGGGCGGGCGGCCACCGGTCGAACCTCGGCGTCTGCGGTGTCCGGCCTGGTCACGTTTCTCCGGAATGGTGTGCGGGATCTGCCGGCGGCGCAGGTACTCGCGGATTTTTCGAGACGAGTAGGCGCGGTCGGCGAGGACGTGAGCGGGTTGGGTGCGCGGATGTCCGCCGCCGATCCGCGGAACGCGGATGCGGTCCATGACCTCGGTGAACACCGGGGCATCGGCCCGCTGTCCAGCAGTGACCACGACAGCCAGAACGTGAAAGGAGGCGTCGACGGCAAGGCGAATCTTGGTGGTCAGGCCGCCGCACGAGCGGCCGAGTGCGTGGTCGTCCGGCTCAGCCGCCAGGCCGTCCGGACTCGTCCGGACTCGATCGGACTCGATCGGCAGCCCCCTTTTGCGAGCCCCGGCGGCGGGTTGGTGGGCTCGACAGATCGTGGAATCGACCGACGCCTCCCACTCGATGTGTCCGGCAGCATCGGCCCGTGTGTCCGTCAGTGTCCTCGGACCGGCCGGGACCCCTCCCGGACCCGGCCCGTGAGAATGGGCGAGGGCCCCTCGGGTGCCCGTACGATGGTGATCGTGAATGTGATGGACGCCGAGGACGTGCGCCGTATCGCGCTGTCCCTCCCGCAGACGGTGGAGAAGGAAGCGTGGGACATGCCCACGTTCCGCGTGGCGGGGAAGATGTTCGTCACGGTCCCCGACGATCAGACGTCATTCGCCGTGCGGTGCCCCAGGCACGAGCGGACCGAGCTGATCGCGGCGGAGCCGGAGAAGTTCTGGGTGCCGCCGCACGAGGCGAGTTCCGCGTGGGTGCGGGTACGGCTCGACGCTCTGGAGGACCTGGACGAGTTGCGTGACATCGTCGTGGACTCCTGGCAGCAGGCCGCGCCGGAGCACCTGAAGTCCGCGTCGTCGTAACAGGGAGAGGCGAGGTACGGAGTGGCTTTCCCGTACCTCGCCCCCTCTCGTACCTCGCCTCTCGCGTACCTCTCGCGACAGTCAGTGGATCTTCCCGGCGCCGGCGCGCCCGTCGACCAGGTGCGGGACCGCGCGCGGGTTGTCGACCTGTGTGCGCAGGGCCGGGGTCCAGCCCGCGTCGGACCGCAGGGTCTCCTCGGGGATCTCCGCGTTGTGGACGGCGAGCAGGTCGACGTACGACCCGTTGACGTGGTTGCCCGCGGTGGTGACCGGCGAATCCTTCCACTTCTTGAGGATCGTCCCGGCGCGCACACCCGCCGGAACCGTGAACGCGTTCTTCTCGGCGACAAGTTGGGATTCGATACCGATGCCGAAGGAGTACACGTAGCCCGACTCCGGGACGACGAAGTGGTTGTTGTACGTGTCGACCTTGCCGAAGCGCACCCGTGGTGCCCGCTCGATGATGTTCTTGAACTGGTTGTGGTGCAAGGTGACATTCAACTTGCCGCGATCGGAGGCGCCCGCGCTGTCGCTGTTGCCGATCATGAGTGTTTTGTCATGGTCGGCGAAGACGTTCCAGGAGGCGGTGACCAGGTCGGCGCCGTGGACGATATCCAGCTCACCGTCGTGCTGCTGATACAACTGGCCGTAGTAGTGGGGCTGTTCGCTGTCCGGGTGGCGGCCGTCGGTAAAGGTGTTGTGATCCACCCACACATGCGTGGAGCCGTACACCACCAGGTTGTCGTACTCGGAGTTCCAGGCGCCGTTCTCACCGTCCGTCGGATCCCACTGCGGGAAGCAGTCGAACGCGTCCTCGAAGGTGAGGTTGCGGATGATGACATTGCCGACGTCCTTGACCTGGAGGCTGCCGCCGAGGATTCGGGCGTTCCCGCCCACACCCACGATGGTCGTGTCGGCCGGGACGTACGCCTTGATCCGCGCGCCCTGTACGGCGGCTGACGCGGCCCGCAGATCCTCCTGCTCGCCGCTCACCGGATTCTCGTGGCCCCAGACCGCCGGATCGTACGCCGCGAGGTACTTGTCGAAGGAGTAACCGGCCACGGCGTAGTCGTCGCAGGTACGTTGGTTCCCCTCGCTGTCGGAGAGCGCGTCGAGTGTGCCCTTGACCCGGATGATCGACGGGCTGCCCTCGGCGGCGGCCAGCGCGGCCTTGAACTCGGCCCAACTGGTCACGGTATAGACGTGTTCGGCGTCGGCGGCCCGGCCGCCGGTGGTGCCGCCGTCGGCCGAGGCCCAGCCGTCGTTCGCGGCGAGGACGGACCGTTCCAGGGAAGGGCCCGGGGCCCGCCCGTGTGCCTGGGCCGGTGCCGCGAGGGTGGCCAGGGCCAGCGCCGTACCGCACGCCAACGCTGTCGTGGTGATGAGTGCATGACGTCTCTGCCTGTGCATGGCCGCTCCTCGGTCTTCGAATCAGGGAGTGAAAGGGGTGAAGGGGGTGCGGGGGAGTGAAGGGGCTGAGAGCCGAGAGGATCAGGCGAGCCAGGTGAGCCAGGATTCGGGAATCTCCCTGTTGAGGCGGCGTATCTCGCCGGGTGCCAGCACCCGCTCGTCCCGCAGCGCGCGTGCCACCATGCGGGCGACCGCGATGGCGCCCGGCGGGCGGAAGTGGGTGTTGTCCGATACACCGTCGGGATAGTTGGGCGACTCGCCGGGCCGGAGCCAGTTGAAGTACGCCTTCGTCGCCTCGGCTCCCATCCGCTGCCACAGCGCCAGTGACGCGGCCTGGATGTCGAGCACCGGAATACGAAGGTCGGCGGCCAACGCGCGCATCGCCGCCGGGTAGTCGCCGTGTGTCGCGAGCGCGTTGCCCGCGGCGTCGTACCTGCGACGCTCCACGGAGGTCAGCAGGACCGGCCGGGCGCCACGGTCCGCCGCGCCCTCCACGTACCGCCCCAGATACTCCTGGTAGGTCGTCCAGGGCTCGGTGTAGCGCGTGGGATCGGCGGTCTTCTCGTCGTTGTGTCCGAACTGGACGAGGAGCAGGTCTCCCGGCCGGATGGCGCGGAGGATCGGGGCGAGCAGTCCCTCGTCGATGAAACTCTTCGAACTGCGGCCGTTCACCGCGTGGTTGGAGACCCTGAGGTGCCGCCCGAGCAGGAAGGGAAGGGCCATGCCCCAGCCGGTCTCGGGGGCGGCCGTCGCGTACTTGTCCGCGGCCGTGGAGTCCCCGGCTATGTAGACGGTTCTGCCAGGGCGTGGACCGTGCCCGCTCGGGGCGTCGGCCGCGGCGGGGGTGGCGGCTGTCGCCGCGGCGGCCAGCGGCAGCGCCGAGAGCGCCGCGGTGGCCTGTCTTCGGGAGATGGACACGCCGATCTGCCTCACATTCCCTGAGCGAGGTGCAGGGCTGGGGGATACGTGGTTAGGGGTTACGGGCTCATATGGACGTGGGCTATGTGAGCGGGGCGCCGGGGGAGGAGCCGGAGGCGGAAAGCGCCCTCGAGGACGTCCACCACCGACCGGCCCCACGACCGGCCGAACCGTGCGACCGGTGGTCAACCCGATCAGCGGTCAGCGATCAGCGGTCAACTCTTGTTCTGCTCCTTCCATTCCGCCTGGGCGTCATTGAGCTCCTTGGCGATCTTGTCCGCGAATTCCTTCGCCGACATGTCACCGAGGAGGACCTTCTGGAAGTTCGGCTCGTTGCCGCTCTTGCTGATGGTGTTCCAGTCGGGCAGGTAGTACGGCAGGTTGACGATCTTCGTGGTGCCGTCGCTGAGTGCCTTCATCGCGGCGGCGGTCGGTTCGGCCTTCTGGACCCAACTGTCGGCGGCGGCATCGGTGTTCGCCGGTATGGAACCCGCCGACTCGTTCCACGCGCTGTTCGACTTGTGAGAGGCCGCGAATTCGATGAGTTTCCAGGCGGCCGCCTTGTTCTTGCTGTTCTTGAACAGACCGAGGCCGTCCACCGGGTTGGAGACCTGGACGCGCGAGCCGTCCTCCCGGGTCGGATAGGGAAGGCCCTTGAACTTGTCCGTCCCGAGCGCCTTCACATGGTCCTGGTAGGAGGCGAGATTGTGGGTCAGCATGCCGATCGAGCTGTTGTCCCACTGGGCGACCATCTTGATGAAGTCATTGTTGACGTCGGCGGACGGTGTCACCTTCTTGTACAGGGCGACGTACTTCTCCAGCGCCGCCACGTTCCTGGGGTCGTTGACGGTGGTCTTGTCGCCGTTCCAGAAGGACGTGATGCCGGACTGCCCGTACATCGCGTCCATCGCGGGTGCGATGGAGCCCGAGCCGCCACGCATCGTGTATCCGAACTGGTTCTTCCCGGCCGCGGTGAGCTTCCGAGCCGCCGCGTAGAACGTGGTCCAGTCGGTGGGCGCCGCCAGATCGGCCTCCGCGAACAGGTCCGTGCGGTACCACAGTGTGCCGTTGTTGCTGGAGGTCGGCACCGAGTACATCTCGTCCCCGCGACCGCCGGCCGACTTGACCCCGTCCACCATGACGGGGACGAGCTTGCCCTTGAGGCCGCTCGCGTCGATACGGTCGCCCACCGGATCCAGGACGTCCCGCACCACGAGGTTGGAGAGATAGGCGGTGCCGACGCCACCGACGTCCGGCAGCCCGCCGCCGTCGATCGCCGTGTCGTACTTCTGCTGGACCTGGTCGATCGGGATGCCGACGTACTTCACACGGATGTCCGGGTTCTGCTTCTCGAAGTCCTTGATGATCTGTGACCAGATCTCCCGCCGCTCACCCGTGTTGTTGTCCCACAGGGTGATCTCGCCCTTTCCGGAGCCCTCGCTGCCGCTTCCGCCGCTCCCGTCGTCACCGCACGCGGTCGCCGTCAGGGCGAGTACCGCCGTCAGCGAGACGGCCGCGGCCGTCCGACCTCTGTACACCTTGGGGATCCTCATCGTCGGCTCTTCTCTCTCGTGTTGTGTCGGATGCCGCCGCCCGTGCGGCTCGTACGGGCCGTGCGGTCAGGAGCGCGTGCGATACGGCGCCCAACCGTCCTTGCCCGACAAGTAGTTGGGTACCTGATGGCGAGCGGCGTCGGCGTCCGGCATCTGGGGGCGGTCTGCCGTCACGGCCGCTCCGGGACCGTAGGTGCGGTATTCGGAGAAGCGCGCCTCCCGCCAGGGGAAGCCGCTCATGTCGGTCCACGGAGAGGACTTGACGGCCGCGGGGAGTTCGGTGTTCCGGATCAGCACCTGGCCGACGGCGTCCGGTTCGCCGCCCGGGTGCCAGGGCCGGCCGAGGTGGAAGGACCGCGCGGGCGCGTCACTGATGATCCGGCTGTCGGTGATCAGAATGCCGTACGGATTCCCCTTCCAGGTCGAAGCGGCGGTGATGTAACCGTTGTTGGAGGAGGAGCCACGGCTGAGCGCCTTGATCACGGAGCGTTCGATGACGGTGGTGGCCCGCCCGTAGATGAAGTCGACGTCACCTTCGATGTACGAGTCGCGGACGTAGACCCGGCTGACAGCGGTCAGTTGGGGGCTGTCGGTCATCAGCGTGTCCTGGTTGCCCTTGAACGCCGTGTTGTCGAAGACGATCCGGTCGCCCGTCGTCTTCATCGCCAGGGCCTGCTCGGAGGCGAGGTCGTGGGCTGCCTCGTCGAAGTCGTTGACGAAGGTCAGATTGCGGGCGGTGACGTCGTTCGCGGCGATCAGTACGGTGGCGCTGCCGCTCGAACCACCGTACTCATTGGGGGTGTCGAAGACGATGACCGTCTTGGAGCGGTCGCTTCCGGTGCCCTGAAAGACCAGATGCGGCTTGTTCGCCGGCACCCTTACCTGTTCGCGGTACGTACCGGGGGCGATGGAGACGGTGACCTGGCCGCTGTTGCCCGCGGGGACCGCGTCCACGGCGGCCTGCACGGTGCGGTAGTCGGCCGGGACACGGAGCACGGCGGCGCGCGTGGCCGCCGCCGGCCGGTCCGCGGCACGGGCGGGCGCCGTGGCGAGGCCCGCGAGCAGGGTGGCCAGGGCGGCCATGGAGGCGGTGGCTCCGGCCCGAAAGCGTTTGCTGCGCAGGTGCGTCATTGCGGCTCTCCTCACAGGCGTTGCGTTCTGGAGTTCTGAAGGGGCGTCGAGCGGTGTCAGCCGGTGATGCGGAAGTCGGTGAAGGGGGCGGTCCCGGCCCGGCCTTCTCCGGTGGGCGCGGTGGCGAAGTCGCGGTACCTACCGTCACCGGGGCCGGCCGTTCACGGCGGGGTCATGCCGCCACCGCCTTGCGGACGAGGGCGGCCGCCGCCGGACGGTCGAGCCGGCCGTCAGCGACGACGGTGACGATGCGCCGGGCGACACTCCCGCCCGCGGGCAGCGGGAGCCGTTGCCGCCAGGCCAGCGAGGAACCGACCCCGGGGTACTCGGTGGTGCGGACGAACCAGGGGTCGTCGCGGGTGTCCCCGTTCGCCCCGCCGAAGATCAGGGTCCAGTCCCGTCCGGCGAGCGCCAGCCAGCCGGCGGTGTGGCCGTGCACCGCGTCCTCGCCCCTCCCGTTCTCGGTGAACACGTCCGGCGCCGAATCCGCCACGCCCTCCTTGGGCGCGCGCCAGAAGAATCCGCCGTAGCCCGCTCCCGGACGGCCGTTGGTGGCCGGGCTGCCGATGGACAGGTCCGTACCCGACACATTGGTGAGCGCCGAGGTGAAGTCGAGGACCCAGGCGTCGCCGGAGAGCGCGAGAGCGCTGATCGTGCGCCGTTCCTTGAGGAGTTCGCGGCCTTCGCGCGTCCAGGACAGTTCCTCGACACAGCCGTCGGGGTCTCTCAGCAGCCAGCCCGTGTGTTCCTGCGCGCCGTGATTGTCCAGCGCGACCGGGCCCCGGTCGCGCACATAGGTGCGCCCGCCCCAGAAGTTGACACCGGAGACGTCCGGCACGGCCATCGACACCCCCAGGTGGTGCACGTGGTCGGGTGGCCGCAGCTCGGTGACGGTGACACCGCCGAGAGTGCGTACGGGATGCAGGTACGGCCGGGAGGGGAGCCCCGCGGGCACCCGGGGCCGGTGCACGTAACGGGCCACGGGGCGGCCGTCACACCGCAGCACCGTGTTGCCTCCGACGCCGGAGAGCGTTCCCGCGCCGGATGAGCCGGATGAGCCGGATGAGCCGGATGAGCCCGACGTGCCGCCGGATGAGCCGGATGAGCTGGACGTGCCGGATGAGCCCGACGTGCCGCCGGACGCTCCGCGCCTTCCGGCGATCCCGCCGGCCCTGGAAAACCCTCGTGTTCCGGAAACCTGTGGCTCGGTCATCTCGGGTGCACCTCCGCCGGGGGCACGGCCCAGCCCGCGCCCAGTTCGGAAAATGTGGAGAGGGACTCCGCACTCGCCGCGATCAGCGCGTCGATGCCCTTGACGATCCGGCGCGGCGGTACGTCGCCCGGTGCGCGGTACCAGGCGTCGGCGGGCAGCGGCTCGGGCGGCGGCCCGCTCCTGATGGCCTCGACGATCCGCATGAAGGCGCCCGTGCGACGGGGCGGTACGAGCAGCTCGTCGTCCTTGAGACGGTGCGCGACCAGATTCTCCAGCAGGTCCGTACGGCCGTGGACGGTCTCGACCGGATCCTGGCCGGTGCGCTCCACCCGCACCCGGTCCTGCTTGTACCAGAAGGTGATCCGGCCGTGAGTCCCGTGCACCACGACGTACGGCTCACCGGCCTGCTCCGCGCACAGGGTGACGGCGACCGTGACGGTGGTGCCCCTGGCCGTCCTCAGACTGAGGCAGGACGTGTCGTCCGCCTCGATGTCATTGGCCCGGAACTGCTCCAGCCGCAGCTCGGAGATGTCGTCGGCCAGGTCGCTGCCGTCGATCCGCAGCGCGGTCGCGACCGCGTGCGCGAGCGGGTTGGTGAGCACCCCGTCCACCACGTCCCGGCCGTTCAGGGAACGGTGCCCGGCCCAGGGGGCGCGGGCGTAGTAGGCGTCGCCGCGCACCCATGCCCCGGCGGCCCCGATCCCCCGGAGCGTCCCGATCGAGCCGTCCGCGATCAGCTTCCTGATCGCCTCGACAGCATGGGAACCGAGCGACTGGAACCCGACCTGACAGTCCGTGCCGTACTCCTCCAGGCCGGCCAGCAGCCGCTCGTACTCCGCGTACGACGGTGTGGTCGGCTTCTCCAGCAAGGTGTGCACGCCCCGCGCGGCGGCGGTGAGCGCGAGTTCGGTGTGGGTGTGGATGGGAGTGCAGATGACGGCGATCCGCGCGCCCGTGCGTTCCAGCAACTCCCCGAAGTCCGAGGACTGTTCGGGAGAGCCGAAGCCGTCCAGCTCCTCGGCGCTCAGTGGCTTCAGCTCGCAGACGCCCACGAGCCGGACCAGCCCCGCCTGTTCGAGACGGCGGATGTTGTGCAGGTGCGTGCGGCCGTGGCCACGCGCGCCGGCGAGTACGACGGGCAGTCCCGCCCCCGCACCGCCGCCCCTCATATCGCTCATGCTGTCGCCCGTCACCTCGCGGATCTCGTCGCTCATCCCTTCACCGCCCCGGCGCTGAAGCCGGTGATCAGCCACTTCTGGATGAAGGCGAAGACGATGACCACCGGCACCGCCGAGATCACACCACCGGCGGCCAGCGCGCCGAAGTCCACACTGTCCGCCCCGATGAGGGTGCTCAGCCCGACCGGGATCGTCTGCTTCTCCTGGTCCATGAGGAACATCAGGGCGAAGAGGAAGTGGTTCCAGCTGTTGACGAAGGCGAAGGAACCGACGGCGATCAGACCGGGCCGCAGCATCGGCAGCACGACGATACGGAACGCCTGGAGCCGCGAGCAGCCGTCCACCCAGGCCGCTTCCTCCAGCGAGTACGGGACATTCTTGATGAAGCCGCTGATCAGGATGATCGACAGGGGCAGCTGGAAGACGGTCTCCGCGATGACCACGCTCCCCAGGGAGTTGATCATCTGGAGGTTCTTGAAGATCTGGAAGAGCGGGACCAGCATCAGTGCGCCCGGGATGAACTGTGAGCACAGCAGCGCCAGCATGAAGCCCTGCTTGATACGGAAGTTGAAGCGCGCCAGGGCGTAACCGCCGGCGAGCGCGACTCCCGTCGTGCAGATCAGGGTGAAGACCCCGATCAGTGCGCTGTTCTGGAAGAAGACGGAGAAACTGCGGTCGTTCCAGACCTTCGAGAAGTGATCGAAGGTGATCGGCCACGGCACCAGCGAGGTGGAACCGGCGGGCCGCAGCGAGAACAGCAGCATCCAGTAGAAGGGGACGAGAGTGAAGAGCAGGTAGAAGCCGACCGGCAGGTAGATCTGCCACCGCGGCACCTCGTCGAAGGCGCGCCGACGCTTGTTCCTCCGTGCGGGCGGAGAGGCCGGGCCGTTGCTCGCGGACACGGTGTGTGTGTCCTTCTCGGCGATCGCCGTGGTCACTTGTCCTCGCCTCCGAACTTGCTCAGGCGCAGATAGAGAATCGAACAGAAGAGGAGGATCGCGAACGCGACGGTGGTCAGCGCGGTGGCGTAGCCGAAGTCGTGTGCCTCGAATCCGGTGACCGCGACATACAGCGGCAGCGTGGTGGTGACGCCGGCCGGACCGCCTTCGGTGAGGGTGAGAAGCAGGTCGACGTTGTTGAACTCCCACACGGCCCGGAGCAGCGTGGTGAGGATGATCGCGTCCTTGAGATGCGGCAACGTGATGTGGAAGAACTGCCGGAAGCGGTTCGCCCCGTCGACCGAGGCCGCCTCGTAGAGATCGCCGGGAATGGACTGGAGATCGGCGAGGATCAGGATCGCGAAGAACGGTACGCCGCGCCAGAGTTCGGCCAGTACGGCCGCCCAGAACACGGTGCCGGTGTCGGAGAGCACGGACGATCCGTACGTACCGATTCCCGCGTCGGCCAGATAACGGCCCACGCCCGTCGACGGGTTGTAGAGCAGCAGCCAAATCGTGGTCGTCAGTACCCCGGAGACCGCCCAGGGAGAGAAGACCAGGGCGCGGGCGACGGCACGGCCCGCGAAGGTCTGGTTGACGAGCAGCGCGAGTATCAGGCCGAGGGCCAGCTGAAGCGTGACCTCGGTGACGACCCACTTGCCGCTGAAGACGAGGCTGTCCCAGAACAGCGGGTCCTCGGTGAAGATGCGCTTGAAGTTGTCGAGGCCCGCGAAGCCGTTCCGCCAGGGCTTGGTGGGGTTGTAGTGCTGCAGGCTGTAGTAGAAGACGCTGAGCATCGGATAGGCGATGAAGCCCAGCATCAGCAGTCCGGCGGGGGCGATCAGCAGATAGGGGAGGCGGCGTGGCGTCGCGCCCGTACGGCGCCCCGGCTTCCTGGCCGCTACCGGGGTCTTGGGTGCTCGGGGCGGCGCCCCTGGTGAGTCCTGCGCCACAGCTGAGGCCATGACTGCTTCTCCGTTCCTTTGGTGAAGCGCTTCGCAGACGGTGTTCGGTATACCGAACTGACGAGGCGGGTGGTGCGGACCTGCTGTCTCAGCTCACGTACGGGTCGGGCACCTCGCCCGGCCTGGACAGGAAGGCGAAGTCGCAGCCGGTGTCGGCCTGGGTGATCTGCTCGTTGTAGAGGGCGCCGTACCCGCGTTCGTACCTGACGGGAGGCGGGGTCCACTCGGCCTGCCGCCGCTCCATCTCCTCGGCGGTGATGTCCAGATGGAGGCTCCGGGCCTCGACGTCCAGCGTGATCGGATCACCGGTGCGTACGAGCGCGAGCGGCCCGCCGATGTACGACTCGGGCGCGATGTGCAGGACGCACGCACCGTAACTCGTGCCGCTCATCCGGGCGTCGGAGATCCGCACCATGTCGCGGACTCCGCGCTTGAGCAGGTAGTCGGGGATCGGCAGCATCCCGTACTCGGGCATGCCGGGCCCGCCCTTGGGGCCCGCGTTGCGCAGCACCAGGACATGCTCCGGGGTGATCCCGAGCTCCGGGTCGTTGATGGTCCGCTGCATCGTCCGGTAGTCGTCGAACACCATGGCGGGGCCCGTGTGTTTGAGAAGCTGCGGTTCGGCGGCGATGTGCTTGATGACCGCGCCGTCGGGACAGAGGTTGCCGCGCAGCACCGCCACCCCGCCCTCCGGCGCGAGGGGCTTCTCGCGCGGCCGGATCACTTCCGGATTGTGTACGAGCGCACCGTCGAGCTGATCCCGCAGGGTGGTGTGCGCGACGGTCGGCCGGTCCAGATGCAGGACATCCGTCAGCCGCGTCAGGAAGGCCGGCAGCCCGCCCGCGAAGTGGAAGTCCTCCATCAGGTACTGCCCGCCCGGACGCAGGTTCGCCAGCACCGGCACGGTCCGGGCGATCCGGTCGAAGTCGTCCAGGCCGAGCCGCAGGCCCGAGCGTCCGGCCATGGCGATCAGATGGATCACCGCGTTCGTCGAGCCGCCCAGCGCGAGGACGGTGGCCACCGCGTCCTCGTACGCCTCCCGGGTCAGGAGCTTCGAGAGCCGCAGGTCCTGCCACACCAGGTCGACGACGCGCCGTCCGGAGGCGGCGGCCATCCGGTCGTGCCCGGAGTCGACGGCCGGGATCGAGGAGGCCCCGGGCATGGTGACCCCCAGCGCCTCGGCGGCCGCCGTGAGCGTGGAGGCGGTGCCCATGGTCATGCAGTGGCCCGGCGACCGGGCCAGACCGCTCTCCAGCTCGGCCATCTCGTCGTCGCCGATCAGCCCGGCCCGCTTCTCGTCCCAGTACTTCCACATGTCCGTACCCGAACCGAGGACCTCATTGCGCCAGTGCCCCGGCAGCATGGGCCCGGCGGGCACGAAAACGGCCGGAAGATCGACGCTCGCCGCGCCCATCAACAGCGCCGGTGTCGTCTTGTCGCAGCCGCCCATCAGCACCGCGCCGTCGACCGGATAGGAGCGGAGCAGTTCCTCCGTCTCCATCGCCAGCATGTTCCGGTACAGCATGGGCGTCGGCTTCTGGAAGGTCTCGGAGAGGGTGGACACGGGGAATTCCAGCGGGAAACCGCCGGCCTGCCACACCCCCCGCTTCACCGCCTGCGCTCGCTCGCGCAGATGGACATGGCAGGGATTGATGTCCGACCAGGTGTTGAGGACCGCGATGACCGGCTTGCCCAGGTGCTCCTCGGGGAGATAACCGAGCTGGCGGGTGCGGGCGCGGTGGCTGAAGGAACGGAGCCCCGAGGAGATTCCGCTTCCGTACCACTGGTGGCTTCGCAGGTCCTCGGGCCGTACGGCCGGCTCGACCGGACCCTCGTCTCCCGCGCTCATATCGCCCACCCGGCCACGAGCGAAGCCACGACGGCCCGTTGGTCCTCGGGCAGCGCGCGGCTCGGCGGGCGGATGTCGCGCCGGCACAGACCGAGCGCGGCCAGCGCCTCCTTGACCACCGTCACATTGTCGGCGGACTGCCGTGCGGCGCGCAGTTCCTCGAAGGGCCTGATCTGCTCCCACACCTTCATGGCCGCCGCGTAGTCCCCGGCCCGCAGCGCCTCCAGCATCCCAAGCGAGACGGCCGGGGCGACATTGACGAGACCGGAGGTGAACCCGGTGGCTCCGCCGGCGAAGTACGAGGGCGCGTACAGCTCGGCGAGCCCCGCGACCCAGACGAAGCGCTCCAGGCCCGCGTCCCGGGCGAAGGCGGCGAAGCGCGCGGCGTCCGGGACGGCGTACTTCACCCCGATGACATTGGGGCACAGTTCCCCGAGCCTCGCCATGCTCTCGCCGCTCAGCTGCGGATTGCGGATGTACGGGACGACCCCGAGCTCCGGCACCGCTTCGGCGATGGAGCGGTGATAGTCGATCCAGCCGTCCTGCGACACATAGGGGTGCACCGGCTGATGGACCATCACCATGGCGGCCCCGGCGTCCCGGGCGTGCTTCGCGGCGGCCACCGCGGTCGGCACCTCCAGACCGATGCCGACCAGGACCGATGCCCGGCCCGCCGCCTCCTCGATGGTCAACTCCGTGACCGCGCGCCGCTCGTCGGGGCTGAGCGCGTAGTACTCGCCGGTGTTGCCGTTCGGTGTCAGTGTGCGCACACCATCGTCGAGCAGACGGCGGAGCAGCGCCCGGTGGGTGTCGGTGTCGATCGTGTCGTCGCTGGTGAACGGGGTTACGGGGATCGCCACGACATCCGCGAGCGCGTCCCGGGACAGGGTGAGATCAGGGGTGTTCATACGTGGTCTCCTTCGGGGAACGCCCGCCGTACAAAAGAGGCGATGTGGTCGTGCAGGGCGCGCGCCGCGCCGTCGGCGTCGCCCGCGAGAGCGAGCCGCAGGACCTCCCGGTGCTCACCGGCCTCCCGCTCCCAGGACGGGACGGCGGCCCACGCGACGGTCGAGACGAGGGCCGCCTGGTCGCGTACCTCGTCGAGCATCCGTGCCAGCAGCGGATTGCCGCAGGGCAGATACAGCGCCCGGTGGAACTCCCGGTTGGCGAGGGAGCGTTCGGCCTGGTCCACCGCTTCGTCGGCCCTGACCAGGGCCTCCCGCGCCGGCTCCAGCGAGGCCCGCCGGGCGAGGGAGCGCCGTAGCGCCGCCGGTTCCAGCAACAGCCGTACGTCGTACACCTCATGGGCCATGGCGGCGTCGACCGTGCGTACGGTGGCGCCCTTGTACTGGCTCATCACGACGAGACCGGTGCCGGCCAGAGTCTTGAGCGCTTCTCGCACCGGAGTCTTCGACACCCCGAACTGGGCGGCCAGTTCGGTCTCGACCAGGGCCTGACCCGGGCTGAGGCCACCGGTGAGGATGCCGTGCTTGATCGCCTCCAGAACGTACTGGGTGCGGGAGGGGATCGGACTCGGGGCGAAGGCCATGGGCGCTCTCACATCTCGTGTCTCATATATGACGTACGAAGTACGACGCGATGAAGCTAAGACCGCGTTGATGTTTCGTCAATGCTTCACACAGAAGCCGCGGGGCGTTGCCGGGCGTTCGATGCGAAGCGCTTCGACGGATGTCGTCCGAACCGTTGACGTACTCCCCGGGGGGTCCTTACCTTCTAGCGGAAAGCGCTTACCTAAAACGATTCAATATGCAACGGGAGGGCCAACTGTGCCTACGACCGGGAGAGTTGACCGGCGCGGCCTGCTCAAGATCGCGGGCGGCTCAGTGGCCGCTCTCGGTCTGACGGCCGCAGGGTGCGGAACGGGCAGTGGATCGGGCGACGGCAGTGTGACGATCCGGTACGCGTGGTGGGGGTCCGACGACCGCGCGAAGAGGATCAACCGGACGATCGCGCTCTTCGAGAAGAAGTATCCGAAGATCAAGGTCAAGACGGACTTCCAGCCCTACCTCGACTTCTGGAAGAAGTTCAACACCCAGGCGTCGGGCGGCAATCCGCCCGATGTGTTCCAGAACGCGATCGGCTTCCTGCGCAAGTACGACGCGAGGAACGTCCTGCTCGACCTGAACCAGCAGGTGAAGGCGGGAAACCTCGGCATGGAGAACTTCCGGGCCGGTCTGGAGAAATTCGGCGAGGTCGACGGCAAGCTGCTCGGCGTCCCCGTCGGCAGCAACTCCATGGCCCTGGTCATCGACGAGAAGGTGTTCGAGAGAGCGGGCATCTCCCCGAAACCGGGCTGGACGTGGGACGACTTCGACGCCGCGATGCGCACGATCCGGGACACCGAGGGCCGGGCCGGTGACAGCGGACTCTACGGGGTCATGTACGTCTACGACCTCTATCTGCGCCAGCACGGCAAGGCCTTCTTCACCAAGGAGGGTCTCGGATTCACCGAGGGCGATCTCACGCGGTGGTGGAACAAGGCGCAGGCCGGGGTCACGTCCGGCGTCTACACCGACCCCAAGAAGGTCGCCCAGATCAGGCCCAAGCTGGCGGTGGCCGCCGAGGTCGCCGGCTGCGAGTTCAACTGGGACAACTTCGCCCTTCGCTACAGCGCCGAGGGGAAGAGCGGCTACGGCCTCGCGCCGATCCCCACCACCGACGGCAGGAGGACGGGCCAGTACCTCGGTTCGCTGATGCTGAGCGGCTCCAAGCGCACCGAACACCCCAAGGAAGTCGCGCAGTTCATCGACTTCATGGTGCATGACCCCGAGGTCGCCAGGATCATGGGCTACGACCGGGGAGTACCCACGACGACCGAGCAGTACGAGGCGTTCCAGCCGACCGACGAGGTCAACAAGGGGATCGCCGCGTACGAGAAGCAACTCGTCGACACCGGAGTGCTGGAGCCGATCACCCCGCACCCGGCGGGGGCCGACGTCGCGGAGGCGGCCTTCCTGCGCCTCGCCGAGGAAATGGCCCTGGGCAAGCGGTCCGTGGACGACGCGGTGAAGCAGTTCTTCACCGAGTCGAAGACGGCCCTCGGCTCCTGATGGGAGCCACGGTGGTACCCACCCGGACCACCCCGGCGGAGCACCTGTCCAAGGACTCCGGCCCGCGGGCCGGCCAGGGCCGCCCCGGCGGTCCCGCCATGGGGCGGGGCCGCCGGGAGAACCTGGCCGGCTATCTCTTCATGTCCCCCTGGATCGCCGGGTTCCTGCTGCTCACAGCGGGGCCGATGGTCGCCTCGCTCTACTTCGCGTTCACCGACTACAACCTCTTCGACGCTCCGAAGTGGATCGGTACGGCGAACTTCACCGAGATGTTCGGTGACCCGCGCTGGCGCCATTCGGTGTCGGTGACGCTGTGGTACGTGATCATCGGCACCCCGCTCAAGCTGGCCGCCGCGCTCGGCGTGGCCCTGCTGCTCAGTCAGCAGCGGCGGGGGCAGGCCTTCTACCGGGCCGCGTTCTACGCGCCGTCGCTGATCGGCGCGAGCGTCTCCATCGCCATCGTCTGGAGGGCGATCTTCTCGGACGACGCCATTGTCGACCGTACACAGCGGTTCTTCGGCGCGGACGTCGGCGGCTGGACCGGTGATCCGGACTGGATCATCTACAGCCTGGTGGCGCTCACCGTCTGGCAGTTCGGGGCGCCCATGGTGATCTTCCTGGCCGGGCTGAAGCAGGTGCCGCGCTCGCTGTACGAGGCCGCCGAGGTCGACGGCGCGGGACCGCTGAGGCGGTTCTGGAACATCACCCTGCCGATGATCTCCCCGGTGCTGTTCTTCAACGTCCTGCTGGAGACCGTCCACTCCTTCCAGATCTTCGGCTCGGCCTACATCCTCGGCGGCGCGGGCGGCAGCTGCGGTCCCGCCGACGCCACGCTTGTGTACACCTGTTACCTCTACGTCCAGGGCTTCGAGAACAGCCGGATGGGCCTCGCCTCGGCCATGGCCTGGATGCTGCTGCTCGCGGTCGGTCTGGTGACGGCGGTGCTGTTCTGGTCCCAGAAGCGCTGGGTGCACTACGAGGAGGGTGCCCGATGAGTACGCAGAGCACGCAGAGCACGCGGGATATACGGGACACGCAGCGGACATTTGCGGCGCGGGGAGTCCTGGCCGGTGTCCGTCGGCGCGGGGCCGGTTCGCTCGCCTGGCACGTCGGCTCCCTCGCGGTCCTCGCGGTGGTGCTCTACCCGGTGATCTGGGTGATCGGAGGGTCGTTCAAGCCGAACGACGAGATCATCGGCAGCCTGGAGCTGTTCCCGACCTCTCCCCTCACCGAGAACTACCGCCGACTCGCCGACGGCATAGCGGACATCCCGATCTCCTCCTTCTTCGTCAACTCCACCGTGCTGGCGCTCGGTTCGGTGGCCGGTGTGCTGTTCTCGTGTTCGCTGGCCGCCTACGCCTTCGCCAGGATCAGGTTCGCGGGGCGCAATCTGCTCTTCGCGCTCATGATCGGCACGCTGCTGCTTCCGTACCACGTCCTGCTGATCCCGCAGTACGTGCTGTTCCAGAAGCTGGAACTCATCAATACATACACGCCGTTGCTGCTGGGAAAGTATCTGGCCACCGACGCCTTCTTCGTCTTCCTGATGATGCAGTTCATGCGGAACCTGCCGAAGGAGCTGGACGAGGCGGCGCGGCTGGACGGCTGCGGACACCTGAGGATCTACTGGTCGATCGTGCTGCCGCTGTGCCGGCCCGCGCTGATCACCAGCGCGATCTTCACCTTCATCAATGCCTGGAACGACTTCATGGGCCCGTTGATCTATCTCAACGATCCGGAGAAATACACCGTTTCGCTCGGGCTGAAGATGTTCGTCGACCAGGACGGCGTCGCCAATTACGGCGGCATGATCGCGATGTCCCTCATCGCGCTGCTGCCGGTCCTGCTCTTCTTCCTGGCCTTCCAGCGCTACCTGATCGACGGTATGGCCACGTCCGGACTGAAGGGCTGAGCGGGGCATGAGCGCGGTCACGAGGCCAGGCGCCAGGGGCGGGAGGCATTCCGCCCGGTGGAGATCGGCCCGGCGGGAGTCCGTCGGGCAGGAGTTCGTCCGGGGGGAATCCACCCGGCGGGGGGAGTCATTCCGTACGGAACAGGCCCGGCAGGAATCCGTCCTCATGCGGAGGTTCGCCGTCTTCGCCGAGTGTCTGCTCACCGGCGTGTGGATCGCGGTGGCGTCGCTGCCCCTGCTCACGCTGCCCGCCGCGTTCGCCGCGGGCGCGGCGCATCTGCGCCGGGTGCTGGCCCACGAGGTCTCCACCTGGCGGGAGTTCACCGCGGACCTGTGGGCCGCTGCCCGCCGCGGCTGGCTCGTCGCACTGGCCGGCTGGGCGTCGGCCTGGCTGCTCTGGGCCGACCTCGCCATCGTACGGGCCGGACTGCCCGGCGGTCCGTTCGCCGGCACGGTCGGGGTGCTGGCCATGCTCGGTCTGCTGGTCGCCGGACTGCGGGCGACCGCGCGCTGGTGCCCCGGCGACTCGTGGCGGGTGCTGCTGGCCGGGGCCGCCCGCCGTACGCTCCGTGATCCCGCCGGATCCCTGTCGCTGGTCTGCGGGATCGCGGTCGTGGCGGCGTCGGCCTGGTTCGCCGCCCCGCTGGCCGCGCCCGCGCTCGGGGTGGTCACCGCGGGCGCGCTGGCCGTCGAGCGCCGGTACCGCGACCACTGATCCGCCCGGCCGCACCGGCGGCGTTCTTTCCCCGCGCACGCACCTCCACCTATTCGAATGTCATGCACATGGGAGGAATGTCGATGTCTCCGATCCCTCGCAGATCTCTGCTCAAGGCGGCCGCCGTCGCCGGCGCCGCCGCACAGTTCAGCTGGGCGCTCGGCCGGGACGACGCCCACGCGGCAGGTGCCCGCGCCGCCGCGGCCGATGATCCCGTCACCGTCGGATGGCTTGAGGACCACGGCCGGGGAGCCGCGCCCGGCAGCACCTTCGGAGTGCCGTGGCCCCAGGGCGCCCATGCCGCCGACACCACGTTCGCCCTGGCCACCACGGACGGCGAGGACGTTCCCGTACAGAGCTGGCCCACCGCCTACTGGCCGGACGGCTCGCTGAAGTGGACGGCCCACGCGGTCGGTGCCGCGGCGGCCGGAGCCGCCGGGGCCGAACGGTTCACACTGGCGGCCGGCACCCCCGCGACCGCCACGAAGAAGGTCACCGTCACCGAGACCCACCGGAAGATCACCATCGACACCGGGGTCGTCAAGGCGGTCGTCGCGAAGAGCGGCGACAGACTCGTCGAGTCCGTGACCCGGGGCGGCACACGCATCGCCACCGACGGCCGGCTCGTCCTCCTGCGCCAGGGTGAGCTGGACGACGCCGACCGTCACACCGCATGGGAACAGTTCGACGGAGAGATCAGCGGCGCGAAGGTCGAACAGGACGGGCCGGTGCGCGCGGTGGTGCGCATCGACGGCAAACACCGCCGGGGCGGGCGCAGTTGGCTCCCCTTCAGTGTCCGGCTCTACTTCTACGCGGACGCCGAGTCGTTCCGGATGGTGCACACCATCACCTACGACGGAGACCAGCGGCCCGGCCGGAAGAAGGGGGACTTCATCCGCGGCCTCGGCGTCCGCTTCACCGTGCCGATGCGTGATGCCGCCTACGACCGCCACATCCGTATCGCGGGGGACGGCAAGGGCTTCCTCACCGAGGCGGTCAAGGGCATCACCGGGCTGCGCCGCGACCCGGGCGCGGTCGTCCGTACCGCCCAGGTCAAGGGCGAGAAGCTGCCCGACCCCGCCACCTGGGACCAGCGGGTCACCACACGCCTTCAATACATCCCCACCTGGGGCGACTACACGCTCTCCCAGCTCTCGGCCGACGGCTTCGCCCTGCGCAAGCGGACCAAGCCGGGCCACGGCTGGATCGCGGCGGGCGGCGGTCGCCGGGCGGCCGGCTTCGGTTACGTCGGCGGGGTGAGCGGGGGTCTCTCCTTCGGGCTGCGCGACTTCTGGCAGAAACACCCCGCCCAACTGGACGTCCGGGGCGCGGCGGGCGACGAGGCGGAGGTCACGCTCTGGCTCTGGTCGCCCGAGGCCCAGCCGATGGATCTGCGCTTCTACCACGACGGCATGGGGCAGGACACCTATCCCGAACAGCTCGAAGGCCTCAACATCACCTACGAGGACCATGAGCCCGGCTTCGGCACCCCATACGGCATCGCGCGCACCAGCGAGCTGATGTTCTGGGCCAACGCCGCCACCCCCACCGCCGACACCCTGGTCGCCCAGTCCGCAGCGGTACGCACCCCTCCGCAGCTCGCCGCGAGCCCCGAAGCCCTCAGCCGGGCAGGGGTGTTCGGCGGTCTGTTCGCCCCCGTCGACCGCTCCACCCCCGCCAAGGCGGAGATCGAGGACCACCTCGACTTCCTCTTCACGTACTACAAGGACCAGGTCGAGCAGCGCCGCTGGTACGGCTTCTGGGACTACGGCGACATCATGCACAGCTACGACAGCGACCGGCACCAGTGGCGGTACGACGTCGGCGGCTACGCCTGGGACAACTCCGAACTCTCACCCGACCTCTGGCTCTGGTTCGCCTACCTGCGCTCGGGCCGCTCCGACATCTTCCGCTTCGCCGAGGCCATGACCCGGCACACCGGCGAGGTCGACGTCTACCACCTGGGCGAATGGGCGGGGCTCGGAACCCGGCACGGCGTACAGCACTACGCGGACAGCGCGAAGCAGCAGCGCATCTCCACCGCCGTCTACCGCCGCGCGTACTACTTCCTCACGGCGGACGAACGGGTCGGCGACCTGATGCACGCACTGGTCGACTCCGACGAGACCTTCCTCGTCCTCGACCCCATCCGCAAGATCCGCACCGAGCCCTACGAGCCCGACCGCAACGCCCTGTCGATCGGATTCGGTACCGACTGGAGCGGGCTCGCCGCCGCCTGGCTCACCGAGTGGGAGCGCAAGGGCCCCAAGGCCGCGAAGGCCGAGGCCCGGCTGCGCTCCACCATGGAGACCATCGCCGCGCAGCCCAACGGCTTTGTCCAGGGCTCGGCCCTCTACGACCTCGACACCGGGAAGTTCGCCGTCGCCGACGAGCCCGTCGTGAACGTCTCCCATCTCTCCTCGATGTTCGGCGCGGTCGAGATGTGCGCCGAGCTGATCGGCATCATCGACATGCCGAAGTTCAAGGAAGCCTGGCTGGACTACTGCCGCTACTTCAACGCGACCAAGGCCGAACAGAAGGCACGGTACGGCTCCGACTTCGGCAGCCTGCTGCTCTTCCAGGGACACTCACGCCAGGACGCCTACGCCGCAGCGCAGTTGAAGGACGACAAGCTGGCCGCGCGCGCCTGGCAGAAGTTCTACGACAGCGACGCCTACACCTCGGACATGGTCTGGGACAAGACGAGGCTCGAAGGCCCCGACGTCCTCGAACCCGGTTACGAGAACGTGCGGATCAACACCAACGACACGGCTCTCTTCGGACTCGCCGCCATTCAGAACCTCGCCCTCGTCGGCGACCGCATCCCGAAGTGACCACCGGCTGAAGGAATAAGGAAGGAGGAACTCGCCCATGAGACGTGTGAGTACAAGACGTATGAGTGCAAGACGTGTGAGTACCGCACTGCTGGCCGCTCTCACCGCTGTCGCGGGTCTGTCCGCCGTGCCCGCCGAGGCGCACACGCTCCGGCACGGCCGCCCGACAGCGCCCGCCGGCTGCACCGGAACCGCCCCCGTGGTCTGCCACTTCGACGTCGCACCGGGGACGTACGACGTCACCGCCGTGCTGGGCGGTGCGACGGCGGGCAGCACCGCCATCACGGCGGAGACCCGTCGTACGATGCTCGCCGAGACGACGACCGGGGCAGGACGGACCGTGCGACGCGGGTTCACCGTGAACGTACGCGAGCCCGAGGGAGAGCCGACGGGCGCGAGCGGAAGCCCCGGCCTCGATCTCCGCTTCGAGGGCTCGGCGCCCCTGCTCGCGCACCTGCGTGTGACCCCCGCGCCCCGGACACCCCAGCTCTTCCTGGCCGGCGACTCGACCGTCTGCGACCAGCAGGGCGAACCGTACTCCGGCTGGGGGCAACAGCTCCCGCAGTACCTCGGAGCAGGGATCTCGGTCGCCAACTACTCGGACTCGGGGGAGGGTTCACAGTCCTTCCTGAACAACCCCGCCCTCTTCCCGGCGGTCGAGTCCCGGGTGGGCCGGGGCGACCTGGTGCTCATCCAGCTCGCGCACAACGACAAGCAGACGCCGGCGGCGGACTACCGCGCGAACCTCACGGCGATGATCGAGCGGGTAAGGGACCGGGGCGGGCGGCCCGTCCTCGTCACGCCCATCGTCCGCCGCTGGTTCAACGCGGACGGCACTCTCGACAACGCGACAGCCCTCAACGTCAACGGACTTGGCGTCGATCTCCCGGCCCAGATGCGTTCCCTGGCGGCGGACCTCACCGTACCGCTCATCGACCTCACCGCCCTGACCAAGAGCCGGGTCGAACACCTGGGCCCCGAGGCGTCCAAGGCGCTCTTCCTGTACGACGAGAAGCGCGACAACACGCATACGTCGGCGCGGGGCGCCACCGAGTTCGCCGCGCTCGTCCTCGGCGAACTGCGCGCACAGAGGCTTGTCCCCGGACGCCTCATACGCTGACACCCGTCGTCCCGTACGGCGCCCCGGACCGTCCGTACCACCATCAGCGGTCCGAGGCACACCGGCAGTTGCCTAGACTCTGGCCAAGGCTTCACCTGAGACCGGGACCGGTGCGACGCTCCGCGTGACACGTGACGACGCACCCGTGAGGAGTGAGATGGCACCGCAGCGCTACACAGGAGACCGGTTCAACACGGGGGAGGCGCACTCGGCGCGCGTCTACGACTACGTCCTGGGCGGCAAGGACAACTACCCGGTGGATCAGGAAGCCGGCGAGACGATGATCCAGGAGTGGCCCGCGTTGCGGGTCCACATGCGAGCCAACCGGGAGTTCATGCACCGGGCGGCCGACTACCTGGTGCGGGAAGAGGGCATCAAGCAGTTCCTGGACATCGGCACCGGACTGCCCACCTCGCCGAATATGCACGAGGTCGTGCAGAAGGTCGCCCCGGACGCCCGCGTCGTGTACGTCGACAACGACCCGATCGTCCTCGCGCACGCGCGCGCACTCCTGACCAGCGCTCCCGAGGGCCGGACCGCCTATGTCGACGCCGACATGCGCGACCCCGCGGCGATACTCGACTCCCCGCAGTTCCAGGACCTTCTGGACCTGCGGGAGCCGGTCGGTCTCATGATCATCGGCATTCTGCACTTCATCCTCGAAAACGACGACGACCACGGCCTGGTCCGTCGTCTCCTCGAACCGCTGCCCGCGGGCAGCTTCCTCGCCATGACCATAGGCACGGCCGACTTCGCCCCGGAGGAGGTCGGCCGCGTAGCCGCCGAGTACGCGCGCCGTGGCATGCCCATGCAGCTGCGCACCCACGCCGAGGCCGGCACGTTCTTCGACGGCCTCGACCTGGTCGAGCCCGGCCTGACGCAGGTCCACCACTGGCGGCCCGACGCCGGCCAGGAAGACATCGACGACCGAGACATCGCCATGTACGGCGCGGTGGCCCGGAAGATCGGCTGAGCCGGGACCGTATGAGGGCGGCCGCTCCCGTGGTCGCCCCTCAGCCGCCCCCGGAGCCGGCGGCATCGGTACCGCAATCGGTAACGGATCAGACCTCGGCGACCGGCGGCATCGCCGAGGTCACACGCGCTCCCCGGTCGGGCGCGATGTTCATACGGGGGATCAGCCCGGGGACCGCGATGCTCGGCAGGATGTGCTCCCACATCAGGGAGATCCGGCGGCCCAGATCCGCGCGCTGGGTGAGCCCCCGGGACATCAGCTGGATTCCGGTGAACGAGCCGACCAGCAACTCCGCCGTGTCGCGCGGCCGCACGCTGGGCAGCAACTCACCCTGGTCCCGGGCCTGTTCCAGCAAGGAGGTCATAAGCTCCGGCCACTGGCGAAACGGTCCGCTGTGATCGACCCCCGGCGGCGCCCCCTGATCCACGGTGAGTCCGACGCTTCCCCTGAGCAGCGCGCTCTTCAGGAGCCGATGGCCGAAAACGAAGCTGATGTCGACGATCTCCTGCAATTTGCACGCCTGTGGTGGAACGGTGCCCAACTGCACCTGTTCGTCCAGTACGGCCTGGGCCAGCGCCTCCTTCGACGGGAAGTGGAAGTAGAGCGCGCCCTTGGTGACTTGGGCCCGCCGCAGCACCATGGCGAGGGTGGTCGACGCGTAGCCGTACTCGTCGAAGACCGCGCCCGCCGCCTCCAGGATCGTCGCGCGCGTTCTGATGGCGCGCTTCTGTATTGCCACGAAACCCCCTTGTGCGGAGCCAGGTTGGCCGAACCACCCTTGCCATGTATTCAGGTTCGAGCACGTGGACCGGGCGCCGACGCTGCAAAAACATACCGTCTGCCCCGAACGATAGTGGGCAGTGGGGTTCGGGGTGAATGGTGGGGTGCGGAGTGAATCCTGTGCAGCCATCGATGTGGTGTGGAGGAGATCCCGCGGGCCATGCTTACGGGAGCCGTCGTCGTCCGCACGTTTTCTCTCCGTCGTGACCGGTTGAGCCCCTGGCATATACGGGGCGGCTGGTTTCCTTCTCTTCCTGGCCGTGCAGGGGGCTGGCGGAAGCGCGCTCGATTTCAGGCCGAGGGGGAGCGTCGAAGTGCCACCCGTGGTCAACATGTCGTTCGAGGGGTCACCCACCTGGATCAATACGCCACTCATCTCCGTGTCGGTGTACTTGTTCGGGACCGTGTGCGAGCCCCTGACGGGAACTTCGGCGGAAGGGTTCCAGCGCCCGGTCGACAGTGCCGATTTGCCGCGTCACTACCCCCTGAACGGACGATGCGGCCAACGTCGGCCCTACGTTCCGTAGCCGCCCGGAAGGTCTCTGACGGTTCATCGGATCGTATGTTGATACTTCCGGAACCCCTTCCTCTGCCCCTTTCACCTGCACATCTCGGGTTGCGGCGAGGTTGACCACCAAGGAGTGTGGGCAGCAGTTCAGAGCGAACACAAATAAAGGAGAGCGCGCCGTGGCGACTCTGTGTAAACCCGCTGTCTCGGTTCCCGAGCATGTGATCACCATGGAAGACACACTCGCTCTCGCGCGCTCGCTGCACGCGGACCATCCGCAACTGCCCCTGGCGCTGCGGCTGATCGAGAACACCGGCGTGGCGAAGCGGCATATCGTCCAGCCCATCGAGGACACGCTGGAGCACCCCGGCTTCGAAGACCGCAACATGCTGTACGAGGCCGAGGCGAAGGCGAGAGTTCCCGCCGTGATCCGCACGGCTCTCGACCACGCCGAGCTGCGCCCCGCGGACATCGACCTGATCGTCTATGTCTCGTGCACCGGCTTCATGATGCCGTCGTTGACGGCCTGGCTGATCAACACCATGGGCTTCCCCAGCCACACCCGGCAGCTCCCGATCGCCCAGCTGGGCTGCGCGGCGGGCGGCGCGGCCATCAACAGGGCACACGACTTCTGCCGGGCGTACCCGGAATCCAATGTGCTCATCGTCGCGTGCGAGTTCTGCTCGCTCTGCTACCAGCCGACCGATCTCGGGGTCGGGTCGCTGCTGTCCAACGGCCTGTTCGGGGACGCGGTCGCCGCCGCCGTCGTCCGGGGCCAGGGCGGCACCGGTATCCAGCTGGAGCGCAACGGCTCGCACCTCGTGCCCGACACCACCGACTGGATCGCCTACAGCGTCCGGGCCACCGGCTTCCACTTCCTGCTGGACAAGCGCGTGCCCACCACGATGGAGCCGCTGGCCCCGGCACTCCGTACGATCGCCGCGCAACACGGCTGGGACGCCACGGGCCTCGACTTCTACATCATCCACGCCGGCGGCCCGCGCATCCTGGACGACCTCAGCCGCTTCCTCGAAGTGCCGCCGGAGGCCTTCCGGTTCAGCCGGGGCACCCTCACCGAGTACGGCAATATCGCCAGCGCCGTCGTCCTCGACGCCGTCCGCAGACTCTTCGACGAGGGAATGGCCGCCGACGGCGCCCGCGGCATCATCGCCGGGTTCGGCCCCGGCATCACCGCGGAGATGGCCCTGGGCAGCTGGACGGCGAGCGGGATGCCCGCCGAGGCCGGTGCGACGGAGCGTCGGCTCGTGGGAACGGCGGGACGGAACTCCCATCCCGTACCCGAGAACGAACCGGTGAGGTGACGGTGACCAGCGACATGGTGCCCGGGGTCCCGAAAGCCGGCCGAATCGTGGTGATCGGCACCCGGTGACCCGCATCCGATGTCCCCGCGCGCGCCCGGCAGCACAATCGCCGGGCGCGTCCGGCCGTACCACCTCACCCCATCGCTCTGGAGCAACCGCATGACCCAGCTGACACAGACCGAGGGGCTGATCGTTCCCCCAGGCGGCGGCACCACCATCCGCACCCCGGCCCAGCAGGTCACCTTCAAGGTCACCGGAGAGCACTCGCGGGTCTCCTCCAGCTTCGAGGTCGTCGTCCCGCCGGGCTTCGATGTCGGCGCCCACCGGCATGTGCACAGCGAGGAGCTGTTCTACGTCCTCGACGGCGAGCTGGACGTCCTCGCCTTCGAACCCCGGGTCCTGAGCGAGGACTGGCGCCACTGGGAGTCCGAGTCGGGCCTCACGGTGGTCCGGGCCACTCCGGGCACGGTCATCGTCGTCCCGCCCGGATGCCCGCACGCCTTCGCCAACCGGGGGGACACACCGGCCAAGATGTTCTTCCAGTCGTCCCCGCCGTCCGACCACGAGCGGTATTTCGAAGAACTGCTCGACATCCTCAAGGACGGGGAACCGCCCGCCCCGGACGCGATCGCCGACCTGCGGTCGCGGTACGACATCGACCAGATCACTCCGCTGCGCCACGACGGATAGGCAGCGGGCGGATGACCGACGTCGCCTCCTGGCGCCCGCCGCGGCGATCGAACCGAGCTGCACGGGCGCCGGTTCTCGGCGTCCTGGCCCTCATGGCCGCCCTGACGGCGGGGTGGCCGCTGATCGACCGCACCCTGAACGACCACGAACCGGTCAGGAACGGCGCGGTGCTGGAACTGGGCCCCGATGACGACATCGCCCTGCTGCGGGTGGTGGGGGAGGGCTGGGCACTGAGCAAATCGGCGAGCGATCCCCAATCCGCGTACGCGCTCTCCCGCGACGGGGTCGATATGGTGGCCGGCTATGTCGACCTCTCCGGCGGCGGAGAAACCGGAGAGCTGTGGTCGGGCCTGCGCAGGGTGCAGTCCGTCGCGGACGGCGACAGCCGCCTGGGCGGTCCGCGACCGGTCGCCGGCACCAGGGGCGCGAAGGGCCGGACAGGAACGCTGACCCGGGACGGCCGCACCGGCACGGCCACCCTCTGGCTGCCGCCCGACAGGAGTTACGCCGTGGAGGTCACCGTACTGGCGAAACCGGGAACGGATCCGCGGGTACGGGCCGACGCCATGGCCATGGCCCGCGGTGTCTCCTTTCCGCCGGGGATGCCATGACGAGGTCCGTCGCCCCCTCCGCGTACGCGGCGGTGCGTGGCTCGTGGGGACGGTGGCCGATCGGCTGGTTGTGCGGCGCCCTGTGTGTCCTGGGCGCGGGGCTGATCGTCTTCGAGTTCGCGGCCGTCGTCCGTGTGTTCCCCGGAGCCGCGCTGCTGGCCTTCGTGCTGCTCCTGATCACGGTAGGGGCCGGGGTGGCCGTTCTGAGACGGGTACGTCCGATCCGGCCGCCGCCGCGCCCATGGGCCTGGAGCGGTGTCGCCTGGGGCGCCACAGCGGCGACCGGCTGCGCGATCGTGGCCAACACGGGTCTCCAGGGCATCTGGTCGAAGACCAACGGCATCGAGTTCGGTTCCCGGTGGGCCGCCGCGCTCACCGCGCCGCTCAACGAGGAACTCCTCAAGCTGTCCGGCGTCGCGCTGATCGCCCTCGGCGCCCGGCAACTGGTCCGTGGCCCGCTCGACGGGTTCTTCCTCGGCGCGTTCACCGGACTGGGCTTCCAGGCCGTGGAGAACTGGACGTACGCGATGAACTCCATCCTGAGCGGCGGGGGAGTGAACGGGAGCACCGATGTGCTGCGATCCTTCACCACCCGGATCGTACTGACGGGCCTGGGATCCCACTGGGCGATGAGCGCCGTCGCCGGAGCGGGCATCGGAATCCTGCTCGCCCACGGCGCCCGGCCGGTGCGCCGGCGGATCGCTCCGGCCGCACTCTGCGTGCTGACCGCCATGGGCATGCACGGGCTGTTCGACGCGCCGCTGCTGGACTCGGTCGCGGGCATCGCCGCCAAGACGGCGGTCAACTTCCTTGTCGCCATGGGCTTCTTCCTCCTCCTGCGGCACAGAGCGCGGCGCAGGGCGCGCGCGTTCCTGCTGTCCCCGCGGACCGTCCTGTCCATCGAGCTGCTCACGCGCCGGTCCCGGCGTCGCGCCCTGCGAGGGGTCTCGCCGGTGTCGCGTCCCGCCATCGAGCTGCGCGCCTCCGCCTATCTCGATGTGGTCGAGGAAGAGGCAGCGAACAGCACGGAGGAGTGGCAGCACACAGGGAACTGAGCTTCGTGACCACCGGAGTGGGCCGCCCGGGAACACGGTGCGACGCAGGGTGAGCATGAACTCCGTTGGTGGCGCGGCCGGTTGCCCAGGACCGCCACGCCGCTGGTCAATCCGTGGTCATGGCCTCGGGAGTACCGGCCATCGCGGCTACTGTGTGCGGACCGTATGCGCATCCACGCAGTGAGCGACTCGAGGAAGGACCCCCGCCATGGCGCCTGAGACCGCGGACCGTCCCCACCACCCCCGGCCCGGCCCGCGAGCCCTGACGGCCGACGGCCGGCGCTCGTTCTCCTTCGAGTTCTTCCCGCCGAAGACCGAGGCGGGCGAGCGCACGCTCTGGAACGCGATCCGCCGTATCGAGGCGCTCGCCCCGTCCTTCGTCTCGGTGACCTACGGAGCCGGCGGTTCCTCGCGCGACCGTACGATCGACGTCACCAAGCGCATCGCCGCCGAGACCACCCTGCGTCCGGTCGCCCATCTCACCGCGGTCGGCCATTCGGTCGCCGAACTGCGGCACATCATCGGCCAGTACGCGGACGCCGGCATCCGGGACGTCCTCGCCCTGCGCGGCGACCCGCCCGGCGACCCGCGAGGCGAGTGGGTCCGGCACCCGGAGGGCTTCGCCCAGGCCAGTGAACTCGTCACCCTCATCAGGGAACTGGGCGACTTCACCGTCGGTGTGGCCGCCTTCCCGGAGCGCCACCCCCGCTCGGCCGACTGGGACAGCGACATCCGGCACTTCGTCGCCAAGTGCCGTGCGGGCGCCGACTACGCCATCACTCAGATGTTCTTCCACGTGGACGACTATCTGCGGCTCCGCGACCGGCTCGTGGCGGCGGGATGTACGACGCCGATCATCCCGGAGATCATGCCGGCCACCGACGTACGGCAGATCCGCCGCTTCGCCGAGCTCAGCGACGCCCGGTTCCCCGAGGAGCTCGCCCGGCGGCTCGAAGCGGCGCGCGACCAGCCGGGGGAAGGACACCGCATCGGCGTGGAGTACGCCACGGTCATGGCCGAGCGCCTCCTCGCCGAAGGCGCCCCCGGCCTGCACTACATCACCCTCAACCGATCCACGGCCACGACGGAGATCCACCAGAATCTGGGCGTGGCCCTCCGGGACGACCGGGCCCTGGCCTCCACGCCTCGCTGATGTGCCCGGCCCGCCGGACAGGGCCGACAGTGAGGCGTGTGAGGCGAGTGAGCCGGACGGGGTTCAGCCCACGGGGGCGGCCGGAGCCGCCTTCACGTCGGCGCCGACGCCGTCGGACTTGCTCTCCTCGGCGAGGCGTTCCAACCCGGTCGTCGTCTTGAGCGGCTTCTCCTTGAGGAAGGCCACGGCGACCAGCGCGAGCGCGGCGAACGGGGCGGCGACGAGGAAGAGCTCCGCCGTGGCCACACCGTAGGCGTGCTCCACGATCTCCCGCATGGGCGCGGGCAGCTTCGAGATGTCCGGTACGGCGCCGTGGCCGCCGGACGCCGCCTGGCCCGCCGTACCCAGGCTCTTCTCCATCTCGGCCGACACCCGGTTGGCCAGCACCGCGCCCAGCACGCTCGTACCGATCGTTCCGCCCATGCTGCGGAAGAACGACAGGACCGAGGTGGCCGTACCGAGATCCGCCGCCGGCACGTCGTTCTGCGCCACGAGGACCAGGTTCTGCATCAGCAGTCCGACGCCGACACCGAGAACGGCCATGTAGAGGCTGAGGAGACCGAAGCTCGTGGTGGCGCTGATGGTGGCGAGCAGCCCCAGACCGGCCGTCATGGTCACGGCGCCCGCGATCAGATAGGCCTTCCACTTGCCGGTGGCACTGATGAGCTGGCCGGCGACGGTGGACGACACGAGCAGACCGAGGATCAACGGCAGGCCCATCAGGCCGGCGGCCGTCGGGGACTTGCCGAGCGAGATCTGGAAGTACTGCGAGAGGAAGACGGTGCCGCCGAACATGGCCACACCGACCAGCAGGCTGGCGACCGTGGTCAGCGAGACGGTGCGGTTGCGGAAGATGGTCAGCGGGATGATGGGCTCGGGAACCCGGGCCTCCACGAAGACCGCGGCCACCAGCAGCAGCACACCCCCGCCGGTGAGGGCGAACGTCTGCCACGACAGCCAGTCGAACTGATTGCCCGCCAGGGAGGTCCAGATGAGCAGCGCGCAGACGCCCGCGACGATCAGGAACGCGCCCAGGTAGTCGATCTTCACCTCACGGCGGACGGTGGGCAGCTTGAGCGTGCTCTGGAGCACCAGGATCGCGGCGAGCGCGAAAGGCACGCCGATGAAGAAGCACCAACGCCAGCCCAGCCACGAGGTGTCCACCATGACGCCGCCGACCAGCGGTCCGGCGACCGTACCGATGGCGAAGACGGCGCCGAAGATACCGGCGTACTTGCCCAGCCGCCGGGGCGGGATGACCGCTGCCATGACGATCTGCGCCAGGGCCGTGAGTCCACCGGCGCCGATGCCCTGGACGACTCGGCTGAAGATGAGCAGCCCGATGCCCTGCGAGAACCCGGCGAGCAGGGACCCGACGACGAACAGGCCGAGGGATAGCTGAAGCAGCAGCTTCTTATTGTAGAGGTCGGAGAGCTTGCCCCACAGAGGCACGGTCGCCGTCATGGCGAGCAGCTCGGAGGTGACGACCCAGGTGTACGAGGACTGGCTGCCGTTGAGGTCGGCGATGATGCGGGGCAGGGCGTTGGACACCACCGTGCCGGCCAGGATGGCGACGAACATACCGGCCATCAACCCGGACATGGCCTGGAGTATCTGCCGGTTGGACATGGAGGTCGGCGCCTGGTCGGGCGCCTCTGTTGCACTCAAGGTGTCCTTCTTCAAATCCATGGGTGGGATGCGGGGCGAGGTCGAGCGGCGGGTCAGCCGTCCGCCGGAGGTCCGGTGGGGCCGACTCCCGGGGGTTCGGGAAGTCCGGCGGCCAGATGGGCGAACACGCGCCGGAAGGTTGCGGGAAAGGAGACGCCCGGATTCTGTGCGCACCAGTGCTCGACGGCGACCCGTACCGCGGTCGTGGCGACGGCGGCGAGCAGCCGCGGGTAGAGACCGAGCGCCGAGGTGTCGGGGACGTGCTCGCAGGGCCCCCGCCCGCCGGACTTCTCTCCGTCCGGCAGGAACGGAGCCGCGCCGAGCCGTACGGCGATGGCCTCGGCCAGTTCGACTTCTTCGGCCATGTGCGCGCCCATGCCGCGGAGCAGCAGATGCGGAGAGCGCTGGAACACCTGGGCCCGCAGGTGCCAGATCTCCTGCTGCTCCTCCACGTTCGCCAGCTCGGTGGCGAGTGCCTCGCGCACCACATCGAGCGGGGGCAGCGCGGCCGGTGCCTCGCGCACCGTGCGCCTGACCCGCTCACCGACCTCTCGGTCGATCATGACGAACGCGTCGTCGTGACTGTCGAAGTAGTTGAAGAACGTACGCGGCGAGACCCCGGCGGCTTCGCTGATCGCCTCGACGGTGACGTTCTCGGCGCCGTGCTCGGCGGCCAGCCGCACCGCCGCCTCCGCCAGGGCCGCCCGGGTGGCCCGCTTCTTGCGCTCGCGGAGTCCCAGATCCCTACCTTCGTTTCTCACATATTGCAGAGTATGCAAAAGTGCACGATCCGCAAAATTAATTCGGAGGCGGCCCACGTAGCATGCTCCGCATGGAGCAGCGCGTATGTGGCAGGACCGGTCAGGAAGTCTCCGCCGTCGGGCTGGGGACATGGCAACTCGGCGCGGACTGGGGGCAGGTGTCCGAGTCGGACGCCTTCGCCGTCCTGGACGCGGCGGTCGAATCGGGCGTCACGTTCTTCGACACGGCTGATGTGTACGGCGACGGCCGGAGCGAGCAGCTGATCGGCCGCTATCTCAAGGACCGGCCCGACGCCGGGGTGTTCGTCGCGACGAAGATGGGGCGACGGGCCGACCAGGTGGAGGAGAACTACGTCCTGGACAACTTCCGCGCCTGGAACGACCGCTCACGGGCCAACCTCGGTGTGGACACGCTCGACCTCGTACAGCTGCACTGCCCGCCCACGGCCGTCTATTCGTCGGACGAGGTCTTCGACGCACTCGACACCCTGGTGGCGGAGCGGCGGATCGCCGCCTACGGCGTGAGCGTCGAGACCTGCGCCGAGGCGCTCACCGCCCTCGCCCGTCCCGGCGTCGCGAGTGTGCAGATCATCCTCAACCCCTTCCGGCCGAAGCCGTTGGAAGAGGTGCTGCCGGCCGCCCGGGAGGCGGGCGTCGGCATCATCGCGCGGGTCCCGCTCGCCTCCGGTCTGCTGACCGGGAAGTACACCAGGGACACGGTCTTCGCCGCCGACGACCACCGTACGTACAACCGGCACGGCGAGGCGTTCGACCAGGGCGAGACCTTTTCCGGCATCGACTACGAGACGGGCCTGGCGGCGGCCGTCGAGTTCGCCGGGCTGGCGCCCGAAGGAGCCACGGCGGCGCAGACCGCGCTGCGGTGGATCATCCAGCAGCCCGGTGTCACCAGTGTCATCCCCGGCGCCCGTTCGGTGGAGCAGGCACGTGCCAATAGTGCGGCCGCGGGCCTCGCGTCCCTGCCGCGGCCGACCCTGGAAGCCGTGCGCGAACTCTACGACCGTCGGCTGCGCGCCTCGGTGCATCACCGCTGGTAGTAGTACGAACAGGTGATCATGTCCCGTTTTGCGGTCTGATCGCGCGGCACAGACGCAAGAGTTGGTTGTTTCTGTGGCTGTATCGCTTCGCGCCCTGTAGCGTCTTGATCAGCTGTCGTGGTTCCGAAGTACCGCTCGCCCGTGACGTGCCGTCACGGGCGTTTGTGCTGTTCAGCGTCTCTGCGGACCAGGGCGATCACCTCCGGTTCCCGCATGGTGCGGGAACCACGCGTCCCTCGAAACGGAGACTGAGCATGGCCAGTGGAACAGTGAAGTGGTTCAACTCGGAAAAGGGCTTCGGCTTTATCGCGCAGGACGGCGGTGGCCCCGACGTGTTCGCGCACTACTCGAACATCTCGACGTCCGGCTTCCGTGAGCTCACGGAGGGCCAGAAGGTCACCTTCGACGTCACCCAGGGCCAGAAGGGCCCGCAGGCGGAGAACATCCTCCCCTCCTGAGGTCTGAGCTGAAATGTCCCTCCCGCTCCCGCAGCGCCTGCGGGGGTACGGACGGACAGGGCGCCGGTCCGGTGGATACCTTCCACCGGGCCGGCGCCTTTTCGCGGTCCTGTCCGGATTTTCGCAGTCCCTGCCGGACCGGCGTCTTCTCGCCCTCCCGGCCGGCTCGGGTCAGGGCGCGCTCTCCCGCTCGGGTGGCGTGGCGCGCAGGACGCTTTCGGGCAGCGTGAGATTCCACGCGGTGATCACCGGCCGGTCGTGCTCCGTGCCGAGGCGGGACAAGGTCCCGGTGGCCAGCTGGAAGAGCGCTCCCGCGGCCGGGGCCAGTCCGAGATAGCGCGCGGTGAGCACACGGAGGAAGTGGCCGTGCGAGACGAGAGCGATGTCGCTGTCACCGGCCTGTTCGAGCGCGTCCAGCGCCCCGGCCAGGACGCGGTCGGCGCGATGGCCGACTTCCGAGGGGCTCTCCCCGGGCTGGTCGGGTCCTGGGACTCCGCCGTCCGTCCAGAGATCCCAGTCGGGGCGGGTGCGGTGGATCTCGGCGCTGGAGACGCCCTCGTAGCGGCCGTAATTCCACTCGTGCAGATCCGGCGTGATCCGGAGGGCGTCCAGTCCGGCCAGCTCGGCGGTGCGCCGTGCCCGGACGAGGGGGCTGACCAGCGTGAGCCCGATGCGGCGCTCGCCGAGAAGAGGTGCCAGAGAGCGTGCCTGGTTCTCGCCCCGCTCGGTCATCGGGAGGTCGGTGAAGCTGGTGTGCTGCCCGGACAGGGACCAGGCGGTCTCTCCGTGCCGTACCAGGATCAACTCGCCCATCTGTGCCGCCCACTTCCCGCTCGCGCTCCGTCATCGGAGCTGTTCTTTACGTCCAGTGTCTCTCGTTCCAGTGTCCGGGACCTGCCCATGGGGTCCCGTGCGACGGGCCGGTCACCCGGCGGGAGCCCGACCGGGCCGTAGCCGCACACCACTGACGAGGCCCGGGCCGGCCTGCCCCCGACCGCGTCCACCGCATGCCTGCCGCGCCGGCCGTCGCTGAGCGCGCCGAGGACGACGTCGTTACGTTGGTCATCGGTGTGCCCCTCTGTCCGCAGCGCGCGCTTCTCGCCCCCCTCCGAGAACCCCACGGAAGAACCCCGCTGGGAAACCCCACCCCGCAAAGAAAAGGAACACCATGACCTCCGTCCCCCATGTCGTACTCAACAACGGCGTCAAGATCCCGCAGCTCGGATTCGGTGTCTTCCAGGTCGAGGACGACCGGACCACCGACGCCGTCCTGGCCGCGCTCGAAGCCGGTTACCGCAGCATCGACACCGCGGCCGTGTACGGCAACGAGGCGGGCGTCGGCCGCGCCATCGCCGCCTCCGGTCTGCCTCGCGACGAGCTGTTCGTCACCACCAAGCTGTGGAACGACGACCAGGGTCACGACGCGACCCTCGCCGCGTTCGAAGCCGGCCTGGCCAAGCTCGGCCTGGACCATGTGGACCTGTACCTCATCCACTGGCCCACTCCCGCGCGCGACCGCTACCTGGACACCTGGCGTGCGATGGAGAAGCTGCTGGCCGACGGCCGGGCCCGCGCCATCGGCGTGTCCAACTTCCAGCCCGCCCACCTCCAGCGCCTGATGGACGAGAGCGACGTCGTGCCCGCCGTCAACCAGATCGAGCTGCACCCGGGCCTCCAGCAGGCCGCGCTGCGGGACTTCCACGCCCAGCACGGCATCGCGACCGAGGCCTGGAGCCCGCTGGCACAGGGCGCGCTGCTCCAGGAGGAGGCGATCACGGAGATCGCGGGCCGGCACGAGAAGACCGCCGCGCAGGTGGTGCTGCGCTGGCACCTCCAGCTCGGGAACATCGTGATCCCCAAGTCCGTCACCCCCGCGCGTATCCGCGAGAACATCGACGTCTTCGACTTCGAACTGTCGGCCGGGGACATGGACGCGCTGGGCACACTCGACCGGGGCCTGCGCACGGGCCCTGACCCCGACACTCTCAACTGACCGGTGGCCTCAACCGGCCGGGAAGATCCGGCAGTTACCGCCTACGACGGTCATCCCGCCCTCACACCTCACGGGTGTGGGGGCGGCGCTGCGTCGTTCACCGGGTCCGCTCGACCGTTCACCACTGTCCGATGACGAGCCGTCAGGTCGCGTCGTCCGGGTTCCAGTCCAGGAGGCGCACCTTCGCCACCGTCCGTACATGGCGTCGCATCGCGGCGGCGGCGGCCTTGCCGCGCCGGGTCTCGATCGCGTCCAGGATCGCGCGGTGCTGAGCCAACGACCGCTTGGGGCGGCCGGGTTGACGCAGGGATTCGTTACGGCTCTCGGCGATCTGCTCGGTGATGGAGTGCATGAACTCCGCGAGCAGGGCACTGTGCGCGGCGGCGGTCACGGCGGTGTGGAAGAGCCGGTCGCCCTCCACGCCGTAGCCGCCCGCCTCGATCTCGTCGGACATATGGTGCAGCGCGTCGTACAGCGCGGCCAGATCCAGGTCCGTGCGGCGCTCGGCGGCGAGTTCGGCGAGTTTGGTCTCCAGTGCCTCGCGCGCCTCCAGTACGTCGGGGAGCCGGCGCTTGCGCTCCACCAGGCGTTCGACCGGCTCCGGGTCGAGGCTGTCCTTCGCGAGGTAGGTACCCCCGCCGTGCCGCACCTCGACCAGGCCCTGCACCTCAAGGACGACTATCGCCTGCTTGACGGAGGCACGGCTGACGCCGAGGCGCTGCGCCAACTCCCGTTCGGGCGGCAGCCGGTCGCCCGCCCCGAGGTCTCCCTCGGTGACATAACTGCGCAGCCGGTCGAGGACCTGTTCGTACAGCCGTGGCCGGGCCATCGGCCGTAGCGCGTCGGACATCCGGACCCCCAATCCCTGCCCATCCCGCCCTGATATCACCCGGTCCCTGCGACCCGAGCCTAGCATCGGGCGGTCAAGTGGCTGAGCCAATTCCTGTCAGATCCCTTGACGCTCCCGCCGGCCGACGGCCAATGTGGTTCAGCCACTTGGCCAGTCGTCCAGTAAGCCAATTGGCCGGCCGAACCGGTCAGTTGGCCGAGCGGCCGGCCAACTCAGCCATGCCCCGCGCATCAAGGGACCCAAGGACGGGAGCCCCCGCCATGTCCGCCGAACTGATCTCGATCCTTGTGCTGGTGGTGGTCTTCGTGATCGCCACCACCCGCTCCATCAATATGGGCGCGCTCGCCTTCGCCGCCGCGTTCGGCGTCGGTGAGCTGGTCGCCGGCCTCGACGCGGACGGTATCTTCGCCGGTTTCCCCGGCGATCTGTTCGTGGTGCTCGTCGGTGTCACCTATCTGTTCGCGATCGCCCGCGCCAACGGCACCACGGACTGGCTGGTCCACGCCTCGATCCGGCTGGTCCGCGGCCGTATCGCGCTGATCCCCTGGGTGATGTTCGCGATCACCGGCGCGCTGACCGCCATCGGAGCCGTCTCGCCGGCGGCCGTGGCGATCGTCGCGCCGATCGCGCTGAGCTTCGCCGCGCAGTACGGGATCAGCCCCCTGCTGATGGGCGCCATGGTGGTGCACGGCGCACAGGGCGGCGGATTCTCGCCGATCAGCATCTACGGTTCGATCGTCAACGGGATCGTGGAGCGCGAGAAGCTCCCCGGCAGCGAACTCACCCTCTTCCTCGCCTCCCTCGTGGCCAACCTCCTCATCGCAGGCATCGTGTTCGTACTCTGCGGCGGACTCAAACTCTCCTCGAAACAGCGAGGACAGGCCGACGGTGAGACGAAGACGAAGACGATGACGAAGGAGAAGGAGACGGATCGAGAAGAAGAGGAGACGGACGGAGAACGGGGGAGTTCCCGCCTCACCCCGGCCCGTATCGCCACCCTCGCCGCCCTGGTCGTGCTCGTCGTCGCCGTCCTCGTCTTCGACCTCGACGCCGGACTCACCTCCGTCACCCTCGCCGTGTTCCTCAGCGCCTTCTGGCCGGACACCAGCCGCAAGGCCGTCGGCGAGATCGCCTGGCCGACCGTGCTGCTCATCTGCGGTGTCCTCACCTACGTGGGCGTCCTGGAGGAGATGGGCACGATCGACTACGCGGGCAACGCCGTCGGCGACATCGGCATCCCGCTCCTCGCCGCCGTGCTGCTCTGCTACATCGGCGCGATCATCTCGGCCTTCGCCTCCTCCGTCGGCATCATGGGAGCGCTCATCCCGCTCGCCGTGCCCTTCCTCGCCCAGGGCGAGATAGGCGCGATCGGCATGGTCGCGGCGCTCGCGATCTCCGCCACGGTCGTCGACGTCAGTCCCTTCTCCACCAATGGCGCCCTGGTACTGGCCGCGGCTCCCGATGTCGACCGTGAGCGTTTCTTCCGGCAGCTCATGGTGTACGGAGGGATCGTGGTGGCGGTGGTACCCGCTGCCGCCTGGCTCCTGCTGGTGGTGCCAGGCTTCGGCTGACCCGGACCGATCGGCCGGACTCGACGACCGTCACAGACAGCAAGGAGAACGACGCGTGTCCCCTCTCTTCCCGGCGCTCACCGCCCGCTCGGATCAGCCCGCGCTCCAGTTCGGCGACCGTACCCTCACGCACGCCGAACTGGCCGACGCGGCTGGTGCCCTGGCCGTCCGTATCGCCGGTGCGCGGCGGATCGCGGTCTGGGCCACACCCACTCTCGGCACCGCCGTGGGGGTGGTGGCCGCGTTGCTGGCCGGGGTCCCCGTCGTACCGGTCAACCCCAGGAGCGGCGAACGCGAGCTGGCTCACATCGTCGCCGACAGCGCCCCCGAACTCGTCGTCGCCGAACCGGGCGTGGCGCTCCCGCCCGCCCTCGCCGCGCTGGACCGGCTGGACGCGGTGACCGACGGTGCCCCGGAGCCGGTGGCCACCGGGCCGTTCCCCGAGCCCCCGCCGGAGTCTCCCGCCCTGGTCGTCTACACCTCGGGCACCACCGGGCCGCCGAAGGGCGCCGTACTGCCGCGCCGCGCCCTCGCCGCGACGCTGGACGCGCTGGAGGACGCCTGGCAGTGGACCGCCGACGACGTACTCGTCCACGGCCTGCCGCTCTTCCACGTCCACGGGCTGATCCTCGGCATCCTCGGCCCGCTGCGGCGCGGCGGGTCGGTGCGCCACCTGGGACGGTTCGACATCGAAGGTGTCACCCGGGAACTCCTCTCCGGGGCCACGATGCTCTTCGGCGTACCGACGATGTACCACCGCATCGCCGAAGCGCTCTCCGAAGATCCCTCACTCGTGAAGGCCCTGGCCGGGGCGCGGCTGCTGGTGTCCGGGTCCGCCGCGCTGCCCGTGCACGACCACCGGCGGATCGCCGCCGCGACCGGCCGCCGGGTCGTCGAGCGGTACGGCATGACGGAGACCCTGATGAACACCAGCGTGCGCGCGGACGGCGAGCCGCGCGCCGGTACGGTCGGTGTGCCGCTGCGCGGCGTCGAGTTGCGGCTCGTCGAGGAATCGGGCGCCACGATCGAGGCGTACGACGGCGAGACGGTCGGTGAGATCCAGGTCCGTGGCCCGAACCTGTTCACCGCATACCTGAACCGCCCCGACGCGACCGAGGAGGCCTTCACCGACGGCTGGTTCCGCACGGGCGACATGGCGATCCGTGACCCCGACGGCTATGTCCGTATCGTCGGCCGCAAGGCCACCGACCTGATCAAGAGCGGCGGTTACAAGATCGGGGCGGGTGAGATCGAGAACGTGCTGCTGGAGCACCCGGGGGTACGGGAAGCCGCCGTGACCGGCGAGCCCGACGCGGACCTCGGCGAACGGATCGTCGCCTGGATCGTTCCGGCGCGTGCCGAAGAACCGCCGTCCGCAGGGGAATTGGCGGACCACGTGGCCGCGCAGCTCGCCGCGCACAAGCGCCCGCGGGTCGTGCGCTATCTGGACGCCCTGCCCCGTAACGACATGGGCAAGATCATGAAGCGTGCGCTCCATGACTGAGCGGGCGCCGCGAGGGAACGGGCCGGGGACCGAGCGGGGACGGCGCGGGAACGGGCCGGGGCAGCGGGAGCGGTGGAGCGCGCGCGAGGCGATCGAGGCCGTGGCCGACGCCGGGACCTTCGCCGAACTGCCCGCGACGAAAGAGCTCTCCCCGTCGAGGGGCGCGTCCCCGCCCAACGGGCCCCTCGGCTGGGAAGGGTACGACGCGATGCGCGTGCGCGCCGGGGAGCGTACCGGCGAGGAGGAGTCCGTCGTCTGCGGCACCGCGCGGGTCGGCGCCACCGAAGCGGTGCTGATCTCCTTCGAGTTCGGCTATCTCGGTGGATCGCTGGGCGAGCGCACCGGCGACCGTCTCGAAGCCGCGCATACCCGCGCGCGTGAGCGGGGCCTGCCGGTCGTCTCGTTGATCGCGACCGGCGGCAGCCGGATGCAGGAAGGCATGCGCGCCCTGCTCCAACTCCAGCGGGTGGCACGGCAGTCCGCACTGACGCGCGCCGCCGGTCTGCCCCAGCTGGCGGTTGCCCGTGACCCGACGACGGGCGGCGGCTGGGCCACTCTGGGCGCGGGCGCCGATGTCGTACTGGCCCTGCCGGACGCCCAGATCGGGTTCGCGGGCTCACGGGTGCGCCCGGCCGACGCCGATCCGGACGCCTATACGGCGCGGGCGCAGCTCGCCGCCGGCCATGTCGACGCGTTGGTCAGCGAGGACGAACTGCGCGCTACCGTCGATCGCTGGCTGACACTGCTGACCGGTGGTACACGGGAAGCGGCACCGCCCCCGGCCGGCCTCGGTCCCGCCCGGCCGCCCGCCACCGGCTGGGACGCCGTCCTTCGGACCCGGTCGCCCCAACGCCCGCGTGCCTCGGCCTACTTGGACACGTATTTCAGCCACCGGGAGGCGATCGTCGGAGACCGCTGCGGTGGTACGGACCCCGGGATGTTGTGCGGTTTCGGGGAGCGCGAGGGCCGGACCGTCGCGTACGCGGCACAGTGTGGCACCCCCACCCTCCCGGCCGGCTACCGCCTCGCGGCCCGGCTGATCCGCCTCGCGGACCGGCTGGGCATCCCCGTACTGACCCTGGTCGACACTCCCGGCGCGGCCAATGACGCCGAGGCGGAGCGCGGGGGAGCGGGCAGTTCCATCGCCGATCTCTTCGCGGCGGTGGCCACCGTCCGGGTGCCCGTCACCACCTTGCTGATCGGCGAGGGCGGCTCGGGCGGGGCCCTGGCGCTGTCGGCGCCGGACAACACCTGGGTCACGCCGGACAGTTATTTCTCCGTCATCGCGCCCGAACTGGCCACGGCGATCCTGAAGCGACCACCCGAGCAGACCCGCGCGACGGCCGACCAACTCATGCTGCGCCCACAGGATCTGGTGGAACTCGGTGTGGTGCGCGGCATGGTGCCGGTCGTCTGAGGCGGCCGCCGGTCCGTCCCCACAGCCGGTTCACGTCGTCCTGTGGGGACGGTCCCGCGTAACGGATTCTCATGGGTCTCTTACCGGCTTTTAAGACAATGTGCTTAAGGTGAGGACCGTGACGTACACGACTCCGCCCGGCTGGCATCCCGATCCAGGTCACTCAGGTGACGGCCCCCGCAAGGAGCGCTGGTGGGACGGTGCGGCCTGGACCGACGAACTCCGCGACACCGCCCCGGCCGAGTGGGGTCCGCCCGCGGCGCCGCCCTATCCCGTCCCGCCCCCGCCCGGTCCGCCGAACCGCGGGCGGCGGATCGCCGTCGGCGTGATCGCCTCGGTCGTGGTGCTGGCCATCGCGGGCGGCTTCTACCTGCTCGGGCGGAGCGGCGACAGCAACACCGCTACGGGCCAGGCGGGTTCCGGTCCCTCCTCGGTGCCCTCGCAGCCGGGACAGCCCGGACAGCGCAGTCCCGGACCCGATGGGCAGCAGGACCCGCGCGGTCCCGGCGGCGGGGAGAGCGGCGCGCCCCAGCAGCCGGAGACCGAGGACGGTTACGCCACCGACGCGGCCAGCGGGATCAGCATTCCGGTACCGGACGGCTGGACCGGCGAGTCCGGGACCGTCGGCGCCGGGGTGACAACCGGGAAGTACTCCTGCCCGGGGGACACGTCCACGGAGTGCGTGCGCGGTGGGGTGTTCTCCGCACCCGCGGCGGCGCTGAAGATCGAGGCCACCGGGGCGAAGGCGGCAGCCGAGAAGGACATCGAGGCCAACGCCGAGGAGTCCTACGGCGGTGCGACCTACGGGAAGATCTCCTCGCACGAGCAGCTGAGGTCCGAGGCGGTCACCGTGGCCGGGCAGAAGGGCTATCTGGTGCGGTGGAAGGTCATCACGAGCAAGGGTGACGACGGCTACGTGCAGTCGCTCGCCTTTCCCTCGCCCGCCTCCTCCAAGATGATGGTCATGGTCCGCTCCGGCTTCGACGTCAACGACAAGGCGCCCAAGTTGTCCGTCATGGACGAGATGACCAAGGGGATCAAGGCGGCCTCGGGCAGCGGCGGGGGTGGCAACGGCCAGGGAGTCTGACGTCCCTGAGCCCGTTTTCCCCCGATTGTCCAGTGATCGTTCAGTAACTGTCCGGCGCCCGACCGCCGTGACACCCCGGGCGGGCCGCTCCCTGCGGCCCGCCCGTTGTTCTGGATCCCAGGGGGCCCGGACGGCGATCCGCGGGTCTTCGGGCCGGATCGCGAGCCGCGCGGCGCCGCGAACGTCCCGGCGCCCTTACACTCCACACATGGGTTGTACACGTGAAGCGGGAGAGTGCCTCCCGCGGGCTCTCCGCGCGCCGTGCGCCGACGCGGGTGCGTCGGCCGCGGGGCCCGGCCCGGTGCCCGCGTCGGAAGCCGGCTGTCGCGCCGTGCACGGCCACGGCTAGCAACCTCCACGCCGCGGTCCGACACCGCTCCGCCCTTCCGAGGCTCTTCGGCACCCTGCCGCCCGAGTGCGGGCGCGTCCTCACGGCCCGCCCCCTTCCGACGCTCCCCTGGCCCCCGTAACGCAGTGGAGCGCTGTCCGCCGGCCCGGTCCGTGACGCTCGCGCCTTCCGGTCCGCTCTCCCCACTTCTTCCTTCACCTTCCACGCACCGCGTTTTCCGCACCGCGCACCGCGTTTTCCGCACCGCGCACCCCCCACCACCTCCGTGGCGCCGGGCCGGGCCGTCGGCGCCTCCTCGGCGACCGCCGGAGACCGGCCGTGCGCCGCACCTTCGAGAGGATCCCTGTGAAGTTGAGCGAGTTGCTCGCCGGGCACGACCACGAGATTCAGCAGGGCGATCCGGAGACGATGATCACCGCGGGCACCTGCTTCGATGCCCATCGGGTCTCACCGGGTTCACTGTTCATCGCGGTGCCCGGGCATCGCGAGGGTGGTCCCGAATCCATCGGCCCGGCCCTCGCGCGTGGCGCGGTGGCGGTGCTGGTCGATGCCGGGGGACCGGATTCGTCGGCGTCGGTGTGGGCGGACACGGAGGTGTGTGTCGTACGGGTACGGGACACCTGCACGACCGCCTCGGTCCTCGCCTCCCGCTACCACGGCGAGCCGGGGCGGAGCATGGACATGGTGGCTGTCACCGGCACCAACGGGAAGACCTCGGTCTCGTACATGGTCGAGTCCGTACTGCGGCTCGCCGAGGGTGCGTCCGTCGGGGTCATCGGAACGGCGGGCAGCAGGATCGGCGACGAACTGATCCCCATGCCGAGGTCGGTACTGTCCACTCCCGAGGCGCCGGACTTCCAGTATCTGCTGGGACGCATGCGCGACCGCGAGGTCGGCACCGTGGTCCTGGAGGCCACCTCCATGGGGCTGTTGACCCACCGGGTGGACCACGCGTTCATCGACGTCGGCATCTTCACCAACCTGACGCAGGATCATCTGGACGACCACGGGACGATGGAGAACTACCGGGACGCCAAACTCCGTCTGTTCCGAGGGCTTTGCCGACGCGCTCTGGTCAACGCCGATGATCCGGTGGGCGTCGGGATCAGCGCGCTGATGCCGGGTGCGGTGACGACGTACGCGCTCGACACCGAGGCGGACTACCGGGCGACCGACCTGACCATGGACGCGTTCGGGACGCGGTTCACCCTTCACCACGAAGGGCGCAAGTACCCGGCGGCGATCCCCGTGCCCGGCCGGTTCTCGGTGTCCAACGCCCTTGCCAGTGTGGCCGCCTGCCATCTCCTGGGGCACGATCTGCGCGGACTGGTCGGCGCTCTCGACCGGATGCCCCCGGTCCCGGGACGGTTCGAACGCTTCGAGACGCCGAACGGCGCCTCCGTCATCGTGGACTACGCGCACTCACCGGACTCGCTGGACAAGGTGCTCTCCGCCATCCGTGAATTCGCCCGCGGCCGGGTCATCACGGTCTTCGGCTGCGGCGGCGACCGTGACATCACCAAGCGCGCGCAGATGGGGGAGATCGCCGGGACACACTCCGATCTGTGCGTTCTCACCTCGGACAACCCGCGCAACGAGGACCCCGGGGCGATCCTCGATCAGATCACCCCGGGGCTCGCGGCCACCGGCACACGGTTCGAACGGCTCGCCGACCGCCGCGGTGCCATCGCCTTCGCCCTGGCCGAGGCCGGGCGCGACGACATCGTCCTGATCGCGGGGAAGGGCAGCGAGCCATACCAGATCGTCGGTGAACAGCTGATTCCGTTCAGCGACATGGCGACGGTCCGCGAACTCGCGCGGTAGCGGCGGGGCAGTGGTACGGGTGGGCCGGCATCGCCGGGCACGGCGGGCCGGGCGTCAGCCCGCCGCGTTCGGCCCCTCGGCGCGGAGGTGATGCAGGTGCGCGTGCAGCGGCGGTGTGCGCTCCGCCCCGTTGTTGTCCGCGCCGTCGTCATGGTCGTGCGGCGAAGGCGGACTACGCGGTACGGGCGCTGGTCGAACTCGCCGCCGACACTGGCGCCACCGGGCGGAGCTGTCCGGATCGGCACGGGAAACGGGCCGGTGTGGCTGCACCCCGACGAGGCCCGTGTGTACCCCAATCTCCCGTGGCTCTCAGAGCTGGGGGAACAGGACGATCAGGAAGACGGCGGCGAGCGGTAACGCGATCCACCGGAGCGTGCGGAAGGACGCGTTCCTGTGGTGGCCGAGCGCGCGGTCGGCGTCATGCGCGTCGGACAGATGCTCACCCGCGATGTCCTGGAAGGTCTGGCGGAAGCTGAGCGAACCGTAGGACCAGTCGCAGTGCGCGCAGACCAGGAAGTCCCGGTGGGGCTTGTACTGGAAATTACGCTCGACGTTGACCGTGAAGGTCTGCCCGCCCGCGTCGTCCGCGGTGATGTGGTGAACGGCGGCGCCCATGAGCGGGTGCTCCTTACCGGGGGTTCACGAGCCGGCGCGCGAGCCGGCCCATGGGTGAGTGTGGGTGGTCCATCCAATCCGATCATGAGGCGCGACAGCAACCGCTCAGAAGGTGCGGCAGCAACCGCCGGGCGCGGGCGCGGTGGGGCGAGCCGCTCGCCGAGACCGCCGAGCAGATCGCCTCCGTGCGCGCGGCCGCGGCGGCCGCCGGCCGTACCGAACCGCCCGGCATCAGCGTGTCCTTCCGTCCGATCCTCGGCGCCACCGAAGAACTCGCCTGGGAACGCGCCCACCGCATCCTGGACACCATCAAGTCCGGTGCCGGACGGCCCTTCTTCGACCAGGCGCGCCACCACGGGAACCAGAACGGACCGCGGAACGCCGGCTCGCAGTGGCATCGACCGCTTCGCCGGTGTCCCCTGGACGGAGGGCCACGACGGGCTGCCCGTGCTGGACCGTGTACCGGTGTGGCTCACCGCCCGGGTGACTCTGCGCCAGCACGTCGGCGACCATCTCCTCGTCGTCGGAGAGGTCGACTCCGGAGGGGGCCACGGCGAGGGACCCGCACTGGTCCACCACGACGGCGCGTTCGCCACGGACGTACACCTTCCACCGCACAACGCGGGCTGACGCCGCCCGGCCCCGGGGCACGGCACGGCGTGGCCGGGCCGTGCCCCGGGGCCGGGCGGCTCTCTGGAATGCTGACGGCATGCAGCCCGCACCGGACGCACCGGAACCGATCAGCCCCGACCCGCCCCGGGATGAACCGAGGCCGCTGCTCACGCAGTCCTGGCTGGATCTGGCCTTTCTGCACTGGGCCGTCGATCCTGCGGAAGTGGCGCCGCTGCTGCCGCCGGGGACGGTCCCCGACACCCTCGACGGGGTGACCTACGTGGGTCTCGTGGCCTTCCGGATGCACCGGGTCGGGTGGCTGGGACTCCCCGGTGTCCCGTATCTGGGCACCTTCCCCGAGACCAATGTCCGCCTCTACTCGGTGGACGGACAGGGCCGCCGGGGTGTCGTCTTCCGTTCCCTGGACGCCTCGCGCCTGATTCCGGTGGCGGTCGGCCGCGCGGTCTTCCGGCTGCCGTACGTGTGGTCCCGTATGACCGTCGACCGTGACGGCGACACCCTGACGTACACCAGCCGGCGGCGCGTGCCCGGGCCCAGGGGCGCCCACAGCCGGATCGGTCTGCGGATCGGGGAACGCATCGAGCGGCCCAGCGCGCCGGAACACTTCATGACCGCACGCTGGGGGATGCACACCACACTCCTCGGCCGGCCGGCGTATGTGCCGAACACACACCCGCGCTGGCCGCTGCACCGGGCGGAACTGCTGGAGTGCACCGAGGACTTGCTGACCGCGGCGGGGCTGCGGGCCCCGGCCGGGGATCCCGTCAGCGTGCTCTATTCGCAGGGTGTCCCGGTCCGCTTCGGCCGCCCTGTCCGAGCCGACGGCTCCGGGGCCCGCTGACCGCGTGCGAGGGGCGCCCCGGCCGAGGACGGTCCATCGTCGACCTGCCCCGGGGGCCCGTTGGCGGCACGCTCAGGACGCGGTGCCGTCACCACGGCCGGCGGTGACGGTGGTTCCGAACGTCTCCGGCCTGCTGGTGTACGGCAGTTCGTCCAGCGGGCGGTCGGCGCAGAAGCGTGCCATGAGGTCGGCGAAGTCCGCGATCCGCTCCACCGGGGCCAGATGGTCGGTCTCGTCGATGGTCATGAACCGTGCCTCGGGCAGCTGGGCCGCCACCTCGCGCCCCATGGTGGGCGTGCACAGCGTGTCGTGCTCGCCGGTGACCACCAGGCTCGGTACGGCCGGCAACGGCTCCGGCCGGTACCACTCGTGCCGCATCAACCGGGTGTTGTGTTCCGCGGACTTGCCCAGCTGCTCGGGGTCCTGCCCGACGATCTGCTGGTAGACGAGCCGGGACACGGCGGCGTGCTTGCGGACCCGGCCCGTTCCTGGCGGCGACATGAAGTGGTCGGCCAGCTCGCGCGCGATGGCCTCCGTCTCACCTCGGTCGATCATGACGGCCCAGCGTTCCATCGCCGCCGCGTAGTCCGCCGGGATCCGGGTGGTCATGCCGACGAGCATCAGCCGGGCCAGCATGTCGGGGTAGTGCTGGGCGAAGCGCATGCCGACCGCACCGCCGTAGCAGGCGGCGATCAGATTGACGCGCGGCACGCCGAGTTCGCCCAGGAGATGCCGGATGGTGGCGGCGAGGAAGTCGACGCCGTAGAACGCGGGCAGGAAGTCCGAGGTGCCGTAGCCCGGGAGATCCACGGTGATCACTTGTCCCACCGGCCTCAGCCATTTCTCGTGCCGTGCCCACGAGTAGCGGTCCTGGGATGAGCCGCCCAGCACCAGAATCGGCTCGGTCACCGGATGTTCCTCGGGGTGGACGATGCGGCAGGTGTAACGGAAGCCGTCGAACGTGAAGTCACGCTCCTCGACCTGTTCGCCCGCCCCGCTCTCATCGGTTGCCTGCCCGGGGATCATCGGGGTACGAGGCGATTCCTGGTCGTGAGTGAGAACGGCGTCGACGGGCATGGGGTACTCCAGGGTTCCGGAACGGGCGATAGCCTCCCTGCCTAGCAGTTGGGCCCGTCCGGCCACGCATCGATGACCCGATCGTGGGCGATTCGCGCGTCGCGGTCCGCAGGTGGATTCGAGTGCCGCTCAGCCGCCCGGGGTGGGCCGCCGTTCCGGGAGCCGGCGGGAGGTGGGAGTCGGAGTGAATCCGGTGTGAGGCGGTCGGTGCGCTTGACTTCGAGAGCGCTCCAATTCGTACCGTCGGACACATGACCACTCCTCAGCACACGATCGGATCAGGGTTCGGAGCCCGGAGCACCGCGGCGGACGTCCTGCGCGGGATCGACCTCACCGGACAGCTCGCCCTTGTCACCGGCGGTTACTCGGGCCTCGGCCTGGAGACGACGCGCGCGCTGGCCGGCGCCGGCGCCCAGGTCGTCGTACCCGCCCGGCGGCGCGAGGCCGCCGAGCAGGCCCTCGCCGGTATCGACCACGTCGAGGTGGACGAGCTCGACCTCGCCGACCTCGACAGCGTCCGCCGGTTCGCGGAGCGCTTCACCGCCACGGGACGCACCATCGACCTCGTCATCAACAACGCCGCGATCATGGCCTGTCCGGAGACCCGGGTCGGCCCCGGCTGGGAGGCCCAGTTCGCGACCAACCACCTCGGCCACTTCGCGCTCGTCAACCGGCTCTGGCCGGCGATCGCGTCCGGCGGGGCACGGGTCGTCTCGGTGTCCTCGTCCGGCCACCGGAATTCGGACATCCGCTGGGACGACGTGATGTTCGAGCAAGGCTACGACAAGTGGCAGGCCTACGGCCAGGCGAAGACGGCCAACGCCCTGTTCGCCGTACAACTCGACGCGCTCGGCCGGGACGCCGGCGTACGGGCCTTCTCGGTGCACCCCGGCGGCATCCTCACGCCGTTGCAACGCCACCTCGCCAAGGAGGAGATGGTGGCCGCCGGCTGGATCGACGAGGAAGGCAACACGATCAACCCCGCGTTCAAGACACCCGAGCAGGGCGCGGCCACGCAGGTGTGGGCGGCGACCTCGCCGCAGCTGGCGGGCGCGGGCGGGGTCTACTGCGAGGACGTCGACATCGCCGCGCCGGCCGCTGCCGACACGTCGGTCCCCGGTGGCGTGCGCGCCTATGCGACCGACCCCGAGCAGGCCGCGCGCCTGTGGCAGCTCTCCGCCGAGCTGACCGGGGTCGACGCGTTCGCGAAGAGCGCCTGAGCGCTTCTTGGTACGAGGTCACCGGCCGCGTACTGCTTCACGATCACGGACCGGCTGTTCAGCACAGTTCGCCGGGCCCAGCCGTGAGGGGTGAGCCGAGAACATCGGCTCACCCCGGTGAGTACATCGGTGCTCACGCGCTTTGGCGGCGGGTCAGCGTCGTCGGCAGGGTGACGTGCCGGCGAGGCGTGGCCGGGTCGTTGATCTCGTCGAGGAGAAGCCGGGTGATGGCGCGTCCGATGTCCTCGCTGGGCTGGCCGACGCTGGTCAGGGGCGGCACGGTGTGCCGGGCGACGATCGAGTCGTCGAAACCGACCACCGCCACGTCGTCGGGCACCCGCCGCCCCCGCTCGCGCAGTTCGGTCAGTGCCCCCGCCGCCATGACGTCGGACGCGGCGAAGACGGCGTCGATGTCCGGCCGTCGTTCGAGGAGTTCACGCATGGCCGTACGGCCGCCCTCCTCGGTGAAGTCGGCGGGCGCGACCAGTGATTCGTCCGGCCGCACGCCCCGTTCGCAGTGGGCGTCGCGCCACCCCTGGAGCCGGGTGTGGCTGACGTCCATGTCGAGGGGGCCGGTGATCGTGGCCACATTCGTACGTCCCCGGCCGAGCAGATGCCGTACGGCCTCGGCCGCCCCGCCGGCGTTGTCGGCGTGGACATGACTCAGCGACTCGGCGGGCGAACGCCGCCCCGCCAGGACCGTCGGTATCCCCAGCTTCTCCAGGAGCGCGGCCAGCGGGTCGTCGTGATGGACCGAGATCAGCAGCACCCCGTCGACCCGTCGCGCCTCCACGAACCGCGTCAGCCGGTCGAGCTCACGCTCGTCGCGTACCAGTATCAGCAGCAACTGCATCTCGGTGTCGGCCAGTTCCGTACTCACACCGCGGATCACGGCGGTGAAGTACGGCTCCGCCGTCAGCCGGCTCTCCGACTCGGGGATCACCAGCGCGATACTGTCGGTCCGGCTCGTGACCAGACTGCGGGCGGCGGGATTCGGTACGTAGTGGAGTTCCGCGACGGCCGCCTCCACCGCGGCCCTGGCCTTCGCACTCACGCCCGGCGCACCGTTGACGACCCGCGAGACCGTCCCCCTGCCCACCCCCGCCAGTTGCGCGACGGCTTCAAGAGTTGGCCTCCGGCCCGGCCGTTCACGGCTGCTCATCACGTCTCCTGACTCTTGCCGCTCCTGCTGAGCGCACAGCTCACCAGGAGATTGTCAGGGGTGTCCGGCGCGGATGCGCCCCGGGGGCCGGTATCCGGGATCAGTCACACAACGGAACCGGCTTCGAGTCTTGACAGAGATCGACGTCTGCGGAGAGTCTTCAACCATCACCTGGGAGCGCTCCCAGAAGTTGGAGCAGTGCGCGACTTCGCGCGCGACTCGCCGACTCACCGTCCAACTCGCCGCTGTACGTGCGCCGTTCGACGTTCCACCTCTGCGGAAGGACCCCTTGTGGCGACCTCCACCTCCGTACCCTCCACACCCTCCACCGGGACAGCCCCGGACCCCTCGGCATCCCTGACCTTCCCTCCGGGCTTCCTCTGGGGCACCGCGACCGCCGCGTACCAGATCGAGGGCGCCGCCCAGGAGGACGGCCGTTCCCCCTCCATCTGGGATGTCTACTCGCGCACTCCGGGCAAGGTGCGCGACGGCGACACCGGTGACGTCGCGACCGACCACTACCACCGGTGGCGCGAGGACATCGGGATCATGTCCGAACTGGGGGTCGGCGCCTACCGCTTCTCGGTGTCCTGGCCCCGTGTGCGGCCCACCGGCAGTGGACCGGCCTCCGCGAAGGGGCTTGACTTCTACCGGCGGCTGGCCGACGGGCTGCTGGAGAAGGGGATCCAGCCCGTCGTCACGCTGTACCACTGGGATCTGCCCCAGCACCTGGAGGACGCCGGAGGCTGGCCCGAGCGCGACACCAGCTACCGCTTCGCCGAGTACGCGGGCATCGTCGCCGACGCCCTCGGCGACCGCGTGAAGACCTGGACCACCCTCAACGAACCCTGGTGCAGCGCGTTCCTCGGCTACGGCTCCGGCGTGCACGCCCCCGGCCGTACCGACCCCGCCGACGCGCTGCGGGCGGCCCACCACCTCAACCTCGGCCACGGGCTCGCGGTGCGGGAACTGCGCGAGCGGCTGCCCGCCGACGCCCAGGTGTCCGTCACGCTCAACCTGCACCACGTAAGGCCCCTGACCGACAAACCGGCGGACATCGACGCGGCCCGCCGTATCGACGGCATCGCCAACCGGGTGTTCACCGGCCCCATGCTCGCCGGGGCGTATCCGGCCGATGTCGTCGAGGACACCGAGCACATCACCGACTGGTCGTTCGTCCGGCCGGGAGACACCGAGCTCATCCATCACCCGCTCGACTTCCTCGGAGTCAACTACTACTCGCCGACCCTGGTCTCCCACCACACGGGCCCGGCCGCCCACGGGTCGGACGGGCATGGCGCGAGCGACCACACCCCCTGGCCGGGGGCGGACCGGGTCGCCTTCCACCAGACCCCCGGCGACCGTACCGCCATGGGCTGGACCATCGACCCGAGCGGTCTGTACGAGCTGCTGATGCGCGTACGGCGGGACCACCCCGACCTGCCCGTGATGATCACCGAGAACGGAGCGGCCTTCGACGACCGCGTCGGCCCCGACGGAGAGGTCGACGACCCGGAACGGATCGCCTACCTGCGGGATCACCTCGCGGCCGTCCGGTCGGCCATCGAGGCGGGCGCCGACGTCCGCGGCTACTTCCTCTGGTCGCTGCTCGACAACTTCGAGTGGGGGTACGGCTACAGCAAGCGCTTCGGGGCGGTGTACGTGGACTACGCGACCCAGCACCGCACCCTCAAGTCCAGCGCCCACTGGTACGCGCGACTGGCGCGCACCGGCACCCTGCCGGCGCGGCGGTAACGCGCGGGGACACCGGCCTGGGGCGCGTCGGCGAACCGCAGGCTCTCGGCCGCGCCCGCCGCTTCGGCCCTCCCGCTGTCCCGACCGTACGGCCGGGACAGCGGGAGGGGAACCCTCAGCAGATACGCGGCAGTTGCTCACCCAGCGGGACATCCACCACCCGGGTCCCGCCGAGGCCTGTCCTCGCCACGACCATGCCCGGATGCTCCGCCGTACAGCTGCCGATCACCACCGCCCCGCCGCCCTGGGGATGCGCGCGCATCGCGGCCAGCACCGCGTCGGCACGCCCCGGCGGGACGAACGCCACGAGCTTGCCCTCGTTGGCGACATACAGCGGGTCCAGGCCCAGGAAGGCGCAGGCGTTGGCGACCGCGTCCGGTACCGGAAGCGCCTGTTCCTGGAGGGTGACACCGACCCCGGCCGCCGACGCGATCTCGTTGAGCGAGGTCGCCAGACCACCGCGGGTCGGATCGCGCAGCACATGCAGATCGGGGCAGACCGCCAGCATGGCCTGGACGAGCGAGGCCAGCGACACCGTGTCGCTCTCGATCTCCACCCCGAACTCCAGCCCCTCACGGACGCTCATGACGGCCACGCCGTGCTCGCCGATCGGCCCGCTCACGATGACCACATCGCCCGGCGCCGCGCGCCGCGGCCGGATGTCGATGCCGTCGGGGATCAGCCCGACACCCGCCGTGTTGATGAAGATGCCGTCGCCGTGACCGGACTCCACGACCTTGGTGTCACCGGTGGCGACGACCACGTCCGCGGCCCTGGCGGCGGCGCCGAGGGCTTCGGCGACCCGGCCCACCGTGGCGAGCTCGATGCCCTCCTCCAGGATGAAACCGCAGGACAGATAGGCGGGCCTGGCACCCATCATGGCCAGGTCGTTGACCGTTCCGTTGACCGCGAGATCGCCGATGCTGCCGCCCGGGAAGAACAGCGGACGCACCACGTACGAGTCGGTGGAGAAGGCCAGCCGCGCCCCGCCGAGGGTGAACGTCGCGGAGTCGCCGAGTTCCGCGAGCAGCTCGCCGCCGAACGCCGGGGCGAAGAGGTGCTGGACGAGTTCGGCGGACAGCTGCCCGCCGCCGCCGTGTCCCATGACGACGCGCTGATGGTCGCGCAGCGGCGTGGGACAGGTCCAGCCCGCGAAGTCCGGTGCGGTGGCCCGCGGTGGCCGCGAGGCGTGTGCGGGCTTCTCGGCCGGCGCCCCTGGGACGACACCGTCCACCTGCCGGATCCCGGTCGTCTCAGCCAACGGGAGTCACCTCTTCCCGCGTGCCGGAGGCGCCCGCCGGCCCGGCCCCCGGCGCCGACAGCCTGCGGTACAGGTAGTACGCGGCGCAGGCGCCCTCGCTCGACACCATCGTGGCGCCGAGCGGATTGCGCGGGGTGCAGGTCGTGCCGAAGGCCGCGCACTCGTGCGGCTTGATCAGGCCCTGGAGCACTTCGCCGCTACGGCAGTCCGTGGACTCCTCCGTACGGATGTCGGTCACCGAGAAGCGGTACTCCGCGTCGTACTGCCGGTACTTGGCGGACAGCCGCCAGCCGCTCGCCGGGATCATGCCGATACCGCGCCAGGCTCGGTCGGTGACCTCGAAGACGTCCTTCAGCATGGCTTGCGCGGCCGGACTGCCCCCGGCCTGGACGGCCCTGGGGTAGGCGTTCTCGACGGTGTGCTCGCCCGCCTCCAGCTGGTGCACGGAACGGCGGATGCCCTCCAGGATGTCCAGCGGTTCGAAGCCGGTGACCACGATGGGGACGCGGTGCCGCTCGGCGAGTTCGGGATACTCGCCGAGCCCCATCACCGTGCAGACATGACCGGCGGCCAGGAAGGCCTGGACCCGGCAGTCGGGGGAGTTCATGATGGCGTCGATCGCCGGTGGGACGCGCACATGGGACACCAGCAGGCTGAAGTTCTCGATGCCCAGCTTCCTGGCCTGGTGGACGGTCATCGCGTTGGGCGGGGCCGTCGTCTCGAACCCGATACCGAAGAACACCACCTGACGGTCCGGGTTCTCCCGGGCGATCCTGAGCGCGTCGAGCGGTGAGTAGACGACTCGTACGTCCGCGCCCTCGCTCTTGACCTTGAACAGGTCCCGGCCGCTGCCCGGCACGCGCAGCATGTCGCCGAAGGAGCAGAAGATCACGTCGGGGCGGGAGGCGATCTCCAGCGCCTTGTCGATGGTCTCCAGCGGGGTCACACAGACCGGGCAGCCGGGGCCGTGGATGAGTTCGACCTCGTCGGGGAGCAGTTGGTCGATGCCATGACGGATGATCGAGTGGGTCTGGCCGCCGCAGACCTCCATCAGGGCCCAGGGGCGGGTGACGGTGGCCCGGATGTCGTCGAACAGCCGCGCGGCCAGATCGGGATCGCTGAATTCGTCGAGGTACTTCATCGCCGGGCCTCCTCCGGAGCGTCGGGATCAGGACGGTGGGGCGTCGGGGGAGCGGCGGGAACACCGGGGAGCGGCGCGGTGCCGGCGGGACGGTCGGCGCCCGCCTCCTTCGCGGCCCGTCCCCACGCGTCCCCGAACTCCTCCTCCAGGACGCCCAGATTCTCGAACAGCTCCAGCGTCCGCCTCGCGGACACCTCGTCCAGACGTTGCAGCGCGAAGCCGACATGCACGATCGCGTAGTCACCGACCTTCATCTCCGGTACGTACTCCAGGCAGACGTCCTTGACGACGCCGCCGAAGTCGACGTGCGCCATCCGGGTTCCGTCACGCTCCTCGATGTCCAGCACTTTGCCGGGCACAGCAAGGCACATTGCTCCTCCTCTCAGCTGGTCGTTCAGGTCCCTCGGTCGTTCGGATCCCTGTCCGGGTCACCGCTCGGTCGCCGTGATCCGGGCGGCGACCATCAACTGGCCCAGTGCCAGCCCGCCGTCGTTCGGCGGAACCCTGCGGTGCCGCAGCACGGTGAACCCGTCGCCCTCCAGCCGCCGCGTACAGCCGCTGGTCAGCAGGGCGTTGCAGAACACCCCGCCGCTCAGCGCGACGGTGGCCAGGCCCGTACGGTCACGGGCCGCCCGGCACACGTCGTGCACCAGAGCGACGACCGCCCCGTGGAAGCGCGCGGCCACCGTCGCGGCGCCGGCACCCGCCCGTATGTCGGCGGCGGCGGCGCTCAGCACCGGTCCGGGGTCGGCCAGCAGAGGCGGGCCGACAGCCGGGCCACCGGCCGGGAGCGAACTCCTGGCGGCAGACAGAGCCTCGGCGGCAGACAGCGAGGGAGCCTCGGCCGCGGACCGGTCGCGGACCAGCCCGAAGCGGTAGCCGCCGGATCCCACGCCCCCGGCCGCGACCGCCGCGCTCTCCAGCTCCATCGCCGCCTGGGCCTCGTACTCGACGCGGTGGCACACCCCCGCGAGCGACGCCACGGCGTCGAAGAGCCGCCCCATGCTGGAGGTGGGCACGCAGTTGATGCCCCGCTCCAACTGACGCTCCAGCAGCCGCCGTTCCCCCGGGGTGCACACGGCGGCACACGGCAGGTCGTCGGACCAGGGGATGCCCGCCGATCGCAGGTGGGACAGCGCCATCCGGTAGGGGTTCCGTACGGCCGCGTCGCCGCCCGGCAGCGGGACGTACGCCAGATGCGCGAACCGCCGGAAGCCGTCGTAGTCCGCGAGCAGCACCTCCCCGCCCCACACCGCGCCGTCGTCGCCGAAGCCGGTGCCGTCGAAGGCCACGCCGATCACCGGCGCCGAGCCGTCCAGACCGTGCTCGGCCATCGTGGACGCCACATGCGCGTGATGGTGCTGTACGCGGCGTACCGGACGGCCCGCCGCCCGCCGCTCGGCCCACTGACCCGAGCGGTAGCCCGGGTGCCGGTCCGCGACCAGCACCCGGGGAGCGACCGAGGTCAGCTCCGACAGATGTCCGACGGCCGTCTCGAAGGCGGTGAGGGTGGCGAGGTCGTCCATGTCGCCGACGTGGGCGGACAGCCAGGCGTACCCGCCCTCCGCGACACAGAAGGTGTTCTTGAGGTCCCCGCCGACGGCGAGTGCCGGTTCCACAGGGACGGGCAGCGCGACCGGCATCGGGGCGTAGCCACGAGAACGGCGTACGGGAAGTTCCCGGCCGTCGCAGATCCGTACCACCGAGTCGTCGCACGGCACATGCACCGGCCGGTCGTGCGTCAGCCACGCGTCCGCGAGCCCGTCGAGCCGGCTCAGCGCCTCCTCGTCATCGGTGACGATGGGCTCGCCCGACCGGTTGCCGCTGGTCATCACGAGGACGGGCGGACCGGCGGGATCGCCCGGCAGGCCCAGCAGCAGGTGGTGCAGCGGGGTGTACGGCATCAGCACGCCGAGATCCGGACTGCCGGGCGCGACACCGTCCGTGACCAGGGACCCGCCGCCCTCGCGGCGCCGCAGCAGTACGACGGGCCTGCGCCGGCCGAGCAGCAGATCGCGTTCCTCGGGGCCCGTGAAGGCGAGCCGCTCCACCGTCTCCAGGGAACCGGTCATCACGGCGAACGGCTTCGCGCCCCGGTTCTTGCGCTCGCGCAGGGTGCGTACGGCGGTGACATCGGAGGCGTCGCAGGCGAGGTGGTAGCCACCGAGCCCCTTCACCGCGACGACCGCTCCGGCGGCCAGCAGTCGACGGGCCCCGGCCAGCGCGTCCTCACCCGTGAGCGAGACGGCACGGCCCGGTCCGATGACGAGGCCGACCCGGGGACCGCAGTCATGGCAGGCGACCGGTTGGGCGTGGAAGCGCCGGTCCGCGGGGTCCTCGTACTCACGCGCGCAGTCGGCGCACATCGGGAACCCGGCCATGGTGGTCAGCGCCCGGTCGTACGGCAGCCCGGTGACGACGGTGAACCGCGGCCCGCAGTGGGTGCAGCTGATGAAGGGATGCCGGTAACGGCGGTCGGCCGGGTCGGCCATCTCGCGCAGACAGTCGTCGCAGGTCGCGGTGTCGGGGGAGACAAGAGTGCGGCCTGCCCCGCCGGCCGAGGGGCGGATGGTGAACCCGCTGCCCCCGGTGGCCCGGACGACCTGGTGCGTCACGGATTCCACGACGGCGAGCGGCGGCGCGTCGGTGGTCAGACGCGCGCAGAACGCCGTCACGTCCGGGTCCGGCCCCTCCACCTCCGTCTCGACACCGTCGGCGTTGTTGGTGACCCAGCCCGTCAGGCCCAGCTCACTCGCGAGCGTGTAGACGAACGGACGGAAGCCCACGCCCTGCACCACTCCGCGTACGACGACGCGCCGGCGTGCGCGCGGGGTGGTGCGCGCGTCCGCGAGGGCTGCGGTGTCGGTGACCGGTCCGCTCATGGCGCCTGTGCCGCTCCGCGAACGGCGGGTGCCACATGCTCCTCGGGCCCGTGATTGTGGTCATGGCTGTGGCTGTGGCTGTGCTCGCCGTCGTGGCCGTGTTCGTGGTCGCCGTCCTCGTCGCCGTGATGATGGTGCAGATACCGCTCGTGCTGACGCGCCAGCAGGGGCCGGTGTACGGGGACACCGTCGGCACACCCGAGGACGAAGGCCAGCAGCTCATCGACTCCGGCGCCGGTCCGCGCCGAGGTCTCCAGCACCGGAACACCCGGATTGACCTGCCGCACATTGCGGTGGAACGCCGCCCCGTCGAACTCGACGGCCTGGGCGATATCGGTCTTGGTGATGACCACGAGATGGGCGAGGCCGAACGCCGTGGGGTACTTGAGCGGCTTGTCCTCGCCCTCGGTGACGGAACCCAGCACGATCCGCAGGCTCTCCCCGATGTCGTACGACGCGGGACAGACGAGATTGCCGACGTTCTCGATGAACAGCACCCGGGTGTCCGCCGGGAGCCAGCCGTCCAGATGCCCCCGGAGCATCCCGGCCTCCAGATGGCACAGACCGTCGGTGAGCACCTGCTTGACGGGCGCCCCGGCGCGCGCCAGGCGTCGCGCGTCGTTCTCGGTGGCCAGGTCGGCGGTCACGGCGGCGACGGGGACGCCCGCCGCCACCGCCCTGCCGAGCAGCAGCTCCAGCAGGGCGGTCTTGCCGCTGCCCGGACTGGACAGCAGGTTCACTTCGGCCGTGCCCTGGGCGGCGAGATGTTCGCGCAGTTCCAGGGCACTGGCGTCGTTCTTGGCCAGTACCGCCTGGCGCAGATCAACGACTCGGCACATGGGTTGCCTCCTCGGACGTATCCCGATCGTCGCCGCTGACCTGGTGGGCCGCATCCGAGGAATCCACGAGGACGACCTCGGCGATCTCCAGTTCCCGGCCCGACAGCAGCTCACCCAGCGGCCGTGCGCACGCCTCGCACCACAGCACGGGCGGCACGCCGACCTCACTCTCCCGGCCGCAGCCCTCGCACCGTCCCCGGCCGGGGACGGTGTCCACGTCCAGCCGGGCACCGGCGAGGACGGTGCCCTCGCTCGCCAGCTCGAACGAGAAGCTGAGCGCTTGCGGGACCACACCGGCCAGTTCGCCGATCCGCAGCCGCAGCGACGCGACCCGGCCGCCCCCGTTCGTGACGACGGCTTCCTCCACCTGGGCGACCACGGCCGTGGCGATGGACAGTTCATGCACGGGTCTCACCTCACGTGACTGACTGACGGGCCCGTACGGCGCTCGACGGCTGGCCCGCCCCGTACGGGCTGGTTAGCGTGGAACGGGCGTCCGCCCCCCGTGTCCGAGCCGGACCGTCGCACGGCCACCTCAGGAGATCGCAGCCATGACGACGCACGACACCGAACGACGGGCGCTGATGACCCCCGTCATCCTGTTGCTCCTCGCCGAGCGGCCCGGACACGGGTACGAACTCACCCAGCGCCTGGGTGCCTTCGGCTGGGCCGAGGCGGAGTCGGCGCATGTGTACCGGTTGCTGCGCGGGATGGAGAAGCGCGGTCACATCTCCTCCCAGTGGCGGGCCTCGGCCTCGGGACCCGCTCGTCGCGAGTACGAGATCACCCCGGCGGGATCGATGAGTCTGGCGCTGTGGTTCGTCCGGCTGGGTGAACTGCACAGCACGCTGCATCTGTTCCTGGAGCGCTATGTCCAGCTGAACGGACCGGGCCGCGCCGACGCCGACGTACAGCCGCTGTTCGGACATCCGCCGGCCACCGGGTAGGCACTCCGCACGTCGCCCCATGTCCCTTCACATCCGCCGCATCCGCAGATAGCGGCGCAGGTCCGGGACGGATTTCGCCGTTTCGTACGCCACTCCGGCCGCGACGACTCCGGCACAGACCCACAGCCATGTCGTGTCCGCGTGCTTGACGGGGGCGGTCCCCTTCATCGGGTGCGTCAGGTGCATGGAACTCAACTCCTTGTGTGTGCCGTGGTGGCGCCAGGTTCCGTGGCCGAGGAAGTGGCCGAAGAGGTGGCCGAAGAGGTGGCCGAGGAAGTGGCCGGGGAGATGGCCGTTTCCGTGGCCGTGCCCGGTGGTTGCCGCCGCAGGAGCTCGATGACCAGGTCGGCCGCCGGTCCCACGGCTGCGGCCACCGGCGGGCTCAGCCCGATCCCCTCCTCCGTGCTGAGGGGCCGGCAGCCGATCACCAGGACCTGCTCGGGGAGGGTGCCGCCGGCCCCGGCGCGCAGGTCGCGGACCAGCCGCAGTACCGCCGCCGGGTCCATGCCGTGGCCGTCGATCGGGGCGGGCGCGGGGGCGGCCGTGTCCATGTCCGGCCCCGTGTCCAGGGGATCGACGTCCAGGGGATCGACCTCGATCACCGAGAGGGTGCCCGGGGAGTCACCGCGGCCGACCGTGTCGACGAGGACGAGCCTGCGGTATCCGTCGAGGAGCCGGTAGGCGAGATGGACCCCCCGGATCCCCGCGTCCATCAGGTCCACGCCGGGCGGCAGCGGCCGGCCCGTCAGCCGGCGTACGGTCTCCACACCGAAGCCGTCGTCGCCGAGGAAGATGTTGCCGATGCCCGCGACCAGGGTCCGGTCGTACCGGCTGTCGGGCAGGGGAACGGAGTCCATGTCAGCCGCCTCCTTCCGTGGTGCGCGCTGTCGTGTCCCACACGTGGGCCCCTCCGGGACCGGCAGCGGGATCGCCGTCGGTGTCATCCGCGGGATCGACCTCGTCCGGCCGGAAGTACAGGAAGCGCCCCTGCTGACGGCGTACGTCCACGCCCGGATCGCCGTCGACCGTGACCGCGATGTGCGTTTCGCCGTCGAAGTCCTGGAGCACCGCTTCGACCGTCGCCGTACGGCCCGTCAGGAAGATGTCCTGGGCGTCGGACCGGCGCAGGCCGGGCCGTAGGACGACCCTGCTGCCCGCCCCGAGGAGCCGCCCGTCTACGGTCACGGTGCTTTCGCCGGGCGCGAACCTCGTGTCCTGGGCGGGGTCCCACCAAGGAAGTTCCGACCCGGTGGGCAGCCGCAGCCCGGCGGACGGCGCGGAAGTGGGGCCCCGGTCCTGTCCGCCGGCCACGTCACCCGTCACCTCGCGCAGACCGCGGATCGCGCCGTGCAGGCGCTCCATGACCTCGGCCGGCATGCCGTCGACCAGGTCGATCACCTCAGCGGCGCGCGCGTCCGTCCCGCGCGCCTCGCGCTTCTCCTGATCCGTGAGCGCCGCCGTCCGCAGCGAGAGGATCTCGTCGATCTCGGTGGCGTCGTAGAGCGGGCCCGGGCTCTCCGCGGCGACCGCGGGATGGTCGTCCAGGATGATCGGAGAGGACAGCAGGACGTCGTCGCGGCCCTCTTCGCAGGCCAGCACCGGCCAGGTGTGCTCATTGCGGCAGGCCCGCGCGGCGGGCCGCGCCCACTCCGGCGGGTCCGTCATCGACAGGAACCGGCCGCCGGGCAGTCCCAGCAGCAGGTGTGCCCCGATCAGGCTGTGGGGCAGGACCGCCGCACGGTCCCCGCCGTTCACACTCGGGTCCGGTGCCCAGCCCGAGACGTTGCGTACGGTCGCGGTCAGCCGGAGCGCTCCGTACGGCCCCGGCAGCGGTTCGGTGGCCAGGTGGATCTCGCCCGCCAACGGCCGGCCGCACCGCACCAGACGGCCGATGACACGGCGCCCGCCGTCGTCGACGGGTTCGTGGTCCACCCCGCCGGGCCGGTCGAACCGTACGGTGTGCCCGCCCTCGGCGAGCCGGTCGAGCGGCACCTGGACCTCGATCCGCTCCTCTTCCCCCTCGTCCCACGGCACCAGCACCCGGTCGGGCAGGTCCAGTTCGGCCACCTCGGTCCAGCTTTGGCCGTCGGGCAGGAGACGTTCGACCGTACGGCGGCGTACGTGGAGGAAGCGCAGCTCGACGTGGAGTTGGCCGGCGCGGCGGGGCTCCAGGAGGCATTCCGTACGCTGCCAGGCGTGCTCGCTGTGCGCGTCCTCCCACGAGGGCGGCACCAACACCCCGAACTGCCAACGCAGTTGGTTCTTGCGCGCGGAGGCCCGGTACGGATACAGCACATACCCCTCGAACAGCAGGGCGTCGGCGACCCGGCGGGCCTCGGTGAAGCCCGCCGTCACACGGTCCACGGTGGTGTCTCGCGTCATGACTGCCTTCCTCGGGGGCCGGGTTCTGCCGCGGCCGGCATGGGCTCGCGGGCGGTACGCAGCAACTCCTCGAAGACCAGCTCCCAGGAGGGCAGGGCCCGTTCCGACCGGTAACGGCGCAGCGAGTCGAGGCAGTCGTCGCGGATCCGCAGCCAGCCGGAGCCGGGGAAGTACTGCTCGATCATGTGCTGCCAGACCTTGACGGGCATCCGGAATCCGGTCTCCTTGTGCCAGGCGATCGGCTCCGCCGTGAAGCCGCGTTCGCCGGAGAAGACGGTGCCGGAGAACAGCAGGAGGAGCGGGACCTCGCCGTCCGCGAGCGCGCGGAAGTACTTGGCCGAGGCCACCTCCATGTCGTACGTGCAGGTCACCGGCAGGTCGATCTCGGTGGAGCCCGTGAAGCCGGGCACGGTCAGCGAGGCGTGGGCGAACTGGAGCGGTTTGAGCGTGGTGCTCCAGCGGTCGGGTTCGCCGAAGAGATCGCCCAGCATCTCCACCTCGGCCGGTGCGTAGCGCCGTTGGACGGGCTCGATCCGCATCTGGCAGCGCAGTGCGACGGCGTGGATCCGCTCGCCGGCTGCTGCCTCGATCCGGAGACGGAACAACAGGGTCGGGCCCGCACCGTACGGTTCGGGCCGTACGTCGACGCAGGAGAACGCCAGGTCGGTCATGAACCGTCCTCCTCGATCACCGGGCGGGCCGCCGCGCGGACGCGGGCGAAGAAGTCCGTCAGGTCCGCACGGGCCTCGGCCCCACCGTCGAATCCCTGCCAGTGCAACCGCATCCGGCCCACCAGCTCGTAACAGGTGTCCACGGGCACCAGATAGCACTCGGTGCTCCCCGCGCCGGTACCACGGGAGGCACCGTCGGCGCCGCGTTCGCGCCGTATCAGCAGGGCTTCGGTGTCGGGCTGGAGCAGCGCGGTGAGCCGGCTGTGGCCGAGGACCTCCCGCCAGGTATCGGGATCCAGTTCGCTCTCCGTGGCACCGGCGGGGCTGGGGTAGAACGCGGCCAGCCGGTCCAGTTCGGAGTTGCGGAAGAAGAACGCGAGCCCGACGGGGATCTGGAGCCGGTTCCAGCTCGCCTCGTCCAGGGTGAAGTCCGGATCGATCAGATACCGGTCGGGGACGGCCTGGAAGTGGCCCGCACCGGCTCCCGGCCGGGTGAAGAGCAGATAGCAGCCGGTGCAGGCGCACAGCAGCGACCGCTTCCTGGTGTCCACCAGGTGCCGGTGTTCCGGGGCCAGGGGTTCGGCGCACAGCTCGCACCGTTCCTGCGCGGGCGGCGGGCGCCGGGTGAAGCCCCGCAGCGCGGCCGGCACGGACGTGGTGGACGGGCGAGGAGCCATGTCCGGGGGAGTGCCGGTCCCGGTTCCGGTGTCCGTGTCCGCGTCCGGAGTCGCGTCCGTTCCCGTCCGCGCGGCCGGGTTCGTGCCGGTGCTCGGGCTTCTGGCGGTGAAGGCGCCCCCGGCAGGCGCCGGCCGGGCCGTCATGACCCCGCCGGGAGCAGGACGCCCGGCAGCGCCACCCGTACGGAACCGTTCTCCTCCAGCAGCGGCACCGGCTCCAGATGGCCGCGCTCGCCCCGGCCGGCCCGGCGGATGTCGTACTCCGCCGCGCAGTCCGGGCAGCGCAGCCGGTCCCCGTCCACCACCGCGTCGCCCAGCCGGCCCGCGCAGAGCGGGCAGTGGTCGCGGTACGCGTAGAGGTTGCCGGGCAGCCGGACCAGCAGCAGGGGCGTGCCCGCCACCTCGCGGACCACGATCTCCCCGTCGGCCGAAGGCGGCGGTGCCGGCAGCGGGTGCCATTGGGCCGGAGCATTTCCGACCGGACCAGTGGCCGTCGCGGAACCGGCGGCGGTCGCGGAACCAGGGGACGGCGTTCCCACGGAGGTGGGGTCGTCCGGTGGCCGGGACCGGATCTGGAGAAGCTGCGGTTGCGGCTCCTCGTCCGTGACACCCTCGACCTCCACCCGCTCGATCTCGGGTGCGCGGCGGGCCACGGCCTCCTCGATGGTCCACCGCACGGTCTGCGCGGAGGAGGGGCATCCGTCGCAGCTGCCGCGCAGCCGCAACCGCAGCGTCATGCCTTCGGCTCCGCCGACGCCGGTTCCGTCCGTCCCGCCGTCCGCGGCCGATTCGATTCCGGCGACCTCCACATCGCCCGCGTGCGACCCCAGATACGGGCGGACCTCGTCCAGCGCCCGCCCCACCCGGGTCATGGTGTCCTCGGGGTGGAGATCGTGCAGTACCAGCAGCCCGCCGACGAGTTCGTCGCCGCCGAGCAGGTCCAGTGGGTCCGTGCCGTCCGGTGCGTCGCCCAGCAGCTCGACGACACGGGCCAGGCCGGTTCCGTAGAACTCGACGATGCTGCGCACGAGTTCGTCCGCGAGATCGCGTCCCGCCGGGCCCATCGACCTGCCGAGTTCGTCGAGCAGCGCGGCGATGTGCTCACCGGCCTGCTGCTCCTTGGCCGTTGCTGCCATGTCACGGTGCCTTTCCTCCGGTGGTTCCGGCGAATCCGGCGAATCCGGCGAATCCGGTGGTTCCGCTGGTGCCGCCGCTCCGGCGGGGACGGCCATCTCGTCGCGGCCGTCCCCGCGCGTCCCGTGTGCGGCGTGCGGTCAGCCCGCCAGTCCGCTGAGCCCGGTGGGCATGTGCATCTCCTGGACCGTCCGGCCGCCGCCGACGTACATGTGCACGCCGCAGGGCAGACACGGGTCGAAGCTGCGCACGGCCCGCATGATGTCGATGCCCTTGAAGGTGTCCGGGGGGTTCTCCTCGAAGATCGGGGTGTTCTGCACCGCGTCCTCGTACGGGCCCGGCGTGCCGTAGGAGTCGCGCACGCTCGCGTTCCACGGAGTGGGCGGGTACGGGTGGTAGTTGGCGATCTTGCCGTCCCTGATCACCATGTGGTGGGACAGCACACCCCGTACCGCCTCGGTGAAGCCGACGCCGATGGACTCGTCCGGCACCTCGAAGCTCTCCCAGGTCTGGGTGTGGCCGGAGCGCACCTCCTCCATCGCCTGCTCGGCGAAGTGCAGGGCGCAGGCCGCCGCGTACGCCTGGAAGTACGTCCGTGCGCGGTTGCGTTCCAGGGCGTTGCTCCACCGCGGGATGTGCCACTCCAGATTGGCTTCCGGCTTGGTCATCGTGCGCGGCAGGTTGATCTTGACGCTGTGGCCGGTGGCCTGCACGTAGCCGAAGTCGACCAGCCCGGAGAGGGCGGTGGACCACAGCCGTGCGAGGGGACCGCCGCCGGTGTCCAGCGCCAGATGGTCCGTACCGTCGAACCAGCGCGGGGACATCACCCAGCTGTACTTGTCCGCGAAGTCCCGCTTCTGCGGGGCGGGGATGGTGTGCTGGTTCCACGGGTGGCGCGCGTCGACGGGGTTGCCCAGCGGGTCGCGGTCGACGAACGTCTCCTGGCCCGCCCAGTCGTCGTAGTACGAGCTGCCGAGCAGGATCCGGATGCCGAGGTTGATGTCGACGAGATCGTTGGTGATCAGCTTGCCGTCGACGACGATCCCGGGGGTGACGAACATGCGCCGGCCCCAGTCGGACATGTTCCGGTACGTGAAGTCGCAGTGCTCGGGGTCGTTGAGCGCGCCCCAGCAGCCGAGCAGCACGCGCCGCCGGCCGACCTCCTCGTACCCGGGCAGGGCCTCGTAGAAGAAGTCGAACAGGTCGTCGTGGAGCGGGACGACGCGCTTCATGAACTCCACGTAGCGCATCAGCCGGGTCAGGTAGTCCGTGAACAGCTGGATGGTGGCCACGGTCCCGACGCCGCCCGGGTAGAGCGTGGAGGGGTGGACGTGCCGCCCCTCCATGAGGCAGAACATCTCCCGGGTGTAGCGGCTGACTTGCAGTGCCTCCCGGTAGAACTCGCCCTCCAGTGGGTTGAGCGAGCGCATGATGTCGGCGATCGTGCGGTAGCCGTGGTCGGCCGCGTGGGGTGCCTCGGTGCGTTCGGCCAGCTCCAGGACGCCGGGGTTGGTCTCGCGGACCATCTTCTCGCAGTAGTCCACCCCGACCAGGTTCTCCTGGAAGATGTTGTGGTCGAACATGTACTCCGCCGCCTCGCCGAGGTTCATGATCCACTCGCCGAGGTGCGGAGGCTTCACGCCGTACGCCATGTTCTGCGCGTACACCGAACAGGTCGCGTGGTTGTCACCGCAGATGCCGCAGATGCGGCTGGTGATGAAGTGCGCGTCCCGCGGGTCCTTGCCCCGCATGAACACGCTGTAGCCGCGGAAGACGGACGAGGTGCTGTAGCACTCGGCCACCCGCTTCTGCTTGAAGTCGATCTTCGTGTGGATGCCGAGGCTGCCCACGATCCGGGTGATCGGATCCCAGGACATCTCCATCAGGCCACTGCCGTCCTCGGCTCGCTTCGTCTTCGGCGCCATGGGGTGCGCACCTTTCCTGGGCGGTGGGGGCTTCTTCTGCCGTGCTCTGCCGTCTGTCGCCGGCGGCTGTGCGGCGTACCTTCATCGCTGCGGCTGCGACTTGATCCGCGGACCGATCACGTTCCTGTGCGGCTTTTCCCGCGTGGCGTTCCTGTGCGGACGGATCACCACGGGGGGTGGTAGCCGGTCAGGATCTTCTCTCCCTTGCGGCGCCACTTCGGTTCCTTGTCGACGGTCCTGGCCGTGACCCCGCGCAGTTTGCGGATGACCTTTCCGTACGCGCCGCTGGCCGCCGCGGACACATGGCCGCCCGGTGGCTCGTCCATGAAGGGCATGAACTTGTCCGGGAAACCGGGCATCGTGCAGGCGATGCAGATGCCGCCCACGTTGGGGCAGCCGCCGACACCGTTGATCCAGCCGCGCTTGGGGACGTTGCACTTGACGACCGGACCCCAGCAGCCCAGTTTCACCAGGCACTGCGGTGAGCCGTACTCGGTCGCGAACTGGCCCTGCTCGTAGTAGCCGGCCCGGTCACATCCCTCGTGCACGGTGGCGCCGAACAGCCAGGTCGGGCGCAGCTGTTCGTCGAGCGGGATCATCGGCGCGGATCCGGCGGCCTGGTAGAGCAGGTAGAGCAGCGTCTCCGAGGCGTTGTCCGGGTGGACCGGGCAGCCGGGGATGCAGACGATCGGGATGCCCGCCTGCGACTTCCAGTCCCAGCCCAGGTAGTCGGGCACGCCCATCGCGCCGGTCGGGTTGCCCTCCATGGCGTGGATTCCGCCGTAGGTGGCGCAGGTGCCGATGGCCACGACGGCCAGCGCCTTCGGAGCGAGCCGGTCGATCCACTCACTGGTGGTGATGGGCTGGCCGGTCTCGGGGTCGTCCCCGAAGCCGCACCAGTAGCCCTCGTTCTTGATCGACTCGTTGGGAATGGATCCCTCGACGACCAGCACGTAGGGGTCTATCTCGCCGCGCTCCGCCTTGAAGAACCACTCGATGAAGTTGTCGGCGCCCTGGACGGGGCCGCACTCGAAATCGATCAGCGGCCAGTGCACGGCCACCTTGGGCAGTCCCGGCAGAGCGCCGAGTGCGAGTTCCTCGATGCTCGGCTGGGTGGCGGCGGTGAGGGAGACGGAGTCTCCGTCGCAGCTCAGCCCCGCGTTGATCCAGAGGATATGGACCGTGGGTGCTTCTTCCGTGTTCTCTCCGCCGGGCGCCGTGCTGCCCTCGGATACCGGTGTGGCGGTCATCATCCCCTCCTCGTTGGGAATTCCGGCGAGGCCTCAGGAGAGACACCCGCGCACGATATGAGGAGCTTTGTCCCTACCTGGATAGCCGACTTCGGCGCGTCCGGTAAGTGCGGGATGGTCCTATGAACGTGGTGCGGGAGGGGGTACGGGGCGTCTGTGCCCCTCGCTGACCGTGCCCGCGCACCGCCCCTCCTCGGATCAGGGCGGGCGGCACCGGCTCGGGGGCGCCTGCGCGGATGACCCGGTCAGTGGAACTGCGGGATGATCAGATACAGCCCGTATGCGACCGCTGCCGCGCAGGCGACGAAGCACAGCCCGGCCACGGCCCTCGACAGCGCGGCCGGCCGTCCCTCCTGCGGTGAGAGAGCCCGCACGCCCAGCGCGAAGACGACCATGACGCCCACGGTCGCGCCGATGCTGACGAGCACCACTTCGCCCAGGGAGCTCCACTCCAGGTCCATCCGGTCCTCTCCCCTCAGACGTTCGCCTTGGCCGCGCTGGGGCGGACGGTCACGGTGTGTTCGTCGTTGACGTTACGAGCGGTGACCGGGTTACGGCGGGAGACGATCACGATGAAGGTCGCCACGGCGGCGGCGACCAGGGCGGTCACGACGGTACCGATGGTTCCGCCGTACACGATCACGGTAGCGGCGAGAGCGCCGACGGCCGCGGAGGCGGGGAGGGTGACGCCCCAGGCGAGGACCATGCGCGCGGCGGTGCCCCAGCGCACGTGTGCCGGCTTCCGGCCGAGCCCCGCGCCGATGATGCTGCCGGAGCAGACCTGCGTGGTGGACAGGGCGAAGCCCAGGTGGGCGGAGGTCAGGATGACGGTCGCGGCAGAGGACTCCGCGGCGAAGCCCTGCGGGGCGCGGATGTCGGTGAGGCCCCTGCCCATGGTCCTGATGATGCGCCAGCCGCCCAGATATGTCCCGAGTCCGATCGCCAGTCCCGAAGCGCCGATGACCCACATGGGCGGCCCCGAGCCCGGCGGGAGCGCGTTCACGGAGATCAGGGTGAGCGTGATGACGCCCATGGTTTTCTGGGCGTCATTGGTCCCGTGGGCCAGGGACACCAGCGAGGCGGAGGCGATCTGCCCGAGCCGGAACCCCCGGTTGACGGAGGAGTCCCGGCCCCCCGCGGTCAGCCGGTAGGCGAGATAGGTGGCCAGCAGCGCGGCGCCACAGGCCACCAGCGGGGAGGCGAGCGCCGGGATGACGATCTTCTCGAGCACCTTGTCGAAGTGCACGCCGTGCTGACCCGCGCCCACCCACACGGCGCCGATCAGGCCGCCGAACAGGGCGTGTGAGGAACTGGACGGCAGCCCCACCAGCCAGGTGGTCAGATTCCACAGGATGGCGCCGATCAGACCCGCGAACACCATGCCCGGGGTGATCAGGAGATCGTCCACGATGCCGCCGGAAATGGTCTTGGCGACCTCCGTGGACAGAAAGGCGCCCGCGATGTTGAGGACACCACTGATGAGCACGGCGACCCTGGGGCGCAGCGCCCTCGTGGCGATCGACGTGGCCATGGCATTCGCGGTGTCATGGAATCCGTTGGTGAAGTCGAACGCCAGAGCGGTCGCGATCACCACTCCCACAAGAATCGTGATGTGGTCCATTGGCCTTATACAAGCGCAGGCGTCGGTGCCCCGGAGAAAGGCGTGCCGATGGTCCGCTCGACTTCCTGCCAATCGTGGTCATCTTCCGGTCACTTGTGATCGTCCGTCATCGGTGGGTCCCCGTGTTTCCGCCGTCGGCCGTTCAGGGGGGCGTGGCGATGACGTCGTCTTCCGGTCACCCCCTGCTGCGAGCCTCCACGGATGTTCGCCCTGACCACCGACGTGGACCCGAACCGATGCCGGACGCTGGGGCTCGTGGGGTCCGCCGCGCTCACCGCCGGTGGGCTGACCGCGGGCGCGCTGCCGGTACGGGAAGCCTTCCTGCCCTCGTCGGGCCGGGCCGCGGTCGGCCTGCTCGGCGTGTACTTCGGCCTGGTCCTGCTCATCGCTGCCTGGTGGTGGCTGGGCCGCGCGGTACGGGGCCCGCGCCCGCCGGCACCGCGCGAGCTGCTGGTGACCCTCGGACTGTGGGCGGCGCCGCTGGTGCTCGGACCGCCGCTGTTCAGCCGGGACGTGTACAGCTATCTCGCGCAGGGAGCCATGGTCGACGCGCACATCGACGTGTACGCCCACGGGCCCGCGCATCTGGGCGGGCCGCTCGCGACCGAGGTCGCACCCGTATGGCGGCACACTCCGGCCCCGTACGGCCCGGTGTTCCTCGCCGTCGCGGAGAAGGCCGCGGGCCTCGCCCGTACCGACCTGACCGCCGCGCTGCTCGGCATGCGGCTCGTCGCGCTGCTCGGCGTCGGGCTGATGATCGCCTTTCTGCCGCTGCTCGCCGACCGCTGCGGTGTCGACCGGTCCGCCGCGCTCTGGCTCGGCGCGCTCAACCCGCTCGTCCTGCTGCACCTTGTCGCGGGGGCCCACAACGACGCCCTGATGATCGGGCTGCTCGGCGCCGGGCTCGTCGTGGCGCTGGGGCGTGACGCGAAAGCGGCGCCGGACGCCGCGGGCCGGGCGGGGCTTTCGCGATACCTCCCAGGCGGGTGGTCCGCCGCCGCTGCGGTCCTCGTCACACTCGCCGCGCTGGTGAAGGCGCCCGCCGCACTGGGCCTGACGGCGGTGGCCGCGCTCTGGTCGGCCCGGCTCGCAGGACGCGCTCCTACGCTCAGAGCCGCCGTACTGACCTGCGCGGTCGCCCTGGCCACCACGGCCCTGGTGACCGCAGTGACCGGCACCGGCTACGGCTGGCTCAGCACGCTCTCCACTCCCGTATCGCCCGACAACTGGTCGCTCACCAGCGCGCTCGGCCGGCTCACCGGCGCGCTGCTGGACACCCTGGGCGGCGGGCTCGGTGAGTCGGCCGTACCGGCGTGGCGGTGGTTCGGCCTGCTGGCCACCGGCGTGGCCGTGGTCGTGCTCTGGCTGCGCAGGGTGCGTCTCGGCCCGGTCTACGCACTGGCGCTGAGCCTGCTCACGGTCTTCGCGCTGGGTCCGGCGTTCCGTCCCTGGTACGCGCTGTGGGGGCTGTTCCTGATCGCCGCCGCGGCGCCCGACGGACGCGTACGGCGCTGGGCCGCGGTGGGCAGCGGGGTCCTCGCGCTGGGCCTGCTGCCCAGCGGATCGCCGCCGGACGGAGCGCAGTTGACGCTCGCGGTGGGCGGCGGCCTGCTCGCACTGCTCGCCCTGTGGTGGATGGTCCAGCTGTCGGGCACGGGCGCCCTGTCCTCGTCCTCCCGGGCCCTCTCGTACTCCCGCGACGCCTCCCGTACCCGGGCCGCGTCGTGAAGTGGCCCCGCCGGGCCGTGGCGACTACGGGCGGCCGGGCGGCCGTGGCCGTGTATCTGGTCGTGACCACCGCCGTCTTCCTCGCCACCGTCCCCCTGCACCGGGACTTCTTCGATGTCGGCGTCTACTACGGCGCGGTCGACGAATGGATTCATCAGGGCGGCCGGATCTACGACTACGTCAAGCCCGGCACCCACTACGGCTTCACCTACCCGCCGTTCGCCGCGGTGTCCATGGCGCCGATGGCGCTGGTCTCCTGGCCCGTGGCCGTCGGGATCAGCATCGCGCTGAGCGTCGTGGCGTCGGCCCTGCTGCTGCGCTGGCTGGCGGGGCCCGTCATCCGGCGCGCGGCCCGGCGCCCCTGGTTCGCCTTCACCGTGGCGGCCTGCCTGTTCGCCCTGTTCGAACCCGTCCGCGACACCTTCAGCTTCGGACAGGTGAACCTGCTGCTCGTCGCGCTCGTCTTCGCCGACGCGCGGCTGCTGGCCACCGGGCGCGGCCGGTACGCGGGCATCGGCATCGGACTGGCGACCGCGATCAAGCTCACGCCGGCGCTCTTCATCGGCTATCTGCTGATCACCGGCCGCCGACGGCAGGCGGCACTGGCGTCGGCCACGGCCGGTGCCGCCACCCTGATCGCCGCGCTGATCGACCCCGACGCCTCCCGGGCCTTCTGGACCGACGCCCTGTGGAACACGGACCGCGTCGGCTCGCTCAGCTATGTCTCCAACCAGTCGCTTCAGGGAGTCCTCGCACGGATCCAGCCGGACCATCCGAGCCGCGCGGTGTGGCTGGTGTGTGTCATCGCCGTCCTCGCGGTCTGGGCGTACCGCTCGCGTGTGGCCGTACGGCAGGGCGACGACCGGGCCGGGTTCGCGCTGACCGGTCTCACCGCCTGCCTCATCAGCCCTGTGACCTGGGTCCATCACCTGGTCTGGCTGATCCCGGCCCTGATCGTCCTGGTGGACACGGCTCAGCGCCGCCTCGACGAGGGACACCGGGACCGCCGCGTGCTGCCGGTCGTGTGCGTCGGGCTGTACGTCGTCCTGTGCAGCAGCGTCGTCTGGCTGTGGCGCTGGGACTCGACGGGCCTGGACGCCTTCCTCGGCGCGAACGCCTATGTCTGGATCACCCTCGGGCTGCTCCTCGTACGGCCGGGACCGCACGGTCCACGGCCGCCCGGGGCCGCGGCGCCCGTCGTCACGGACGCGGCGGGCGCCACTCGATGAGCAGGAGCGTGGCGTCGTCGCGCAGTTGGTTGTTCTGGCGGTCGAGGATCGAGTGGATGAGCCGGCGCAGCACCTCCGGGCCCAGCTCGCCGGCCGCCGATCCCCGGATGATGGAGCTGGTGAAGCCGTCGAGACCGAACTCCTCGCCGCCCTCGACCCGCGCCTCCGTCACCCCGTCCGTGTAGAACAGCACGCGGTCGCCCGGTTCGAGCCTGACCTCATGGGCCTCGCGAACAGCCCCGGCGAACTGGACGGGCAGCCCCATCGGCGGCTGCGGCGACCGCTCCAGGGCCTTGTCCAGTACCCGGTCGTCGCGGATGAGCAGGGGCGGCGGATGGCCGCAGTTGCACCATTGGAAGACCCCGTCCGTCAGATTCAGCCGGCTGACGACGCCGGTGCAGTACTGGTCGGGGAGCCATTGGCCCAGCGCCTCGTCGATGGTGCGGATGAGCTGGGGAAGTTCGGCACCCGCCCTGCGGGCATTGCGGCAGCCGGCCATCGCCACGGCGGTGGTCAGTCCCGAGGCGAGGTTGTGGCCCATGGCGTCGAAGATCGCCGCATGCAGGGTGGATTCGGTCAGGGAGTGATCGAACGCGTCGCCGCCGATGTGGTAAGCCGGTTCCAGCACCGCTGTGGACACGGCGTAGCGGTTGCCGATGGTCCGCGGGGGCAGCAGGGAGCGGAGCATCTCCGCGGGCAGGTCCATGGATTCGGTACGGGCATGGCGCGCGAAGCTGTCGCTGTACGCCCGCTTCGAGGCGATGGCCATCGCGAGCACGGAGGCGATCATGTGGCAGCGCCGGAGCCGTACGGGGTCGAGCGAACTCATCCGTACCCCGAGGATGCCGAGCCGCTCCGCCCCGTCGACCAGCGGCAGCCAGGCGGTGAGTTCCTCCTCCCCGGATTCCTCGATGCGCAGGTCGAGGGTGCGATAGGCCCAGCCGGCCGTGGAGAAGTCCACATCGATGGTGGGCAGACCGTGGGTCAGGGGAACCAGATGCCGCTGTTGGAGGTCTACGAGATAGATGACGATTTCTTCAAGACCGACCGCGGTCGCGCACCGGTTCACGAGGATCGGCAGTTCCATGGGGGCCGCCGCGTGGACCTCGGTGAGCAACTCTCCGAGCAACTGTTCGTTGAGGCCGACGTCAAGATCGAGTGCGGATTCCGGTGCGGATTCCGGTGCGGAGGCCGGCGTGGGGTCTGCTGCGGGGTCTGGTGCGGGAGATTCACTCGCCACCGGGCGTCACCTCCTCATTGGCAGTCTCACACCGCCGCCGCTGTTCCGCCCGGCCGGACAAGGGGCGTAAGGGGTCGGGCGCGGTCTGGGGATGTCGCCGCAATTCCGGGTACATGTACGTGGTGTGTGCATGTGACACAGATGGGCAGGTGGACCGCATGTTCGATCATCACCAGATCAACGGGACGTCATCCCCCGGCACGGGCGGGACACGGTCGGCGAAGGCCGGCCGGGCACGGCGGGTGGGTGCCATGGCGGCGGCCGTGGCACTCCTGGCCGTCGGTACGGCCGCGTGCGGAAGCGACAACGGCTCCGGCGGCTCAGGTACGTCGAGTTCCGGCTCCGACAGCTCTTCCGTGAGCTCCTCCTCCGGGACCAGCACCTCCTCGGGGACCGGCTCGTCCTCCGGTACCGGCTCGTCCTCCGCGGCCGGCGGGGACGGGACGTCGGACGCGTCGGGCGGACAGCCGTCGGACACGCCCGCGGCACGGTCGGCCTCCTCGGCGGCACAGGGCGGCGACGCGAAATCGGCCGCCGCGGCGTCGCGGTGTACGGCGGACCACTTGGGCCTGAGCCTGAGCCCGCCGGACGCGGGTGCGGGCAACATCCGCTACAACCTGACGCTCACCAACAAGGGGACGAGCGCGTGCACGTTGCAGGGCTTCCCGGGGGTCTCGCTCCTCGCGGGCGACGGCACGACCATAGGGAAACCGGCCGACCGCGAGGGTGAGGCGCTCGGAGCCGTGAGGCTCGCTCCCGGTGGCACGGCTGATGCCACGCTGCACACCCTGAACAAGGGCATCAAGGGCACATCCTGCTGGGAGAAGCCGAGCCTCCTCAAGGTGTACGCCCCCGGCTCCAAGGACGCGATGACGCTGAGCACGTCGTCGCCCACGGTCTGCGGGGACACCTTCAGGGTGACGGCGGTCCGGGCCGACTGAGGCCGGTGGCGTCACCAGGCCGTGGTGGCGGGACGGGCGGTCGTCAGGACTGGCCGAAGAGCTGTGTCCAGTACGTGCCGGCCGGGCCGCCGCCCGCGAAGCCGATGCCCAGGTGGGTGAAGCCGGGTTTGAGGATGTTGGCGCGGTGGCCGGGGCTGTCCATCCAGCCCTGGACCACCTCGCGCGCGGTGCGCTGACCGCAGGCGATGTTCTCGCCGATGCCCCGGTGCGTGGCACCGGCGGCGGCCGCCCGGTCCCAGGGCGCGGTCCCTTCGGGCGAGGTGTGGGAGTAGAAGGCGCGTGCGGCCATGTCGGCGCTGTAGGCCTGAGCGGCCGCCGCCAGGTGCGGGTCGTCGGCCAGCGGCCGCAGTCCGCCGGCGGTCCGTTCCGTGTTGGTGAGGGCGACGACCTCGGAGGCGGTCCGCATCAGCCCGTCGGCGGTGAACGGGCGGGCCCACAGCGCCGTCCAGTACGTGTCGCCGGAGTGGTCGTCGACGGCACGGCCGATTCCCGCGTCGGTCAGGCCGGGTTCGTACAGCGGGCTCCCCGCCGCATCACCGTCCAGGCAGTAGTCCACGAACTCGCCCGGTGTGCGGGGGCCGGAGACCAGATGCTGGTCGATACGGAGGTAGCGGTAACCACCCGCGGTGATCCGCTGGAAGACGGAGATCCCGTCGGGGCCCTCCGCGCCGAGCCGCCGCTGACGCGCCATGACCGACGCGTGGGCCTGAGCCGCGGCCGAGAGACGTCGGTCCACGGCCAGGGGCGGCAGACCGGCCCTGAGCCGAACGGCCCGGACGAGAGCGGCGACATCGGAGTCCGTACCGCCCGCGACCCCGCTTACCGGGGCGGTCGGTGAGGGCGTGAGGGCTGGTCCGGGGGCTTCCTCCGCGACCTCCACGCCGAAGTCGCGGGCGATTCCGGCCAGCCCGTCGGCGTACCCCTGACCGAGCGCGCGCAGCTTCCAGGCGGTGCCGCGCCGGTAGATCTCGGCGAGCAGCAGCACCGTCTCGTGCGTAGGGCGCGAGGGTGCGAACCGGGCGAGGACACCCCGGCCGTCGTCCCCGGTGACGGTCAGTGCCGGGACGGGCAGCCGGCCCAGGGGAGTGCCGGACTCGGAGGGACTGACGACCACGGTGACACGGCTCGCGCCCGGCCGCAGCCGCCGCGGGTCCACGCTGACGCCACCGGAGCTCAACCGGGCGCCAGGGGCCGACGGCTGGTTGTAGAAGACGAAATCACCGTCCCCGGCGACCTTTCCGCTCTCGTCCGTGATGAGGACGGAGAGATCGAAGGGTCCGGGCACCTGAATTGTCAGCGCCGTGTCCGGCAGGGAAACATTCCCTCCGGGAACCAACTCGCTCATCGCCACCGTCCGTCCGGTCCGGAACAACGCGCCGACCTCGCGTCGGCGCTGTCCGGGAAACGTAGGGGGAGGTCGGAACGGTTCCGCGGGGAACAATCGGCCCGGCGGTCGTGTTTCCTCACCGGAAAAGGAACGTCCCGTTCGATCAGGAGCTGATCATGAGCGTTATCCAGCGGCCCGCCGACGCGTCCGGAAGCTTTCTCCTCGGCGGGGATCTGCCCGTCACCCGGCTCGGCTACGGCACGATGCAGCTGACAGGCCCCGGAGTCTGGGGAGACCCCAAGGATCCGGCGGAAGCCGTACGGGTCCTGCGCCGCGCCGTTGAACTGGGCATCAACTTCATCGACACCGCCGACGCGTACGGCCCCTTCACGGCCGATCTGCTGCTGAAGGAGGCGCTCCACCCGTACCCCGACGACCTGGTGATCGCCACCAAGGTCGGTTTGACCCGCACCGGTCCGAGCGAGTGGATACCGGTCGGGCGCCCGGAATATCTGCGTCAGCAGGTCGAGTTGAACCTGCGCCACCTGGGTCTGGAGCGCATCGACCTGCTTCAGCTGCACCGTATCGACGCGAAGGTGCCGCTCGCCGAGCAGCTCGGTGAGCTGGTGGCCCTCCAGAGCGAGGGCAAGATCCGGCACATCGGACTGAGTGAGGTCTCGGTCGCCCAACTGGTGGAGGCTGCGGGGATCGCCCGGATCGTCTCCGTGCAGAATCGTTTCAACCTCGCGGACCGTGAGGCCGAGGACGTGCTGGAGTACGCGGAGGCGAACAACCTGGCGTTCATCCCCTGGTTCCCGCTGGCAACCGGCGCCCTCACCGGTGACGACAGCCCGCTGACGAAGATCGCGGCCGACCGGGGTGTGGCCCCCTCGCAGCTGGCGCTGGCCTGGCTGCTGCGACGCTCGCCTGCCATCCTCCCGATCCCCGGCACCTCGTCCGTGGCGCACCTGGAGGAGAACACCGTGGGCGCGACCCTCGAACTGACCGACGAGGAGTACGAGGAGCTCTCGCACGCGGCCGGCTGACCTGCGTCACGGCTGACCTGCCGCGCCGGCCGACCAGCATGGGTCGGCCGACGCGGCGCGCCTCTCAGGCCGGTATCTCCCGGTCCCGCCAACTCGGGCTCAGACGCAGGTGTTTGATGGTGCGCCGGTGATGGGTGTAGGCGATGTGCAGTGTCCCGTCGCCGGACCGGGCGATGGACGGGTAGGACAGTTCGCGGTTCAGGCCGTCGCGCGAGTTGTTGGTGAGGCAGTAGCCGTCGCCCGTCTCCAGGTCGTGGCGTACCGGCCAGGTCCTGCCTCCGTCCGAGGACACCGAGAGACTGAGCGGGGCGCGCGGAGCGCCCCAGAAAGCGGCGTCGGACGGCGGCGCGGTGCCGGCCTGCCCGCCGGTCAGGCCCTCGTCGTCGATCTCGTCGTACAGCGACACCCGGCGCTCGGTGGCGTCGGCCGCGCTGCTCGGGTTGTGGACCAGGGCGAGACGTCCGTCCTCCAGCGGGATGTACTGGAGGGAGGAGTTGTTGTTGGGGACGGACAGCGGCTCCGGCGGTGTCCAGGTCTCCCCGCCGTCGTCCGACGTGGAGCTGTGAACGGCGTCCGCCCGGCGGCTGCGGAACAGCGCGAGCAGTGAACCGTCCGGCCGCGCCCGGACGTTCATGTGCACCAGACCGTTGGAGGACGGCACCGGCCGCTCGTCCCAGGTCGCCCCCGCGTCGTCGCTGATCATTACCGAGCTGGTGTCGTCGCCGCCCGACCACGACCGGCCGGGCACGCCGACACAGCGGAACACGGGCAGCAGCCGGCGCCCCGACGGCAGTACGGTGACCGGCTGGCGGACGAAGACGCCGCCCTCCGCCGTCGCGGGGAACAGGGTCCGGGACGGGCCCCACGTCGCGCCGTTGTCGTGACTGACGCGCAGTCGTACCTCGGCCGTGTCCTGGTGACCGGCCCGCTGGGCGGTGTGCAGCAGCCACAACTCGCCCCCGGGAGCGGGGAACAGCACGGGGTTCTGCTCGGAGCACGCGGGGTCGTCGGACAGCCGGACCGGCACGGACCAGGTGTCGGTGTCCGGGGCGAGCCGGGAGAACCACACGGAGATGTCCGCGACGCCCTCCTGCGTCCCCCCGAACCAGACACAGCCGACGTCCCCGCCGGGCAGCACCGCCAGGTTCGCGGCATGGTTCTGCGCGGCGGGCGCGGCCAGCTGGGCCTCCGCGCGGCCCGGTTGCCCCGGGTGGGGACGCAGCACGCCGTCGGCGCCGGAGGGCGGCCCGGTCACCGGGCGTCCTGGACGGGCCGGGCGTCGGAGAGGTGACGGCCGGCGATCTGCTCCAGGTGGGTGAGGTCGCTGGCGACGGTGGCGAAGGTGAAGCCTTCGGCGAGACGCTTGGCGGCGCTCGCGCCGTCCGCGTTGTGGATGCCCGCGGCGATGCCCGCGGCGGCCGCCGCCTCCCGGACGGTGACGAGCGCCGCCTCGAAGCGGTCGGCGACCGCCGGGTCGGTCGAGGTGGCGCCGCCGATGGCGATACGGAGGTCGGAGGGGCCGATGTACACGCCGTCCAGGCCCTCGGTGGCGCAGATCTCGGCCACGTTGGCGAGACCGTCGGCCGTCTCGATCATGGCGAGGACGACGGTCTGCTCGTGCGCGTCGGCGGGGTTGGGGCCGATCCGCAGACCCGAGCGCATGGGGCCGTAGGAGCGGCGGCCCAGCGGCGGGTAGCGGACGGCGGCCACCGCGTCGGCGGCGTCCTGGGCGGTGTCGATGAGCGGGACGATGACACCGGCCGCGCCCGCGTCGAGCGCGCGGCCGATGGGCGCCGGGTCGTTGGCCTCGGTACGGACGAGACCGACGGCGGTGCTGCCCTTGGTGTCGATCGCGGTGAGGGAGGCGAGCAGACCCGAGTACTCGATCAGGCCGTGCTGGGCGTCCAGCGCGACATAGTCGTAGCCGAGGCGCGCGATGCGCTCGGTGGAGACCGGGGAATCGAGGACGGACCAGTAGCCGACGAGCTGTTCACGGGCGCGCAGTGCGGTGGCGAAAGCGGCGGGCGTACCGGACGAGTCGCGGGTCATGAGGATCCCTTCGGGGTGGGGCGGGTTGATCGGCGAGGAGTGTGCGGTCAGCGGTTGTAGGCGGGCATCGGGCCGCGCAGCCGGGCGCCGACCTTGTCGCAGGCCGCCGTCACATCGGCGGGCAGCGAACCGGCTCGGGCCGCGGCGATGTTCGCCCGCAGATGTTCGGTACGGGAGCCGCCGAGCAGCAGCGCGTCGGTCGAGGGCCGGTCCAGCAGCCAGCGCAGCGCGAGTTCCGTGAGGGGGACGCCCGCTTCCCCGGCGATCCGGGTGAGCTCTCCGACGGCGTCGAACAGCCGCTCGTCCCAGTAGCGCTCCCGGTACATCACGGCGAGCTTGGAATCACCGAACCGGCCCGAATCCGGGGTCTCTTCGAAGCGGTGGCGCCCGGTGAGGAGGCCGCCGCCGAGCGGGTTGTAGACCATGGTGCGCAGTCCGGTGACGGCCGCGTACTCGACGTACTCCTCTTCGAGACGGCGCGCGAGAAGGTTGTGCAGCTGCTGCGCGACGACGGGACGGGGCGCCCCCACCTCGCCTGCGGCGCGGACGAGTTCGGCGATCTGCCAGGCCGCGTGGTTCGAGACGCCGAGGGCGAGGATCTTGCCCTCGGCGACGAACTCCGCGACGGCGGACAGGGTTTCCGCGACCGGTGTGGCCCGGTCCGGCTGGTGCAGATAGAAGAGATCGACATGGTCGGTGCCGAGCCGCTTCAGACTGCCCTCCAGCGCGGCCCGCATCCCGGCTGCCGACAGCGGTGCGTGCTCGCCCTGGTCGGGGTGCGGGATCCCCGCCTTGGTCGCCAGGACGATCCGGTCGCGGCGGCCGGGCAGCAGCTCGGCGAGGATGCGCTCGCTCTCGCCGCCCGCGTAGCCGTTCGCCGTGTCGACGCCGGTGACACCCGCGTCCAGCGCCGTGTCCAGCATGGCGGCGGCGCCCGCGCGGTCGACGGTGTCGCCGAAGGTCATGGTGCCGAGGACGAGACCCGACAGCGGGACGGGAATGTGCGGCAGGTCGATGCCGGTGATCACGAGCGGTTGCCTTCCGATGCGGTTGCGGTTGCGTTTTCGAGTGGGGTTGCGTTTTCGAGTGCGGCTGTGGCTTCGGGCGCGGCCGTGGTTCCGGTGACAGGTGACGTCGCGTCGGACGTACCGGTTCCGCTCGCGGTGGGCGGTGTGGCGGTGAGCAGGTGCCGGGGCTTGACGCCCCGGACGGCGGTGGGATCGAGGGCGGCGCGGCGCAGCGCCCGGGTGTAGGACTCGGCAGGCGACGCCAGTACGGAGGCGGTCGGCCCGCTCTCCACGACGCGGCCCGCGTGCATCACCACCACATCGGTGCTGATCTCCCTGACCACCCCGAGGTTGTGGGCGATGACGAGGTAGGCGATGCCGGTCTCCGCCTGGAGTTCCCGCAGCAGATCGAGGACCTGTGCCTGGACGGAGACATCGAGCGCGGAGGTCGCCTCGTCGCACACCAGCAGGTCCGGCCGTGAGGCGAGCGCGCGGGCGATACCGATGCGCTGGCGCTGACCGCCGGAGAACTCGGGCGGGCGGCGGTGCAGCGCCGTGGACGGCAGCCCGACCCGGTCGATCAGCTCGGCCGCCCGCCGGGCCCGCTCCGCCTTGTCGCCCACGCCCGAGATGCGCAGCGGCTCGGCCACGATCTGCTCGGCGGTCAGATGCGGGTCGAGGGAACCGTACGGATCCTGGAAGACCATCTGTACGCGCCGCCGCATCGGGCGCAGGCGGCGCTCGGGCAGCGCGGCGATATCCGTACCGTCGAGGACGATCCGGCCCGAGGTGGGCTTCAGGAGCCGTACGAGGGCACGGGCGAGGGTCGACTTGCCACAGCCCGACTCGCCGACGACGCCGAGCGAGCCGCCGCGCGGCACCTTCAGGCTCACCCGGTCGACAGCGCGGAACGGCCCCTGCGCGGTGGGGTATTCGACCACGAGGTCCTCGACGCTGAGGAACGGTTCACCCGTGGCGACGCCGGGAGACGGCTCAGCCGTGGCGAGGCCGTCTCGGCCCCGGGAACCGTTCACGGGACTTTCCCCCGCTGTGCCGGCCGTCGCGCCGTTCATGTGGCGGCTCCCCGCACAGCGGTCCCGGACACGGCGTCCTCGTCCCAGGGGCCGAGCCGCGGCACGGCCGCGAGCAGGCCGCGGGTGTACGGCTCGGACGGCCGGTCCACGATCTGCTCGGCGGATCCCGACTCCACGAACCGGCCCTCCCTCATCACATGGATACGGTCGGAGACGACCCGGGCCACTCCCAGATCATGGGTGATCATCAGCATCCCGATGCCCTCCTTTTCCTGTAGCTCCATCAGCAGATCGAGGACGCTCGCCTGCACGGTGGCGTCCAGGGCGGAGGTCGGCTCGTCCGCGATCAGCAGCCGCGGCCGCGCGGCGAGCGCCACGGCGATCAGCATGCGCTGGAGCATGCCGCCGGAGAACTGGTGCGGATACGCCTTCCAGCGGGTCTCCGGTTGGGGGATACGGACCTGGGCGAGGAGGTCGATCCCCTTGTCCCGGACATCCTTCCGGGACAGGCCGGGGTGCCGCAGCCGCAACGCGTCGCCCAGCTGACGGCCGATCGTGTGGACCGGGCTGAGAGCCGTCATCGGGTCCTGCGGGATCAGCGACACGGTCCGTCCGCGCACCTGGCGGGCGGCGGCCGGGTCGGCGATCAGGTCGCGGCCCGCGATCCGTACCGTGCCGGACAGCACCGCGAGGCCTTCGGGCAGCAGCCGCAGCACGCCCATGGCGGTGGTGGACTTGCCGGACCCGGACTCGCCGATGAGGGTGACGGTCTCGCCCTCGCCCACGGTGAAGGTCACACCGTCGACGGCGCGGACCACACCGCGTGCGGTGACGAGTTCGATCTGGAGGTTCTCGACGTCCAGGAGCGGGACGGTCGGGCGGTCCGAGGTCCCGGCATCCTTCGTCCTGGTGTCCGTGGTCCTGGTCTCCGTGACGGCGCCGTCCGGTGCCGTGGTCCCGGTCGCAGCGCTGTCGGCGGTGTCGGCGGTGCCGGTGGTGGCCATGGCTCAGGCTCCCTTCTTGAAGCGTGCCGCGCGTGTGCCACGCGGTACGCGCGCTCCGCGCGGTGCCCTGACCGTGCGCGTACGGTCGCGCAGCCCGTCGCCGACCAGGTTGACGCCGACCACGAGCAGGGCGATGACCAGGCCCGGCAGGGTGACCAGCCACCACGAGGTGGTGAGGTAGTCCTGGCCGTCGGAGATGATCCGGCCCCACGTCGCGAACGGCCGCTGCGGTCCCGCGCCGAGGAAGCTGAGCGCGCTCTCCAGCAGGACGGCCTGCGCGAGGAGCAGCAGGACGACGAGGCTCGCCGGGCGGATGACATTGGGGATGACATGGCGGCCGAGGACCGACCAGCCGCGCAGCCCGAGGACGCGCGCGGCGGCGACGTACGGTTTCTCGCGTTCCACGAGGACGAGGGAGCGGGTGAGCCGCGCGACCTCCGGCCACTGGGCGACGGCGATCACACAGGTGATGACGGTGACGGACGGCCCGAACAGGGCGACCACGAGCAGCAGCATCATCAGCAGGGGCAGTGCGAGCTGCGCCTCCAGCAGCCGGGAGACGACCGCGTCGACCCAGCCGCCGAAGAACCCGGCCGCCGAGCCCGCCGCGATACCGATCAGACCGGAGACGAGGACCGCGAGGACGCCGACGGTCAGGGACACCTGGCCGCCGTGCAGGACGCGTGAGAGCAGATCGCGGCCGAGCTGGTCGGTGCCGAACAGGTGCCCGTCGCTCAGCGGCGGCAGCCGTCGCCGCGACAGGTCCTGGGCGTCGGCGCCGGGCAGGGGCAGCAGCCCGGCCAGCGCGACGGGCAGGACGACGAGCGCCGTACAGACCGATCCCGCCCAGAGCTTGAAGCGCGCGCCGCGCCGCTGCCTGGTGGCGGTGGCATGGGCGAGGTCGCGGGCGGTGACGGCACTCGGCCGGGCGCCGGAGGAGGAGGCGCCGGAGACGGCGGTACGCGGAGCGGTGTCGGTGGTCATGTCTCAGGCCGCCTTTCCGAGGCGCACCCGCGGATCGAGCAGCGGGTAGGCGAGGTCGACGAGGAGTTGGACGAGGATCGCGAGCGTCGCGGTGACCAGCACGGTGGCCTGGATGAGCGGGTAGTCGCGGGTCTCCAGGGCGCGGACGACGAGCGAGCCGACGCCGGGCCAGCCGAAGACGACCTCGACCACGACGACCCCGTTGAGCAGGGCGGCGAAGCGCGTACCGATGGCGGTGAGCAGCGGCACTCCCGAGTTGGCGAGGGCGTAACGCCAGGTGAGGGCACGCTCGGACAAGCCGCGGGAGCGGGCGACGGTGATGTACGGGGAGCTGAGCGCGGTGGTCATCTCGCGGCGTACGAGCCGGGAGACGAGCGCCAGTTGCAGGACGGCGACGGTGACCGTCGGCAGGACGAGACCGCTCCAGGAGGTGAATCCGGAGGCCGGCAGCACCGGCAGCAGCACGGCGAAGACGGTCAGGAGCATCACACCGGTCCAGAAGTCCGGCATGGACTGCCCGGTGATGGTGAGTACGTTGGCGCCCAGTTCACGCTTCGAGTCGGCGCGGCGCGCCATCCACACACCGAGCGGCACGGCGACCACGGCGGTGACGGTGATCGCGGAGACGGCGAGTGTGATCGTGTACGGCATCCGGTCCAGGACCACATCGAGGGCCGGGGAGTGGAAGGAGTAGCTGGTGCCGAGATCGCCGGTGAACAGATCGCGCAGGAAGATGCCGTACTGCGTGAACAGCGGCTGGTCGAGGCCGAACCGGCCGCGGATACGGGCGAGATCGGCGGTCGTCGCGGTGGGACCCGCGTACGCGGAGGCGGGGTCGCCGGGGGCGAGACGCACCAGCAGGAAGACGGTGGTCAGCGTCAGGAAGACGGTGAGCAGGCTCTGGCCGATCCGGCGGGCGAGATACTTCGGCACGTCTCAGCCCTCCAGCCGTACGGCGGACAGATCGTAGGAGTTCAGGGGCAGCAGGGCCAGGCCCCGGACCCGGTTCCGGCGGGCGAGCAGCGTCTTGGGGGCGAAGGCCCAGAGGCTGGGCCAGGTGTCCCAGATGGCTTTCTGCACCACGGACAGCTGTTTATCGCGCTCGGTGTGGTCCACCTCGGTGGCGGCGGCCGAGAGCGGCTTCTCGATGCGCGGCACGACGTACCCCATGAAGGCGTCGCGCGTGCGTTCCTTCGCCGCGGTGCCTCCGTACATGCCCTGGAGCGTGGTGAGGGCCTGGCCGGTGGGGCTGCCGTAGCCGTTGCCGATCACGTCCCAGTCGCCCGCCTTGCCCTGGCGCCAGGCGAGGATGTCACCGCCGGGCTCGAACTGCCGGAGCGAGGCGCGTACGCCGATGTCCTTGAACATGTCCAGGACGGCCTCCATCACGGAGGTGTCGGCGGCGAACTCCCCGCTCTCCCAGATGACTTTGATACGGATGTCCTCGGCGCCCAGGGACTTCAGCAGCCCCCGCGCCCGGCCGGGGTCGAAGGTGTACGAGCCGGTCCGCACCGCACCTTCGAGGGCGAGTGGCACCACACCTTCGGCTGCCTCCGCCGAGCCGTTCAGCACGTCGTCGATCAGGGCCTTCCCGTCGATCGCGTACGTCAGCGCCCGCCGGACCCGGGGGTCGGCGAGTGGATGGCCGTCCGGCTTGCGGAAGTTGTAGAAGAGCTGGCACATCCGCACGCCCGCGGCCTCCTCGACCGTGACGCCGGGGAGTCCGGTGAGCTGGTCCGCCGAGTCGGGGGTCAGGGTGTCGACCACGTCGAGTTCGCCGCTGCGCAGCGCGACGACCCGGCTGGACTCCTCGGGGACGAACCGGACGCGCACGTTCTCGGTCCGGGGGCGCGTGCCCCAGTACTTCGGGTTGCGGGCGAGGGTGTACTCGCCGGCGCCGGCGTTCGCCCTGAGGACGCGGTACGGGCCGGAGCCGAGACCGCCGCGCAGTTCCTCGGGCTTGTTGGCGGCGGCCGGGGTGATGTGGATGTTGGCCATCAGCCGGTCGAGCACCGGCAGGGGCTTGTCGGTGTGCAGCAGGAAGGTGCGGGACCCGGTCTTCTCGACGGTGGGCAGTTCGGGGAAGAGGCCGAGCAGGAAGGAACCGTTGACCTTGCCGTACATTCTCAGGGCCGTGGCGACGTCCTCGACGGTGACCGGGCTGCCGTCCGAGTAGCACACGCCCTCGCGCAGCCGCACCGTCCAGGCGGTGGGCCCCGCCATCTCGAACCGGTCGGCCAGGATCAGCTGCGGCTTCATGCCGGGACCGATACGGGTGAGCGCCTGCCGTACCGCGCGCTGCACGGTGACCGCCGCGTCGAACTGGTTGAGCTTGTTGTCGAGGCTCACCAGGGAACGGTTCAGGCCGAGAGTGAGCGTGCCGGGACCGGGCGCCCCGGTGGGGCCCGCGCAGGCGGCCAGAGGGGCGAGAGCCATGCCCGCGCCACCGGCGGCGCCCCAGTGCAGCAGTGTGCGGCGGCTGAGCGGCTCACGCGGGGGAGCGCCGGAGCCGGTCTCCGGCATGCGGCGACCACGGAGGTCGGGGGGGCCGGACCTGGCGCTCTGAGGAGTAAGGGTCATCGTCGACCTTCTCGGGTTCTGGGAGGCGACCGGCTCAGGCTGTGGGTGTCCGGACCGGCATGGGGGTTCCGGCCGGCGCTGGTCCGGCATGTCCGGCACCAACAGGTGTCGCGCCGCAAAAGGTGGCACGATTGCGTGTTTCGCGCAAGAGGTCTCGCGCATTTCGCGCAACCTGTGTCATCATCGGGCACCGAAGCAGCCCGCCCCGGGCCGCCCGGAGGAGGTATCCGTGTTCCTCAAGCCCCGCAGCGGGCGCGAACCGTGCCCCGTACTCGCCCTCGCGGACGATCTGTCCGGAGCGGCCGAGACGGCGGCGGCGCTGTGCCTCCCGGGTCGGATCGTCCTGGGCCCGGCGACGGGCGGGACCGCCGTCGCGCCACCCGTCGCGGGTGAGGCACTGGTTCTCGACCTCGACACCCGGCAACTGGACGCCCGCGAAGCCGCCCGTATCGTCCGCGAGACCGTACGGGACATGGCCCGTGCGACCGTGCGCGCCGGGAACGACACCGTACTGATCAAGAAGACGGATTCGCTGCTGCGAGGCAATCTCGCCGCCGAGGCCGCTGCCTACGCGGAGGGCGCCGGGGGACTCGTGATCGCCCCCGCCCTGCCGGTGGCCGGACGGACCGTGTGTGACGGCGTCGTCCGCCTGCACGGTACCCCGCTCCACGAGACGGACGCCTGGCGCGCGGAGACCGGGAGCGCGCCGCGTTCGGTGGCGGAGGCGCTCGGTGACCTGCGGACCGAGGTCGTACCCCTCGCGGTGGTGCGCTCACCCGGGCGGGAACTGGCGGGCCGGCTCCGGGACCTCGCCGAAGCGGGACTGCATTCCGTGTGCGACGCGGAAACGGACGCCGACCTCGACGCGATCGCCGCCGCCGCGCTCCAACTGGGGCCTGGCGTACGGCTCCTGGGCACGGGCGGGCTCGCCTGCGCGCTCGGTCGTCTGCTCGGCGGCCGAAGCGGTGCATCGACTCCCGCAGCTGACACACCGTCAACGGGTGTCGCCCGTACGGCGGACAGACCACTCCTCGTCGTCGTGGGCACCGCGGAACCCACCGCTGCTGCGCAGATCGCGCAACTGACCGCCGCCGGAGCCCGGCACACCGTCCTGCCGGCCGATCTCCTCGCCCGGTCCGGCGCGCCGGACCCGGCCGAGTCGGACGCGCCGCTGCCTCTCCCGGGCGGCCACGGCGTGACCGTCGTCAGCATCGACAACACCCGTGGCATACAGCTCGGTTCGGCCCGCCGGATGGTGACCGGCCTCGGCCGGGCCGTCGCCGCGCTGCCGTACCCCACCGACCTCGTCCTCACCGGAGGCGAGACCGCACGGCGCGTTCTGGACGCGCTCGGCATCACCCGGCTCCGCCCCGTCGGACAGATCCACCACGGAGCCGTGCACTGCCACACGCCCGACGGCCGCACGGTCGTCACCCGCCCCGGCAGCTACGGCGACACCGGATCCCTGCTGCGGATCGCCCGCGCCCTGCGGCCGGACCAGCTCTCCGTACCGGACCAGCACTCCGTACCGGACCAGCACTCCGTCCCGGTCGAACCCTCCGTCCCGGTCGAACCCTCCGTACCGGCCGAATCCGCCGTACCGGGCGTGGAGTTCGACGCGCCCGTCCCTCCACCGCCCGTGTCACACGTACCGCAAGGAGAAGTCCTGTGAACGCAGCCCCGACGACCGCCCCCGTGGAGCAGACCGACACGGTTGGCCGGCCGCTCCCGCTCATCGCGGTCACCATGGGCGACGGCGCCGGCATCGGCCCCGAGGTGATCGTCCCGGCGCTGCTCCACGCCGACACCGTGCGCCGTTGCCGCCCCGTCGTCATCGGCGACGCGGAGCGCCTCCGCCGGGCGGCCGCCATTCTCGGTGTCAGCTGCGAGATCGTGCCGGTCGAGAGTCCGGCCGAGGCCGAGTTCAGCCCCGGCCGCATCAATGTCGTCGACCTCGGGCTGCTCCCCGCCGACCTGCCCTGGGGTCAGCTGTCCGCCGTCGCGGGCGACGCGGCGTACCAGTACGTACGGGTCGCCGCCGAACTCGCCGTGAGCGGTGAGGTGCAGGGCATCTGCACCGCGCCGCTCAACAAGGAGGCGCTGCACGCGGGCGGCCACCCCTTCCCCGGACACACCGAACTCCTCGCCCACCTCACGGGGGTCGAGGAGGTGTCGATGATGCTGTCCACGCCCAAGGTGAAGGTCATTCACGTCACCACGCACATCGGTCTGATCGACGCGGTCAACCGCATCGAACCCGGACTCGTCGAGCGGACCGTGCGCCGTGGCCACGAAGCCATGGTGCGGGCCGGTGTCGAGAAGCCGGTGATCGGGGTGTGCGGCATCAATCCGCACGCGGGCGAGAACGGACTGTTCGGCTACGGCGAGGAGGAGGAGAAGATCGTCCCGGCCGTGGAGATCCTGCGGGCCGACGGCATCGACGCCGTCGGGCCGCTGCCCGCCGACACCGCGTTCTTCCTCGCCTCGCGCGGCGACTACGACCTGATCGTGGCCATGTACCACGACCAGGGCCACGGCCCCGTCAAGGTCATGGGCATCGAGGCGGGCGTCAACCTCACCGTCGGCCTGCCGGTGATCCGTACCTCCGTCGACCACGGGACCGCGTTCGACATCGCGGGAACGGGCCGTGCCGAGGCCGGTAGCATGGTGGAGGCACTGCGCCAGGCCGCCGAGATGTCCACCACTCCGGCCCGTTGACCACCGGTTCCGTCCGCACCTGAGGACAGAAGACTGAGGACAGAAGACTGATGTCTGCGATCGGATCGAAGGCCCGGCGCGACCGAATCGTCCACCTCGCCACGACCACCGGGCTCGCCAGCGTCGAGGAGCTCTCCCAGCTGTTCGGGGTCACGGCGTCCACCATCCGCCGTGACCTGGCGAAGCTGACCAGCAACGGGCAACTCGCCCGTACCTACGGCGGGGCCATGGCGCTGGCGGCCCATCCGGAGGCGTCGCTGCGGCAGCGTACGGGCGAGGCATTCGAGGCCAAACAGGCCATCGCGCGGTGGGCGGCGGCGGAAGTACGCCCGGGGGAGTCGCTGCTGCTGGACGCGGGTTCGACGGTCGGGGCCCTCGCCCACGAACTGCGTACGGCGAAGGATGTCACCGTGGCGACCACGGGCCTGACGGCCCTTCAGGAACTGGCGGACGTCGAGACGGTCCATGTCGAATGTCTCGGCGGTACGCTGCGCCCGCTCAGCCAGGGCTTTGTGGGACCGCTGACCGAAGCGGCCCTGGAACGGCTGACGTTCGACCGGCTCTTCCTGGGCACGGACGGCGTCTCGCCCGAACACGGCATCTGCGAGGCCGATCTGCGCCAGACCCGCCTCAAGGAACTCATGGCGCGCCGTGCCGACCGGGTGTACGTCCTGGCGCACGCGGCGAAGCTGGGACGGCGTCCCTTCCACACCTGGACCCCGCTCAGGCCTGACTGGACGCTGGTGACCGACGACGGGGCCGACCGACAGATCGTCGAGGAGCTGCGCTCGCGCGGCATCACGGTCGTCCGGACGACACCGGAGCGGCATACGGGCGCCTGACGGACGGGCGCCTGACGGACGGACGGCTGTCGGGCAGCCGGCGAGTGGCCTGTAGCGGCTGTCGGGGAGGCCCGGTGGAGCGCATCGGCTCCACCGGGCCTCCCCGTGTGCCGTCCGCGTGTGTGCCCGTAAGCGCCCGGTGCCGGTACGAGCGGGTGTTTCCGGCGATCCCGCGGTCGGCCAGGATGGCCGTATGTCTGACGCAACGAACGCTCAGTCAGCGCCGCTGCCGTCGCCGCTTTCGCTGCCGCGCGGGATCGCGGACGCATACGTCGACGCGCTGGTCGTCCTCGACCCGGTCACCGGGACGATGCTCGGCGACCGGGGCAGCCACGGCACACTGCCCGACTTCTCCCCGGACGGCGGCGATCAGATCGCGGCCCTGGCCAAGGACACCCTGCGGCGTCTCGCCGAAACGCGCCAACTGCCCGGCAGCAGCGCCGGTATCGCCACCAGTGGCGGGAGCGGTGGCGACTCGGCTGTCGAACGGAACTGCGCCCGGCTGCTGCGTGAACGGCTCACCGCCGAACTGGCCATGCACGAGACGGGTGAGACCCTCCGTTCGCTCTCCGCCATCTTCTCTCCCGTGCACCGCGTACGGACCGCGCTCCTCCTCACCCCGACCCACGACGCGGAGGACTGGCGGGCAGTGGTGTCACGGCTGCGGGCCGTCCCGGCCTCCCTGGAGAGCTACCGGGCCTCGCTCGCCGAAGGCCTGCGGCGGGGGCTGCCCGGCGGGCCGAGCCAAGTCGCCACCATGATCGAGCAGTTGGACGAGTGGATCGGTGTGCGGGGCGGCTGGTTCGCCCGGTTCACCGCCGCCGGACCCGCGTCGCTGCGCACGGAGCTGGACAGCGCGGCCCGGCAGGCCGCCGGTGGCGCGGCCCGGCTGCGGGACTGGCTGCGGGAGGTGTACGGCCCCGCCATCGCAGGCGCCCCGGACGTGGTGGGGCGGGAGCGATACGCCGTCTCCGCACGCTACTTCACGGGGCTCGACCTGGATCTGGACGAGGCGTACGAGTACGGCTGGTCCGAATTCCACCGTGTGCTGGGCGAGATGAAGACCGAGGCGGCGAAGATCCTGCCGGGTGCGGCGACCCCGTGGGCGGCGCTGAGACATCTCGACACCCACGGCCACGCCGTGGAGGGGGAGGAGGCGGTACGTGCCTGGCTCCAGGAGCTGATGGACGAGACCATCGGCCAACTGGACGGCACCCACTTCGACATCGCCGAGCCGCTCCGGCGCGTCGAGTCCCGTATCGCCCCCGCCGGCAGCGGTGCCGCCCCGTACTACACCGCACCGTCGCAGGACTTCAGCCGACCGGGCCGCACCTGGCTGCCGACCTTGGGCAGGACCCGCTTCCCGACGTACGAGCTGGTCGCGACCTGGTACCACGAGGGCGTCCCCGGCCACCATCTGCAACTGGCGCGGTGGGCGCACCTGTCCGGCCGGCTGTCCCGTTACCAGACGGGCGTCGGCTCGGTGAGCGCCAATACCGAGGGGTGGGCGCTGTACGCGGAGCGGCTCATGGACGAACTGGGCTTCCTCGCCCGCCCCGAACACCGGCTGGGTTACCTCGATCTTCAGATGATGCGTGCGGTGCGGGTCGTCATCGACCTCGGGATGCATCTGGAGCTGGACATCCCCGCGCACTCCCCGTTCCACCCGGGCGGCCGGTGGACGCCCGGGCCGGCAGGAGAGTTCCTCGCGTCACACAGCGGCCGCCCGGACGCCTTCGTACGGAACGAGCTGATCCGCTATCAGGGGGCGCCGGGGCAGGCCATAGGCTACAAGCTGGGCGAACGGGCATGGCTGCGCGGCCGGGAGGCGGCCCGGACGGCGCGTGGCCGCGATTTCGATCTGAAGCGGTGGCACATGGCCGCACTGTCGCAGGGCTCGTTGGGTCTTGCCGATCTGGAGGCCGAACTGGCGGCTCTGTGAGACGGGACGGGTGACGCGACATCAGTACCCCCTAAGGCTGCTCCCGCTCGTCGTCGGACGAGATCGAGGCCCGCAGCCGTGCGTTGGCCATGCGCATGTGTTCGGCCATGGCCTGGTTCGCCGCGTCGGGATCGTGAGCGCGGATCGCGTCCAGCACCGCGTCGTGCTCGCACAGCGTGCCGCTCACTGTGCCTTCCAGATCGCTGACCCGTTCCATCCACACCTGCAACAGGGCGCGAATGCTGTGCAGGATGTCGCTGAGCACCGAGTTGCGCGCGATGTTCGCCGTTTCCAGGTGGAAGGCGATGTCTGCGTCCACGAACGCGGCGGCATCCGTGCCGGCGTCACGCATCCGCCGGAGGTGTTCCTCGAGCCGCGCCACGTCCTCATCGGAGGCGCGCTCCGCCGCCAGCCGCGCCGAGACGCCTTCCATGTGCGTGCGCACCTCGACCAGATCCTGAGTGCGCCGCTGGCCCAGCATGAGACCCCAGTTGATGGCGCGCGGCAGGAATTCCGAGGTCCCTTCCCGTACGTACGAGCCGGAGCCGGGACGGATCTCGATGATGCCGAGCACATCGAGCGCGGAGAGCGCGCCCCGCACGCTGGAACGCGCGACCCCCAGTGACTCGGCGAGCACGCGTTCCGCGGGCAGCCGCGTGCCGGGCTTGATGTCCCCGGCGGACAGGTGATCAAGGAGCCGTTTGGCCACCTCGCTGACCGAGGACTCGCGCACGACGGGGCGCAGAAGCTGGGCGAGATCCGGGGTGCCGGACGAATTCCGAGCGGGCTGACTGGTCACGGTCACCAGTACACCAGATGGGTGTTCGCGCTGCTCAGGTGCCTCGCGAAGCCCTTCGCCCAGGCCGACGCAGGGGTCCTTGCCAAGGGGTATGTCCACCATTCGAAGAGCGACCCACGCCGCATTGGTCAATTGGTGACCAATTTTCTTCCAGGGGGTTACGTTGAAGACACATCAGCCAGTCGAGCGGGTGCTGCGCTCTGTTTCAGTCACGATCGCTGCCGACTATGACCCCCAATCCGGACAGAGCTGTCCGGCGCAGCCGAGGAGTCGCCATGGGTGCCACCGCGTTGTCGTCCGCGCCATCCGCGCCATCCGCAGTGGAGAAATCAGCGATCAGGAAGGTCTCGCTCCGGCTTGTTCCGTTCGTGGCCCTGATGTTCTTCGTGAACTATCTGGACCGCACCGCGGTGTCTTTCGCGGAACCGAACGGAATGGGGCAGGACCTCGCGCTCACCGCCGCGCAGTTCGGGTTCGCGTCCGGGGTCTTCTTCATCGGATACATCGTCCTCGAGGTCCCCAGCAACATGGCGCTGCACCGCTTCGGCGCCCGCCGCTGGCTGTCCAGGATCATGGTGACCTGGGGCACCGTGTCGCTGCTGTTCACCTGGGTGCAGAGCACCGAGCAGCTGTACGCCCTGCGCTTCCTGCTCGGTGTCGCCGAGGCGGGCTTCTTCCCCGGGGCGATCCTCTTCCTCAGCCAGTGGGTGCCCACCCGGCACCGTACGAAGGTCCTCGCGCTCTTCTACCTCGCGCAGCCGCTGACCACGGTCGTCGGAGCCCCGCTCGCGGGCTGGCTGATCGGCCAGGACGGCCTGTTCGGCCTGGAGGGCTGGCGCGTGATGTTCCTGTTCGTGTCGATCCCCGCGATCCTCCTCGGCGTCGTCGCCTGGTTCTACCTGATCGACCGCCCCGCCGACGCGGCGTGGCTGACGGCGGACGAGAAGGAGTGGCTGACCGGGGAACTGGCCGCCGAGAACGCGGCCAAGACGGGCAACTCGAAGCGGAGCCATGGCCGCGAGGCGCTGAAGGAAGCGTTCCGCAGCGGCCGGGTCTGGGTGCTCGCGATGGTCTACTTCGGGTTCATCTACGGCCTCTACGCGCTGGCCTTCTTCCTGCCGACCATCATCGAGGGCTTCCAGGACAGCTTCGGCACGTCGTTCAGCGTGATGCAGGAGGCGCTGATCACCGCCATCCCGTACGTGCCGGCCGCGGTCGTCCTCTTCTTCTGGTCCCGGAACGCCACCCGGCACGGGACACGCACCTGGCATGTCGCGGGACCGGCCGTCGTCGGCGGCATCTCCATCCCGCTCGCCCTGTACATGAATTCGCCGGCCGCCACCATCGCCGTGATCACCGTGACGGCGTGCGCCGTCTTCGCGGCGCTGCCGGTGTTCTGGTCGATCCCCTCCCGCTTCCTCACCGGCGCCGTCGCGGCCGCGGGGATCGCCCTGATCAACACGGTCGGCAACATCGCGGGCTTCGCGGCCGGCTACGTGACCGGCTGGCTCAAGGACTTCAGCGGCAGCTACACCCTGTCCATGTTCGTCGTGGGCGGCTTCATGATCCTTTCCGCGGTTCTCATGATCGCCCTCTCCCGGCGCCGTCCCGCCGATCCCACCGAACAGCCGCTTCACGAGGTGCACTGACATGACCCGCTTGTCCAACGCTCCCGCCGCCTTCGCCGACGAGGCGCTCGAAGGCTTCGTCGCGGCCCACCGCCGCTGGATGCGGCCCGTGTCCGGCGGTGTCGTACGCGACGCGCCCACCGCCCCCGGCCAGGTCGCCGTCGTCACCGACGACATCTCCAACGCGGACGCGGCCGATCCGGAGAAGCGGCGGGGGATCGCCGGTGACCTCCCGGTGTTCAAGGCCGCCGCCGCGGCGGCCGAACACATCACCACCGTCTGCGCGGTCCTCGCCCACTGGCTGGACGCACGTCCCCAGTACGTCACGAGCCGCGTCATCTACGGTGGCAGCGCGGGCCCCGGCCTGCTCGGCACACTCGGCGACGGCGCGGACGGCCTGTTCCTCGGCCGCTTCGCCCACGACCCGGAGGCGGTCGAGCTGATCCTTGACGAAATGAGCGGCCGTGCCGCCGGAAAGGCGAGCGTGTAATGGCGTACGGACTCGGCACCTACTGCTACTTCTGGCGCAACTCCTCATACGCGCCAGTTCCCCTGACGGTCGAACAGATGCTGCGCGACACGCGGGAGTTGGGCGGCGACGTCTTCCAGATCTGTGACTACCCACTGATCGAGACATTCGACGACGCCCGCCTCGCCGGCATCCGCGCCACCGCCGACGATCTGGGCATCACACTGGAGCTCGGCACGCGCGGGATCCGGCGCGACCATCTCGCCACCTATCTCGAACTGGCGGGCAAACTCGGGGTCACACTCGTCCGCTCGATGATGAACAGCGCCGAGCACCGGCCCGACGCCGCCGAGGCCACCGCCCTCCTGCGGGAGAGCGTCCCCGCCTACGCGGAGCGGGGAGTCACTCTCGGCCTGGAGACCTACGAACAGGTCCCCACCGACGTTCTCCTCGGCGTCGTCCGCGCCGTCGACGATCCCCACCTGGGCATCGTGCTCGACCCGGGCAACTGCGTCGCCGCGCTGGAACGCCCCAGGGACGTCGTGGACGCCACGGCTCCGTATGTCGTCAACCTGCACATCAAGGACTTCGCGTTCAGCCGGCGGGACGGCTGGGTCGGCTTCACCCTCGCCGGCCGCCCACTGGGTGAGGGCCTGCTCGACTACGCCCACATGATCGAGACCGTACGGCCGGAGCAGCGGCGGATCAACCAGATCGTGGAGCACTGGCTCCCGTGGCAGGACGAGGGCTTCGAGGCGACTGTCCGGCTCGAGGACCAGTGGACCAGGCACAGCATCACCACACTTCAGAGGAGCAGGTAATGGCCGCCGAGAACAAGACCGTCACCGTCATCGGTGCCGCCGGCAAGATGGGCCGGCGCGTCTCCGACAACCTCGTCAAGAGCGACTTCAGGGTGCTGTTCTCCGAGAACTCGCCCAAGGGCCAGGAGCTCATCCGTGGGCTCGGCCGCGAGCTGACCGACTCCGAAGAGGCTGCCGAGCAGGCGGACGTGGTCATCCTGGCCGTGCCGGACGTCGTGCTGGGTGTCGTCTCCGAGCAGCTCGTCCCGGTGATGAAGCCCGGTGCCGTACTGCTCACGCTGGACCCTGCCGCGGCCTACGCCGGCCTGCTGACCCGCCGCGACGACGTGCACAACGCCGTCGCCCATCCGTGCCACCCCTCCGTCTTCCTGGAGCGCACCACGAAGGAGGAGTACGCCGACACCTTCGGCGGTATCGCCGCTCCGCAGGAGGTCGTCGCCTCCTTCGAGGGAGCTTCCTCCGAGGGCGGCGACCCGGCTGCCCGGGAGCTGGCCGAGGCCGTGATCCGCACGATGTACGCCCCGGTCGTGGACGTGCACTGGGTGACGGTCAAGCAGCTCGCCGTCCTGGAGCCGACGCTGGTCGAGACCATCGCCTGCATGGTCGGCGCGCTGCTCACGGAGGCGCTCCACGAGACCGTTCACACCGTCGGTGTGCCGGAGGCGGCCGCCCGCGCGATGCTCCTGGGCCACACCCAGGTCGCTCTCGCCAACACCCTCAAGGGCGACAACCCGTTCTCCGACGCCTGCCTGATCGCCATGGACTACGGCCGTGAGTCGATCGTCAAGGACGACTGGAAGAAGGTCTTCGAGGACGACGAGCTCGACAAGGTCATCACGCGCATGCTGCGGATCAAGGAGATCAAGCGCTGACCGCGCGCTGTGACCGCCGCCAGGGTGGTGCGGGGACCACCCCGACGGCAGTCATGGGGCCGCCGCTCTCACCGTCCCTCAGCCGCGGACTCGACCTCGAAATCGACGACGAACGTGGCCGGTGCGGCGGAGAGGCGGTACTGCGGCAGGACACCGGGGCCGCAGGACGCGCTGCCGATGCCCTGCTGGGCCGCGTCGAGGTTCAGGTGGATCGCGTCGCGGCGCACCAGATCCGTGGGGTGCGCCGCGGCGTCCAGGTCCTCGCTGGTCCAGCGGCGGGCGGTGAGCGAGAAGCGCTCGGGGCCGCTGACGCGCAGACCGGTGGTGCCGGTACGGTCCGTCAGGCATGCCCAGCGGATGTCGGCACGGCTGCCGTTCTCCTGCGGGAAGAGGTACGGGGTCTGGAGGCCGTCGACGTCCGAGGTGAACCGGCCCACGCGGGCGGCCGTACGGGTGTCCGGATACGCCTCGCCCGGTCCCGCGCCGAACCAGGTCACCGTGTCCAGGCCGGCCGGAACGGCGGCGCGCAGCCCGAGGCGTGGCAGTGGCAGGTCCCAGGCGCCGACGGGCCGGACGTCGAGGGTGAGCCGCAGCGCGCCGGGGCGGCCGGCGGGCGCCGTCCACCGGTAGACGGCCGACATGGCGGCATCGCTGCCGGCGGCGGCCACCCGGGTGGTGACCGTCAGGCCCTCGTCATCCGTGTCGACGGAGAGGACCTTGTGCTCCAGCCGGTCCAGCCCGGCCCTGCGCCACTCGTCGGCGACCGAACCGCCGGAACCGCGCAGGTCGTTGTCCGTGGGCGCCCGCCACAGATCGAGGAGGGGCCCTTCGACGGGCAGTGTCCCGATCTCGACCAGACGTCCGGTGTACGCGTCGAAGACGCCGTCCCTCAGGGAGATCCGGGCTCCGCCGAGCCGGGGCAGCGTCCCACGCGTGGTGGCGGGCTCGGCGGCGGACTCGGACTCCGTGGTGGCCAACCGCTCCTGTGCCCAGGCGACTTCGTGGCCGGCGGGCGCCCACGCCTCGTCCTTGGCGAGCACCGCGCTCACGGTGAGCCACCGCTCTCCGTCCGTGCCGTCCGCCGCGGCCTCGCGCAGTTCCTCGGACCAGGTCACCGTGGCCGAGCCGCCCGGCGGGACGGCCGGCAGGGCCAGTTCACCCTCCGCGCGCGGGATCCCCTCGTCCTCGACGCGCCAGTGCAGGCGGAGGTGTCCCGTATCGGCGAAGTCCAGGCCGTTGCGCACTTCCACGGCGTGTGACCGGGCGTCGACACCGATCGTCAGCGGCTCGATGACCTTCTTGTACTCGGCCAGCCCGGGGGAGGGGGTACGGTCCGGGAAGACCAGCCCGTCGGCCACGAAGTTGCCGTCGTGGACCACCTCGTCGAAGTCGCCGCCGTACGCGAAGAACTCCCGGCCGTCCGGGGTGCGGCGGCGGATGCCGTGGTCGATCCACTCCCAGACGAAGCCGCCCTGCAAGCGGGGGTGGCGCTCGAAGAGGCGCTGGTACTCGCTCAGGCCGCCGGGGCCGTTGCCCATGGCGTGGGCGTACTCGCACAGGATGAAGGGAATCCCGCGGCGGTGCGCGTCCAGTTCCGGGTCCTGCGTGGGGTCCTCCGTCCCCCGGCCGATGCGTTCGGTCTCCTCGTGGTCGGCGTACATGCGGCTGTACACATCCACATAGCCGCAGTCCCAGTCGCCCTCGTAGTGCACCGGCCGTCCCGGATCGCGGTCGTGGGCCCAGTCGGCCATCGCGCGCAGATTGTCGCCCGTCCCGGCCTCGTTGCCCAGCGACCACATGATGACGCTGGCGTGGTTCTTGTCGCGCTCGACCATGCGGCTCATCCGGTCGAGATACGCGTCGCGCCAACTCGGGTCGGCGCTCGGGTTGTTCCGCCAGCCGGTGAGGTGGAAGCCGTGGGTCTCCAGGTCGCACTCGTCGATCACCCACAGACCCAGTTCGTCGCACAGGTCGAGGAACCGGCCGTCGGGCGGATAGTGGCTGGTGCGCACCGCGTTGATGTTGTGCCGTTTCATCAGCTCGATGTCGCGGCGCATCGTCCCGGGGCTCAGGGTGCGGCCGGTGTCCGGGTCCCACTCGTGCCGGTTCACCCCGCGCAGCAGGATCGGGGTGCCGTTGACCCGGAGGAGGCCGTCCGTCACCGTCACGGTCCGGAAGCCGACGCGCAGGTGTACGCGTTCGCCGGCCGTGGTCAGTTCGGCCTCGTAGAGGCGGGGCGTCTCGGCGGTCCACGGATCGGCCGGGGCCCTCCCCTCCTCCCCGACGGCGAGGTCGAGTCCCAGCTCCGTCACGGTGATCCTGCCGTCGGCGTCGGCCTCCACCCGCAGGGTGCCCTCGCCGGTGCGGGGGTCGTAGCCGGCATGGACGAAGACGTCCGCCACCCCGTCCAGCGGCCGGTGGAGCAGCGCCACGGAACGGAAGATCCCGGACAGCCACCACATGTCCTGGTCTTCGAGATAGCTGCCGGCGGACCACTGGTGGACGCGCACGGCCAGTACGTTGCGGCCCGGACGCAGGGCCTGGGTGGCGTCGAACTCGGTGGGCAGGCGGCTGCCCTTGCCGTTGCCGAGCGGGACGCCGTTCAGATACGCGGCGAAGGCCGAGTCCACACCCTCGAAGCGCAGCACACCCCGCCCGGAGTCGGGCCACTCCTCCGGCAGTGTGAACTCCCGGCGGTACTCACCGGTGGGATTGGCATCGGGCACACGCGGCGGGTCGACGGGAAAGGGATAGGTCAGATTGGTGTAGGCAGGGGTGCCGAAGCGCGGGGAGCCGGCCACGTCGCGCATCTGCCAGCTCGACGGAACGTCCATCCATTCCCACCGCGTGTCGTCATGGTCCGGCGCCTCGAACCCCGGGGTCGACTCGTTCACCGACTGAGCGAGCCGGAAGCGCCAACGTCCGTCCAGCTCAAGGGACATGGCGTCGGAGCGGTATCGGGCCCGAGGAGCGAGCCGCCCCTGCCCCGGGGCAGGGCTTTCGACATGGTCGAGGGAGGCGTGGTCGAGACGTTCGCTGGGCATGGAGGGGTGTCCCTTCAAGGAAGAGCGAGGCCTGAACAGGTGACGTTTTCCACGCAGCGTAAGTGACCGATCCCGGCATCGTCGCCTCCAAGGCGCCCACCGTGCGCCTCGCCGACCGAGCAAGTCCCCTCCCTGCAGGGTCATTTGTGCGGACGTGGGGTGCTGCGGTCCTCGCGGTAGAGACCGGCTGCCAGGGCGATCGCGGTGTGGGTGGCCGGGTGCGTGGTGTGGCCGCGCCAGATGAGGTGGACAGGTATCGGCTCGGCGCCGCGGAGGGGACGGTAGGTGATGCCGTCGCGGCGGTACTGGGCGGCGGTGGCCTGGGGGGTCAGTCCGATGCAGCGGCCGGTGGCGATGGCGGCGAGCCAGTCGTCGATGTCGTGGGTGTACTCGACGGCGGGCCGGCCGTCCTCGGGCCACAGGTCCAGGGCGGTGGTGCCGGTTCGGCGGTCGATGGCCAGGGTGCGGCCGGGGATCTCGTCGAGGTGGATACCGCGCCGGCGGGCCCAGGGATCGTCGGACGCCATGGCGACACAGCGGGTCTCCTGGCCGATCTGCGCGTGGGACCACGGTTTGAGGTCGATCGGGGCACGGATGACGGCGAGGTCGCACAGCCCTTCGGCGAGGCCGCCGGTGGGGGTGTTGTGGCGGATGAGGCGCAGTTCGGTCTCGGGGTGCTGTTCGTGCCAGCTGCGCTGGAATTCGGTGGTGTGCCGGCCGAAGGCGGACCAGGCGTGACCGATGTGCAGGCGGGTATGGCCGGTGGCGGCTTCGCGGACGAGTTCGTCGGCGCCGGCGAGCAGGATGCGGGCGCGGGCCAGCGCTTGCACGCCTGTACTGGTGGGGGCGACGCTGCGGCTGGTGCGGTGCAGCAGCCGTACCCCGAGAAGGCTTTCGAGGCCGGCCAGGGTGCGGGAGACGGCGGCCTGGGAGATGCCGAGTTCGTGGGCGGCGTCGGTGAAGCTGCCGGTGTCGATGATGGCGACGAGGCACCGCAGGTGCTTCAGCTCCAGCGCGGCCGCCCTGTCCCGTATCTCATCCATGCGTCCAGCGTATAGGTGAGCGCATCGATGCATTTTGTGTATACGGGTGGCGCTCTCATCGTGGAGGGCATGAAGCTCGATTCCTCCCCCGCCGCGGTGCCCCGGGCCGCCGCGGTCGACGGGGCCGCTCCTTCCCGGGACTCGGGGCGCGGGGCCGGGGTGGCGCTGATGCTGGGCAGCGGCCTGTCCAACCAGACCGGGGCCTCCATCGCGGCGCTGGCGTTCCCGGTGCTCGGACCCGCCGGGGTCGTGGCGGTCCGCCAGTGGGTGGCCGCCGTCGTGCTCGGGGCCGTCGGCAGGCCACGGCTGCGGCACTTCACCGCGGCGCAGTGGCGTCCTGTGCTGGGCCTCGCGCTGGTGTTCGCGGGGATGAACCTGTCCCTGTACACGGCGATCGAACGGATCGGGCTCGGCCTGGCCGTCACGCTGGAGTTCCTCGGCCCGCTGACCGTTGCCCTGGCCGGCTCCCGGCGCCGTGTCGACCTGGTCGCCGCGGTGGCGGCCGCCGGCGCGGTGGTGGTTCTCGCCCGCCCCACGCCGTCCACCGACTACCTGGGCATCGGCCTGGCTCTGCTGGCCGCGACGTGCTGGGGCTGCTACATCCTGCTCAACCGGACCGTCGGGGCCCGGCTGCCCGGCCTGGAGGGTTCGGCCGCCGCGGCGGCCGTCTCCGGCGCCCTCTACCTGCCCGTCGGCGCGTGGGTGCTGTGGCACCACCCGCCCACGCCCACCGCGCTGGGCTGCGCGCTGGCCGCCGGGGTGCTCTCCTCGGCGGTGCCGTTCCTGGCCGACCTGCTGGCCCTGCGCCGCATACCGGCGCACTTCTTCGGCGTGTTCATGAGTGTCAACCCGGTCTTCGCCGCCCTGGCCGGTCTCGCCGTCCTCGGCCAGCGACTCGATCCCCTCGCCTGGCTCGCCATCGCCGTGATCGTCGGCGCGAACACCGCCGCGGTCTCCACCGCACACCGCCCCACCACCCGACGGAGCGCGACATGAAGGTCCTCATCGCCCCGGCCGGGGGGCGGCGGACTCTCACTTCCGCGACAGGTACCGGTTAGGTACCGTAAGACCATGCCATCACTCAACATCAGCTTCACCGAGGACGAGCTCGAGGCGGTCCGGGCCGCCGCTGCCGCCGAGGGCAAGTCGCTCAAGCAGTACGTTCACGACCTTCCCCTCCGTGAGCAGCAGCGGTTGCAGTTCGTCCGGTACGCCGTCGCCTGGGGGGAGCAGCACCGGGGGGAGTTCGACGAGGCGTTCGCCAACGAGGTCCCGCCCCACCCGCAGGACAGGCAGCGGGTGGAAGCCGCCTGATGCCCCTCGTGTACATCGATGTGGCCTGGCTCCTGGACGTACAGGAACAGGCCGTACCGGAAGACGTGTCCGTGGCCGACTACTCGGCTCTGGTCGCCGCCGTCGCCCGCCACAAGACCCGTATCCCGCGCCCGGCGACCAGCGAACCCGATGTGTCCTGGCGGGCGGCGTCACTGTTCCACACGCTCGTGCGCCTGGAACCGCTGCCCTACCGCAACAGCCTGTACGCCTGCCAGGTGGCCGCCGCGTACATGCACGCGTCCGGCGAGGGGATCGATCCGCCGTACGGCGCCCTCGTGGAACTGGTGCGTGCCATCCAGTCCGGAAAGGTCAGCGTCTACCAGGCGGCGGATCACCTCCGCGGCTGGCGTATCTGACGCTGCCCGCACGTCCGGCGCCGACGGGTGTCAGGACTCCCGTGGCCGGGACAGCACGGGCTGTGCCTGTTCCCGCTTCGGTGAAGATGAGGGTGAAGGCGCCGGTGGCGCCGCCGACGTCGGCTTCGGCACCGCCGGCGCAGGAAGCGGGGTCCGGTCGACCCGTTCCAGGAGTGTGGCCATCGCGTCGAGCACCAGCGCGCTGACCTCCGCCGAATCCGCCGTCGACAGCGGCTCCTTGGGGACCACCACCCGCATCAGCCCGATCCCCAGCAGCCAGGACAGCGCGAGATCCGCCCGCAAAGCCGCGTCCGGGGCGTCGGTCAGCGTGCTCAGGACCCGCGCGTACTCCTCGCCGAACTGACGGCGTACGGCCGAGACCGCACAGCCACTGCCTCCCGACCGGAGGAACGCCTCCAGCGACCGGTCCCGCTCGGACGCCGGCGCCAGGAGATCGCGGAGCGCTTCCGCCAGCAGCTGTTCCGCGGGCGTGCCGGCCAGCCTGTCACGGCCCACCCCCGCCATGACTTCTTCGAACAGCGACTCCTTCGAGCCGAAATAGCGGAAGACCAGGGCCTGATTCGCTTCGGCCCGCCGGGCGATGTCCCGGACCGTGGTGCCGTCGAAGCCACGCTCGGCGAACAGCGCGGACGCGGCGCCGAGCAGCGCCTGCCTGGTCTGGGCGGCATCGCGCCGCCGCTCCGGCCCCTGCTGGGCCATGTCGAACCTCCCGTACTCCGTGCGTCGGACGCCGTCATGCCCGCCGCTGGACCGAAGCCGCCGCGCGGGTGGCCCCGTTGACGGGGAGGTATACCCCTCCTACGGTTTGTAATCGCGTGCTTACAAGCACGATCCGTGCTGCGACGACCCGTGTTTCAGCGACCCGTGTTTCAGCGACCGGTGGTTCAACGAGCCGTGCTTGATCGAGCTGTGCATCAACGATCCGTGCATCAACGATCCGTGCATCAACCTCTCGCGATCGGGGCTTTTCGATGACCGACGTACATCACGCACCAGCCGACCCCGTCAGCTACCCGTTCAACACGTCGAGCGGGATCGAGCTGTCCGACGCGTACGCCCACGCCCGTGAAGTCCCCGGGCTGCTCAGGGTCCAACTGCCGTACGGGGAACCGGCCTGGCTGGCCACGCGCTATGCCGACGCCCGCCTCGTGCTGGGTGACCGCCGGTTCAGCCGGGCGGAGGAGGAGCGTCACGACGCGCCCCGTCAGTGGCCGCAGACGCGGCCCGGCGGGATCCTCAGCATGGACCCGCCGCACCACACCCGGCTGCGCACTCTGGTGGCCAAGGCGTTCACCGTCCACCGGGTCGAGAAGATGCGGCCCGACATCGCCCGGCTCGCCGACGGACTCGTGGACGGACTGATCGAGACCGGCCCGCCCGCCGACCTCGTCGAGGACTACGCGCTGCCGATCCCGGTCGCCGTGATCTGCCAACTGCTCGGTGTGCCGGTCGAGGACCGGCCCCTCTTCCGGGAGTGGAGCGACGCCGCGCTGTCCACCAGCGGGCTGACACCCGAGGAGTACGACACCAAGGGCGAGGAACTCCGCGCCTATATGGCGGGTCTGGTGGAGCGGCACCGCGCGGAGGCCGCCGACGACCTCATGTCCGCGCTCATCCAGGCCCGTGACGTCGACGACCGGCTCTCCGAGCCGGAACTGATCGATCTGTGCGTCGCCATCCTGGTCGCCGGCCACGAGACCACGGCGACCCAGATCCCCAACTTCCTGTTCGCCCTGTTCGAGCACCCGGAACAGTTACGGCGGCTGAGGGCGGAGCCCGCGCTGATCCCGGGCGCCGTCGAGGAGTTGATGCGGTTCGTCCCGATCGGCGCCGGCGCCGCCTTCCCCCGCTACGCTACCGAGGACATCGAGGTCGGCGGCACACTGGTGCGGGCCGGCGAACCCGTACTGGTCGCGGTCGGCTCCGCCAACCGGGACGCGATCCGCTTCAGCGCGCCGGGAGTTCTGGACATCGGACGTGAGGTGAGCCAGCACCTGGGCTTCGGGCACGGCGTCCATCACTGCCTCGGCGCACCGCTGGCCAGGGTGGAACTGCAGGAGGCGCTGCGTGCCCTGCTGACCCGGCTGCCCGGTCTGCGGCCGGCCGGTGACATCGTCTGGAAGGAACAGATGATCGTCCGTGGCCCGCGCACCATGCCGGTCGGGTGGTGACCGGTGGGCTGGCGGATCGAGGTCGACGGGGGCCGCTGCATGGCGTCGGGCATGTGCGCGGGCATGGCGCCGGAGTACTTCGCCCTGGGTGACGACGATCGCGCCAGGCCGCTCGCCGACAGCGTCGGCCCCGACGAGACCGTGCTCGACGCGGCCGATTCCTGCCCGGCGATGGCCATCACGGTCCTCGACGGGGAACGGGAGATCGGTCCGCGCGGCTGACACCGACGTCACCGACACCGACGTCACCGACACCGACGTGACGGACACCGACACCGACGTCACCGACGTTACGGACACCGGCCGCCGTCCGTACCACAACGGCACCGCCACCCCCGTACCGTGCGGTGGCGGTCAGTTGTCCGACGGAAAAATTCACCGGGCCCGCGAGGCGATCCGGCAACCCGTCACCGCACCGGACCGTCCCTCCCGATCTGCGGGTTTTCCCCGCTCGTAACACGTCCGTCGTCGGAGAACGCGCCGGTGACCTGGAACGATGCGGGATTCCTTCGTTGACGGGTGCCGGAGTGATGATTAGCGTCCCGCTCCATGGCCACCCGAGCTCACGCCGACATGATCGATGAGCTGGACCGCCGCGTCATCGCCGCGCTCCAGCTCAACGGCCGTGCCCCGTGGAGTTCGATCGCCCGGTGGGTGGGTGCCAGCGAGACCACCGCGCAGCGGCGCTACCAGGCGTTGCGCGAGCGCCGGCTGGTCCATGTGGTGGGCGCGCTGGAGCTGGACCGGACACGGGCCGGCTCCTCCATGCTCGTACGGGTGCACGCCCGGCCGGGCAAAGGGCTGGAGCTCGCCGAACTGCTGGCCGAATGCCCGGAGGTACGGTTCCTCGCGGTGGTCACCGGCACGGCCGACCTGATCGTCGACTTCGTCGCGCAGGACAACGAGCAGCTGATGCGGCTGCTCTTCACCGACCTGCCCGGCGCGCACCTGATCACCAGCACCGAGTGTGTCGCCGTCATCCGCACCTTCACCTCCGCGGCGCTGTGGGACACCGGCCTGCTGCCGCGTGAGGCCGCCGCCGATCTGCGGCCCGCCTCGCTGGCCACACCGTTCGACCGCGAGGACTGGGACCAGGCGCCACAAGCGCTCTCCGACCTCGAACACGCCGTCGCGGGAGCCCTCGCACAGGACGGCCGACTGCCCGTCAGCACACTGGCCCGCCGGCTGGAACGCAGCGAGTCCAGTGTGTCGCGTGCCCTGGACCGGCTGGTGGCGCGGGGCACCCTGCACTTCCGCACCCTGGTGGAGCCGGCCCTCCTGGGATACGAGGCCGAGTTCATGGTGTGGCTGTCCATCGAGCCGGACCGGCTCGACGCCGCCGGGCGGCAGCTCGCCCGTCACTCGGGCACCAAGTTCCTGGCCGCCGCCACCGGCCGGTTCAACCTGGTGGGACACATGGTCCTGCCGCGCCGTACCGACCTGTTCCGCTACACCGGCGAGGTCATCGGCGCCCTGCCGGGGCTGAACGCCTCCGACGTCACCGTGCACCTGGCCACCCTCAAGGGCGCCTGGACCCGGCTGGACCAGTTCGACTGAGCGGGCGCCCGCCGGACACCTGTGTCGCACGCCCCCTCACCCTCCACCCCCTCACCCCTTCCTCACGTCCCCGAACCTCCCTGTGGAGAGCCACCATGTCCCAGACCGACCCGAACACGCCCGTCGAGAGCTGGCGCTGGCCGGAGAGCGAGTGGCGACGGCACGTCGACGCGGTGCGCGCCGGGCGGCCACTGCTCCCGGAGCGGTGGCCGGACGGAGCCCGCGTCGCGGTCGCGCTGTCCTTCGACTCCGACCACGAGACCATCCCGCTGCGTGACGGCGAGACCAGCCCCGGGCGTCTCGCCCAGGGGGAGTACGGCGCCCGGGTCGGCGCCCCCAGGGTGCTGGAGCTGCTCGCCGCCCATGGCATCCCCGCGACGTTCTTCATGCCGGCCGTCTCCGCCCTGCTCCACCCCGAGGAAGCACGCTCGTACACCCGCGACGGCCATGAGATCGCCGTCCACGGCTGGATCCACGAGCGCAACACACTGCTCGGCCGGGAGGACGAGAAGGCGTTGGTGCGCCGGGCCCTGGACACACTCACCGACCTCACCGGGCAGCGTCCGGCCGGTATCCGCACCCCGTCCTGGGACTTCTCGGAATCGACCCTCGACACCATCATCGACCTGGGCTTCTCCTACGACTCCTCGCTGATGGCCGACGACGAACCGTACGAGATCCTGGCCGGGGGGCGGCCCACCGGTCTGGTCGAGATCCCCGTCGACTGGATCCGGGACGACGCGCCGTACTTCACCATGGACCGCTACGGCTCGGTCCGCCCGCACAGCCGTCCGCGCGACGTGCTGGAGATCTGGACCGACGAATTCGACGCCGCCTACCGGGCCGGCGGCGTCTTCCAGCTCACCCTCCACCCGCATGTCATCGGCCACCGCTCGCGGATGACCGTGCTGCGCGAACTGCTGGACCACATCGCCGCCCACCCGGACGTCTGGTACGCCACCCACGCCCAACTGGCCGAGGCCGCCCGCACCGCGCTTCGCCACGAATCCCCGGAGCACACGCCATGAGCACCGAGTCCCCCGAGACCGTGGCCGCCACCGCGCCGGCGGCGCACAGGCTGAGCGGCAAGCAGCGCAAGGCCATCGTCGCCGGCACCATCGGCAACACCGTCGAATGGGTCGACTGGGCCCTGTACTCGATCTTCGTCAAGATCATCGCCGATGAGTTCTTCCCGGCCGGCGACGGAGCCGTCGCCCTGCTGTCCACCCTGGCCGTCTTCGCCGTCGGCTTCGTCATGCGGCCCGTCGGCGCCGCCGTGCTCGGCGTCTACGCCGACCGGCACGGGCGCAAGAAGGGCATGACCCTGACCGTCGGCCTGATGGCCGGCGCCGCCTTCGTCATCGCGCTCACCCCGGGCTACGAGTCCATAGGGGTGCTGTCCCCGCTGGTCCTGCTGCTGGCCCGGCTGGTCCAGGGATTCTCCGCGGGCGGTGAGTTCGGCTCCTCCTCGGCGTTCCTCGTGGAGTCCGCCGCCCGCGGCCGGCGCGCGTTCGCCGGATCCTGGCAGCAGGTGTCGGTGGCCGGTGGCGTGCTGATCGCCTCGCTGCTCGGCACCGTCTTCACCTCGACGCTCAGCGACGACGCCCTGCACTCCTGGGGCTGGCGGCTGGCCTTCGTGCTCGGCGGCCTGCTCGGCCTGGTCGGCCTGTGGCTGCGCGTCTCGGTGGAGGACACCGATTCCTTCACCGAGGCCCAGGGGTCGGGACGCACCCGGACCAACCCGCTCAAGGCGATGTTCGTCGAGCACCCGGCCGCTGCCCTCCGGGTCGCGGGTATCACCGTCGCCGGCACGCTGACGTACTACATCTGGGTCAACTACCTTCCCACGTACGCCAATCTCACCACCGGCATCCCGCTCAAGACCGCGCTGCTGTCCCAGACCCTCTGCCTGGTGATCTTCGTCGTCCTGCTGCCGTTCGCGGGCCTCCTGTCCGACCGCCTCGGGCGCAAGCCGACCATGGCGGTGTTCGCCGGCGGCTTCGTGGTGCTGGCCTGGCCGCTGCTGCATCTGATGGGCGACAGCTTCCTCAGTCTGTTCCTGGTGCAGCTGACCGGCATGCTGCTGATCCTCGGCTACTCCGCCAACTGCGCGGTGATCATGGCCGAGCAGTTCCCGCCCGAGGTCCGGGCCACCGGGATCGCCCTGCCGTACGCGCTGGCCGTCGCCGTCTTCGGCGGCACTGCCCCGTACCTCACGACCTGGCTCCACGAGAGCGGCCACAGCGACCTGTTGTGGGTCTACGTCTCGGCCGCGTCGCTGATCTCCCTGCTGGTCTACCTCACCATGCCCGAGACCAAGGACAAGGAGTTCCACTGATGACGCATGTCCTCGTCACCGGCGCCGCCGGTGGCATCGGGCGGGCGATCGCCGAGGAGTTCACCGTCGAGGGGGCCGCCGTCACCCTCGCCGACCGTGACCGCGCGGCCCTGGAGGAGACCGCCGTACGGCTCGGCGGCAGCGCCCACACCGTCGACCTGACCGACCCGGAGGCCCCGGCGGACCTGGTCCACCGGGCCTGGGAGTCCCAGGGACCGGTCGACGTCCTGGTCAACGCGGCCGGCGTCTACCCGTCCCTGGACATGGCCGACCTGCGTGCCGAGGAATGGGACCGGCTCTTCGCCGTCAACCTGCGGGCCCCGGTGCTGGCCACCGCCGCCTTCGCCCGGCTGGCCGTCGAGCACGGCAGGGCAGGCTCGGTGGTCAACATCTCCTCGGGCTCCGCGCTGCGGGCCCGCCCGGGCGGCGGACCGTACGCCAGTTCCAAGGCCGCGCTGGAGATGGCCACGCGTGCCGCCGCCCTGGAACTGGGCGCGCACGGCATCCGGGTCAACGCCGTCAGCCCCGGCTTCGTCCCGGTCGACAGCGACTGCAACCCGGTCTCCGAGGAGTACGCGGCGGCGATCGGCGCCAACCCCCTCGGCCGGCCCGGCACCCCTCGCGACATCGCCCGCGCGGTCCGCTGGATCGCCGGCGGCGACGCCTCCTGGATCACCGGCGAGATCCTGCGGGTGGACGGCGGCTCCAGCACCGGCGCCCTCCACCTGCCCCGGATCTGGCCCCCGGACGGCCACGACCGGAACGGATCGCCCGCGCCGGGCGGCCCGGACACACCGCACGCGCACCGCACCCCCCACCGACCGGCCGACGCCGCGGAAGGACACCCCGTATGAGCGACATGCGCGACGACACCTACACGGTGGTAGGAGCCGGAGCCATCGGCGGCACCCTCGCCTTCAGCCTGGCCAGGGCCGGCCACCGGGTGCGCGTCATCGACGCCGACGGGGCGCACGTGGCCGCGATCCGCGCCCATGGCCTGACCGTCGCCCGGGGTGAGCACCGCGAGAGCGTGCCCGTCGAGGCCGCCACCCCCGACGAGTTCGACGGCACCGTCCACCGCGTCCTGCTGGCCGTCAAGGCCCAGGCCACCGACACGGCGCTGAGCTGGATCGCCCCCCGGCTGGCACCGGACGGCTGGGTCGTCTCGGTCCAGAACGGTTTCAACGAGGACCTGATAGCCCGGCGGATCGGACCGGAACGCACCGTCGCGGCCTTCGTCAACATCTTCGCCGATGTGATCGAGCCCGGTGTGATCCTCGACGGTGGCGCCGGAGCCCTGGTGGTCGGCGAGCGGGGCGGCGCGCCCGTCTCCGCGCGGGTCCGCGGTCTCGTGGACGACCTGCGGAGCTGGGGGCCGGCCGTGGCCAGCGACAATGTCGAGGGCTATCTGTGGGCCAAGGCCGGATTCGGAGCCATGCTGGCGGCCACCGCGCTGGCCGACGCGCCGATGGCCGAGCTGATCGACCGGCACGGCCCCGCGATGGACGCGGTGGCCGCCGAAGTCTTCGACGTGGCCGACACGTCGGGCATCAGACTGGAGGCGTTCGACGCCTTCGAACCCGAGGCGTTCCGGCGCGGCGCCGACCCCGAAGCCCGCCGCGCCGCCACCGGCCGGCTCACCGCCTGGCTGCGCACCCAGTCCAAGGACCGCAGCGGGATCTGGCGGGATCTGGCCGTACGGCGCCGGCCGGTCGAGGTGACCACGCACTACGCCGACGTCTTCGAGCTGGCGGGCCGTCATGGGGTCGCCACTCCGGTACTGCGGGCCGTGATCGACGGCCTGCGGGAGCTGGAGCGCGACCCGGAGCTGATGGCGGAGTCGCGCCTGGACGCGCTGGACCGGCTGGCGGGACCGGCCGCCGTGCCCTCCGCCGCACCGTCCGTCCCGGATTCCGACGACGTGCGGCCCGACGCCGCATCCGTACAGGCCGATGCCGTACAAGCCGATGCCGTACGGGCCTGGCTGGCCGCCCGCCAGGAGGAGATGGTCCGCGACCTGGGCCGGTACACCTCCCAGGAGAGCGCCAGCGACGACCCCCGGGCGCTGGCCGCCTGCCTGTCCTGGCTGCGGGACTGGCTCGACGACGCGCTGGGCACCGCGTACACGGAGGAGGTGCTGGAGCGCGAGCAGGGCGGTGACATCCTGGTCCGCCGCTACGCCGGGACCGGGGAGCGCCCCGTCCTGCTGCTCGGCCACTACGACACCGTATGGCCCACCGGCACACTGGCCGAGTGGCCCTTCCAGCGCGACGGTGACCGGATCACCGGGCCCGGCGTCTTCGACATGAAGGCGGGCCTGGTACAGGGGGTATGGGCGTTGCGTGCCCTGGACGCCCTCGGGCTGCCCCGCCCGGCCTGCACACTCATGCTCAACGGGGACGAGGAGACCGGCAGCCTCGCCTCCAGCGACGCCATCGTCGCCGAGGCCCGTGACAGCCGCGCCACCCTGGTCTTCGAAGCCGCCGCCGACGGCGCCATCAAGACCGCGCGCAAGGGCGTCGGCCTGTTCACCGTCACGGTCACCGGGCAGGAGGCACACGCGGGCCTCGATCCCACGGCCGGCGCCAGCGCGGTGGAGGAACTGGCCCACCAGATCCTGCGGTTGGGCGCGCTCCGAGACCTGGAGGCGGGCACCTCGGTGAACGTCGGTGTGATCGAGGGCGGCACCCGCAGCAATGTCACGGCGGGGCGGGCCGTCGGCCGTCTCGACATCAGGGTCGCCACCGCCGCCGAACAGGCCCGGGTCGGCGCGGCCCTGGCCGCGCTGCGGCCGGTCGATCCCCGCACCTCGGTCGAGGTGACCGGAGGATGGAACCGCCCGGTCTTCGAACGCACTCCGGAAGTCGCCGAGTTGGCGGACCTGGCACGCGGCTGCGCGGCCCTGCTGGGGTACGAACTGCGCGAGACCGCCGTGGGCGGCGCCAGCGACGGCAACTTCGTCGTCGCCGCAGGCCTCCCGGTGCTGGACGGCATCGGCGCGATGGGGTCCGGCGCGCACGCCCGCTCCGAACACACCACCGTCACCGGCATGGTGGAGCGCGCCGCGCTGACCGCCGTGATCCTGGGCGCGCTGGCCCGCGGCTGACCGCCCAAGGCCGTCGCCCTCACAGGACCCTGTGGGGGCGACGGCCTTGGGGCCGGAATTCACTACGCTGTGCGAGGGGAGCGCATGTCCGCCAGTGTCTATGACCGGAGTTGTCGAAGCGCTTCGATCCCCCTATGGACAGGTCATAGTCGTGCCACTTAACCTCGAAGGCACATGCGTCGAAGCGCTTCACCGACGGGCGCTTCACCGATGGTCTGCCTTGGAGAGCTGAATGGTCACCCTCGCCGATGTCGCTCAGCATGCCGGAGTCTCCGCCAGCACCGTGAGCTACGTCCTGAGCGGCAAGAGGTCCATCTCCACCTCCACCCGCGCACGCGTCGAGCGCAGTATCGAGCAGCTCGGCTACCACCCCAACGCCGGGGCCCGCGCGCTGGCCAGCAGCCGGTCGAACGTCATCGCGCTCATGATGCCGCTGCGCACCGACATGTACGTACCGGTGATGATGGAGATCGCCATCGCCGTCGCCACCACAGCCCGCACCTTCGGCTACGACGTCCTGCTGCTGACCGGCGAGGAGGGGCCGACGGCCGTGCGCCGGATCGAGGGCAGCGCGCTCGCGGACGCGATGATCCTGATGGACGTCGAGCTGCACGACGACCGGTTGCCGCCGCTGCGGGAGGCGCACCGGCCCGCGGTCCTGATCGGACTGCCCGCCGACACGGGCGGACTCAGTTGCGTGGACCTCGACTTCGCCGCGGCCGGCGCGCTGTGCGCGGATCATCTGGCCGGGCTCGGCCACCGGGAGATAGCCGTCATCGGCGAGGCGCCCGGCGTGTACGAGCGGCTCACCGGATTCGCCGAGCGCACCCTCAGCGGGTTGCGGGAGCGCAGTCAGGAACTCGGCCTGCGGCTGTTGCACCGTCCCTGCGAGGGCAGTTACGCCGCCGTCTCCGCCACCGTCGGCCGGATCTTCGACGAACGCCCCGGCACCACCGCCTTCGTCGTCCAGAACGAGGCCGCCACCGACCCGCTGCTGGCCCTGCTGCGCCAGCAGCGCCGGGCCGTTCCCGAGGACGTCTCGGTGGTCGCGATCTGCCCCGATCAGGTGGCCGTCCATGCCTCCGTCCCGCTCACCTCGGTCGCCGTCCCGGCCCAGGAGATGGGGCGGCACGCGGTCGAGCAGGTGGTCGCCAAGCTCGCCGGGCGCGGTACGGACGAGGTAGTGCTGCTGAAGCCGGAGCTGACCGTACGGGAGAGCGCGGGCCCCCGGGCCGTGCCCGGGGACCCGCTGTCCTGAGACCGTGTCAGGCTCCGATCCGGACCGGCCGACGTCAGCTGCCCGAGACGGAGAAGCTGTTCGTCGTGAAGTTCAGCCCGCCGGAGGACGAGGTGACCTCGTAGCCGAACTGGACGTCACCGATGGTCTCGTTGCCCCACCAGCCCTTGGTGTCCTTGATCCACTTGAGGATCGGCAGGATGTCCACCGTGCCGGAGCTGGAGTCCGACGTGCGCAGGAACGAGAAGACCTCGTTGCTGCCGTTGGTCCCCTTGTAGACGGTCCAGGTGTGGCCACCGAGCGTCGCCGTCCCCTGCGCGGTGCCGAGCGGGCCGACGGCTCCGTTGTAGTTCACCCAGAGCATGACCTCGTAGTCGTAGTCGCTGTCCCAGATGTCGTACGAGGTGTTGTAGGCACCCGCCGACGGCACGGTGACGTTGTAGCTGCTCCTGAGCGACGACAGGGAGTTGAGGGGCTTTCCGATCACCTTCTTGGCGTTGGGGTACGACTTGATGCCTCCGGTGTTCGGGTGGTTGGCCCACACGCCCCAGTTCGACGAGGAGTTGGCCCAGATGGTCTGGGAGCCCGCGCCCGAACCCCAGATGTTGTTGTAGAGGGTGTAGCCGTCGGAGGTGTTGTACGTGCCCCACTGGTCCGACGAGGTCCAGACGGCGGCCTGGGCGGGGGCGGCGGCGAAGCCGACGAGTGCGGCGAACGCGGCCGCGGGGGCGAGCAGCAGTCCGGTGAGGGTGCGACGTGCCATGGTGTCCCTTCCATGGGTGGGGGAGATACCGCCGCCCCGGGTGAGGCGGCGGCCCCGCCGGACAGGGCCGAGGGGCCGACCGGATCGTGGACCGGTCGGACCGTGGGGGGATCCGGCGGAGGTCTGGGGCGCCTTCCTGCGCTGCGCGTGCACGGGGGCGCGGGTCCGAGGGGCATGCGTCAGGAGGGCATGCGTCAGGAAGGTGTGCGTCAGGAAGGTGTGCGTGCCCGCAGGAGGGCCACACCGTGGCGCTCCAGCTCGACCGAGCCGTCCACGCACCGCTTGCCGAGCAGGTCCTGATGGCGTCCGGCGACCGGGACGGTGACGCTCTTCGCGCCGTGGTTGAGGAGGAAGAGCAGCTCGCCGCGGCGTACCGCCTCCACCCCCTCCGGCAGTCCCTCCAGCACCGGCCGGGCACCCGCGTCGCGCGCCACCCGGGCCAGCAGCGCCCGCAGTGCCGCCGGCTCGGGCAGCGTCGAGACGTACCACGCGCGGCCGTTGCGTACGATCGCCGGGAGCCCGGTCAGCTCCCCGCTCCCGTACGAGGCGACGGTCCCGCCCGTCGACACCTCCAGCTCCTCGGACCACAGGGTGGCGCTGAATCCGTCGCACTCCACGGTCTCGTCCGCGTCGAGCGGCCACCACTCGTGGACCGTACGGATGCCGAACAGCTCGCGCAGCCGCGCGTCCATACCGCCCGCGCGCACCCGGTCGTCCTGGTCCGCGACGCCGGTCAGGAAGCCGGACACGAGCGTGCCCCCGTCCCGTACGTACCGGACGAGGTTGTCGATCGCGGTGTCGTTCAGCAGGTACAGGTGTGGCACGACCACCAGCCGGTACGCGCTCAGATCGTGGTCGGGACGGGCGAAGGCCGTGGGGAGGTTCGACTCCCACAGGGCGCGGTGCCAGGACCGTACGATCTCCGGGTAGTCGACGTGAGCGGAGAGCCGGCCGTCCTGCTGGTCTGCCCACCAGGAGTCCCAGTCGTGCAGGATCGCGATCTCGCTCCGTACCTCGGTGCCTTCCAGGAGCGGTCCCAGCAGGGCGAGTTCGGACCCGATCCGCTTGATCTCCTGGAAGGTGCGGCCCTGTTCGCCCGCGTGGCTGAGCATGCCGGAGTGGAACTTCTCGGCGCCCTGCCGCGACTGGCGCCACTGGAAGTAACAGATGGCGTCGGCGCCGTGGGCGACCGACTGGAGGGACCAGAGGCGGTTGAGGCCACGGGGCTTGGGATGGTTGACGCCCCGCCAGTTGACCGGTCCGGCGGCCTGCTCCAGCAGCGCCCACGGGCCCCGCGCCTGGGAGCGTGTCATGTCGCCGAGCATCGCGTTGTACTGGCCGCCGTGCGGGTCCCTCGGGTCCGGATAGATGTCGACGGAGACGACATCCTCGTGCTCCGCCCACTTCCAGGCGTCCTGGCCGGACCAGAGCGGCATGAAATTGCTGGTCACAGGGATCCGCGGAGTGTGCCGGGCGACGATGTCCCGCTCGGCCACGTAACACTCCAGCAGCGCGTCGGACGTGAAGCGCCGGAAGTCCAGCACCTGGGCCGGGTTCTTCATGTACTGGGCGCGGCGCGGCGGGATGATCTCGTCCCAGGTGTCGTAGTGCTGACTCCAGAAGGCGGTGCCCCACGCCTCGTTGAGCGCGTCGAGGGTGCCGTGCCGCGTGCGCAGCCAGGTCCGGAAGTGGCGTGCCGTCTCGTCGCACCAGCAGTGGGTGCAGTACTCGTTGTTGATGTGCCACATGCGCAGCGCCGGATGGCCCCCGTACCGCGCCGCGAGATCCTCGGTGAGGGCGGCCGCGTAGCCGCGGTAGACCGGTGAACTGGGGCAGAACTGCTGGCGCGAGCCCCACCACACCGTCCGGCCGTCCTCGTCGCGCGGCAGGGTCTCCGGGTGGCGCGAGCCCATCCAGGGCGGCGGGGAGCAGGTCGGGGTGGCCAGCACCACCCCGATGCCGTTCAGTTGCATCAGATCCATCAGCCGGTCCAGCCAGCCGAAGTCCCGTGCCCCGGGCCGGGGTTCGATCCTGGCCCAGGAGAAGACCCCCAGGGTGACGGAGTTGACGCCGGCCTCCTTCATCAGCCGTACGTCCTCGAGCCAGGTCTCCTCCGGCCACTGCTCGGGGTTGTAGTCGCCGCCGAAGAGGATGCGGCCACGTGTGGAGTCGTGCAGGGAAGGCATCAGGCGGGGTCTCCGTACTGGATGCCACGGCCGTTGGTGCCCAGGTACACGCGGCCGTGGACTCGGGGGTCGCCGGTGATCGTCTCGCCGGTCCACCCCCATTGATGGGTGTCGTCGTTGATCCGGGTCCAGCTCGCCCCGGTGTCGTCGGAGCGGTACACACCGACGAAGTTCTCCGTCGCGCCGGTCTGGAAGATCGCCGGATAGCCGGTCGCCGTCGCGGACTTGCCGAAGCCGAGGGCGTACGAGCCCCAGCAACTGGTCACCTTGGTGAAGGAAGTGCCTCCGTCGGTGGACCGGTACAGGCCGTTCCACTTGGCCGAGAGCCAGAGATCCCCCGTCCGACCCGGGGCCGCGGCGATGCGGAACTGGATGTCACCGGCGGGCAGCCCGCTCGCGCCCTTCACGAACGTCGCGCCCGCGTCCGTGGACCGGTACACGGCGCCGCCGTCCGTGTCGTACACGTAGAACCGCGTGCGGTCCACGGGGTCGGCGACCGGCACCGCGCCCTTGGGGAACGTGGGCACCTCACGCCAGGTGGCACCGCTGTCGGTGGAGCGGAAGCCGGGGTGTTTCGTGCCGTCCCAGTGGATGAACGACCACAGCAGGGCGGTGCCGTCGGCGTTCACCGCGATCGGTCCGGGAGCGGTCGACGCGATCGCGGGCTGCGTGGCGAAGGGGCGCCAGCTCTTGCCACCGTCGGCCGAGAGCGCGCCGTTCCCCTGGTCGCCCCAGCCGGCCCGCGCGACAACGGCGGGCTTCAGCGCGGCCATCGCCAGGCCGGTCGCCGAGCCGAAGACCGGATTCGAGGCCATGCCCCGGGACGGGGAGGCGGTGAGTGTGTCGTGGTACATCACCCCGATGTCGCCCAGGCCGCTGAGGAGTTGGGCGCCCCCGGCGGGAGGCGCGATCAACTGCCGTACCGCCGACTCCTCCAGACCCCGGATCTGCGGCGCCCAGTGCACCAGGTCGCGGGTGCCGAAGAGCGTCGCGCCGGTCCCGTACACCAGATGCCTGGAGTCGTACGGATCGATGCCGACGGCCTGGATCCACCAGCCGAACTTGGGTGCGGAACCACCCCAGTTGAGATACGGCGTCTCCCGGACGTCCAGCACCGCCGTGTCCTTGAGAGAGGTCCAGCTCCGGCCGCCGTCGGTGGACCGGTAGAGCGTGTCGACCGGGCCCCAGCGGTTGTTGGTGGTGACGACGACCGTGCCGGCGACCAGGGCGTCGACCGCCACGCCCCCGTAGCCGAAGGCGTCGCCGCCCGAGGGTTTGACGGGGGTCACATCAGTCCACACCCCGGTGGCGGTGTCGAGCCGGTGGACGGCCCCGTCCGTCTGGTTGTTGGGCCCCGGCGTGTTGGCGTAGGTGACGTACAGGGAGCGGGTGTTGGCGTCGAAAGCCGCGCGGACCGGCACGCGCGTGGCGGCGGCGGACGGCTGGCCGGGAACGGGTTCCCATGTGACGCCGTCCCTCGTCCGGTAGAGGGCGCTGCCGCCGTCGCCCCAGCCGGCGTAGACGACACGTTCGGCGGCCACGAGGAAGGTGATGCCCTGGCCGCTCGCGTTCGCCGCGGCGGGGAAGGGCGCGGTGGCCCAGGTCGCCCCCTGGTCCGTGGACTTGAGCAGTCCGTCGTGCCGGGTACCGAGATACAGGACGGCGCTGTCGCGCGGGTCGACGAGCAGCCGCTCGCCCGTGCCCCGGCCGTCCTCGTTGCCGCCGAGCTTCACGGAGAGGCCGGTACGGCTCCAGGTGGCGCCCCGGTCCGCCGAGCGCAGCACGGCCCCGTTGCCCGCCCAGGACTGCGCATACGCGCCGAGAGCGAGATACAGCCGGTTGGTGTTGGCCGGATCGACGGCCATGGCCTCGACACCGAGCAGGTTGTAGTCGTCCCAGCCGAGGTGGTCGGTGAGCGCCGTCCAGCGCTGGGCCGTGTCGTCCCAGCGGTAGGCGCCGCCGATGTCGGTACGGGCGTAGGCGAGCCCCTTCACCTTGGGGTGGAAGAGCACCCCGGTGATGAACCCGGTGCCGCCGATGGCGGCGGTCCGCCAGGTGTACGCCTGCGCCGCCGCCCGGTCGGTGGGCCGGGGTGCGTGGGCGGACCGCGGCGCGGCGAGCGCGGACGGGCCGGTCAGGGCGACGGCCGCGGCCGCCCCTGAGGCTCCGGCGAGCACCGTACGTCTGCTGGGGCCCTGGATCGGGTCGGACATGACGTCACCTTCCGTCGGTGGGGGAGTGCGAGCGGGGGTGGCACCCGTGGCGCGGTGGTTCACCCCTTGACCGCGCCGGTGAGCATGCCTTTTCGGAAGTGCTTCTGGACGAACGGCGAGGCGATCGCGACGGGCAGGAGCGCCATGACCATGACCGCCATCTGGACAGAGAGGGGGGACAGCTGGCCGGTCTTGATCTGCTGGCCGAGGCCCGTCGGCGGCTGCTGCTTCTGCACCAGTTGGATCATGACGTTCTGCAGCGGCATCATGTTCTGGTCCGTGAGGTAGATCGACGCGTTGAACCAGGCGCTCCAGTAACCGACCGCGTAGAACAGCGCGATCACCGCGATCACCGCACGCGAGAGCGGCATGACGATCCCCCAGAGGATCCGCAGGTCTCCCGCGCCGTCGATCCGTGCGCTGTCGACGAGTTCCTGGGAGATGTTCATGAAGAACGAACGCAGGACCAGGATGTTGAAGACGCTCACCGCGCTCGGCAGGATCAGCGCCAGATAGCTGTCGGTCAGCCCGAGCGCCTGCACCAGGAGATACGTGGGGATCAGCCCGGCGCCGAAGAACAGGGTGGCCAGCAGCGTCATCAGGATCCAGCGGTGCCCGAGCGAGCCCGTACGGGAGAGTCCGTACGCGCACAGCACGGACACCACCATGCTGAACAGCGTCCCCACGAGGGTCACCCCCAGGCTGACCAGGGCGGCGCGCTGCACCTGTCCGCCGCCGAGCAGTTCCTGGTAGGCGACGAAGGTGATGTCCCTGGGCACGACCACCAGTCCGCCGGCCGCCTGGATGGTCTGCCGTGACGACAGGCTGGTGACGATCACGATCCAGAGCGGGAAGAGGATCACGAGACACGCGGCGGAGAGGGCGATCGCCTTGCCGGCGAGACCGGTTCTGGTGGGTGCCTCCTCCCAGACCGGGCGGGGCGGGGCGGCCCAGCGGGGGCGCGGGCGCCCCGGCTTCCCCGCGCCGGCGTGCGCGCCGGTGCGCGTCGCGGCATCGGTGTCGGTGGAGGCGTCGGTGGCCGTGTCCGTGGCGCTCATTTTTTGTATACCCCCTGCTCGCCCATGAGGTGGGCCACCTTGTTGGCGGTGAGGACCAGGCCCAGACCGATGACGCCCTTGATCAGACCGGCCGCCGCCGCGTAGCTGAAGTCCTGGTTCCGGATGCCCGTCCACCACACGAAGGTGTCCAGCACCTCCGCCGCGTCCCGTCCCACCGCGTCGCGCTGGAGCAGGATCTGCTCGAAGCCGACGGTCAGCGCGTCGCCGACCCGCAGCACCAGCAGCAGGGCGATCACCGGACGCAGAGCGGGGAGCGTGACATGCCACATCCGGCGCCAGCGGCCCGCCCCGTCCATGGCCGCGGCCTCGTACAGCTCGTTGTTGACCGAGGAGAGCGCCGCGAGGAAGACGATGATGCCCCACCCGGCGTCCTTCCATACGCCCTCGGCCGTCAGCAGGAACTTGAAGACTCCCGGGTCGGTCATCAGGTCGAAGCCCTCGACGCCGTGCTGCCGCAGCGTCTGCGCGATGATGCCCGCGCCGCCGAAGATCTGCTGGAAGACGGTGACGACCAGCACCCAGGAGAAGAAGTGGGGCAGGTACATGACGGCCTGCGCCACCGCGCGCACCCGGGGCCTGATCACACTGTTGATCAGCAGCGCGAACACGATCGGAACCGGGAAGAAGAGCACCAGTTGGAGGAAGAACAGCACGAGGGTGTTCCGCACAGCGGCCCAGAACGCGGAGTCGGCGAAGATCCGCTCGAACTGGTCGAACCCGATCCAGGGGCTTTCCAGCATGGCGACGAACCCGTTCTCACTGAGATACGGGTCGTAGTCCTGGAAGGCCACCACATTGCCGAGGACCGGTATGTAGGCGAAGACCAGGACCAGCAGCACCGCCGGAACCGTCATCAGGAGCAGCGTCCGGTCCCGGCGCAGCCGGATCCTCAGACTCAGCTTCGGCGCCCGCTTCCCGTCCGGGGTCCGGCGTCCGGCCCTCGCCCGGTGCGTCTCCCCCCGCGGGGGCTCCCCGGGGACGGCACCTGCTGGAGCGCCCCCGCCTTCGGGGCCGCCCTCCGGCGCGGTCCGCGCGTCCGGCACTGCGCTGTGCGGCACGTGAACTCCTTGCGTCGTGCGTCGTTCGGTGCGTCGTTCGGTGCGTCGAAGTACGTCGGCCCGTGTCGTACGTCGGCCCGTGTCGTACGTCAGCTCGCGGCGGACCCGGAGGAGTCGAGCAGCTTCTTGTACCAGTCGCGCAGGTCGTCGCCGCCCCCGCGCTTCCAGTCGGAGACGGCCCGCTGCACGTCACTCAGCTTTTTCCGGCCGCGGATGACGTCGTCCTCCAACTGCTCGAAATCGTTGGCCAGATTGGTCCAGCGGTTGGGTTCGGTGATGGTCAGCCCGTAGAACGCGGTCTTCTTGGTGAAGGCCCCCATCCGCTGCTGCCACTCCACCTGGGCCCTGGCGATCTCGGGAAGGTCGGGGTGGGCGATGTACGCGGTCGGGTCGCCGGTGTAGTCGAACGCGCCGATGATCTCCTGGTTGCCGCGGTCGTTCTTGACGGGCAGTCCCTTGCGCATCGTGTAGTGCGTGCCCTCGACGCCGTAGTCGGTGAGCATGCGCTCCTTGGTGCCGTACGGAGCGGCGGTGAAGTTCGAGATGGCCAGGAAGTCCCTGACGAGCTTCTCGGACGAGCCCTTCTTGACGAACGCCCAGATGTTCGCGGGTTGTACGGCATGGAGCTCCGGGTCTCCGCCCGCATGGCCGGAGATGTCCATCGCGGCTATCCGGAAGTCGCCCTTCCCGGCTTGCTCAGCCGTCTTGGCGTACCAGTCGACGAGATTCTGGTTGTAGATCAGGACCTCACCGGCGGTGAAGCGGTTGCCCGCGTCGCCCTGAACCGCCACGGCGTCGGGGTGGACGACGCCGGCCGCGTACAGCTTGCGGGTCCACTCCAGGGCTTCGAGATACTCGGCGGTCTCGACGCGGTTGACCAGCTTGCCGTCGGCCAGGTCCCACCACAGGGCCTTGTCGTCGCCCGGCAGGACGCCGAACATGTTGAAGGCGGTCCACTTCAGGTCGTCGCAGGCCCAGACCTTCGCCCTGGCGCTGGTCATCTCCTTGGCCAGCGCCAGGAGTTCGGTGGCGCTCCCGGGGAGTTCGTAGCCCTTCTTGTCGAAGATGTCCTTGCGGTAGAAGGGCGCGATGCTCGTGACGTACGAGGTGGGCATCGGGATACCGCGGAGCGCGCCGCCGAAGATGGAGCGCTGCCAGGCGTCGGTCGGAACGGCCGCCAGATTCGGGAAGTCCTTGACCTTGTCGCCGGAGAGATACGGTCCGAGGTCCTCGAACTTGGCGTTGACGGCGCTGGGAATCTTCCCGGAGAGGTTCCAGCCGGGCAGGATCACCACATCGGGGATGTCACTGGAGGCGAGCACGGCCCCCAGCTTCTCGTCATAGGTGTTCCCGTCCTGGTTCTGCCAGACGGCCTTGACACCTATCGCCTCGTTCATGGCGGTGTAGTAGGGGTTCGTACCGCTCGGCGGAGTCCCCCAGAACATCGACATGATCCTGATGGTGCTGCCCTTGCCGAGCTTCTCGGGTACGGACGTCCGGAGGTCCGCCGCGGCGATCGCCTTGGTGAATCCGGCCGCGGAGCCGTTCTTGGCGGGGATGTCGGGGGACACGACGGTCTGTGCCACGAAGGCCGGGAGGATCTTCCGCGCGTCCTTCCCGGAGGTGGTGCCCTCCTTCTTGCCGCTCTGCCCGCCGCCACAGGCGGTGAGCAGCGGCGCCCCGCCCGCCACCGCGGCGGCGGCCACCGCCGTGGAGGCGAGAAAGCTTCTCCGGCTCGGGGCGGAGGAGGAGTTCTGCGTCATTGCATCAACCCTTCGTGGCGCGCCAGGACACCCGGCGGGAGTCCGCCGGTCGGCCGCGGTGTCATCAGTGGAACTGGCGTAACTGGCTGATCTGAGGCGGGCGTCGGAGAAGAACGGCCACCGGCTGCCTCGCCCTGAGTCGAAGCGCTTCGATGTTGCTGCGAGGTTAAGTGAACGCTTCCGGAGGCACAAGAGTCGATCCCAAGATTTCCCCATCACCCGGGCGACGTCCTGAACGTCCTCAACAGACCGTAAACAACACATTGTTGCCGGAGCCAGAACGGTGGCCGGTTGCTCCGGTACGTCTTGACACCCGCGCACGGGACCCAGAGCATCGAAGCGCTTCGAAAGCTCTTCGACAGCTCCCGGCCCGCACTTATCCAGGGAGAACCGCCCGTGACCGCAGACCAGCCGCCCTTCCGTGACCCGCGGCTTTCCCCCAGCGAACGCGTCGACGACCTGCTCGCGCGGCTGACACTCGACGAAAAGACCGCCATGCTGCACCAGTTCGCGCCGGCGGTGGAGAGACTCGGCGTCGCGTCGTTCCGTACGGGGCAGGAGGCGCTGCACGGCGTGGCCTGGATGGGACCGGCGACGGTGTTCCCTCAGGCCGTCGGGCTCGGCGCGACCTGGAACGAGGACCTGGTACGGCAGGTCGGCGAGGCCGTGTCCTGCGAGGTACGGGCGATGCGCGCACGGGACGACCGGGTCGGTCTCAACGTCTGGGCGCCGACGGTCAATCTGCTGCGCCACCCGCTGTGGGGGCGCAACGAGGAGGGCTACTCGGAGGACCCCGCGCTCACCGCGGCCACGGCCGTCGCCTACACCAGAGGCCTGCGGGGCGACCACCCCGCGTACTGGCGCACCGCGCCGGTGCTCAAACACTGGCTGGCGCACAACAACGAGACGGACCGGGCCACCACGTCCTCCTCGGTCCGTCCCCGCGTCCTGCACGAATACGATCTGCGGGCCTTCCGCGCGGCCGTCGAAGCGGGCGCCGTGGCCGGCGTCATGCCCGCGTACAACCTGGTCAACGGGCGCCCCAACCATCTCTCGCCCTATCTGGGCGAGCACCTGCGCGGCTGGACCGACCGGGAGCTGCTCGTCTGCTCCGACGCGGGCGCGCCCAGCAACCTGGTGGACTCCGAGGCCTACTTCGACACCCACGAGGAGGCCACCGCGGCGTCGCTGCGCGCGGGGGTCGACAGCTTCACCGATCACGGCACCGACGCGTCCGTCATGACCGGCCGGATCCGCGGGGCCCTGGAGCGGGGGCTGATCGCCGAGAGCGACATCGACACGGCGGTACGGCGTCAGCTGGCGGTGCGTTTCTCGCTCGGCGAGTTCGATCCGGAGCTCGACCCGTACGGGGACGTCAAGGACTTCGACACCGCCAGGCACCGGGCGCTCGCCCAGGAGGCCGCCGAGCAGGCCGTCGTCCTGCTCAAGAACGACGGCGTGCTGCCGATCGCCGCCGGCCGGCGGGTCGCGGTCGTCGGACTGCTCGCCGACGAGTGCAAACTCGACTGGTACAGCGGGACGTTGATCCACCGTTCCACCCCGCTCGACGGGCTGCGCGAACGGTTCGGGGCCGGGCAGATCACCTTCGCCGAAGGCGTGGACCGGGTGAAGCTGCGGGCCGCGTCGGGCGGCTGGCTGCATGTCCCCGAGTCCGACGCGGCGGCCGAGGCGCGCGGCGCGCAGGGCGCGCTCGACCCGGCCCTGCTCGCGGGCCGTACCGATCTGCCCCCGCTGACCTGCGAGGAGGACGCCACCGAACTCGCCCTGATCGACTGGGGCGACGGGCTGATCACGCTGCGCGCGCCGGACGGCCGCTACCTGTCGGTCGCGGAGGACGGTTACGTACGCGCCTCCGCGGATCAGCCCGGGGGCTGGGTGGTGGGGGAGACCTTCCGGTTCGAAGGGCAGGGGGGCAGGACGGGACAACTTGAGGGTGGGACGGGACAACTTGGGGATGAGACGGGACGACATGAGGGGGGACAGCTCCTCGTACACGCGGGCACCGGCCGGTATGTCTCAGTCGCCGCCGACGGCGTAAAGGTTGCCGATCAGGGCGAACGGTTCGAGATCGTCGTCGTGGAGCGCGGCGAGGACGCGGTGGCCCGTGCCGCCGCCGACGCCGACCTGGTCGTCGTCGTGGCGGGCAACGACCCCCACATCAACGGCCGGGAGACCGAGGACCGCCGCACCCTGGCCCTGCCGGACCAGCAGGATCGGCTGTGGCGGGCAGCCCACGCGGCCAACCCGCGCACCGTGCTGGTGATGGCCTCCGCCTATCCGTACGCCGTGCCGGACGCGCACGACCGGCTCCCGGCGCTGCTGTGGACCGCGCACGGCGGCCAGGCGGCGGGCACCGCGCTGGCCCGGGTGCTGGCGGGCGACGTGTCACCGGCGGGGCGTCTGCCGCAGACCTGGTACGCGGCCGACACGGACCTGCCCGATCCACTCGACTACGACATCATCGGATCGCGCCAGACCTACCTCTACTTCGACGGCACACCGCTCTACGCCTTCGGCCATGGACTCTCGTACACGACCTTCGCGTACGACGGCCTGGTGGTGGAGACGACCGTCGAACCCGCCGGTCCCGCCGATCCTGATTCCGATTCCGGTGATCCCGCTGATCCCACCGAATCCGTGGTCCCCGAGGAGTGTGTGCGGGCGCGTGTCACCGTCACCAACACCGGCACGTCGGCGGCAGACGAGGTGGTGCAGCTCTACGTCCGCGAGGCGCTGCCGCGCGTCCCGCGTCCGCACCGGCAGCTTGTCGGTCACACGCGCGTCCATCTCGCTCCGGGGGAGTCCCGGGACGTCGAACTGACCGTACGGTTGACGGAACTCGGCCACTACGACGTGGCACACGGCCACTGGACCGTGCCGGGCGGGGAGTACGTCTTCGAGGCGGCGGCCTCCAGCGCGGACATCCGCCGGTCCGTCGGCTGCGCGATCCCGGGAGACGCCCCGCGCGCCCGGTCCGTACGTACGGACGGCCTGGCCGCCGCCTGCTACGACGAACAGACCGGCACCGAGATCGTCGACCTGACCAAGGTGTCCGGCGACGCGGTGACCCCGGTCGGTCAGACCGGCGAACTGGTCTTCCGTGACTGCGACTTCGGGGACTCGGTGGTCGGTGTCACCGTCGAGGCGGCGGGCGCGGGATCGGTCGACCTCTCGCTGCCGGGAGGCAAGCCGGTCGCCGTACTCGATGTCCCGGCGACCGGGGGACCGTACGACTACACCACCGTCCGCGCCAGGGTCCTGCTCTCCGGCGTTCGGGACCTGCACGTCACACTGCGCGGGCCGGTGCGGCTCGCGCGCATCGACTTCTCCGGCTGAGAGCCCGGAGAAGAGGGCCCGGCACCGCCGCCTCCCGGTGCCGGGCCGGTACCCATTCACGCTGACGAACCGTCAGCGAAGGCTCAGCCGGTACGTCAGCGGTGAGCGGCCCGTGATGAGTACGCGGATGCCGTCCGGGGTGAGCGAGCCGCCGAGCCAGGTGTAGCGCTCGCCGGGGTCGACGACCGGGGGCTGTCTGCCGCCCTTGCCGTTGCCGGGGCCGAACACGATCCGGTCGTCGCCGACGGTGTAAGTGGCTTCGCCGCTGACCAGTTGGTACGTGTCCGTGGCGCCGGCGACGGGCTCCAGGCCGTCCCCCGTCAGTCTGCCGCCACGGCGGAAGCACAACTCCAGGGCCAGCGGAACCTCGGACCCCGACACCTCGAAGGACAGGTCCCAGCCGCCGTCCGCCGTCTCCCGCAGCAGGATCTCCGTACGGAGATCGCGGTACTCCTTCGGGCGGTGCGGGAAGTCCATCGACGACCAGAAGCGACCGTCGTTCGTGAGCGGATACAGGCCGTCGCGCCTGCGGTGCCGGCGCGGCAGCGGCTGATGGAACGCGGCGCGCACATCGGCGCGCAGCCGCCAGCCGTCACCGTCGCGCTCCAGGGACTCGGAGCGGAAGTGACCGAGGGAGAAGAACTGCGGGGACAGCCGCAACGAGTCCAGGATCGCCGCGCCCTTGCGCATCTTGAAGAACGTCGGATTGGTGGACAGCCCCGAGGAGATGGCGTGCAGTTCCGGGAGGTCCGTACCGCCGAAGATGGTCGCGGTGCGCTCGCCGCGCCGGACGCGCACCAGTCGGCAACTGTCGTCGTGGTGCTCGAAATCGGTGGGGAATGAGGTGATGTCGGGCAGCGGGCGGGCCAGTTCCGGGCGGTCGAGCACCTCGGCGAGCCGGTCGCCCAGCGGCGTCTCGCCGAAGGTCTGCCCGGCCCCGCGCTCGCGCAGCAGCGCGGCCACCGCGGCGAACCGCCCGTCACCGTAGCGGATCGCCAACTCCCGGTACTGCATCAGGAATTCGGGCATGTAGCGCAGTGCGGTCTGGTCCTGACGGCGCGAATGGACGCTCTCCAGCTCGCCGTTGGGCTCGGTGACGTAGAGGGACCCGGTGAGGTTGTCCCGTACGTTCGCGTACAGGTCCGCCCGGCCGTAGTGGCGGGCGATCGTCAGCAGTGCCGGGTTGGTCACGACCCCCGAGTAGGTGGGGCTGCGCTCGCTGTACTCGCCGCCCGCCAGCTGGTCGATGCCCTCCGCGAGCCAGGCGTCGATGCGTCGCGCGTACGACGGATCGGGCCATCGGCGGTGGATCCGGGCGAGCGCCGCGCACACCAGCCAGCGGTGGTTCGCGGTGTGCACACCTCCGGTCGCGAGGCCGGGGCCCGCCTTGCGGAGGATGCGCCCGATCGTGGCCCGCAGCCTCTCGGTGGGCGGATGGGCATCCTCCGTGAGCAGGCTGTGGGCCATGTTCAGGTCCACGATGGAGAAGGCGGTGTCCGGCGGTGAGTGGACCGCGCCCTGGTCCCACAGGCCGTCGTCGTACTGCTCCTCCGCCAGGGCGTCCGCGAGCTGACCGAGGGGCGCGAGCAGGGATCGCCGGTGGTGGTGGGCCGATCCGCCGTGTACGTAGACGGAGACGAGGGTGCGCACCGAGCGGGCGGCGGCGCGGGCCTTGCACTGGTCGCGCAGCTCGGTGAGATTGCCGGTGACGCCGTCGAGGACGGCCGGCACGCGCGCGTCGGCGGCCGTGGTGAGGAACGTGACGAAGTCGTCGTCCACCTGGTGCTCCGAGCCGGAGCCATCGGCTGCCTCGGCCGTGCCCCGGGCCGTGGTCGCGGCGATGGAGGCCGTTCCGGCGGTGCCTGCGAGAAAGGTTCTGCGGGCTATCACACGCTCTCCCGGTGCTTGTCGTAGGTGCGGCTCTGGTCGGACGCGCCGGGTGCGCCAGGGGTGGCCGCCGCTCCGGACGCGCGGTTCCGTACATCGACGGCCGTGAGCGCGAGCGCGAGCGGACCCGGTGCCACGAAGGCGAGCGGCACCATCATCCAGGCGCACAGCACGGCTGCCGCGAGGGCGAGCAGCACCAGCCCACTGCCGCCCATGTCCCGCAGGGCGTCCCGGGCCGCGTACCGCAGCGCCGTACGCCAGTCGGTGAGTGATTCGGGGCGCCCGCAGGAGCGCGCCCCCACGACCAGGGCGTACGCCCCGATCACCGCGGCGGCCACCGCGAAGACCCGTGCCCCGGGCAGCCCGGCCCCGGCGAGCGCAGCGTCCGCCACGAGCAGGAGCACACCGGTCAGTGCGACGAGCCCCGCGGCGAGGTCGCCGGGGCGCAGCCGCTGCCGCAGCAGGGCGAAATACCGTACGGCGGTGGCCGGTCGGCCCTCTCCCGCCCCGCGCAGCACCGCGCAGGCGGTGGAGAGCGCCGCCGGGACGGTGACCAGCGGCAGACAGGCCATCGCCGTCACCACCCCGACGCTCAGCACATCCGCGAACAGGGTCATCCGCGGCCCGAACATCTCGCCCGCCTCGCGGGCCTGTTCCCGGCTCATCCCTTGATCCCGGAGTTGGCCATGCCCTCGACCAGGAACCGCTGGAAGGCCAGGAAGAACAGCACGATCGGCAGCAGCGCGATCACCGACATCGCGAACATCGGGCCGAACGCCGACTGGCTGGAGGCGTCCACGAACGACCGCAGCGCCAGCGTCAGGGTGAACTTCTCCGGCGAGAACAGGTAGATCAGCTGGGTGAAGAAGTCGTTCCAGGTCCAGATGAAGGTGAAGATCGCGGTGGTGATCAGCGCGGGCCGGATGAGCGGCAGGATGATGAGCAGGAAACTGCGGAAGGGACCGCAGCCGTCGATCCGGGCCGACTCCTCCAGCTCACGCGGCAGGCCACGCATGAACTGCACGATGAGGAAGACGAAGAAGGCCTCGGTGGCCAGGAACTTCGGCAGGATCAGCGGCCAGTAGGTGTTCACCATGCCGAGCTGGTTGAAGATGATGTACTGCGGGATCAGCACGGCGTGGTGCGGCAGCATGATGGTCGCGATCATGAAGCCGAACAGCGGCCCCCGGAAGCGGAAGCGCAGCCGGGCGAAGGCGTAGGCCGCCAGCGAGCAGCTCAGTACGTTGCCGAGGACCGCACCGCCCGCGATCAGCAGCGAGTTGCCGAGCAGCCGCCAGATCGACACGTCGTTCACACCGTCGAGGGCGGTCGTGTAGTTCGACCACTCCAGATGGCTGGGCAGCAGATTCAGGCTGGCGATCACCTCGTCGGCGGGCTTGAGCGAGGTGGCCAGCAGCCAGCCGAGCGGATAGAGCATCACCAGCAGCGCGGCCAGAGAGCCGGCGTGCAGAGCGATACGGCGTCGGTCGACACCCTTGCGCGAGGCTCCGGTCGCGGGAGGGGGAGCGGTGGGGTTCGTGGTGGGCAGGGTGGTGGTCATCGTGCCTCCTCGCCGGCGTAGAAGACCCAGGAGCGGGAGGTACGGAAGAGCACCGCGGTGACGGCGCCGATGACGAGCAGCAACACCCAGGCCATGGCGGACGCGTAGCCCATGTGGGACGCGACGAAACCGCGGTCGTAGAGGTAGAGCGTGTAGAAGAGGGTGGAGTCGGCGGGCCCGCCCTTGCCCGCGCTGACCGCGAAGGCGGGCGTGAAGACCTGGAACGACTGGATGGTCTGGAGCACCAGGTTGAAGAAGAGGACGGGGGACAGCATCGGCAGGGTGATGGAGAGGAACTGCCGCCTCCGGCTCGCCCCGTCCACCGCCGCGGCCTCGTACAGCTCGGCGGGAATCTGCTGCAGACCGGCCAGGAAGATCACCATGGGGGCGCCGAACTGCCACACCGTCAGCAGGGCCACCGCGACCAGCGCCCAGCCGGGCCGGGTGACCCAGCCGCCCGTGCCCAGCAGCTTGTCGACCGTACCGCCGTCGTTGAAGATCGCCCGCCAGACGAGGGCGATGGACATGGACGCGCCGAGCAGCGAGGGCGCGTAGAACGCGGACCGGTAGAAACCCCTGCCGCGCCGCATCGACTTCAGCGCGAGCGCGACGGCCAGCGCGAGCGCCAGCTGGAGGGGCACGGCGATGACGACATACGTCAGCGTCGCGCCCACCGACCGCCAGTAGCGGGGGTCCTCGGTGAACATCTGCGCGTAATTGCGCAGCCCCACCCACTTCGGGGCGTTGAACATGTCGTAGTCGGTGAACGACAGATACAGCGACACGGCCATCGGCAGCAGTGTCAGTACGGTCGCGCCGAGCACCCAGGGGGAGAGGAACACCCACGCCGCGCCCTCGCGCCGGCGCCTGCCGGGCTTCTTCGGGGGTGCCGGCCGCCCGGTGCGGGCGCTGGTCACGGGTATGTCGGTGGTGGTCATCTACCTCAGCTCCGCCTTCGCCTCGGTGACGTAGTCCTCGGCCGCCTCGCGGGGCGACATCCGCTCGAACGACACCTGGTCGTAGTCACGGCTGAAGGTGGTCTGCAACGCGTTGTCGCCCGAAGGCGGCGCCTGCGGAGGGGACTTGAGGCTCTTCTCCAGGGAGTCCTGGTAATCGGCGATGGTCTTGTCGAAGGCCTCAAGACCGGGGACCACATCGTTACGGATCGACTCGTTGACCGGGATGCCGCGGCTCGCGCCGAGGATCTTCGCCGCCTCCGGATCGTTGATCAGGAAGTCGATGAGCCGGGCCGACTCCTCGGGGTGCGCCGTGGTGGCCGCCGCGCCGACGAACATCGACGGCTTGAAGTACTGGCCCGGCGTACCGTCTTTCCCGGACGGCATCGGCGCCAGCTTCACGCTGTCCCCGACCAGCGCGAGGAAACCGCTGGACGGGGCGTCCCAGTTGAGGTCCGAGACGGCCTTGGCGCGTCCGAGCGGGGTGTTCTCCACCGAGCCGTCGAGCTGTGTCGTCTGCTCGGCGGCGGAGACCGCGCCCTCACGCCGTAGCCCGTCGGCAAAGGTCCACCAGCGGGTCAGGTCGTCGGCCGTGAAGCCGAGCCCGCCGCCCCTCGGGTAGAGGGACTTGCCCTGGCCGCGCAGCCACACCTCGAAGGCGTCCTCGCTCTGGCCGGGGTCGACGGAACCGGCCTTCCCGGTCTTCCGCTTCAGCTCGCGCATGGAATCCGCCCACTCGTCCCAGGTCCAGCCCGCGCGCGGGAGCGCGACCCCGGAGGCCTTCCACTCCTCGGCGTCGTACACCACGGTCTCGGTGCCCCGGGCCATCGGGATCGCGTACTGCGTACCGTCCAGCTTTCCGGTGGCGAGCAGCCCGGCGTCGATCTCGTCCGTGCGCAGCGACTTCGACTGTCCGCCGAGGTCGAGCAGGACCCCGCCGGACGCGTACTGGTCGATCTGCCGGTAGTCGAGCTGCATCACATCGGGCGCGTCACCGCCGGCCGCCTGGGTGGCGAGCTTCTGCTTGTACGCGTCGTAGCCGGCGAACGACGTCTGTACGTCGATCTCCGGGTGCTCCTTCTCGAACAGCGCGACGGCCTTCTCGGTACGGGCCGCCCGGTCGGGATTTCCCCACCAGGTGTAGCGCAGTGTGGCCTTGCCGTCGACGCTCGCACTGCCGGAACCGCCGCAGGCGGTCAGCAGCGCACTGAGCGCGAGGGTCGTGAGGAGCGCCCAGGACCTCGTTGTCCTGTCTGCGGGCATTCTGAACTCCCGTCGTGTCTATATGAGTTGACAGTTGTGACGCGTTGTTGATCCCCGCCGGGAAGCGGGCGTGCGGTGCCGGAGCGGCAGGAGGCGCATACGGTGCTCCTCGAACAGGAAGCGATCTTCATTGACGCCGGTGGACCGGGGTGCCAACCTCGGGGCGTGCAGGTGACGATTCGAGAGGTAGCGAAGGCGGCGGGGGTCTCCCCGTCCACGGTGTCCCGGGCGCTGGCGTCCGGCGGAACGGTGAGTCCGGTGACGCGCGAACGTGTACGGGCCACCGCCGACCGGCTCGGCTACCAGCCGAACCCCGCGGCGCGCGGCCTGATCACCGGACGCAGCGGCCACCTGGGACTGATCGTCCCGGATTTGCTCAACCCCTTCTTCGCGGACATCTGCAAAGGTGTGCAGGCCCGCGCCCGGGGCCTCGGCCACGCGGTGTTCGTGAGCGACGCCGAGCGCGACGAGGGCCTGGAACTGGACGCGATCCGCACCCTCGCACCGCAGGTGGACGGCATCCTGCTGTGCTCGCCGCACCTCAGCGGCGAGGAACTGCGGTCCCTGCACGAACTGACCGACAAGCCCATCGTGCTGCTGCATCGCAAGGAGCCCGGCTTCGCGAGTGTGACGGCCGACCTGCTGGAGGGGATGAGCGACGCGCTGACCCATCTGCACGCGCTGGGCCACCGCAGGATCGCCTATGTGGGCGGCCCGCGCAGCACCTGGGCGGCGGGGGAGCGGGCGGCCGGAATCGAGGCCATGGCCGAGTCCGGCAAGGTCGAGATCGTCCATGTGGGCAGCGTGGCCCCCCATTTCGACGGCGGGATCACCGGCGCGGCGGATGTCGTCCTCGCCAGCGGGGCGAGCGCGGTGGTGGCCTTCAACGACATCGTCGCGTTCGGCCTGATCAGCCGGTTCACCGCGCGCGGGGTCCGGGTGCCGGATGAGATGAGCGTCGTCGGCTGCGACGACATCGCCCTGGCGGGAATGGCCGCCCCGCCGCTCACCACCGTCCACGTACCGAAGGCGCACGGCGCGCGGGCCGCCGTCGACCTGCTGTTCCGCACCCTGGGGACACCCGCCGTCGAAGGGGCGGAACCCCTGCAACGGGTCCTGCCCACACACCTGGTGGTACGGGGATCGACCGCCGCGATCGAGCGCTGAGGCCGGACTCCGCGACAGGTACCGAGGTGTCCGGGGCCCGGACGGGGCCGTGGGACAGCGGGTGGCGGACATCGCGGTCCTTCGCTCGGCGGGTCTGGGGAGAGCGGAAGCACGTCTGCAAACGTTCCCACTCTGTCTCGAACTGGCCCGGAAGTTACGCGCGTCGGCAGAGTTCCGTCAATGCCGAGTACCGAATCACCTGCTGAAAGTTGGAGGCCGCGCACACGCGTGGGGTGGCCTCATGGGCACGTCGCGTCTCTTGCCCGCTCGCCGGGCCGCGTGCAACCGTTGCCGCCGTCATCCGCCCCCGGCGTGGAGGAGAACACCGAACACAACACCGCGCGATGCCACGCAACGGTACACACCACCTCGCCGAACGGAGACCGTATGTCCCCCGACACCGCACGCCGCCGCTGCGCCGTGGTGGGCCTGGGAGCCCGTGCCCAGCTCTTCACCGAGGCCCTGACCGGACCGTACGCGGACCGGATCGATCTGGTCGGCTTCTGTGACGTCAACGCCCACCGCATGGCCGTCCACAACGAATGGATCGCGGCCTCCGGCGACGGACGGCCGGCCGTACCGGCCTACGGCGCCGGGGAGTTCGAGGAGATGCTGCGCCGCGAACGCGTCGACCTCGTCGTCGTGTGCACCGTGGACCGCACCCATGATCACTACATTGTGCGGGCCCTGGAGGCGGGCTGCGACGTGGTGACCGAGAAGCCGATGACCACGGACGCCGAGCGGGCCCGCCGCATCCTGGACGCCCGGCGACGTACGGGACGCCAGGTGCGCGTGGCCTTCAACTACCGCTACAACCCGGTGCACGCCGCCGTACGCGAGACCCTCGCCGCCGGCCGGATCGGCGAGGTCGGCTCGGTGCACTTCGAGTGGCTGCTCGATCTGCGGCACGGCGCCGACTACTTCCGCCGCTGGCACCGCGACAAGGCCAACTCCGGCGGGCTGATGGTGCACAAGGCCACCCACCACTTCGACCTGGTCAACTGGTGGCTGGACTCCGAGCCGGAGACGGTGTTCGCACAGGGCGGGCGCTTCTTCTACGGTGACGAGGCGGGCCGGCGCCGTGGCCTCGCCCGCGACTACGCCCGCGCGCACGGCTCCCCGGCGGCGGCCGACGACCCGTTCGCCGTACACCTGGCGGACTCCCCGGTGCTCAGCGCGCTGTACCTGGACGCCGAGGCCGAGGACGGCTACCACCGCGACCAGAACGTGTTCGGCCCAGGGGTGACGATCGAGGACGACATGGCCGTACTGGTGCGGTATGTCTCCGGCGCCACGCTCACGTACCACCTCACCGCGTACGCGCCCTGGGAGGGGTACCGGATCTCCTTCAACGGCAGTGAGGGACGGCTGGAGTTGCTGGTCGAGGAGTCGACATGGGCCCGGCCCCGGATCCGTACGCACGGCGCGAGCGCGGTGATGCACGGCGCGGCCGTCGGCGACGAGGCGGGGCGTACGGAACTGCTGCTGCGCCGGTTCTGGGAAGAGCCGCGCGAGGTGAGGGTCGCGACCGGCGAGGGCGGGCACGGCGGCGGGGACGTGCGCATGCTGGAGGACCTCTTCGGGCAGCGGGAACCGGGCGGGGCGGACGCCCTGGGACGCGCGGCGGACGCGACCGACGGCGCCCGGTCCCTCGTCACGGGCCTGGCCGCGAACCAGTCGTTCGTGACCGGCCTTCCGGTGCGCGCCCAGGACCTGCTGGACATCTGAGACAACCGGCGCACCTCCGGCAGGCCCGGCTGCCTGCCGGACGCGGCCCGACCGTCGTCCGATCCATGTCGTGCCGCACGACCCATTGACGCCCTCCGCCGCCTCTCCTTATGTTGCCGTTCGAAGTCCTGACCATCGTCCGGTATTTCGAACGAGGAGCCGCAGAGACTCATGCCACGCACACGCTGGAGACCGGCGCTCATGGCCGTGGCGCTCCTGGTGACGGCCAACGCGCTTCAGGCGCCCGCGAACGCCACGGAGGGCACCGCCGGCCGTACCCGCGCCGCCGACCCCGCCCCCACCACCGACTACGGCCTCACCGTCGACACGAGCCGCACGGGTCCGGCGATCGACGACACGATGTACGGCGTCTTCTACGAGGACATCAACCGCGCCGCGGACGGTGGCCTGTACGCCGAGCTCGTCCAGAACCGGTCGTTCGAGTACAGCACCGCCGACAACGCCTCCTACACGCCGATGACCGCGTGGACACCCACCGGGACGGGTACGGCCGCGGCCGTCGGTGACGCCGGGCGTCTCGGCGAGCGCAACCGCACTTACCTGCGCCTGGACCTCGACGGGACGGACGCCGGGACCGGCGTCGTCAACTCCGGCTACAGCACCGGCATCGCCGTGGCGAAGGGGAAACGCTACGACTTCTCCGTCTGGGCGCGCACCGACCGGGCGGCCGGGACGCCGCTCACGGTCGCCCTGCGCTCCGCCGACGGCACCGCGCTCGCGAGTCCGTCGCGCGTCACCGCACGCGGCGACCGGTGGACCAAGTACACCGGCACACTCACGGCCACGGCCACCGACTCCGCGGGGCGCCTCGCCGTCACCGCGGGCGGCACCGGCACGGTACGGCTCGACATGGTCTCCCTCTTTCCCGGGGACACGTACAAGGGGCGCGCGAACGGCCTGCGCAAGGACCTCGCCGAGAAGATCGCCGCGCTGCGGCCCGGTTTTCTCCGCTTCCCCGGCGGCTGCCTCGTCAACACCGGCAGCCACGAGGGGTACGACGAAGCCTCCGGATGGCAGCGCAAGCGCTCCTACCAGTGGAAAGACACCGTGGGCCCGGTCGAGCAGCGCGCGACCAACGCGAACTTCTGGGGCTACAACCAGAGTTACGGCCTGGGCTACTACGAGTACTTCCAGTACGCCGAGGACATCGGCGCGATGGCCCTGCCCGTCGTGCCCGCGCTGGTCACCGGATGCGGACAGAACAAGGCGACCGACGATCCCGCCCTGCTGAAGCGCCACATCCAGGACACCCTCGATCTCATCGAGTTCGCCAACGGGCCCGCCACCTCGACCTGGGGCAGGAAGCGGGCGGAGATGGGCCACCCCCGGCCGTTCGGCCTCACCCATGTGGAGGTGGGCAACGAGGAGAACCTCCCCGACGCGTTCTTCGAGCGCTTCACCCAGTTCAGGAAGGCGATCGAGGCCGCCCACCCGGACATCACCGTGATCTCCAACTCCGGCCCCGACGACAGCGGTCCGACCTTCGACCGGGCCTGGCAGCTCAACCGCGAGGCCGACGTGGCGATGGTGGACGAGCACTACTACAACAGCCCCCAGTGGTTCCTGGAGAACAACGAGCGCTACGACTCCTACGACCGCTCGGGGCCGAAGGTGTTCCTCGGTGAGTACGCCTCGCAGGACAACCGGTTCCGCAACGCGCTCGCCGAGGCGGCGTTCATGACCGGGCTGGAACGCAACGCCGACGTGGTGAAGCTCGCCTCGTACGCCCCGCTCCTCGCCCACACCGGCTCCGTGCAGTGGCGGCCCGACATGATCTGGTTCGACAACACACGTTCCTGGGGCTCGGCGAGCTACGAGACGCAGAAGCTGTTCATGACGAACACCGGCGACCGTGTCGTCCCCAGCACCGCGACCGCCACCCCGGCACCCTCGGCCCCGATCTCGGGCGCGATCGGCCTCTCCACCTGGGCGACGAGCGCCGCCTACGACGATGTACGGGTCACCGGAGCCGACGGAACACCGCTGCTCACCGAGGACTTCTCGGCCGGCGACAGCCGGTGGACGAAGGCGGCGGGTGCCGGCGCCTGGACGGTTCAGGACGGCCAGTACGTCCAGTCCGACGCCGCCGCCGAGAACACCCTGGTCACCGCAGGCGATCCGGCCTGGCAGGACTACGACCTGCGGGTGAAGGCCACCAAGCGGTCCGGCAAGGAAGGGTTCCTGGTCGCCTTCGGGGTCAAGGACACCGGCAACTTCTACTGGTGGAACCTGGGTGGCTGGAACAACACGCAGTCCGCCGTCGAGAAGTCGGTCGGCGGCGCCAAGCAGACCATGATCTCCGACGGTACGAAGATCGAGACCGGCCGCGCCTACGACCTTCGCGTCGAGGTCCGGGGCCGCCAGGTCACCCTCTACGTCGACGGTACGAAGTGGGGAAGCTTCACCGACGACAAGATCGCCGAACCCTTCCGCCAGGTCGTCACCCGCGACAAGAACGACCTGATCGTCAAGGTGGTCAACGCGCAGGACGCGGCGGCCCGCACCAGGATCGACCTGGGCCGGTCCGCGAGCGTCGCACCGACCGCGCGGCTGACGACCCTCAGCGGCGCCCCGGACGCGGTGAACACCGCCGACGACCGGCCGATCACACCCGTGACCTCGACCGTGACGGGCATCGGCGCCACCTTCACCCACACCTTCCCGCCGCATTCGATCACCTTCATGCGGCTCAGGGCCCGATGAGGGAATCGGTCATGTCACGTGCGGGGACCGGTAGTTCACCTCGCGGGGACCGGAAGCCCACCTTGCGGGGACCGGAAGTTCACCACACCATCCGACAGGAGCCGCGCCCATGCACACTGATTCCTCCGATGCGCCGCGTACGAGTCCGGCCACCAGACGCGCGGTGCTGGCGGGAGCCGCCGCCGTGGGCCTGACCGCCGCCGCGGCGGGGACGGCCCGAGCCGCGTCCGGCGGCGGCAGGACACCGACGCGGGAATCGTTCGGCAAGCTCCCCGACGGCACCAAGGTGTACCGCTGGACACTGGAGAACGGCGGCACCCGCCTGAGAGTGCTGAGCTACGGAGGCATCGTCCAGTCGCTGGAGATACCGGACCGTCACGGCCGGTACGCCAATGTCTCACTGGGTTTCGACAACATCGACGACTACCTCAAGGCCACCACCTTCTTCGGCGCGCTGATCGGCCGGTACGGGAACAGGATCGCCGGGGGCCGTTTCACCCTCGACGGCCGCACCTACCAACTCCCCCTGAACGACGGGGTGAACAGCCTGCACGGCGGAACGAAGGGATTCGACCGGAGAGTCTGGGACGTGGAGCCCTTCACCGGCTCCACGGGCGTGGGCATCGTCCTGCGCTACATCAGCGGGGACGGCGAGATGGGCTATCCCGGCACCCTACGGGTGACGGTGACGTACACCCTCACACCACGGGGGACCTGGCGCATCGGCTACGCGGCGACCACGGACAAGGCAACGGTCGTCAACCTCACCAACCACACCTACTTCAACCTCGCGGGGGAGGGCAGCGGTGATGTGTACGGTCACGAGCTGACCCTTGACGCGTCCCGCTACACCCCCGTCGACACCACCCTGATCCCGACCGGGGAACTGGCCGCGGTGGCCCGGACACCCTTCGACTTCCGGCCCGGCAAACGCGTCGGCCGGGACATCCGCACCGGCCACCCGCAACTGCTGCGCGCCCAGGGCTTCGATCACAACTGGGTGCTCGACAAGGGAGTCACGGCCGAACCCCGGCACGCCGCGACACTCCGCGACCCCGGCTCGGGGCGCACGCTGAGGATCGCCACGACCGAACCCGGCGTGCAGTTCTACTCGGGCAACTTCCTCGTCGGCACCCTGGCCGGCACCTCGGGCCGGATCTACCGGCAGGGCGACGGCCTGTGCCTGGAGACCCAGCACTTCCCGGACTCCCCGAACCAGCCGTCGTTCCCGTCCACGGTGCTGCGCCCGGGGGAGACGTACCGGTCGACGACGGAACACTCCTTCCACGCCTGAGCACCCGAGGGGCGACCTGTCGAGTGACGGGGCAGGGGGCCGCCACGGTGCTGCCGGCCTCCTGCCCGCACGTCGCCCGTACGGCCCACGCCGTGTCGCGCGCAGCATCGGTCGGCCGGTCGGGGAGGACGGCGGTCGCCCGCGGCCCATGCCTCTCCGGCACGGCCACCCGCGTAGGCTCCGCCGGAAGGTGGTCGTGGCGTGAACGCGAAGGTGGTTGTGGAGTGAGGCTGACAATTCTCGGCGGTGGCGGATTCCGGGTGCCGCTGGTGTACGGAGCACTGCTCGGCGACCATGCGGAGGGCCGCGTCACCCACGTCACCCTCCACGACCTGGACACCGCCAGGCTCACGGCCGTCGCCCGCGTCCTGGCCGAACAGGCCGCTTCCGTCCCCGACGCACCGGCCGTCTCCGTCACCACCGACCTGGACGAGGCGCTCCGCGGCGCCGACTTCGTCTTCTCCGCGATCCGCGTCGGTGGCCTCGAAGGCCGCGCCGCCGACGAGCGGGTCGCGCTGGACCTGGGGGTCCTGGGCCAGGAGACGGTCGGCGCGGGCGGTATCGCGTACGGACTGCGCACGGTCCCCGTCGCCGTCGACATCGCGCGACGCGTCGCCCGGCTCGCCCCCGACGCCTGGGTCATCAACTTCACCAACCCGGCGGGCCTGGTCACCGAAGCCATGTCCCGCCACCTCGGAGACCGCGTCATCGGCATCTGCGACTCGCCCGTGGGGATGGGCCGGCGCGTCGCGCGCCTCCTCGGCGCCGACCCGGACGAGGCGCGGATCGACTACGTCGGCCTCAACCACCTCGGCTGGCTGCGCGGCCTGTACGTCGCGGGACGCGACGAACTCCCGCGCCTGCTCGCCGACACCGAGGCCCTCGCCTCCTTCGAGGAGGGCAGGCTGTTCGGCCCCGAGTGGCTCCGGTCCCTCGGCTCGATCCCCAACGAGTACCTGCACTACTACTACTTCAACCGGGAAGCCGTACGCGCCTACCAGGAGGCGGAACAGACCCGCGGCGCGTTCCTCCGCGACCAACAGGCCCGTTTCTACGAGGAGATGGAGCGCCCCGGCGCTCCCGCCCTCATGACCTGGGACCGTACCCGCGCCGAACGCGAGGCCACCTACATGGCGGAGAACCGCGAGGCGGCGGGCGTCGGCGAGCGCGACGCCAGTGACCTGGAGTCCGGCGGCTACGAGAAGGTCGCCCTCTCCCTGATGCGCGCCATCGCCCGCGACGAACGCGCCACGCTCATCCTCAACGTCCGCAACCGCACCACGCTGCGGGTCCTGGACGAGGAAGCCGTCATCGAGGTGCCCTGCCTCGTGGACGCGAACGGCGCCCGCCCGCTGTCCGTGGCGCCCCTGCCGGACCATGCCACCGGGCTGGTGTGCGCGGTCAAGGCCGTCGAGCGTGAGGTCCTGTCCGCCGCCGAGAGCGGCTCGCGCGCCACCGCGGCCAAGGCATTCGCACTGCACCCCCTGGTGGACTCCGTGACCGTCGCCCGCAACCTCGTGGACGGCTACACGAGCGTGCACCCCGGCCTCGCGTACCTGAGCCGATAGGGACCTGCGCCCCGCTCCGGAGGCGGCCGATTCAGCCATCTTGATCTTCGTCGTCAGTGTGCCCTCCAGGGCCGGAACACGGCGGAAGGACAGCGGGGAAGCCCTGAACCGGCCCGTGCGGAGCTGACTGTTCCTGTTGTGTCGAAGCCGTGTGCATTGCGGTGGATGCTGGCTGGTCCTGGAGGTTGGTTTCATCTTTCTGTCTTTTCTGTTGTTACGCTCACGCACCTCGCTGATGGTTGTGGGTGGGACGGTCGGCGGGGGAGTGGACGGCAGACAAGGAGTGGCTTCGTGGGCAGGGTCGTCGACGATGCCATCGCCGCCGAGTTCCATGAGTTCTTCGAGCGGTACTACGCGGAACTGTCGCGGCTGGCCTACCTGTTGACGGGTGACGCCGATACGGCCGACGACCTGGCCTCGGATGCCCTGCTCGCGTTGTGGCACCGCTGGGACCGGGTCCGGGCCGCCGACCACCCGGTCGCGTACGCCCGTGGAGTGGTGGCGAATCTGGCGCGCTCCCAGATCCGCAGCGCGGTGCGGGAGCGGCGCCGGGTCTCCCTGTTCTGGTCGCAGCGCGGTGAGCGGTTCGACGACCCGGACGTGCCGGCCGTAGTCGATGTCCGGGCGGCGTTACGGCGGCTGCCGTTCCGTAAGCGCGCCTGCGTGGTGCTGCGTTACGCCCTGGACATCTCCGAACGGGATACTGCGCTCACCCTGGGTATATCCGTGGGCACCGTGAAGAGCCAGTCGTCCCGGGGGATGGCGGAACTGGAACGGCTGCTGGGGCCCGGCACCACAACGGAAGGCGTACGTGCGACGGTTGCTTCGGAACGTGCGGAGGGGAGGAGCTGATGGACGACCTGCACAGGCGGCTGGAAGAGGCGGCACAGGCACACCGTCCGGACCGTGAGCGGATGCTGGCGCGGATCGAACGCGGCATGGCGGGTCCGGAGCAGGACCCCGGCCGTCTGCGGGCTCCCCGTCCGGCCCCGTGGCTGCGGGTGGTCGCGGTGACGGCCGCGGGAGTCGCCACACTGGGCGTGGGCGTCTTCGCCTACGGCGCCGTCACGGGCGGCACCGACACATCGGGGACCGTGGCGACCACTCCGGGACCGGCGAGTCCGCCGGTCGCCCCGGCTCCGGGCCCCTCGGACTCCGGCCGCCCGGTGGAGCCCGCGCCGAGCCGTACCCCGCGACCGACGGATACGCCCGACGCGGAGCGTACGAACGGCCCGTCCACCACGCCCACACCGGACGGCACGCCCGACCCGGCCGGCACCCCCGGCGCCAGGACCCCGGGCGCCGAGGACGGGTATCTCTGGTCGGACGGTTCGCTCGACCCCAACAGCAATGACTACTGGGCGCAGAGCAATATCACGATCAAGGCGGAACAGCCGCTGAACTCGCTGACGGTGGAACTGCGCGTCGCACAGACCGGCGGGGTCAAGGACACCGGCTCCTGGCGGTCGCTGCCCGTCGAGGACTTCGTCGTCTCGGCGCGGATGGAGGACGGGGACCTGGTCTTCCGGTGGACACTGAAGGACGGCGTGGTGGTGCCGGCGGGCGAACATGTCTTCGCGGGACAGTACGACCACGCCGAAGGCGGGCGGGACGCCGGGGACGACAGGTACTCCGCGGTGGCGACGAGCTCGGGCCGGACCGCTGACGTCGGAGGGGACTTCGCCCCGGCCCGGTGAGGGGATCGATCCCGTCACCGGGCCGGGGCACTCCGCCCGAGGAGCGCTCTACCGGCCGTGCGTGCCGGTCAGTTGCCGGTGAGCGGCTCTTCGGCGAGGCGCAGGAGCGTACCGGCGGTGAGAGCGGTCCGGTCGGGCATGTCGCCCGTGACGATGTGCTCGTGCCGGGCGTGTGCTCCGTCGCCGGTGGCGCCCATGCCGCACAGGACCGGGCGGCCCAGGGCGGAGACGAAGTTCGCGTCGCTGCCGCCGCCGACGAACAGTTCCGCCAGGGGGCCCCGGATGTGGGTGGCGACGCTGTCCGCGAGCGCGAACAGCTTGCGGCTGCCTGCACCGGGCTGCATGGGAGGCCGGTTCCAGCCGCCGCCGAGCGTGACGGTGACCCGGGTGTCGGTGGCGGCCAGGCCGGCCAGCACCTGGTCCATGCGCCGGATCTCGTCCTGACTGGCGACGCGGATGTCGACGAGGCCGTGCGCCTCGCCCGCGATGACGTTACGGGCCGTACCGCCGCTGATCCGGCCGACGTTGACGGTGGTGCCCTGTTCCGGGTCGGCGGCGGCGACCAGTTGCTGGATGACGTCGGCCAGCGCGTGGATGGCGCTGGCGCCCTTGGCCGGGTCGAGACCGGCGTGGGCCTCGGTACCGGTCACGGTGAGGGTGAAGATGCCGACGCCCTTGCGGCCCGCCTTGATGCCCCACGCGCCGCCCGGCTCCAGGACCAGGGTGGCCACGGCGTCCTCCGTCGCCCGTTCGATGTGCGGGCGGGAGATGACGCTGCCGGTCTCCTCGTCGCCGTTGAAGACGAAGCGTACGGTGGGCCGGGGCAGGCCGAGTTCACGCAGGGCGCGCAGCGCCCACATGCCCTGGGCCAGGCCCGCCTTCATGTCGAAGGCGCCCGGACCCGACGCGTGGCCGTCGGTGACGGTGAACGGCCAGGCGTCGAGGGTTCCGGCCGGCCAGACGGTGTCGTAGTGGCCGACGACGGTGACGACGGGGCCCGAAGGGGTGGTGCCGGTGTATTCGGCCTCGATGACGTCGCCGAGTTCCGGGTCACGGTGGCGTACGGTGCGGTCCGGCGTGCCCAGCCGGTCGGCGAGCAGCTCCAGGAGGAGATCGGCGGTGGAGTCGAGAAGTGCCTTGTCGTCACTGGGCGACTCCTGCTCGACCAGCCGGCGCAGGTCGGCGAGGCAGGCCTGCTCGTGGTCCGCCTCACGGCACCAGGCCGCGATACGGGACAGCGCGGGGCCGTCGGCCGGGGACAACGGTACGGACAGGGGCGTGGGTTCGGGTGCGGGTGCGGACATGTTCTCTGGGTGCCTCCGTGTTTCTCCGGGCGGTCCGGGTGGTCCCGGACCGAGTCGGTGGTGAGCGCCGGTCGGCGCGTCAGGGGGTCGGTGATCCGGGGCCGAAGGGCAGGCCGACGGAGTACCAGGCGAGGAAGAGCACGGTCCACACGATCAGCATCGCGATGGAGACCGGCAGCGTCAGGGACATCAGGGTGCCGATGCCCGCGGTGGGCCGGTAGCGGCGGACGAAGCCGAGACAGAGGACGAAGTACGGGCTCATCGGGGTGATGGGGTTCGTACAGGAGTCGGCGATCCGGTACAGCGCCCAGGTGGTCTCGGGCGCGACATGCAGCAGCATCATCATGGGCACGAACACCGGCCCGATCAGCGCCCACATGGCGGATCCGCTGGTGAGGAGCAGGTTCATCACACTGACGACGAGGATGACACCGACGAAGATCAGAGTGATCGGCACACCGGAGGAGTCCAGCAGCTCCGCTCCGCTGATGGCCACGACCTCGCCGATCGAGGTCCACTTGAAGTAGGCGAGGAACTGCGAGATCGCGAAGAACAGCACCAGGATCGGGGTCAGTTCGCGCAGTCCCAGGGCCATCATCTCGGGGACGTCCTTGGCGCCGCGGATGACTCCCACCGCCCGGCCGTAGGCGACTCCGGTCGCGAAGAAGATCAGCGAGAGGAAGACGGCGATGTTGTGCACGAGCGGCGAGTCGATGATGGCGCCGTGCTCACCGCGCAGCGGGGACCCGGCGGGCACGGCCGCGACCGCGATGGCGGCGATCAGCGCCAGAGCGATGAAGCCGGCGCTCCGCAGCCCGCGCCGCTCGGCGTCCGACAGCGACAGATCGGGGAGTTCCTCACCGGGCTCGGCGGCTTCCTCCCCGTCGTCGGCCGCCATCATCGCGACCCGTCGCTTCAGCAGGGTCTCGGCGACCACGGTGATGACCAGCGCCAGGACGAGGGAGGAGACCAGCGAGAAGAAGTAGTTGGCCACCGGGGTGACCGTGTAATGAGGGTCGATGGTGTGCGCCGCGGCCGTGGTCAGCGCGGCCAGCGTGGCGTCCGAGGGGGTGACCAGCGGGCTGGCGGCATGTCCCCCGGAGACCGAGACGAAGGCGACCACCGCGCCCAGCACGGGATTCCGCCCGACCGAGCGGTAGGCGATCGCGCCGAGCGGGATCATGACCACGAACGCCGCGTCCGAGGCGATGTGGGCGAGCATCCCGGTGAGCGCGATCATGTAGGTGACGGCCTTGACCGGTACCTTCGCCAGCGCCGCCCGCAGCATGGCAGTGAGCAGTCCGGCCTTGTCCGCGACCGATACGCCGAGCATGACGACGAGGACGACCCCGAGGGGCGGGAACGTCGCGTAGTTGTCGATCAGGTCGTCGAGCATCATCGTGACGCCGGCGTCCGAGACCAGGCTCTTCACCGCCACGGTCGCGCCGTCGGTGGGCGACTCGGCGGACACGCCCATGGCGTGCAGGCCCCAGCTCAGGACGATCAGGACTCCGCTGAGTATCACGAAGAGCCAGAACGGGTGTGGGAGTCTGTTGCCCACGCGTTCGATGCCGCCCAGCAGCCGTAGCGTCAGCGCCACGGATGCCGCAGGACGGTCCACCGTCGTTGTCTTGGTCACTACATCGGTCCTTCCCAGCAGCGGCGCTGCGGCGTATTGATCCGCAATGAGACGTCAGGATGAATGATTGTGTCAATGAGTAGCGCCACCGCGGTCATTTCATCCGCGTAACTTCTTGATGATGGGAAGGGTTAGGATCGGGCCATGGCCTCGCCCACCGTCACTACGCGCCGGTCGTCGGCACGCCCGGAGGAACGGCTCCTGGATGACGTCGATCTTGACCTGGTCGCCGCTCTCCAGGTCGCGCCGCGCACCCCGGTCAATGCCCTCGCCGACGTGCTGGACAGCTCACCGAGCACCATCGCCCGCCGCCTCTCACGGCTGCGCGACGACCGACTGCTGCGGGTGGTCGGCCGGGTGGACTGGCCACTGATCACCACGGAGAACCCGCGCCAGGTGTGGATCAAGTGCGCCCCCGGACGCTCCGAGGAGGTCGCGCGGCGCATCCTGGAGCTGCCCGAGGTGCAGACACTGCTGCTGACGACCGGCAGCGCCGACATCTACTGCAGCGTCTACCCGCTGCTCGGCACCGACATCTTCGATCTGCTGACCAACCGCCTGCCCGCCATAGAGGGCATCGTCTCCACCGAGTCCCAACTGGTCCTGCGCGCACACACCATGGGCCAGAGCTGGCGGCTGCACCGGCTCACCGACGAGCAGACCGGCCACCTGCGCGAGCACGCCGTCCAGGTCACCAGGGACCGGCTGACCTCCCCCGGCCAGCTGTCGGACCTGGAGGAACGCACCCTGGACCTGATGGTGGCCAACGGCCGGATCCCGGCCGCCGACATCGCCCGCGAGCTGGGCGTCAGCCGCTCGACGGCCTACCGCACCTCGCAGTCGCTCCTGGAATGCGGCGCTCTGGTGCCCCGAGTGGAGATCGAACCCACGCTCCTGGGGTTCCCGCTCAACGCCCTGATGGCCCTGACCGTGCTCCCGCAGGCGATCCCCGGACTCCTCGACACCCTGGGCGGCCACCCCTCCGCCCGCCATGTGTCGATGGTGGCCGGCTCCGCCTCGGTCATCCACTACGGAGTCTTCCGCGACGAGGAGGACCTGGCCCACTTCATCACCACGGACCTCGGCGCCTTTCCCGCCGTCACCACGGTCAATACATGCGTGGGCGTCCGGGTGCTGCGCCGCCACTGGACGGCCCGCGACGGCGTCCGCCTCGGCGAACGGGTCGACGCCCCGCCGTCCCGCCCGGCTCCCTAGTGCCCCTCCCGGCAACGTTTGCCCCGTCGCGACGCCCGGCACGCGCGCTCGCCGCGTTGGCCGAAAGCCCAGGTAGCTCCGCTACAAGGGCTTCCGGCCGCCTTGCGATCACACGCACCGGACGCCGCTCCTTGACGGGCAAACATTGCCGGTCGCGGCACTGGACCGAAGCGAGCCACTACCGTCTCGCCCCCGTACCGGGCACCGCCAATTCCTAGGAACTTGTGCGGGATTCGAGATCGCGTCGGGTGTCGTCGCCGTAGACTCCGGTCTCGTCCCCACGGATGCCGTACCAGAGCTGGAAACGGCCGACGGCTTCGGTCAGGGAGGTGTCGTACGTACCGCTCACGCTGCCGCCCTCGTACACGTTGGGGATACGCAGCAGCCGCTCCTGGAGGTCGCTCACCTGCGGGCCGCTGTCTCCCTGCTGCAGTACGCCGGGGTCGGCGGCCGGGGGCGCCGGTTCGGCCGGAATGCCGGGATCGGCCGGGGCGGTGCTCGCGGTCGGCGCGGGTGTCGGTGCCGAGGCCTGTGACCGGTCTTCCGTACCGCTCCAGGTGATCAGCAGCGCGATGCCGAAGCCCATGGCTCCCGCGGTGCCCAGTGCGGCGAGGAGGGCGACCTTGCGGTTACGTGGCCATCGGTCGGTGGGCGTGGTCCACCCGGTGCCGTGCTCCGTGGACGGGACGGGCGGTAACTCGTCGGTGTCCTCGGAGTCCTGCGATGTCTCCGGGGCCGTGGCTGTCGTGCCGGGCGTCGTGACCCGCTCCCAGCCCTCGCCCCGGCCGTCCTCGACCGATCCGGGCCGGCTCTCGTCGGGCCGGAAGAGTTCGTCGAAGTCCGACAGGGGGCGTGGTCGCCGCCGGCGCATGACATGGGTCGGTTCGAGCACTGTACGTCGTGTCGGCTGTCTGCGATCGGATGATCCCGTCACCGAGCCGCCTCCTTCTCCTGACGTCTGCCCCGTCTGTCCGCCCGCCACGGGACGCTACCTTGGTCCCGCCGGTCACGGGGGTGAATGGGCGTAAGTACCTTGCCCGGTACGGGTGGTGGCCGACTCCCGACTCCGCCGGTTCTGCTTCTGGGCCTCCGTTGTCCTCAACCGGTAGGGGAACGCGCCGACATGGCGTCAACCAGGCCCCGGAGCACACTCGGGCCACGCCCGGACCGATCCGTCCGCGCTTCGCCGCGTGGTGACCGGCGCCTCACTCACCGCGCGTTGTGGCAGTCGAGGGTGAGCCGATCCGCCCGGCGGGTTACGGTGCTGGTGTGATGATCACAGGGGAGGACACCGTATCGGGGACCGCGCTGCTGCTCGCGGCCGCTCCGGCAGGCAAAGGGTGTCTCATCGACGCAGCGTCTGCACTACCCGCGCTCGCGGCGGTTTCCCCGAGCACGCTGACGGGCACGGCCGCAGCGACCGTGATCGAACTCGCCGATCCGCTCGCCCCGCAGACCGTACTCACCCGTATCCGGGCCGCGGCCGCCACGGCCGGGCCCCTGTCCCTCTACATCGCGGGACAACTCCATCTGGACCACAAGCAGCGCCTGGTCCACCTCGCGCTGGCCCGTACGACCCCCACCACCCTGCGCTACACGGGCCTGCCGTGGCACTGGCTGACCGGTGAACTCAAGCTGCGCCGTCCGGGCACCACCACGGTCGTCGTGGACCTGGTGGCGGACGCGGAAGCCTGGGAGCAGCTGGGCGTGGAAGGTCTGGCGCTCGGCTACGGCACCCGTCTGTACGGGCGCGTGGCGCCGCCACCGCCGCGCCGTACGATCATCGCTCCCGCCTACCTGAACGCGTACGCGGCGATTTGGCGCAGCGGGGCACAGCCGCCGCTCGCCCAACTGCACCAGCAGGCCGCCACCCGTGCCGGAACCGAGGGTGCGCTGCTCCTCGCCGTCGACGCTCCACCCGCGCTCACGGCTCCGGTTGAGGACGGTGCGCGGACTGTCCAGCGAGCGGCGCCCGTTCAGGGGGGCGCGGCGAGCGGCTGGCAGCCGGTGTCCGAGGGCCGTCCGGTATTCGGCGAGAGCCGCGCTGCGTCGGCCTCGACCCCCGCGTCCGCCTCGCCCCCCGCGCCCGGCGGGGCTCCCGCGCCCGGTTCCGAACCCGAGCGCCACGACCGTACTCCCGCCCCGCCGCCGCCTGGCTCGCACGCCCCCGTCACCGCCGAACTGCCCGCGGACGACCCGCATCCCGCGATCCTGGCCGCCGCCCGTGCCGGGCGCCACACCGAGGCCGCCACGATCGCCGCCATGTGGGAGAGCGAGACCCTCCGTATGTACGGGCCCGGCTCGACGCAGGCGATCCACTGGCTGGAAGTACGCGCCGACCTGGCCCGCCTCGCTCAGGACGCGGCCCGCAGCTGCGAGTTGTGGACGGCCGCGGCCGAAGCCCGCCTGGCGCGCCGACAGCCCCCGGGTGACGAGGAGGTCGAAGCCGCGGCCGATCGCGCCCACCACCAGTGGGAGCAGATCGACGACCAGGCGCGGGCGGGCCTCCTGGCACCCGCACTCGTCGCGCTGCGCCGTCAGGTGCCCGGCCGCCGGCCCGGAGCGCTCCAGGCGATCGAGCGGCGGCTGGAGAACCTGCCCTCGGCGCATGGGAAATTCACAGCTTTCTAGGGGCGCGAATACTCCTGCGGAGCGGGACACTTCGCCGGGGACGGTGGCGCGTGTCGGTGAGGTGAGCGTGCTCGCAAGCCGACGCGCGCGCCTGTCCCGCTCGGCTCGTCTCCGCACCGGCTCATCTCCCCAGGAGTGAACTCTCACGATGCGAACCCCCACACGAACCCTCACGCGAACCCCGGTACGAAGACTGATCGGCGTCCTCGCCGCCGGAACGCTCGCGCTCACCGGCCTCGCCACCACCGGCGCCGCATCCTCCGCTGCCACACCCGCCTCTGGCGCGCTCGCCTCTGGCGACGCTGCCGCAGTCGCCCCCGAATCCGGCTCGTTCAATGTCCTCACGTACAACATCGCCGGACTCCCGCTCGGTCTCGGCGACGGCAACCCCGAGGTCAACACCCCGCTCATCGGGCAGCGACTGGGCTCGTACGACATCATCAACGTTCAGGAGGACTTCAACTACCACGCATCGCTCTACGCCAACGACACCCACCCGTACCGCACGGCCACCAGCGGCGGCGCCGGGTTCGGTGACGGCCTCAACACCCTGTCGGACTACGCCTTCGACGACTTCGAGCGAGGCGACTGGAGGGACTGCACCAACGCCGACTGCCTCACCCCGAAGGGCTTCTCGCTCGCCCGCGTCCGGATCGCCGAAGGCGTCTTCGTGGATCTGTACAACGTCCACACCAACGCCGACACCACGGACGCCGCGCTGGCCGCCCGCCGGGCCAACATCGAGCAGCTGTCGGACTTCATCCAGGCGTACAGCGCCGGCAACGCGGTCATCGTGATGGGCGACACGAACACCCGGTACACCCGCACGGGCGACAACATCCGCACCCTCACGAGCGAGAACGGCCTCACCGACGCCTGGGTGCGGCTGGTCAGGGGCGGTTCGGCGCCGGCCGCCGGCAGTGACGCGCTGGTCTGCGACGAGACGGCCCCCACCAACACCTGCGAGGTCGTCGACAAAGTCCTCTACCGCGGCGGCCCGTTGGTGAACCTCAACGCCACCCGCTACAACAACGAGTGGCGTTCCTTCCTGGACTCCAGCGGCGAACACCTCTCCGACCACTACCCCCACACCGTCGACTTCTCCTGGTCGCTGCCCGCGAACCGCCGCGCCAGCGACACCTTCGGCGGCCCGCACGGCACCGCCTTCAACGACGGCGACAACCTTCCCGCCACCCCGGCGCCCCGCACGCTCACGCTGCGTGGCGGCTCCCGGCTCGACGCGCTCTCCCTCACGCTCGACGGCGGTACGGTCCTCGGCCACGGCGGTACGGGCGGTACGGCCGCCTCGCTCACCCTGGCCTCCGGTGAGCATCTGACCTCGGTCAAGCTGACGCGAGGTCAGAAGGACGGGGAGACCCGGGTGTTCTCCGCCGCGTTCACGACGGACGCGGGGCGCACCCTGGCGTCCGGCAGCGCCACCTCGGACGCGGTCACTCTTACGGCGCCGGCCGGCTGGCAGATTGTCGGCTTCACCGGCCGCTCGGGCGACGAGATCGACAAGCTCGGGGTCATCTACGCGCCGAAGTAGTCGTCGGCAAGCGTCAGTAGCCGTCGTCCCGGTCGAACAATGGGGCCGAGGAGATTCGAACGCGGCAGGAGACGGCGGGCGTTCGCCGTTATCCGAGGCCGGTCGGCCGGGACGTCGGCGCGAGCGGAGTACGCGTGTGGGGCCCTGTGGCCGGTAAGCGGTTGCCGGGTTCTGGGGACCGGATCGGTGTCCTGTACAGGGGTGTCACGGCACGGGCACCGAGGGATGGTTACGCTCATCAGATGATGGTTACGGACATGTCCGTGTTCAGTAACTCGGTCTCGTTCGCCCGGTGATGGGCACGGGAGCGGGCCAAGGTGGTGGCCTCGGCATCCCGCCGGGGAAAACCTGTTTCGCGCACCGGCTCCGGTCGGAATCGGTGCGCCTATGGAGGGGACACCATGTCTGCTTCTCGTACCGCTCGCCGACTTGTCGCCGGCCTGCTGGCATCCGGCGCTCTGATCGGCGCGGCGGCCCTGCCGGCCTCGGCGGACGACGGCCACGGGCACCGCCCGCCGGCCCCGCGTTCCTCCGTCTCTCTCGGCGAGATCCAGTACGACAGCCCCGGCAGGGAAGACCACTCCAACCGCAGCCTGAACGCGGAATGGGTGGAGGTCGTCAACACTGGTCGCGGCGCTGTGGAACTGAAGGGCTGGACGCTCTCCGACAGCGACGGCAACCGCTACCGCTTCAAGGGCCTGCGGCTGGCCGGCCACTCCACCGTCCGCGTCCACACCGGGCACGGCCGTGACACCCGCCGCGACGTCTACCAGGACCGCCGCGAGTATGTCTGGGGCAACAAGGGAGACAGCGCCACGCTCCGTAACGAGCACGGCCGCACCGTCGACTCCGAGTCCTGGGGCCGCCACCACGGTGGCCGCCACTGACCTGCGCTGACCTGACGCCCCTCGGCCCCTCGCGCGACCGGGACACGGGGATGTGACCGCACCACACGGCGTGCCACGGCCAACCAGCCGTGGCACGCCGTGCCCATGGTGGGGGAGGGGCGGCGAACAGCGATAATCGTGCGGTGAACACATCCGCGCGGGGATGGGGGCGCGCTGAGCGCCTCGACGCAGACCGGCTGGCAGACGGCCTGTACGCCGAAACCGGTGTCCGGCTGGTGGTGGAAGGCCCGTGCCCCGGCGGTCAGGTCGGTGCGGCCTACGTACGGTGGCCGGACGGCCACCGGTCCGTGCTGAAATGGCGGCCGCACACGAAGCTCGCCGATTTCCGGGCAGGGCCCCTGGCGGTCTCCGAGGTTCTTCGCAACGCGGGATATCCCTGCCCCGCGACGGAGTTGGCGGCGCAGGTCCAGCACGCGGTGGTCCTGGTCCAGGAACTGCTGCCCGGTGCGAAGACCGATCGGCTGGATCACGACGGTCTCACCCGGGCGCTCGCCCTCAACCAGGAGCAGGCTGGCCGGCTGGCCGACCGGCCGGACATCCCGCGGCTGGACCTGTATCTGCGCGAGGACGGCCCCGGCTACTGCCTCCACGAGCCACTGCGCCGCCACAACCTCCGTACCGCCGCCCTGGAACGCAGGGTCAGCGCGGCCGGATCCGACCACCCCGAACCGATGGCCGGGAACGACGCCGTCCATCAGGACTTTCACCCCGGCAACATGCTGGCCGTCGACGGTGCGATCACCGGCGTCATCGACTGGGACGGGGCCGGCCGGGGGGATCGCCGCTTCGACCTGGTCACTCTGCGCTTCGGCCTGCACACGCAGGAGTCCGCCCCGGGTGTGACGAACCGGCTCGACGAGATCCTGGACCGTATGCCCGACGATGTTCTGCGCCCTCTGTGGGCGCATATGAGTCTGCGCATGGTGGACTGGGCCATCAGACACTTCACCCCGGCCGAGGTGGAACACTGGCTCGACCTCGCCGAGCGGCGCGCCTGGTGACCCGTCGCCGGTGCGTACCATGTCGGTCTGCGCATCCCGGTGTCCCGCCCTTCCGGACGTGCCCGAACCCCGTGACGCCAGGCCCCTGATGCCAGGCCAGGGAGCCCGACGATGCCTCCCGAGTCGTTCGTCCGTCTTGGCGAACGCCGCTTCGCCTACCTGGACTTCGGCGGCCCCGGCCCTGTCCTGCTCGCCCTGCACGGCCACTTCGGTCGTGCCCGGACCTTCGCCCCGCCGGCCGAGGCCCTGGCCGGGCGATACCGCGTTGTCGCGCTCGACCAGCGGGCCCACGGACTCTCGGACAGGGGCGGCGACCTCACTGCCCAGGCGTACGTCACCGACGCGGCCGACCTGCTGCGCACTCTCGGTCTCGCCCGGCCGCCGTCCTGGGGCACTCGATGGGAGGTACCACCGCCCACCTCCTCGCCCGGCGCCACCCCGAACTCATTACCGCACTTGTCGTCGCCGATACGACCGTACTCAACGAGGAGCCCGAGACACACCCTGTTCTGGACGTCCCGGCCCGGCGGATGGCGCGTGCGAGGCCGGGCACCGAGCTGACGGAACTTCCCTCTTGCGGGCACTGGCTCCACCAGGACGACCCGGACGGGTTCGCCCGGGCCGTCGGCTGATTCCTGGACCGGCCCCTCGCGCCCGCGACTCGCCGCCGCCCTGCCCGATGACCCGGCCGTCGCGTACGGCATCCTCTGCTGGACGAGTAGAACCGGCCCGCGGCGATAGATCGACCCGTCGGCCCGGGAGCCGTGACGACAGAGGAACCGGAACCTGATGACTGACCACAACGCTGACCTCGTGGCCTTCGTACGGGCACGTCTTGACGAGGAGGAACAGATCGCCCGAGCTGCCGGGGGAGACTCCTGGCGATGCCCGCCCGAGCTGCCGGGCGAAGTCCACGACCGTACCGGCGGCGTCTCCTTCAGCGTGCGGACGCAGGGCTACGACGGGCACATCGCCCGTCAGGACCCCGCGAACACACTGCGCCGGATCGAGACGACCAGGGTCCTCCTCGACGAGTACGAGGAGGTGTCCGAGCTGGACACCGACCGTCCGGTACACGACTTCCCGTCCGGCCGCGCCGTCGGCCTCGGCTTCGTCGTCCGGCAGATGGCCGCCGAACACGCGGGCCACCCCGGCTACCAGGTGAAGTGGCTGCCCAGATTCGCGCGATGACGCGAGCGCCGGTCCCGTATACTCCCGTCGGCTCCCCGTCCCCGAGAGGGGCGTGGAGCCGACGGGGCGGGAGCCACGCGAGCCCCCGCCACAACAGCGCTGCTACGGGTGGAACAGCTGCTCCGCGCAGCACGGTTCACGGCGCAGCTCCCGGCTCACGCCCAGCCAGTCCGTACGGGCCACGGCGCGTCTTTCCGCCGCTCCGGTGGCGAACTCTCCCACCAGAGCGTCCTGTTGGTACACGATGCCGTCGCGCATCACCCAGGACGTGCGCACCAGGTCCTTGAAATCCTGGAACGGGTTCCCGTCGATGACCGTCAGGTCGGCGAGTTTGCCCGGCTCCACGGTGCCGAGGTCGTCACCCACCCCGAACAGCCGCGCCGGAACCACGGTCGCCGTGCGCAGCGCCTCGGCCGGCGAGAGACCACCGGCGTAGTGCAGGGCCCGCAGACCGAGATGGACGGAGAGGCCGGTGGGGCTCAGCGGCGCGTCCGTGCCCATCGCCAGTGTGCCGCCGTCGGCCAGGATCTTCCGGTAGACGGCCATCTCGTTGTCCAGCGCGAGGGTCTCCACGGCGGTCGGCGGCTTCGCGGCCTGGCTCGTGACCAGAGCGGCGTCCCACGGCGCCATGAGCGTGGTCACCCGGGGATCCTCGGCCAGTGAGGGATCGGCGCCGATCAGAGGGGAGGCGGTGAAGGTCGTGATGACGAGCTTGAAGGCGCCGCCCCGGTACGTCTCGTGGACATCCTGGTACGTGTGGCCCGTCGGTGAGAGCGCGCGCCCGTACTCCGACCGCTGGGTCGCCTGGAGATGGGTCGTCAGATCCTGGCCGGCATCGACGCCCGGGGACAGAAGATGGCTCCCCGACAGCACGCCCAGCCGCTCGTGGGCGGTGCGGGCGGCCTCCCGCATGATCCAGGCCGGGGCACGGACATAGGTCTTGACGAAGTCGTAGTCGAGCGCGACCGCCCGCTCCAGGGAACGCCGTACACCGTCCCGGGTCCGGTGGGCCCGGCCCATGCTGTACGCGACCCGGCTGCCGTCGATCAGCTCGCCGGTGGCGAACAGCCGGGGCCCGGCGAGCCCGCCGTCGGCCACGGACTCCCTGATCCGTACGGCCTCGTGGGCGAAGCCGCCCAGCGAGACGTTGGTGGTGACACCGTAGGCGAGCATCAGGCTCGTCTGCCGTCCCCCGTACGTGTACTGCCACGGGTGGGTGTGGGAGTCCCACAGCCCCGGAACGACCGTGGACCCGGAGGCGTCGATGAGCTTCTCCCCGGAGCGCCCCGCGCCCGTACGGTGCGGTTCCACGGCCCGGACACGGTTGCCGCCGATGACGATATCGACGTCCTCGCGCACCGTCTCGCCGGTGCCGTCCCACAGCCGTCCCGCGTGGACCCGGGTGACGTCGGAGCGGGCCGGCAGACGACGGGAGTACTCCAGGGGGACTCTCACCGCGCGCCGTCCGCCGCCGTCCCGGCGGATCAGCCGCAGTTGTCCGCTCGACAGGTAGAGCAGCGTGCGGGAATCACCCGACCAGGAGGGATGGTCCGCCGCCTCGTCGGTGATGCGCCGCGGCTCCCCGGCGGGCGTGCCGTCGGATCCGACCGGCATCACCCACAGCGCGGACTCCATGATGAACGCCATGTGCGAGCCGTCCGGCGACCACACCGGGCCGGCGTTGCCGCGATCGGACAACGACGCGTGCGGCAGGGGCTGGTGAGCGGTCCACTCGCCGTTGGTGGTGTCGATCACCCGGATGATGTTGTAGCCCTCGCGGAACCGCTGGTTGAGGCGGTTACGGTCACAGATCGCGATGTACCGGCCGTCGGGAGACCAACTGGGCTTCCCCGGAAGGCCGTTCGCTCCCAGCGGGGTGGCGAGCTTCTTCTCCTGGCCCGTGGCTAGGTCACGGATGATCAGGTTTCCGGTCGAGTCCTGGCAGGCGAGCCGCGTCTGGTCGGGGGAGAGCTCCGGGTTGAGACGTCCGCCGGTCGCCAGCACCTGTTCGTCACCGTTGTCGATCCAGTGGCGGCGCACACCGATCAGACCGTCCCCGCGGTCGTCGCCCCGGCCACGGCCTTCACCTTCACGGCCCTTGCCCCCGAAGCGGCCGCCGCCGTCGTACGCGTAGAGAACGCTCCGCCCGTCCGGTGCCCACGACGGCATCTGGACATAGGCGGAGGCAACCGCCCGCACCAGCCTGCGGGGGCGGCCACCGATCGGCATCACCCACAGGGAGTTGAGCGCGGTGAACGCGACCGATCGCCCGTCCGGGGAGAGCGCCGGAAGATGAATCCCCCGCACCGGGCGGGCGGCGGTCGAGTCGAAGTCGTACGTCTTGCGTGAAAAGCGCGGTTCGGGCACGTTCAGCGAAGCGGAGAAGGGAATCTCCCGCGCTCGGGACCCCGACGACTTCTCTCCCGGACGCCGGGCCCGTAACCGGCCGTCCGCCAGGTAGAGAAGCGTGCCGTCGGAAGTCCAGCACGGCGGCAGCGGGGAGACGTCCTCGCCATCGGTGACGGGCGCGCCGTCCAGCAGCACCGTGACGCTCGGCGCCTTCGCGCCCTGCGCGGCGGTCACCTGGACACAGGCAACCCGGCCGTCGGAGGACACCGCGGGGCCGACCAACGTCCCCGTATCCACGGTCCGTTCGACCGTCACCGCACCGCCCCCGGCCGGGACCGAGGCGATCGTACGGCCGCCCGCGCTCCCGGCCCTCACGAACAGCACCCTGTCGCCGTCCGGATGCCAGGTCGGGTCGTAGTCCTCGACGCCCGAGTCGTCGGTGAGCCGGACCAGTTCACCGGAACGTATGTCCACCGTCCAGATGGTGTACGAACTGCCGGCCGTGGGGTCCCCGCCGCGCTCGGAGGAGAAGGCGATACGCGTACCGTCCGGCGACCAGGCGGCACCTCGGTCGTCCCAGGGACCGGAGGTCACCTGGCGCAGCCGGGAGCCGTCCGGCGCCATGGTCCACAGATGGAAGCCGCCGCCCTTGTAGGCGCACACGGCGATCGAGGAGCCGTCCGGGGACCAGGTCGGCCGGGTCGGTTCCAGGTCGGGGGTGGTCAGCGCGGTCGCGGTCCCGCCGGCGCCCGGCAGTGACCACAACACGCCCTGAACCTCGACGATCAGCCGGTCCCCGGTAGGTGAGGCGGTCACCGAGGCGTTGGTGCCGGCGGTGAACGTCAGCTCTCTGGTGTGTGTGGTGTCCGCGGACCGCTCGGGCGGTCCATGGAGCTCGGCGACCCGGTCGGAGAAGGGGGAGGCGGATGCCGGGGCCCCGGGCAGGGAGAGCGCGCCGGCGCTCACGCCCCCCAGTGCCGCGGCCCTGACAAAACCTCGACGAGACAAGCCACTGAATCGTTCCATGGAGAGAACGTATGTGTTGCTGTCCTGCGGTACCCGGACTTTGGCCGGGCCGCCCCGGACGGCACGGGCGAAGTCGGCTCCTCTTTGCCGGTGCCGGAAGACGGCGTCGGTGCGATGGTGTGTCGTGAGGTGTTTCACAGAGGGGGATGGCGCGTTGGGGGCGGGGTACACGCGGTCCCGGGACCGGAGCGCGCGGTACCGGATCGCCGGATGGGACACCGGTGTGAAAGGGTGGAAACGCAGTGAAAAAGCATCACCGGTAACCCCTGGAACAGGAGGCGGCATGTCGTCGAAGCGACGTCGTAAGAAGAAGGCACGTCGTAAGAACGGAGCCAACCACGGTAGTCGTCCTCAGTCCTGATCTGAGGACCGGACCGGACTGACCGGACTGGCCTGATCGGATCGGATCGGACTGATCGGATCGACCGGACCCGACCGGGCCCTGCCCACGGTCTCCCCGTATGTGGCGCGCTGCCGCGCGCGGACGCGGGGAGACCCTGGGTGCCGGCAGGGGAGGCGCTGGCCAGCCGTCGAGCAGGCTCAGACGGCCGCCGTGCCGATCAACCCGGCCCGTGTGACCAGGCCGCGCAGCTCTTCCTCCCCGAGACGCCCGCTGTCCGCCGGCCGCCGGGGAAGCACCATGTAGCGAGCCTCCGCGGTGGCGTCCCACACCCGGACGCGCACATCGGGGCCGGGCCGGTACCCGAACTCGGCCAGTACGGCGCGGGGTTCACGCACCACCCGGGCGCGGTAGGAGTCGCTGCGGTACCAACTCGGCGACGGCCCGAGCAGCAGCATCGGATAGCACGAACACAGCGTGCACACCACCACGTTGTGGGTGTCCTCGGTGTTCTCCACCACCCTCAGGTGTTCGTCGTCGGCGAGCAGTCCGTCCAGCCCCGCGGCCCGCAGCGCTTCCTGCGGCCGGCCGACGAGCAGCTCCCGGAAGTCCGGGTCGCACCAGGCACGGGCCACCAGCCGCGCCCCGTTGAACGGGGTCGCCTTGTACAGGTGTTCCTCCAGAATCGCGTCCAGCTGTGCGTCGGTGACCAGCCCCGCCGTCACCAGCGTCGCCTCCAGCCGCCGGACCCTGGCCGCCACCGGCAGATCGACGTGCTCTCCGCTCACGTTCTCTCCTTCTTCTCGTCGTGGGACGCCGCGCCGTCGGACCGGGAGGGCCAGGAAGCCTTCAGGGGCTCCCAGGCCGGCTCCAGATAGCACTCCCACAGATCGCACAGCACCTCGTGGGCGGGTGCGCCGGGCTGTCGCCACAGCGCGTGCGAGGTGAAGGCGATGGTGTACACACGTAGTTGCCGCACGGGTGCGGCGTTCAGTGCGATGTCGTCCGGCAGCGGCGCGGGCGGCTGGATCACCCTTACGCGGCCGGTGTGACCGCGCAGGTAGCCCGGCATCCGGGTGTGGTGCGGCGGCGCCCCGGTCCGGACACGGACACGTTGTCCGATCCGGAAGGCGCCCGCCGAACCGGTCATCCGGCCTCCAGCAGCCCGCGCTCCCGGAGAATCCGCTCGATGCCCATCACCACGCGCTCGTAGTAGGAGGCGGCCAGGAAGTCGTGGGGCGCCGCCCGTTCCTCGGCATCGCGCAACTCCGAGGCCGAGCAGACCCCGTTGATCCCCAGAGCGATGACCAGGGCCCAGATACGGGCCTGCCAGTCGGCCTCCCAGGCGGTCCGGCCGTCCGGCCCGTACGCCTGCGCCACCGGTGCCACCGATGTCTCGTCGATTCCGGTCAGCGGTCCGAATCCCTGGACGCCGCCGATGTCGTTCAACCGGGTCATAACCACTCCTGCCGAGTCATGGGCATTCCTCCTCGTAGCCGTCCGTAACTGTCGAGCAACCGTCGGCGATCACATGCTGTCCGTGCGGCTTCGGTGCGTACATCACGGTCGGGACCGTGCTCTCCTCGTGTGAGAGACCGAAGTGTCGTCGGCGCGCGTACCGAAGTGTGGACCGGGAGGTCTTGCCGGAGCGGTTCGTTCGGGCGGGATCGGGGACGTACGGGAGGGAGTCCGGGCTCGGAGACGTACGGGGAGGGAGCCGTCAGGCGTCCGGCACCGTGAGTGTGGTGATGCGTTGGGCGCCCTCGGTGGAGCCCGGGTGAGCACTGGTCAGGTCCAGCCGGAGCCGCGAGCCGGTGACACGGTCGAAGGCGATCACCGTCGGTGCGCCGGAGGCGGTGGCCCAGGTGACGGTCTGGTTCCGTACGGCGACGAACCGGTCCCCGTCCCAGTAGGAGGCCCGGACCGAGGCGGGCAGGGTGTGGGTCGCGTCGACCGTGAAGGAGACCTCGGCGGTGTCGAAGGTACGAGGGCCCGCCCAGGTCACCGATACCCAGTCGGCGGGCCGGGCGCCGTCGAAGGCGGGGAGCAGGGCGGTGGCGGTCTTGACGTAGGCGTTCGACCAGCCGGTGCCGGGGTCGCCGTCGAGCATGGCGGCGGGCAGGGTGTCCGGTGCTCCGGAGTAACTGGCGTCGGCCCGGGGGTGGTCCGGCGAGCCGGCGCCCGGATCGGGGGCGACGGGCACGGGCCGAACCGTCGACGGTCTGCGCACCGGTGTGGCGCGGACAGTGGTGGTGGCGGGGCGCAGCCCGGCCGCGGTCGCGGTGAGTGTGATGGTCCCGGGGTCGGAGCCGGAGCGGACGACGGCCAGGGCCTTGCCGCGAAAGGCGCTCCGGGTGCTTGCCTGGTACCGCTCGGCGCTCTCCTGGCGCCCGTTGTCCAGACCGGCCAGCGAACCGCCGGTGACGTCGAAGGCGATGAGGTGGTCGGCGCCGGGCACCAGGGCCCCACGCGCGTCGATGACCTCGGCGGTGACGAAGCAGAGCGCCCGGCCGTCGGCGTCCACGGTGGCGCGGTCCGGGGTGAGGCGCACGGTGTGGGCCGGGCCGGCGGTGCGCAGCACGTCGGTGGCCACCGACCGCCCGCCGCGCCGGGCCACCGCCTTCAGCACACCCGGTGCGAAAGGGACCCGCCAGGTCAGATGCAGTTTGCCGGCGCTGCCGTTGGGGCTGGTGTAACTGCCGGGATAGGGGCCGGACGTGACAGTCTTGTCGTCGCCCGTCGCCTCGGTGGTCTCCAGGTAGGTCCGGCCGTCGGTGGTCCTCTTGGTGTCGAATCTCCGTATGCCCAGGGACTTTCCGTTGAGGAACAGCTCCACGGTGTCCGCGTTGGAGTACGCCCAGACCTCGACGGTCTCGCCGCGCCGGTGGTCGGTCCAGTTCATGGGCACCAGATGCACCATCGGCTCGCTCGTCCACTGGCTCCGGAACAGGTAGTACATGTCCTTGGGGAAGCCGGCCGTGTCCACCGCGCCGAAGAACGACGCCTTCACCGGGAACACGTCGTACGGCGTGGGTTCGCCGATGTAGTCGATGCCCGTCCAGAGGAACTGCCCTGTGAAGAACCGGCGGTCGCGGTCCTTCTTCAGCGAGTACTCGCCGCTCATCGTCCAGCGGGCGAGGTTGTTGTCGTACGAGGAGGTCTCGCGCTTGCCGGGGGTGTGGTTCTCACCGGTGTTGAGGCTGCCGGGCTCCTGGTACGCCCCGCGGGTGGCGGTGGCGGCGGACGACTCGGACTCGAAGAGGAACAGATGCGGGTGACGCGCGTGCAGTGCGTCCACCGAGGCGGCCGTGTTGTAGTTCAGGCCCAGGCCGTCGAGTTTGCCCAGCATCAGGTCCGCCGGTGAGCCCACGGCGGGCAGGGCGCGGTACTTGTCCGAGCCGATCACGACCGGACGACTGGAGTCGAGCGCGCGGACGCCGTCGATGAGGCGCTGAGCCGTGGCCGGCCCGGCGGTGCTGGTGGAGTCGGTGATCTCGTTGCCGATCGACCACATGACGACGGCGGGGGAGTTGCGCGCCGCCCGGACCATCTCGGCGATGTCCGCGTCGCTGTGGGCGTCGAAGAACCGGGCGTAGTCGTAGGTGGTCTTACGGGTCTGCCAGCAGTCGAACGCCTCCACGACCATGAGGATGCCGAGCCGCTCGCAGGCCTGGATCATCTCGGGGGAGGGCGGGTTGTGCGAGGCCCTGAAGGCGTTGACGCCCATGGACTTCATGAGGGTCAGCTGACGCAGCAGGGCGTCCGTGTGGAGCGCGGAACCCAGCGCGCCCAGGTCGTGGTGGAGGTTGACGCCCTGAAGCTTGGCGTACTCGCCGTTGACGGTCAGCCCGTTCGCGGGATCGATGTCGATGTACCGGATACCGAAGGTGGTGCGGTAGGTGTCCACGATCGTGCCGCCGGACCGTAACTCGGTGTCCAGGGTGTACAGCCGCGGGCTGTCGAGGGACCACAGTGCGGGCCGGGCGACGGTCATCTCCAGGGTCGCCGTACGGGGGGCCGCCGTGGTGAGGGAGAGATCCGTACTCGCCCGCGCCACGACACGGCCGTGCGGGTCGCGGACCCTGGTGACGACGGTGACCGGCCGGGCGCCGCCGGATTCGTTCTCGACCTCCACCTGCGCGCGTACGGTGGCCCGGCCCTCGCCGATGGTCGTGACGAGGCCGGGCGTGGTCACGTACGTCCCCCAACGGCGCAGGTGCACCGGGTCCGTGACGACCAGCCGGGCGTGCCGGTAGATTCCGCTGCCGGAGTACCAGCGGCTGCTGGGCAGCCGGTTGCGTACCTCGACGGCGATGACGTCGACGGTGGTCCCGTCGGTGTGCAGCAGGTCGGTGAGGTCGTACGCGAACCCGGTGTAGCCGTAGGGGTGGTTGCCGACGAGCGTGCCGTTGCAGTACACGTTCGAGTCCATGTAGACGCCGTCGAACTCGACGGAGATCCGCCGGCCGGCGAGCGTGGGCGGCAGTGTGAACGAGGTGCGGTACCAGCCGAGGCCGCCGGGGAAGAAGCCGGTGCCGGAGGTGGTGCCGGGACCGGTGGTCGGGGTGAGCTCGACACTCCAGTCGTGCGGGATCTGGACCGGTCGCCAGCCGGAGTCGTCGTATCCGGGATCCGCCGCGTCGGCGTAGGCGCCGGTCGGATCGGTGACGCCCGCCGGATTGACGAGCGCGAACCGCCAGCCGTCGGCCAGTTCGACGGTCCTGCCCGAGGTGGCACGGGGGCGTCCGGCCGATGGGACGGACTCGGCGCTCGCGGTTCCGGGAGCGAGTGCGCCGGCCAGCGGGGCGGCGGTGCCGGCGATCAGGAACGACCTGCGGTTGACCGTCATCGCGATCCTCCTCATTGAGGCACGCACGCGGATGCCGGGCCTGGCGCGCACCATAAGTAACCAGTAACGAACAGAACTCACCAGAGCCATCGGATTCTCGCAGGGGAGTGCCGACAACGGTCAAGAGCTGTGCGCGATGTTTCCCGTGTGACGGGAACGGCCCTGTCGTGATCGTCGGGATCACACATGACAGGGTGGCTCCCGAACAATTCCTGGCATGAACACGGGGGAACAGATGCGCCGCACGGGTCTGGCTCTGGCCACAGCCCTGCTCATCACCGCGAGCACCGCAGCGTGCTCCACGGACACCGCCACCGGCCGCCCCGGCGGGGCCGACTCAGGTGCCACGGGCACCCGGAGTCCCGAAGCGCCCGCTCCGGTGAGCGTCGGCACCACCATCACCAAGGACCTGGGGAAGGACCTGGGAGACGGGTCGAAATTCGCCTATACGGTCAAGCGTGTGATCGATCCCGCCAGACCGACGGCGAAATCCCAGGATCAACTCAAGCCCGGAACCCGCTGGATCGGGGTCGAGCTCAGCTTCTCCAACGTCGGCTCGACCTTCGTCGAGGAATCACCCTGGCGGACACAGCTCCTGCCTCCAGGAGACGGCGAACCTCTCCAGGCTGCCGCCTGGCTCGACCACGAGATCGTCGACGGCCCCGCCGTGCCCTATTTCATGAAGTTGCGGCCTGGTCAGAGCGCCGAGGGCTTCTTCGTGTTCGAGCTTCCCGAGCACACGAAGTTCGACCGGGTCCAGTACACCCTCCTCGGGAACGAAAGCATCAAGCTGCGATGGACGGCGAACTGACCGCTGTGACCGGGGCGTTGCCGGTCGCCGGGCATCACCGTGTCCGTCCGTCGACCGGCAACCACCGCGCTGTCCGTCGACCGGCCACGGCTGTCATTGGAGGCGGGCCCTGCCGAAATAGGCCGGATGACGAATAGCGTTCCGCCCGCCGGACCACTGCAGCACGGATCGCTTCTCCTGTCCGGGCGGGCCGCTCTCGTACACCACCACATCGAACCCGAACCACTCTCCCCGTTCGAGTCCCGGGAAGAGCTCACTCTTCGGCAGTTGCGCCGATACGCGATATCCGGCGTCCGAGAACTCCGCCGTGGCCGAGGAGCCGGCGACCAGCTCCGTACCTGCCCGGTCGAACCCCGCGTAGTGCCGTACGACCGCCGGCCCTGGCAGGTCGGCGGCCTTCGGCACGAGGAAGTAGCTTTTGATCCTGCCGCTGCCCAGGGGGTACTCGAAGAGGAGCTGCACCGAGTCCTGCGCGAAGTAGAAGCCGTTCACCTTGTCGAACACCTGGGTAAGGTCCTTGACGCTCGCGCAGACCCGGACGTGCTCCTCGGAGTGCTCGAAGGCGAGCACCGCGCTGAACTCCTCGTCACTCGTGGGACGGACTCCGTAGGTGACGTGCGTGCGGAAGAACTGCCATGCGGGGGCCGCCGAGGCACCGCTCAGCTCGATCCTGGCTCCTGTACCCGTGCCCATATCGATACCCGTACCCGTACCCGCGCCCGCGGACGTGCCGCCGCCGCGAGGTATCTCGATCCTGCCGCCGGCCTCTTCCGCGTGCTGCATGCGCTTGAACCGGCGTTCGTCCACCTGCGGGTCGAACAGACGCTCCCGGAACGTGCTGGCTCCGTCCAGGAATTCCCATACGTCGTCGAGGACGGCTTCCGGGGAACGCGAAAGGAACCGCGGAGGCTCCAGCAGCGACTCGGGAACCACCTCCGGATACAGGCGGCCGAGGTGTACGAGGGCGAAATAGACCTGGTCGCATGCGCGGAGCGCGTCGGCGCGCTCGTACAGAGTGCGCCATGCCGTGGCCTCGGGCCGGGCCAGAAACATCTGGCGCAGATCGCAGAAGGAGATGAGAAGGGCCGAGGACGCCTTGCCCTCGGGTGAGGCGACGTATATGTCTTTCCACAGATGGGCCGCGCTGTAGATCGCGGCGTCGACCGGGTCGAGGGACCGGGCCCGTGCGGAGGGAAGCCGCCAGGGGCCGGCTCGCCGCAGAAAGCAACTGTTGTCCGCATGAGGAAAGTTGGGATCGAAACCCGGGCCGTGCAGTTCGACGGCGAAGACCGTCTTCGACTCCTCGTCGACGCGCAGGAACGGCGCCGCGTGCCGTCCCGTGGCGATGGCTCCCGTGATACGCCCCTCGGGAAGCGGCCGCAGCGTGCCCTCGGACGGATCGTAGGTGGACTGCGAATATCCCAGCGAGAGCAGGGCGTTGCCGTAGTCGTCCAGTTGGTCTGCGCCGATGAGCAGGTCGATATCGCCGAAACCTCTGTCCTCCGGCTTCGGATAGTAGGCGGTCGCCCAGGCGGGCCCCTTCAGTACCAGAGGCTCCAGCCCATGGCCGTTGAGGCCTTTCAACAGGGCTTCGCATTCTTCCCAGAGCGCCGCCATGGTCCGCCGCTTCTCGCGCGTCGCGCGCGCCAGGGCCAGGACGAAAGCCTCCGGCACCTCGTGTCCTCGCTCCCGCAGCCCGGTCAGGCTCGTCTCCACGAGGAGCGGCACCTTGTGGCGTACGGCCTCCGCGGCGGCCAAGTCCCCGTCGAAATCCTCGCGTCGGACCATCCGCGCCAGCCGCTGCTCGTCGCGCTCGGTGACCGGCGCGCCGGATGCTCCGAGGAGAAACTCTGGAAGCCACTCGGGAGAACCTTCGTTCATACGCGTTCACCTCTCTCGGTATCAGCCCCGGTGAAACTACGGAGAATCGCGGTGGACGCCTTCTCCGGCCAGAAGCCTTCCATCGCGCCCACCGGGTCGGATCCGCTCGGTCCGAACGTCAATTCGCAGGCTTCCGGATCGCTTGCCAGCAGGGAATCCGCCGTAGCCGAAGCGAGCGAGCGGAACTCGGCCGCGGACATGAACGGCAGCCAGTCCGGCAGGGGAGGATCATCGACCAGGGTGTGCAGAACCCGTTCCCGCGTTTCATTTCTCGGCAGCACACGCACAGCCGCCACCGTGCGTCGTTCGTCGAAGGACGGGAAGACGATCAGATCGAGTGGCGCGCTACGGCAGAGCGGGCTTCTGCCCCAGATCCGCTCAAGTACCGGAAAGTAGAACTCTTCCTTTCCTCCGTTGAACACCGGAGAACTCATGTAGTCGCCGGTTCGCTCTTCGTACTCCAGCGCATCGTGCAGCGTCCTGTTGTCGTCCACCGTGCCGCGCGCCACACGGGTAATGTGCGGAAACGCGATCATGTCCCAGGCGCCGTCCGGCGTTCGCAGCGCGAACGACAGGTCATTGGACACCTGTCGAGCGCCACGGCTCATGAATCGGCACAGCAGGGTGGACTTTCCGCTCCCCTTGTGTCCCATGAGCAACAGGCCTCGCCCCCGGAAGGTGCACCCGGCCGCATGCATCTGGGCGGCTCCCGCCTGCCGTAACGTCACGCGCAGCGGATATTTGAGCACGTGCTCCGTGTGCGAGACATCGTAGGCGTTGCCCGGGCGCAGATAGCGCATCGTACGCTCATCGCGGGAGAACACCGTCAGGCCGAGGAACGGACGCCGGTGCACCACGAGGGATCGGCCCGCGGAGAAGTCGTAGCGGTCCGAGGCGAAGTCTCCCGGCCAGCGTCTCATCGGCACCGGCGATATTCCCGCCGCCGTGAAAACCTTCAGCAGGCGGTCCACCGTCGCCGAATAGTCGGGCAGCCGATAGCTGTGAACGGTCCAGTGACGGTCGGCTCCGTGCTCCGCCGACGCACCGTTCTCGATATCGCAGTAAGGACCCAGAATTGTCCGGGCAACTCGCAAGCCCTGCTGAACGTCCGACCAGAACCGGACCCCTTGCCCGGCGAGTGTGAGCACCATGCGATGCGCCAACGGATATGGCGGTCCGGTGAGTTGCCTGACTTGACCGATGATGTCGCTGATCTCGAATACCTCTCGATCGGACGTCACTGTGACATCAGGCCGACGACACGGAGCCACGCGATGCCAGTACGGATTCGGCCACAGAGACGAACCCCGTCAGAACGGCTCGGGCACAGCTCAGGACGAGTGCCGGAGTTCCGGTGTCGCCGCGTGCGGTGGTCCCGTCTGTCGCTCCTGCTCCCTCTCTTGTCTCTCCTGTGCTCAGTGCGCGAAGCCTCATGAGCTGTCCCGACTCCTTGAGCCGTTCGAGCCCCGTTTCCCAGTCCGTCCGGCTCCGACAGGATGTGAGTGCGTGTACGGAAGCGAGCAGGGCGGCACGCTCGGCCTCCTGGAGAGGGGCGCACAGCTCCTCGATCCAGGTGGTCGACGCGGTTGGCAGGGAAGCCGTCACCGGCGAGGCAGCCTGCTGTTTCCGCCGACTCGACAGGTACTGGAGGTGGCCGCGCAGAGCCGGGAGACGCAGTGCCGCTTCATACTCGGTCGTGACCTCGTGGACCGGAACGAACCGTCCACGCCAAGGAAAACGGGCCGGATCGGCGAACCTGACGAAGTCGAACATCCCGCCGTGGACCGCCGTCAGATGTCCGTACGCGAGGTCCACCGCGTCCGCCGGCAGCGAGCCGAGCGCCTCGGCCATCCGTTCCGACCGTACTTCCAGCGCGGAAGCCAGGAACCAGCCTGCCAGCGTGGTGACATATTCGGCGGCGGACCGCCGCTCGCCCGGTTCATCGAACGTCCCCGCACGCAGAAAATCCGTGAATGCCTCGTGCAGCTCCCGCACGTGAGCGTGGACAGTCTCCCGGACCCGAGGATCACGGTCCCAGATCCAGGCCACCACCTGGCCGTGCACCAGCAGCGAATAGAGCTCCAACGTCGCGATTCCAGGAGTCTCCCGCTCCGGCGTGTAATGCGCCGGGAGCGCTTCCTGTGATCCCTCGTGCCACGCGTCGACCTCAGGCGGATGCCGCCGCTCGGACGCGATGGCCGCGTATGCGGGCTTGAGGTTCTTGACCGGTGGGAACCAGTTCAGCACCGTGGCGTGCACGTAGTCGTGGGAACCGAACAGGACCAGTTTCCTGAGGGTTTCGAGAATACGCAGCAGACTCGCCACGGCCTGAGGTCCGCCCGTTCTCGCCATCGCCGGCCATCGCCGGTCGAAGACGATGACCGGTCGAATGACCTGCCAACCGAGACCGACCGAGTCGTCCTTGTACTGGACGGACAGCGCGTACCGGAAACGGAATCCACCGACCTGGTACGACGAGATCGCCTCCAGGCGCACAGTGTCCCGGACTTCGTCCGCCTCGTAGACATGAATTCGTTCGTTGACGCCCGTTGCGGCGAATGTGTCGACCGGAATGCTGTCCGGCAGGAAGATCGGAGCGGACAGGTAAAGGGCGCGCTTGCATGTGCTGTTACGGAGAAAGAGCTCGCTGGTGTCCGTACCCGAGATCGCCGTCCATGCCTCGTGATAAGGGGAGATCGCCTGAAGTTCCTCCATCAGGAGGGCTTCGACGGAGACGTGCGAAGGAATCCGCATGGCTTCGATGATGTCGTTGTCGGACGCGTCCGGATCAATGATCGAGCGGGCCGGATCGATCTGTCGTGATCGTAGGCCCTCGTTCAATAACGGTACCGGTAACCCCATGTGCGCCCTCCGGCCGACAGCGTTCAGGGCATCCAACGTCAGGAGTTTATCGAATGTGATTATGCAGCAGCGGGGCGCGGGTGCGCAACGGTGCTGACACTCCAAGAGCTCTTCGGACGAGTCCGATTGACCCATTGATGGTGGTCACAGGTTTGGTCGAGCCGGGCCAGTTGTTGCGTATGTTCCGCCGGTTGCTTCCGGTCGCTCGTCGCCACAAGATCGGGCGGTCGGGAGGATCTTGCCCATTCTGAAATTCGATCTCTCTTCTGACGAGGCGGACAGCGGACAGGCGCGCACGTTGATCCCGGAATTCAGTACGCCCGGACCGGCCGCGCTGCGCGCCCGATCATCGCCACGTGTCCCATCACGCGAGGAGGTGCGCGCGTCCTATTCACGCCAGGGAGTGCGCGCGACAGATACCTGAATTCCGCCGCACACCCGGCCGGCCGTCCCTGCACGGGAGGCGAGCAGCTCCACGACCTCGCGCGGGTTCCGGGCCGTCAGGGCGGCCTGCTGTCGTGTGTCGGCCGGGCCGCCCCACGACGCGTGGATACCCAGCGCTCCGGCCGCCTCGGCGCACCTGAGATCCACCTCGGCATCACCTACGTAGACGGCTTCGCCCGCGGCGACGCCCAGCTGCAGACAGCAACGGACCAGCCCCTCGGGGGCGGGCTTGGGGGCTCGTACCTCGTCGCCTCCGACGACACAGGAGAAGTACCCCTCCAGGCCCGCCGTCGCCAGCATGAGCGTCGCCGCACGGCGGGTGGCGCTGGTGAAGACCCCGAGAGCCCGGCCCTGGCTGCCGAGAGTGTCCAGCATCTCCACCGCGCCAGGGAACGCTTCCACGTCGGCAGTGGTCACCGCCAGACAGCGATAGAAACACTCCATGTCGTCGGGGGAGACGGCCCGGCCCAGAAAGTGCTCCAGAACCACGGAAGTTGACCCCATGTGCCAGACCGCCATGACCTCGGACGGCGAGATCTCGCCTCCGCCCAGGGTGCGGATCGCGTCGGTGTAGGCCTGGGGAACCGACCTCATGGTGTCGACCAGTGTTCCGTCGAGATCGAAGACGACGGCTCGGTGGCCGTGCGCGTAGGTCGGCGTTGGCATGTCTGCTTTCTGGCGGGAGCGGGTCACCGCGGTACGGTGGCGGGCTCAGGCAACCGTTCCCCTCACCTTGTGCACGAGGGGCTACCTTAGCCGCGCGGCACCGACGCCGGAATTCGGCGTCGGTGCCGCGTCTTGGCCCCTCGGGCGGGCATGCCGGACTTGCTTGCCCGGTCGCGGATATGCGCGCCTACGGGAAGAGCGCGATCCCGGCGAGCGGCAGCATGATGATGGCTATGACGATGGCGCAGGCGATCCAGAGCCGGCCGTGTACTACGGGTGCCGTTGGGCCTCCTCCGCGGGGGCGGTCCTCCGGGAGGATCGGGTGCTCGGGCCGGTCGTGCGCATAGAAATCGGTATCGGTGCTGACCATGAGAACCCCCTTCGAGGTCCGCTTGTCCCCGGCAGGGCCAGATCAGGCCCCGTATCTAAACACCTTCCCCCAAATGGGTCATATACACATGAAAGCAAAATCTCGCTCAAATGGGCGGGGCTGCGCTTTGACGAATTCGAGTGAGTCGCCCGATAGGGAGTGAGTCGCCCGATAGGGAAGGAAGGGGGGCGGCTTGTCGATGCGCGCGAACCAGCGGGTTGGGCCGGTCCCTCCGTGACCGCGTCCAGGGCTCGTGAGCCCGCTTGCCGCGCTCGCTCCATGGCTTTTACCGGCGGGCGGATTTCCAGCTCGCCCAGGCGAGGCAGGCGAGGACCGCGGCGACGGCGAAATCGTCGATGCTGCCGGCGCTCTCTCTCGCCGAGGCGACGGAACCGATGGCGAGCGCCGCGAAGAGCACGGCAAGGACAGTCCAGAATTTCTTCACGGCAACCCCCAGATGCTGTGGACGCGAGCCTAGCGGGCTGGCCGTTCAGGTCGATTGCCACGGTCCATGAGGGCGGGTGGCCGGTCTCGCGGCCTCGCCCCCGACCGTATCTCCCGCGCGCACCCTGGTGGATGAGGTGGCACCGCGATGGACGACGACGACAGCTGCGAGGCCGAGGGCCAGGCCGAGGGCGGTCTGCGGACCGAACGATTCACCGAACATGAGGGCTCCCCAGACTGCCGTGACCGGGGTCATGAGGAACATGAGCGTATTGACCTTGGTCACTCCGGAACGCCTCAGGATGAGCCAGTACAGCCCGTACCCGCCGAAGGTCGACAAGGCCACGAGCCAGGTGATCGCGACCCAGAACGAGAGCTCGGCGGGCGGCGTCGCGGCTCCGGCGCTCACGGCGAGTGCCACGAAGGCGACGGCGCTGGTGGCGCAGTGGACGGTCATCGACACCGCGGGCGCGACCCGCGCGCGGGAGCGGCTTTCGAGGAACGTGGCGGCTATCAGCGAGAACATGCCGAGGAACGGGATGAGGTAGGCCCACCAGGCCACACCGGTGCGGGCCGCGGCATCGGCCATGGTGACGACGGCGGCGCCGCTCACCCCCAGGCACAGCCCGAGCCACTGCTTGCGCGAGACGTATTGACGCAACAACGGTCCCGCGAGTGCTCCGGCGACGAGGGGCTGGACGCCGTCGATCAGAGCTGTGGTGCCGCTGGAGACGCCGAGTTGAATCGCGTAGTAGACGGTGAGCAGATAACCGCTCTGCGACAGCACGCCGATCATGGCCTGCCGGGCCACATCCCGTACCGCGAGGCCCCGCCACGACGTTCTGCGGACGGTGGCGACGACGATCAGGATCACGGCCAGCGGCAGGAACCGCCACATCAGGATCGTGACCGCGGACGCGCTGCCCGCGCCGAGCTTGGCCCCGATGAACCCGGAGCTCCAGCAGAGCACGAAGGCGATCGAGAGCAGGAAGTTCACGTCTCGTCCTCCAGTAAACAGATCGGTATACTCGCCCCTCACTATACAGATCGGTATACTCTTGAGTCATGGGCACTTCTGAGGGGCCACGGCGGATCACGATGACGCCTGCCGCGCGGCGCGTCCTGGAGGCCGCCACGAGGCTGTTCTACGAGCGCGGCATCCATGCCGTCGGGGTGGACCTGATCGCCGCCGAGGCCGGGGTGACGAAGAAAACCCTCTACGACCGGTTCGGTTCCAAGGAGCAGATCGTCGAGGAGTACCTCGCGGACCGTGACGAACGCTGGCGGGTCTTCCTCGCCCAGCACCTCGACGCCGCGCGGCCGGTGTCGGCGGCGCGTGTCCTGGCCGTCTTCGACGCCTCACGCGCGTGGTCGGAGGAGAACAGTCCCAAGGGGTGCAGCATGGTCAACGCTCACGCCGAGATCAGCGATCCCTCCCACCCGGCCTACGCGATCATCACCGGGCAGAAGCAGTGGATGCTCGCCCTGTTCACCGACCTCGCCGGGGGCATCACCCCGGACGGGGCCGACCAACTGGGCCGGACGCTCATGCTGCTTCACGAAGGAGCGCTCGTCGCCCACGGCCTGAACATCTTCGCGGACCCCATCGTTCATGCCCGCGAACAGGCGCGAGTTCTCCTTGCCGCCCCTGGGGACTCCGCAGCGAAGCGGTAGACGCCGCGCAGCCGGCTCTTACACCGTGTGCATGATCGAGGAGCACGATCCCTGAATCTTCACGTGATCGTGTGCTGGGTTCGTTCTTTCGACGGCAGGGCCGTTGCTCGGCTGGGATCATCTGCTGGACTCTCACGGGGCACCCTCGCCGACTGTTGCCTCTCGCTGCCCGGGAGCCCGTCCTGACGGTCCGGGCACCCGCCAGGAGAACCCGGAGCACGGCAGTGGGGGGGGCATGGCCGGGGAGCGTTGTCGGGGGAGGCGGTTGTGACGGCATGCGCCGCGTGTCCCGCTGTCGAAGCTGTGCTGGGTGCAAGGTAGGGGGCCGCTCATGACCGCAGGGGATCCACACAGCCGCATTCCCGCGTATACGGGCGTGGAACGCTTCGTCGACGCGTTCGACAAGCTGGTGGTGCAACCCCGGCGCAGCCGCAGCAGAGTGCCGGTCGTCCTGCTCAGCGAGCCGGGCGGAGGCGACGCGGGACGCCGGATCGTGGCGGGACTCCGCTCACGGATGCGTGGCCGCAGCGAGGTTCTGGCCCCGCACGCGTACATCCCGCGAATCCCGGACGGGGCCGACCGGCCGCCGCTCGAACTCTTCGAGCATCTCACCCTTCAGCTCGCCGAGACCATGCCGCCCGGAACCGGCGAACTGCACCTGCACAGCTACCGGTTGCTGCGCTCCGTCGTCACCGCGCCGGCGATCGAGGGCCTCATGGAGCGCCGCCACGCCGAGTTGCGCAACCACTGCTACGCGGAGCACCGCAACTGGTCGCGTACCGCGCAGAGCCTGTGGTGGCTCGGGGGTCGTGACCAGGCCAGCGGCGGCACACTGCTCGAACTGCTGTGGAACTTCGTCGCGGGCCCGCTCTTCCAGCGGCTGCCCCGCGCGCTCTTCGGCTGGCGTGCCAACCGCCGCATGCTCGGGCGCGCCCGCAGCCGCAGTTGGTACGCGGAGTGGGTGCGCCGTCAGCACGGCAGCCCGCCCACCGACTTCTTCCGCTCGGCGCTCGACCTCGTACACGGCGAGCCCGCCCATGAGCCGGAACGGATGGACCGGGTCCTCATGCACGCCCTGCTCGCCGACCTCGATCAGGCCTGCCGGGCCCGTCTGCTCAACCCCTGGCGGCGCCGGCGTACTTCCCGCTTCGTGCTCCTCTTCGACGAGGCGGGGCCCGCCGACTCGCGCGCCCAGCGCTTTCTGCGTGAACTGCGCTCCGCCATGGAGGACTTGCGCTGTACCTCGGTGTTCGCGGTGGCGGGCGGCGTACGCTCGCTGGCTTCACGTCTCCCCGACATCGACTCGTCGGGGCTCGCCCACGCCGGCGCCGAGCTGATCAACATAGAGCGGCGCGGTATGACGCCCGGTCAGCCGACCGGCATCGTCGTGCCGGTCTGCGAGGGGCCCGAGGACGACCAGGCGGCGGTGTACTGGCTCGGCCGCTGGCCCACACTGGTCACACCGTCGCCACGCTGGGGCCCAGGCGCCGAGGCGGCCGGAGTGCTGGGCATCGGGGTACTCGCGCCGGCACTCGTCGCCGTCGCCGCCCTCGCACCGAACCTCATGAGCCCCGAGGCGGACAACCCCTGCCAGGGCTCGGCCTTTCTCGGCACGGACGGGCAGTGCGTCGGTGTCGCGCAAGGCGCGACCGGCTTCGGAGGCGAGCCCGGTGAGCAGGCGGTACGGGCCGTGCTCCAGCAGATCGAGCGGCAGAACAAGGAGGTCGACACGGCGCTCGCGGGCCGGTCGGGCCAGGACCCCCGCCCCGGCCGCCGCACCCTCGTCTACTTCGGCCCGCTCACCGGCGGCGAGGACGCCGAAGACCCCGTGCGCGGCGGCACACTGGCGGAGCTGCGCGGCATCGCACTGGCACAGCGGCACATCAACACCCAGGCCCTGCGTTCCGGCGAACGCGTACCGCTACGGGTCCTCGCCGCCAACGCCGGTGACCGCTTCAAGGACGCACCCGCCGTCGCCGACCGGATCGCCGAGCTCGCCGCGAAGGATCCGTCCATCGTCGGTGTGGTGGGCCTCGGACAGAGCCGCCGTAAGACGTACGACGCGATACGGATCCTCGACGCGGCCGGCATCCCGATGGTCGGCACCTCGGGAACCGCCGACGAGCTCCTCCGGCTGGGCGAGCACTACTACCAGATGGCCCCCACCGATGAGAGGGCCGCCGAGATGATGGCGGTGTTCGCCTCGAACGCCGGGATGACCGCGGACGGACGCACGGCACGCCGCGTGGCGCTCGTCGCGGACGTCACCGACGCCTACAGCAACAGTCTCGCCGCGTCCTTCCGCGCCTCGTACGGGCCCGGGCGCACCGACACACTCCTCTACACCCCCACCGACGCACCGGAGCCGGGGCCGGTGTCCGGTGCTCTGGGCGGGCGGTCCGTGCCGACCGTGGAGGACCTGGCCCGTGAGGTCTGCCAGGCCGTACGGGAGGAGCCGAGGACCGCGGTGGTCTGGTCGGCGCGGGCCAGCCAGCTACAGCTGTTCCTCGCCGAGATCGCCCGGCTCTCGGGTGACTGCCCGGAGATCAGTGTGCTCGGTGGCGACGATGTCACCAACACCATGACCGAGGAGCAGCGCCTCTGGGACGAATTCAAGGGCCTCACCCTCTTCTACGTCGCCCACGGCTACGCCCCCGCGCAGGCGGGACGGAATCCGGAGGCCGCGGCATTCCTCTCCGCGTACGACCGTGCCTACGGCGGTGACCACAGCACCGGGACGAAGGCGATGCGCGGGGACGGCCATGTCGCCCTCGCCTGGGACGCGTTGCGCTATCTCGCCGAAGGCGTCGACCAGGCATGGCGGACCACCGGCGGACGTGACGGCCAACTGGATCGCACCCTGCTGCAGGGCGTGCTCTACCAGGGTCTGGGCGACGGGGGGTTCGACGGGGTCACCGGCCGTATCGACGCCCATGGAGTCGCGGGCGGGGGTCGGTTGACGGAGGACAAACTGCTCGCGGTATTGCGGGGCAGCGACGGCGAGCCGGTCACCGAGCTGTTGTGCGGCACGGTGGCGCGCGGCGACCGGCGTACGACCTGGGGGCGGGAGGGGGAGAAACACGCCTGCCCGTAATCGCCCCCACCCGGAGCGGCCCGACGCCGCCCCGTCGAACCCTCGCTCCTTCAGAACGCGTTGACACCGTGTGCCCCTGAATCCGGGCGCATCCCCCGGGCACGGTCTACGGTCGCCGAACCTCGAACTGAAAGCAGCCGTACTCCAGGGCCCGTACGTGCACCAGTGCCACCTCCGGCTCGGCGAACGCTTCCCCGAAGACCCGGTCGAAGCCGGCCTCGGCATCGTCCGGGATCTCGAAGAAGCGGCCCCCGACGATATGTCCCTCGGCGTTGTAGCGGCGGATGGTGCGCAGCGCCCCCGGTCGCGCGAAGGGGTAGCCCCGGGCCTCCCGTGGCCCTCCGCATTCGTCGGCGTGGATGAATACCGGCCCCGCCTCGTCATAGGCCCCGGGCTCGGCCCCCGTTGCCGTCGCCCAGCGGCGCAGCGGCGCGTAGGAGACGAGGGCGACCCGCTCGCCGGGATCGATGGCCCGCAGACAGCAGCGAAGCGGGCTGCCCACGCAATCGAGGGGTACGCCGTCCTCGCGTGCGGTGTACGCCTTCAACGGCCGCCCGGTGTCATCGATGTTCCGGAGTTCCTTGAGCGCGGCGGGAGGGATGGGGAGAGGTGTGTACACGGTCATGGGTCCAGTGTCGGCGCCCGCCCTTTGACCGGCTGGCGGAATCCGGACGTGCAGGTCACCGGCACCGCCGTGGCGCCCGTTGTCCGGCGCCCGCTGTCCCGCACACGCGGACCCCGGCACGGGACTGACGCGCCGGGGTCCGACGACATGCTCAGGACGTGGGGGACAGGGCGAGCCTGGCCTTGTGGCCGGAGACCGACTTCACCCAGATCTTCAGGTTGTTGAGCCTGACGGTGCCGCCCGGACTGGTGCTGCCGCTCAAGTGTGCTCCGCCCGTCGTGGTGGCCGACAGCTTCACTGACCGGGAGCTGATGTGCGTGATCTTCAACTGCCCGAACCCGAACCGCCTGCTGTTGACCTTGATGGTCCTGGGCTTCGACACGGTGATGTCGCACCGCCCGTCGTAGCAGGGCCCCTGGCCGGCGCCGAACGCCACCGGTGTCATCAGGCCGAACCCCAGTGCGCCCGCCATGGTCAGTGTCACGGCGGTCGTCGCGGCTCGCCGGCGCATTCCCGTACTCATCAGTTGGACCTCCTGTGTGAAGCGGATTCCCGCTCGGCATTTCTAACCTGCCGGTTCCGGGACCCCTCCCGAGGAGACGCCTGACCGCCGCCCCGCCCCTGCCCCCTGACGGCCGGGCGGAAAGCGCCGTCGCTCTCTCCTGGATCCTCGACGATCATCCAAGGAAGAGCGGGAGTTTCGCGGCCAGTTCGGGAAGCCTGCCCAGTTCGGCCTTCTCCGCCTCGGTCGGCGCACGCCGTCCGGTGCCGACGAGCAGCGCGTCCTTGTCGGAGAACGATGCGGGGAACACGCTGTCGGCGATCTTCTCCAGCATCTCGCGGGACCGGGCGAGCCCCTCCGCGGGCGGTTCCGCCGCGTCCGGGAGGTGCGCGATCAGGTCGAGGTGGTGCAGCGTCCACTCCAGGACGTATACGGAGAGGTAGTCGCCCGCGGCGAGGACCTCGTCCCGGGTGCCGACCCGGAGGCCGGGGGCGGCGAGTTCGGCGGCGCGGCCGGCGGCGGAGCCGACGTCGTCGAGGTGGAACTTGAGCAGTCGAGGCTCCTCGTACGCGGCGGCCAGCCGGACGGTCAGCGCGTCGAGCGGGTCGTCGCCGGTCGGCGGCGTTTCGGCGAGGTCCCAGTAGGTGACCGCGTCGCGGGTCGGTTCCGTGTCGGCGGGGGTGACGAGGGTGATCAGGACGTCCTGGGCGTCGATGACCAGATGGCACACCAGGTCTCGCACGAGCCAACCGGTACAGCCGGACGGCCGTGCGAAGTCCTCGTCCGGGAGCTCGGCGACCGCCGTACGCAACGCCGTCCAGGACTGTGAGAAGAGATCCATGTCGGCAAGGTAGTGCGGTGCCGCAACGGCGGACAATCGCCATGTGGACGGTCGGTCCGCGTACTCGGCCGGTCGGCCCGTGTCAGAAGTCGCCCGTGCTGGGTGGGGGAGTCGGTGGAACTCTTCGGCCCGGCGCGCTCTCTCGTCCGCTGCGGAAGAATTGACTGCCGGGCGGGCCGGGGCGTCATCGGACCGGCTCCTCCATGGGCGGAGCGGCTATGGGGACAGCGGGCCGCTCCGCGGTCCCCGGGACCGTGTGGGCCCGGTAGGCGCGCATTGGTGCCGCGGTCTTGAGCAGCATTTCGTCGTACTCCGCCGCCGGATCGGAGCCGAGGACGATGGCCCTGCCCGCTCCGAGGCGCATCCGGCCGCCGCTGAACACGGCCGTGCGGATGACGATGTTGAGATCCGCCGCGCCGTTGCAGCTCAGATAGCCGAGGGCACCGGAGTGGACGCCACGGGCCCGGGTCTCCAACGAGTCGATGATCTCCATCGTCCGAGCCTTCGACGCTCCGGTCACCGAACCGCCGGGGAAGCAGGCGCGTACGCAGTCCACCGCGTCCGTGTCCTTCCGGAGCCGCCCCTCGACGGTGGAGACCAACTGGTGCACGGTCGCGTAGGTCTCGGTCGCCATCAGCCGGGGCACCCGTACAGTCCCCGTCTCGCAGACCCGGCCCAGGTCGTTGCGGAGCAGGTCGACGATCATCAGACTCTCGGCCCGGGTCTTCTCGTCGTCGGCGAGCGAGGCGCGCAACAGGGCGTCCTCCTGCGGCTGTTCACCGCGTGGCGCGGTGCCCTTGATGGGTTTGGCCTCGGCGGTGCCGTCCCGGGTGATCCGCAGGAACCGCTCGGGGGAGGAGCACGCCACGTCGACCTCCCGGAACTTCAGATAGGCCGCGTACGGTGCCGGGTCGGAGCGGCGCAGCGTCCGGTAGAAGTCGTACGAGTCACCCGGAGCCGGCAGCAGGGCGGCATTGGTGAGGCAGATCTCGTAGCTGACGCCTGCTCGCAACTCCCGTTGGCAGGCCTCGATGTCCGCGATGTAGGCCGTGCGGTCCCGGATCAGCCACGGTTCGGCGGCGTCCAGGACCACCGCGGCCGGGGGTGGCGCGGCCGGCGCGGGAGCCGACGGGACACAACTCAGGTTCACCACCGCGTTGTCGAGCCATTCGGTGGCCTCGCGCAGCCCGCTCGGGGTGTCCTCGGCCAGGCAGACGGCGTACGTGGTGTCCTCCTGGTGGTCGATCGCCACCAGCCGGTCGGCGAAGAGCCAGCAGGCGTCGGGGGTGTCGGCGCGGTGGCGGTTCGGGGAGCCGCAGTCGGCCTTGAGCTCGTACCCGAAGTAGCCGACATAACCGCCGGTGAAGTCGAAGGGCAATTCGGGGGCGTCCACCGTGCGCACCGCCAACTGCCGCTTGAGATAGTCGAATACGCTGCCCCGGACAGGGAGAAGGGGCTGCCCGGTCCGCTCGACCTCGGTCCAGCCCGCCTGGACGTCGTAGCGTACGAACTCGGACAGCGGGCCCGTGCCGTCGCCGAAGAAGGAGAAGCGGGACCGCCCCTCCTCGACCTGGGAGCTGTCCAGCCAGAAGGCGCGGGGCGCGTCGGCGCTCATCCGGGTGAAGGCCGTCTCGGGATCCACCGCGGTGTCGATCATCCTGGTGTGCAGCCGGTAGCCGCCGCCCGGCGCGGCGGCCGGCACGGCGTGGGCCGGAACGCTGATGGCCGGAAAGGCGGTTGGGCCCGGAGTGGCGGGGCGGGTTTCCCGGGCACCGGAGGCCGCTGTGGTCCGGCGCCACGCGTCCCGGCGACGGGCCGGTGCCGGGGCCGGCCGGGGCCAGGCCGTCGTCAGATCCTGGAAGTTCGCGAGCATACGGTGGCCGAACTCCGTGAGTACGGACTCGGGATGGAACTGCACGCCCCACAGTGGACGTGTCCGGTGCCGCAGTCCCATCAGCACGCCGTCCTCGGCCCAGGCGGTGGCCTCCAGAGTGGGCGGCAGAGGTTCCCGTACCGACAGCGAGTGGTAGCGGACCGCCGTGAAGCTCTGCGGGAGTCCACGGAACAGCCCCTGGCCGTTGTGCCTGATCGTGGACAGATGTCCGTGCCGGGGCCGGGGCGCCGAGTCCACCAGCGCCTGCTCACCGATCGCGATGGCCTGATGCCCGAGGCACACACCGAGTACGGGGATACCGGACCTGGCCAGCAGCGCCGTGCCGATGCCGAAGTCGCGCGGCGTACCGGGGTGTCCGGGCCCGGGGGACACCACGACATTGTCGAACATCCACAGATCCAGCTCCTCCAGTGCCGGTGCGTCGTTGAGCATCACCACCGGCTCCTCGCCGTTCACTTCGGCGAGCAGCTGAAACAGGTTGTACGTGTACGAGTCGTAATTATCGATGAGCAGAGTGTTCACCCGGCCCACCTCCCTTTCGTCTTTCCGGCGCTTAACGGGCCGGTCGTTACGCGGCCCGTCGCCTGTGCCGCCCGCGCAGCGCCCCGAGCGGCGGGTGCAGCCATTTCTGGAGGAAACGCTGTAGGTGCGGCATGAGCACCCACGTGACAATCGCCGTCACGGTCAGACAGAGAATCAGGGGCCTGACGAGGACGTTGAGATTTCCGAGACAGGGATCACCGTCAGGCTGAAGATGAGTACCGGCGGGGATGACATGCCATGCGGAACCGGATTCACCAGGGGGAGAAATCCGCCACCGGGACAGCCCGGTATCCGGGCTGCCGCACCCCGTACGGCCATTGCCGGGAACGGAACTCACTCTCGCGTCCCGGCGCCACATGGCAGGCGGTCGTGACGGTCGTCGGTTCCCTCCGCACTCCGGCTACGACCTCCTTTTGGCATCGCGATGCGGGTGATCCCCGTCCTTGGAACCGGACGTCCTTGGATACGTGAATGCTGCACAACCTGTTCAACTGTTGTGGGCAGATTTCCGCGAATCCTTCACAGCAAGTCCGACTCCACCCCGCAGGCCACCCCGCCGGCCGACCCGGCGCCCGGCCGGTTCCCGGGCGCGCGTGTCACATTCCTGACGGCTGCCCTGTCCTACCTCCAGAAGCACCTGTCCGGAGCCTGGAGGCCCGAAATGACCGCCCGCATCTCACTCACCCCGCCCCGAACCCTGCTGAACCGCATCGGCTCCTGGTACTCCCGCCGGATGTACGGCGAGGTACTCGACCCCGGGCTCGCGATGGGCCACAACCAGAAGGTCCTGCTCTCGTACGTCAAGCTGGAGCGCTCCGTCGCCAAGTGGAACGCTCTGGAGCCCGGCCTCAAGCACCTCGCCGTCACGGCAGCCGCGGCCCGGATCAACTGTTCCTGGTGCATGGACTTCGGCCACTGGGAAGGCGGCGAACTCGGTCTGCCGCTCGACAAGATCTCCAAGGTGCCCCGGTGGCGCGATCACCGGGACGCCTTCAGCGAGTTGGAGCGCCTGGTCATGGCCTACGCCGAGGCGATGACCGAGACCGAGCCGGCCGTCACCGACGAACTCGCCGCCGCGCTACTCCAGCCGTTGGGCGAGGCCGCATTCGTCGAACTCACCCTGATGGTCTCGCTGGAGAACTTCCGCTCTCGCACCAACAGCGCCTTCGGCCTCACCAGTCAGGGCTTCTCCGACGCCTGCGCGGTACGTTGAAGCCGTGATCGACGTAGCAGAGTTCGAGCAGCATCGCCCCAGGTTGTTCGGCATCGCCTACCGGATGCTCGGTAGCGTCGCCGACGCCGAGGACCTGGTTCAGGACACCTGGCTCCGCTGCAGCCAGGTGTCCGAGCCAGTGACCAACCCGGGTGGTTACCTCTCCCGTACGGTCACCAACCTGGCGCTCAACAAGCTGACTTCAGCCGCGGCCAGGCGCGAGCAGTACGTCGGCCCCTGGCTGCCTGAACCACTGGTCACCCTGCCGGACGCCGCCGGGGAACTGGAGCTGGCCGAGTCGGTCTCGCTCGCCATGCTGGTGGTGCTGGAGACACTCTCGCCGCTGGAGCGCGCGGTCTTCGTACTCAAGGAGATCTTCCGCTTCTCGTACCGGGAGATCGCCGAGACCCTCGACCGCACCGAGACCTCGGTGCGCCAGGTCGGCTCCCGGGCCACGTCGCACGTCCAGGCGCGTCGACCGCGCTACGAGGCATCGGCCGAGGTGAGGCGCCAGGTCACCGACGAGTTTCTCGCCGCGTGCCTCGGCGGCGACATGAACCGGATGCTGGAACTACTCGCTCCCGACGTCACCGCCTGGAACGACGGTGGCGGAAAAGTCAGGGCGGCCCTGCGCCCGCTGCACGGCGCCGAGAAGGTGGCCCGCTTCCTCACCGCCGTACTCGCCCAGCCGATCGAGGCTCCGCGTCTCGTCGCGGTCGACGTCAACGGCCGGCCCGGCCTGATGCTCACATCGGCCGGACGGCCCGACACCGTCGCTTGCGTAGAGGTCGAGGACGGCCGGATCACCGAGATCCGGGTGATCCGCAACCCCGACAAGCTCCACCACCTCGCCTGACCTGTCGGCCCCCGGACGCTGTGGCAGCGAGGAGGCCCACGACGAGCCACCAGGAACGGCACCAGCGCCTCCGACGGCAGCAGGACGGCCGCCGCGGACGCGGCACACCACAACGTCCACAGTCCACCCGCCCAAGCCATGGCGCGCACACGGGTACGGCGGCGACGGACGAAGCGGGTGAGGGTGGCCGTACAGGTGGCCAACACCAGTGTGTTCAGGGCCGGTAGAGGGCCGGAGCCCAGTCCGGTCATCCCGGTCCGTGCGAACCAGTGGTCCTTGGCGTCCGCTCCCTCGGCGTCCGCCTGGTCGGCGATGAGCGTGAAGACCGACTACCAGTAGACCCGTAAGCCGAGGGGCGTCACCAGGACGGCGACCACCAGCGAACTCGCCCCGGATACCGCCAGGTAGAGCAGGATGCCGAGCCCAGAACGCCATCTCGACGGCATGGAACCGGGCCCAACGCCGGGCGCGTTCGCGCTCAAGTTCTGCGGCCTCGACGAAGACGTCCAGAGTGCGGTGGGCACTAGAGTGATCCGCATGCCGACGTGTGTGCACCTGTTCGCCTATCGGCCGTTGACCCTTGATGCTGTCGCGGAGTTTGTTGGCCTGCCGACGGCACGGCGGGTCACCGAGGACGCCGACGCTGTCGACGCGGAGCTGCGGGGACGTGGGTGGAGCTGGGAGAACGACCTGGTCTGCGACTCCTTGCGCACGAGGTACGGGCACGTACTGTGCAGCGACGAACTCAGTCCGTTCGGGCACCCGGACGCCCGGAACTTTCTCGTGTTCGGCGAGCTGTATCCCCTTGATCCGCAGGACGAGCACATGACGAACGAGGCATGGCTGCGGGGGCACATGGACGACTGGTGTCAGTTGCCCGGCTGGGAGAGCCGTGAGGCGTGTACCGACAAGGACTGCGAAACGGTCTTGGCCCAGGCCGCACAAGCGGTGACCGAGTACCTTGGCACGGAACCCGAGCGGACCCTCCTGTCATCCGCAGCCGTAGTCACCGGCCCTGACCTGAGCCACCGAATCTGGCGCACCTCCACCCACGCCCTGGTGCTGGGGCCGGCGGCCGACAATGGGCCCTACGGCTATCTCACTCACCTGCAGCTCTCCTGCACCCCGCTCTCCTGCGGTCCCGCCCTGCCGACCGCGGACGACGAAGACGCCCTGGCCGACTGGATCACCGCGCACGTCGACTGGTGACCGGCCACCGCGGGGCAGGTGTGTTTCGTCTGCCAGGGTTGTACGCGGACCGGGTTGGTTCGACCGGCGATGCCGGCGCCATGGTTGCGGAGATGTCCGTTGTGGGCTCCGGCCGGGCACATCGCCCCGGACACTCGACGGGGCTGGTCCGGCCGGCGATGTTCCCAAGCGACCATCCGCCAACCGGCTGATCTCCGTGGCAGGTCATGGACCGGTTGTCCATGACCGTGGCGACAATACGGTCATGACCCCCAAGGTGGACACACGCGGGAGCTCGACATCGACGCGGGTCGTCCTGCTGACGCTCGCGGCAGGCCAGTTCCTGATGGCACTCGACAGCTCGGTCATGAACGTGTCGATCGCGACGGTGGCCGACGACGTGGGCACCACCGTGACCGGCATCCAGGGTGCGATCACCGCGTACACCCTCGTGATGGCGATGCTCATGATCCCCGGCGGGAAGGTCGGCGCGCTGATCGGCCGCAAGCGGGCGTTCATGATCGGCTGTGCCATCTACGGATGCGGTTCACTGACGACGGCGCTCGCCCCGAACCTGCCGGTGCTCCTGGTCGGCTGGGCGTTCCTGGAGGGGGTCGGGGCGTCGCTGATCCTTCCCGCGATCGTGGCGCTCGTGGCCGGGAACTTCGCCGTGGAACGCCGTCCCAGCGCCTACGGACTCGTCGCCGCCGCCGGGGCCATGGCGATCGCGGTGGGGCCGCTCATCGGGGGTGTGGCGACGACGTACTTCTCCTGGCGCTGGGTGTTCGCCGGTGAGGTCGTGCTCGTACTCGGCATCCTGGTGCTCGCCCGGCGGGTTGTCGACGCGGCGCCCGACAGGCGTCCGCGCGTCGACTTCGTCGGGGCCGTGCTCTCCGCCCTGGGGCTCGGGATCTTCGTGTTCGGTGTCCTGCGCTCGGACCAATGGGGCTGGTTCCGGCCGAAGCCCGACGCTCCCTCGTGGCTGGGAGTCTCGCCGGTCGTGTGGCTGATGCTGGCGGGCCTGTTCCTGATCTGGGTCTTCCTCCATTGGGAGGCCCGGCTCGTCGTACGGGGCAGGGAGCCGCTCGTGGACCCCGCGCTGCTGGGAAACAAGCAACTCACCGGCGGCCTGACGATGTTCTTCTTCCAGTACCTCGTACAGATGGGCGTGTTCTTCGTCGTGCCGCTCTATCTGTCGGTGGCGCTCGGCCTCTCCGCGCTCAACACCGGCGCGCGCATTCTTCCGCTCTCGCTGACGCTGCTGGCCGCCGCGATCCTGATCCCGAGGCTTTTCCCGGGCGTCTCACCGCGGCGGGTGGTGCGGCTCGGGATCCTCTCCATGCTCGTGGGGGCCGTGGCCCTGATGGCCGCGCTCGACGCCGACGCGGGCGCGGAGATCGTCACGATTCCGCTGCTGCTGATCGGACTGGGCATGGGCGCGCTGGCCTCCCAGCTCGGCTCGGTCACCGTGTCCGCGGTGCCGGACGAGCAGAGCGCGGAGGTCGGCGGCATCCAGAACTCCGTCACCAACCTCGGGGCCTCGATCGGTACGGCACTCGCCGGGTCGATCCTCATCGCCACACTGACCACGTCGTTCCTGACCAGCATCGAACAGAATCCGGCGGTCCCGACCGAGGTCAAGAGCCAGGCGAACGTCCAGCTCCAGAGCGGTGTGCCCTTCCTGTCGGACGCCCAGCTCAAGACCGTCCTCAACGACGCCGACGCGAGCGCGGAGGTGACCGCCGCCGCGCTCGACGCGAACGCCGCGGCGAGACTCGACGGTCTGCGCGCCGCACTCGCCGTGCTCGCACTCAGTGCCCTCATCGCACTGTTCTTCACCCACCGGATCCCGAGAGCTCAGCCAGGTTCGGCCAAGCTGTAGCGGCGGACGGCGCGGTTGTCGGCGCGCATACCCGGACTCTGGTCCGTATCCCGGCCCGGGGCTCCGGTAGCGCTACTTCGCGGGAGAGCAGGGTGTGCAGCAGATGGGGGCTCGTTCAACGCAGACGGTGACGGTGTCGGTGTTGTTGCCGGGGGAGGGATCGCGCTCGTTGCCGGTTACGGTGGCGGTGTTGGTGACCGGGCCGCTCCGGGTGGCCTTGGCCCGCAGGGTGAGGCTCGCGGTGGCGCCCTCGGCGAGGCGGTCTACGGTCCACTGTCCGGTGGCCGGGGCGTAGGTGCCGGAGGAGGCGTCCGCGGACAGGAAGGTGAGGCTGTCGGGAAGCCGGTCGGTGACGACGACTCCGGTGGCCCCGTTCGGGCCCGCGTTGCGGACCGTGATGCGGTAGGTCACGGTCTGACCGACGGTGACGGTGGTCGCGTCGGCCGCTTTCACCACGGTCAGGTCGGCTGCCGGCCTGACCTCGGTGACCTCCTCGTTGGACGTGGCGGTGAGCTGCTCCGCCGTGGGACCGAGCCGGTTTTCGTAGCCGGCGGTGGCGGTGTTGACGAGCCGCCTGCCGGCGCCGGCAAGCGTGATGGTCACTCGGTACTCCACCGTGGTCCCCGCCGGCAGGGTCTCGGTGTTGGGCAGGCTTCCCCCCTGCACGGCGGAGGCGCCGTTGCCGAGTCGGAAGCGGACCTCGTTCGTCTCGTGGTCGTAGGACGCCTGGTCGTCACCGCTCCGGTCGCTCTTCGGCCCGGCGTTGGGGCCGTCGACGATGCGCAGGGACCCGGGCAGGTACGTCGTTCCCTCCGGGACGGCATCGGTGAGGGTCAGGGCGTCGGCACCGCCACCGCCTTCGTTCCTGGCGGTGATGCGGTAGGTGATGACATCGCCCACCTCCAACGGGCCGACGGGAATGGCGGACTTGGTGAGAACCACGTACGGGGCGGTGCCGAAGAAGATGCCGTCGAGGAAGTTTCCGATACCGCGGTTGCCGCCCGCGGCGGAAATGGAGCGGAAAGCGAAACGCGTCAGTGTCTGGCCGGCCGGGACGGTATAGGTACCGGTGTAGTAACCCCAGGCCGTGTTGCCGTCGGTGCACCTGCGCTGCTCGACCGCGGAGCCCGGCGCGCCGATGTCCAGCGCCATGGTGTCCTGCCCCTGACGGCCGCGGTGGTACAGGCGCCAGTACAGCTTGGTTCCCGGAGTGGTCGGCAGATCCTGGTACAGCGTGGCAACCTCGTTCGCGTTGAGCTCGGCGAACTGGGTACCCTCGGCCGCCGGCACACCGTTGAAGCCCGACCGCCATAGTTCGATCATGTGGTCCGTGGCGGTGGTGCGCCAGCCCGGAACTCGTTTCGGTGCCTGCGTCTGCGAGGCGTCCGGCAGAATCTCGTAGCCCGTGACGACGGGCTGTTCGAAGCCGCCGTTGGCCAGTGCGACCCGCAGCGGCGCGGAAGGTGTGGACACAGTTCTCTCCCCTTTTGGTTTCGGTCCTGTTGAGGCGTGCCGTCACACGACGTCACGGATGTGAGTCGCAGCGGCCCCGTGACCGATGGGAGCCGGGTCTCGCCGAATCCGGCATGCGCGCGGGGGAAGTTGTCCCGGCGCAGGCGCTGAGGCTGTGTTGCAGTGTCTCCGCCCTCCCCCCGGTCCGGCTCCTACTGAGAGTTGTTGCCTCCGACGCGCTGGGCAACCACCCTCGTGGAATCACTCGTCTGCCGTCGCGCCCCCAGCGCACGACAGATGCAGGCAACTGCGATCGCGTTCGCCACCGATTCACTCGTAGGTGTGGTTTTACCTCGGTGGTTCACTCCGTAGGCAGCGGCATGGTGAACTGACGTACGAGGTATGCGAGGTGGGCTATGGGCGCGGCGGCCTCTTGGCGTCCGGATGTGGCGGCAAGGACATGGGTCTCCGGTGCGGCGACGGCGCAACTGCCGCTTACGGCGATCCGGAAGCACCGAAGCCCGCCGGTAGGAGAGTGCCCGGCAGCGGCAGCGTCCGTGGGGAATGCCGATGGCCCCGTCACGCGAAACACATGAAACAACGGCACCCTACCGGGGCGCCGTTGACTGTTCGATGTGAAGTTCCGCAACGACGTCGTCAGAGGACGTCGTAGGTCAGGTGCGTCGCGGTCGATGTCGAGATCACGCTCCGCTGCACCAAGGAGCGCGGTGCTGCGCCGGTGAACAGGGGCGTCCCGGCACCGAGCACGACGGGCGCGAGGTGCAGGCTCAGCACGTCGACCAGCCCGGCGTCGAGCGCCGAGCCGATCGTGGCGCCGCCGCCCATGAGGACGACGTCCAGGTCCTTGCCGCTGTCCGACGACGCCGCCTCGGCGCGTTCGCGCGCGGCGGTGACGGCGTCGGGCAGGCCGGTGGTGACAAACATCCAGTCGAGGTCGGTGAGCCGCACCGAATCCGGCTTTGAACTCGTCACGACGACGAACGCGGGCTTGCCGACCTCGCCGGCGCCGTAGCCGGTCTTGTCGTCCCAGCCGTTCGGCCCGTCGACCATGTCGAAAAGCCGGCGGCCGAGGACAACGGCGCCCGAGCGGGCGGTCCCCTCGCGCAGAACCCGGCGGTCGTCGGGGTCGTCGGAGAACGCCCAGGCGTGCAGGGCCTCGCCACCGGTTCCCAGACCGTTGTCCGGGCGGGGATCGGGCCCCGTGACGAAGCCGTCGAGGGAGACCGAGATGTCAGCGATGATTCGAGTCATGCCAGGGCAGACCAGATCCGCCGCCCAAACTCATCGCTCACCGCATGAGGCCGGACGAGTCGGAAGGATGCCGTACCTACCGTGTTCGGTACCGCTGTGTCGCATGCTCGAACACGGATAGGGGCGTCCCTCTGGGGATGCGGACGATGGCTGGGGGGACGACTCAAGCGTTCGGCTTTGCATGATCATGCATTTCACTGCATACTCTTCCCATGTCTAAGGTCCTCACCTCCCTGCCCACCGGCGAGCGCGTCGGCATCGCCTTCTCCGGTGGCCTCGACACGTCGGTCGCAGTCGCGTGGATGCGCGACAAGGGCGCCGTCCCGTGCACCTACACCGCCGACATCGGCCAGTACGACGAGCCCGACATCGCCTCGGTACCCGGCCGCGCGTCGACGTACGGCGCCGAGATCGCCCGCCTGGTCGACTGCCGCGCGGCGCTGGTCGAGGAGGGCTTGGCCGCGCTCACCTGCGGTGCGTTCCACATCCGCTCGGCCGGGCGCCCCTACTTCAACACCACGCCGCTCGGCCGTGCCGTCACGGGGACCCTGCTGGTTCGGGCAATGTACGAGGACGACGTACAGATCTGGGGCGACGGATCGACGTTCAAGGGCAACGACATCGAACGGTTCTACCGGTATGGCCTGCTCGCGAACCCGCATCTGCGGATCTACAAGCCTTGGCTGGACGCGGACTTCGTATCCGAGCTCGGCGGCCGCAAGGAGATGTCGGAGTGGCTGCAGGCCCACGGCCTGCCCTACCGGGACAGCACCGAGAAGGCCTACTCGACCGACGCCAACATCTGGGGCGCCACACACGAGGCCAAGACCCTGGAGCACCTTGACACCGGCATCGAGACCGTGGACCCGATCATGGGCGTGCGATTCTGGGATCCTGCGGTCGAGATCGCTGCCGAGGACGTGACGATCGGCTTCGACCAGGGCCGCCCCGTGACGATCGACGGCAAGGAGTTCGCCACCCCGGTCGACCTGGTGAGGGAGGCGAACGCGATCGGTGGACGGCACGGCATGGGCATGTCGGATCAGATCGAGAACCGGGTGATCGAGGCCAAGAGCCGCGGCATCTACGAGGCACCTGGGATGGCGTTGCTGCACGCGGCGTACGAACGGCTGGTCAACGCGATCCACAACGAGGACACCCTGGCGCACTACCACAACGAGGGACGGCGGCTTGGCCGGCTGATGTACGAGGGCCGCTGGCTCGACCCGCAGGCGCTGATGGTGCGGGAGTCGCTGCAACGCTGGGTCGGCACAGCGGTCATCGGCGAGGTGACGCTGCGGCTGCGGCGTGGTGAGGACTACTCGATCCTGGACACCACCGGCCCGGCTTTCAGCTACCACCCGGACAAGCTGTCGATGGAGCGCACCGAGGACTCGGCGTTCGGTCCGGTGGACCGGATCGGCCAGCTCACCATGCGCAACCTCGACATCGCCGACTCGCGCGCCAAGCTCGAGCAGTACGCCGGCCTCGGCCTGGTCGGTACCGCCCCTCCTGCGCTCATCGGTGCCGCCCAGGCAGCCTCGACAGGACTGATCGGCGCGATGCCGCAGGGTGGCGCCGAGGTCATCGCCTCACGCGGCGAGGTCTCCGGCGACGACGAGATGCTCGACCGCGCCGCGATGGAGTCCGGCACCGACTGACTGACCGGCGTGTCGAGGTAGATGCTGCGGTCCGACGAGTCGGAGCGTCGGCCGGCAGCACTGCCGGCGGCGGGCGCTGCTCCGGGACGCGGTTCCGCTCGTCCTGTCCTCGTCAGCCCAGGAAGGTTCGCAACTCGTGATCCGCCGGACGCCGTCCCTCAATTGCCGGTCGGTCTAAGCTTCCGCCGTGAACGGCACCACACAGGGGATACGGATCAGGCCGGGCAGCCTGGCCGACGCACGAGCCGTGCTGGACATGCTCGACTCGGCGGTGGCCTGGATGAACGATCGCGGCAATACCGAGCAGTGGGGCACAACACCGTATTCGCGCAGGCCCGGCGGGGTGATGCGGGTCGAGCGGTACATGACCGAGAACGCCCCACACATCGCGGAGTTGGACGGAGTACCTGTCGGAGCCCTGGTGTTGGACTCTGGGCCCAGCCCTCAGATGCCGATCACGCCGGCCGAGGAACCTGAGCGGTACGTCCGGCTGCTGGTCTCCGACCGGCGGCACGCAGGTCTGGGCATCGGGGCGGCGCTGCTGGCCCATGCCGTCGAGGAGACCCGGCGGGCCGGTGCGGAGTTGCTGCGGGTCGACTGCTGGGCGGGTGGCGGGGGCGAACTGGTCGCGTTCTACGAGCGCAACGGTTTCACTCCCACCGATCGTTTCCTGTCCGAGGCATGGCCGGGACAGGTATTGGCCCGGCGGGTCGGCCGACGGCGCGTGTAACGCCCGGCGACAGGCTCGTCCGGCGGTCTCCGGGGCGAGATGGAGTCCGGGGCGGATGGCGTGGTGCTGGAGTGCCGGGACGGTCTGCTGGAGACGGGCGCCCCCCAGGGCAGGGCGCCGGCCGGCCAGTCGGTACCGGTGTTCCTGCGTCAGCCGTGTTGGGCACGTCAGCCGTGTTGGGCCCGGTCGTACACCTTCCTGGCCGTGGCTCCCAGCACTTCTCCCTGCATTTCGGTCGGTGTCAGGGAGTCCAGCGAACTGTTGACCGAGACCAGGACGCCGTTGCCGGTGGTGGTGTTGAAGTCGGCCAGCCACGGGCCGCCGCTGGATCCGCCGCTCATGTCGCAGGGGATGGCCTGCAGGCCATCCTGCTTCTTCGCCGTACCGACGCAGTGAAGGAGTTCCTCGCCGAGCTGCGGGCGGGTGGCGGAGTAGCCGAAGGAGGAGATGGTGCCGCCGACGGGGCGGTTGAAGGCGATGTCCTGGCCGCCCACGACGTCGGTCAGCTTGCGGCCGTTCTTGTCGGTGTCGACGACCAGCGCGGAGATGTCGTCGGTGGAATCCGTCTCCCAGCTGCGTGGGGTCACGGCGGTGCGGACCGTGAACGCGCCGTGTGGTTTGGTGCCCTTGTTGTAGCCCGGGACGAACACCATCGACATGTTGGTGTTGCCGGGGGAGGAGCCCCGGCGCACGCAGTGTGCCGCGGTCATCACGGCGGAGCGATTGGCGCTTTTCACGGCGCTGGCCGTGCACCAGGTGTCGGCGCCGTTCGCGTTGACGAAGAAGAGCCGCCCCACGGTCTTCAAAGCGGTCCCCTGCCACGGTTTGGCCTTCGGTCCGGTCGGACCGAGGTCCACGGACTTCCCGACGGCTTTCATACGGGCGGGAGTCCAGTAGGAGAGGGCTTCCTGGCGTTCCTTGGCGGTGTACGTCATGACGGAGACGGGGTCGGCGGAGGTGGCACGGGCCTGGCCGGTGGCGGCTGTCGCCGGGATCGGGGCAGCGAGAGCGAGGGTCGTACCGGCCACGGCTATTCCCATGGCCCGGCCACGGAGACGCCGGATCATGGAGGTCAGTGTCTCGGACATAGCGGATGGCTCCTCGGCTGGTGCGGGCTGTGGACAGGGGCTGTCGTTCCGCTCTGCAAGAGAGTCGAACTCGCCTGCTCGGTTGCGTTGTCGACGATCTGTGACACAAGTGCGCGGTACGTGCCCCCCGATCACCTCGTTCCCGGGCAACTCCGCAGTGGCTTCTCGGTGTTCCTGGGTGCTGGCGGCGAACCGACCCGACTTGAGGAGGGATGGCGGCCGACGTTCCGATACCGGTCCGGACAGTCGGCGCGGCGACGCTGGTACGGATGGCCCGGACCCTGGGTCTGGGCGATGACGGATCCGGTCGCCTGACAGCTTTCCGGATCATGACCGGGTCTTGGGGCTTGGCGCGGACTGGCTTCCTTTGTGGGACGTCTCCCTGGACGGGGCGCCGATCGAGTTCGCCGCTGAACTCGACGGAGCCCGCCCGCGCGCCCGCTCGGACTGGCCCTGCCCCTCCTCCACGGCGCGGCGAATCTCGCGGAGTTGGTGGGATGCGGGGACGACGGAGCCTCCGGGACCCGACGGGGTTTCCAAGGCGTCAGATCATGAGCAGGAGCCGCGTGTGCGGTACGAGCTTCCGGTTCACGCTGGTGCTCTGGACGAAGATCGTGAAGTCGTCGTTGTGGTCCGGTTTGACGCGCACTTCCACGTCCGGCAGGCCGAGCAGGGCGCGGGCCTCGGGCCCCGTGTACACCTGGTCCGTCTTCTTCTCCAGCACGGCAATCTGCTTCCGTGCCTGGATCTTCTCCGACTTGCTCAGCTGGTAGAACGCACCACCGGTACGGTAGGTGTGCCCGCATTCGATGACCCAGTCCCGGATCGCCGTGTCACGAGCCACCGAAATCAGCTGGTACTCCGACGGATTCACCGGGGTGAGACCGGCCGCCTTGACGGTGTCCTTGTTGACCGCTTCCGCGCCCACGGAGAACACCGCCCGCGATCCCCGGATGCCCTGAGCGCGGCCCACCATGAATTTCTCGGTGGCCTCCTGGATGACCTGCCCGGCCTCCTCCAGACCCTGGGTGCTCGTGGCGTCCCAGATGGCGATGTTTTCCTTCGGGAAACCGCACCGCATGGCCTCGTGCTTGCCCATCTGGTCCGGCACGAGGACGGCCAGCGTCCAGTTGTCCTCCTGTGTCTCGATCATCTCGGCCACGGCCTCGACCAGTTCACGCGGATCCCTGGCAGGGGCATCCGGGCAGCGATGACTTGCGTTCTCCTGGCCGTCGGTGAGTACGAACGTCAGGAAGCTGTGGTCGCCGTACAGTTGAGCTGTCTGCGCCAGCTCTCGCTGTGACTTCAGTGCCGCCGCCAGCAGAGCCGTCATACCGCCGACTCGATACAACTCCTTCAGCGACGGCATCCGCAGCACGTCCTTGTCGTAGATGACGCACTCCACCTTGTTCGCGAAGACGTACACCGTGACGCGGGTTTCCTGGTCCAGTTCCCTCGATCGGCGGGCGAGATAGGCAATCTGCTGGTCGGCGACTTCGACGACCTTGCGGCTCAGGTGCGACATGGACGAACTGGCATCCAGTACAAGAGCAACGTGATTGATGTAGTTCTGATTTCCGGACATGACAGCTCACTCTCTTCCCGACTCGATGTTCCTACCGTCTCACCCACCACTGACAATCGATCTTGGCTCCCGGACCGGATGAAGAGCCATGGGGCATGGCCGGGTCCAGCAGCTGTATGTCCTGCTGTTACATGGGCACGTTGGCTCACACTGCGACTTCCCTCGGTGATGTGAACTCTCGCGCTGTGCCCCGATGATGCTTGAGTACTCCGACTCATGTGTCTGCCCGGCCGCGCTCGTAGTCTCGCTTGCATGACCGACACCGCAGCCGCCCCGGCTCCCGCTTCCGAAAGCCGCAGGCCCGGCCGCCGTGGCATCGTTCTGTCCGCTGTGGCGATCGCGCTGACCTTTGCCGCGTTCGCCGGACTCCAGCGCCTGTGGGCGGGAGAGCCCTACCGGGAGGCGGATCCGCGTGCCGAGGTCACCCGGATCCAGGACACCGCGCGGCGGGCGCACGACCTGATGGCACTGCCGGAGGCTGCCCGCCTTGACCACGAAGAGATCGACACGGGCGACTGTTACTACCGTGGGATGGAGTACTGGGCTCACTTCGACGAGTCGCAGCCGGGGGTCAACAGTTTCCACACCGCGTGGGCGGCAGAACCCGTCACCCGAACCGACGCCCGTACTGCCCTGACCCGCCTGCGCGAGCGCCTCATCGCGGACGGTTGGAAGGTCCGGGACGACCGGAGCGGGCAGGACTTCCTGACACTCCGCCTCGAACGCCCCGGCACCGAGGACACCCTCGTAGCGGACTGGTACGGCACGCGCAGCCCCGTGCGCCTCGCCGTCTACACCGAGTGCGTACGCAAGAGACCGACTGTGAGCCCGTAGTGGAACTGGGTGAGCAGGCCGCGTATGCGGTTGGAGGTGCGGGTGCCTTCGGCCGCGAGGTCCTGGTCGAAGCCGGTCAGTACGGTCAGCTCGGCGGTGATCTCGTCGGTCAGATCCGGCGAGCGAGTGGTCGCCGCCCTGGTCCCGCCGACCGGCGTGTCCACCGTGCTCGGGCGGTGCCCGGTACGTGAGCCTGGCCGTCCAGTGGATGCCGAGCGCGCCGCCGTGCTCGCGGAGCCGGTTCGTGGGTCCCCAGGATTGGTGTCAGATCTGGCACACCGGTCCCGGTGGGGAGTCTGGGAGATAGGTTGCGTGTTCTTCTGTTGTGAGGTTACGGCCGACGGCCCGGCAGATCTTGCGTTGTGCGGCAGTAGGGCCGGGTAGTTGTACGTCCCACAACTGCACAGTTTTTCCGGCTGTGATGGCCAAAATGCGCCCGTCCGGGCTGAAAGCCGCCGAACCCGGATACGCCACTGTGTCTCCGCTGCCCGCCAGTGTGGCGCGAGTCCGTCCGGTAAGCGCATCGCGCAGCACGGTGCCGCCCCTGCCCGATGTGGCCAGGGTGCGACCTTGTACGCAGCGTGGTGCCGCGCATGAGCTCAGGCGTCGGCGAGGAGGGGGTCGTACGGGGTGCCCGTGCGGCGGCCCGCCATGAAGGAGAGGAAGTCGCCCACGAAGGCGCTCCGGCCGTAGGCGCCGTCGGTGCTGGTGAGGTCGCGGTGGAAGGCGGTGCGGAAGAGGGTTCGGTACTCGTCCGCGTCGATGCTCCCGTTGCCGTCCTTGTCGGTGGCGTCGAAGAGGACCTCGGCAACGTGGATGAGCGCGGGTCCGGCGAGGGAGGGTACGGCGGTGGCGTACTCATCGGCGCTGACGCGACCGTCGCCGTCCGTGTCGAGGGCGGCCTGGAGCTCGCGCCACCAGGCGGCGAAGGCGTCGTAGAGCCGGGTCTCCTCGGGTTCGTCCAGGTCGAGGCGGGTGGAGAGTTCGCGTGCCATGGCGGCGAGGTCAGGCCAGTCGAGGTGGCCGTCGCCGGTCTGGTCCAGCACTCGGCGGAAGAACTCCTCAGCCGAGCGTCGGTTCTCTTCTGCGCCCGCCGAAGGTGCCGGGCCGGGGCTGGTGTCGCGGCTCAGTGGCGTGAGGAGGCGGAGCAGGGCCGATGCCCGCTTCATGCGGGCGCGCAGGGCGGTTACGGTGCGGGCGCGGGGGTCGTCGCTGTCGGGCGAGAGTGAGAGGGCTTCGATGATGCTTTCGGCGTTGATCCAGCCCTCGGGCAGGAATCGGGCGAGCCCGGCGGTGAGGTAGGCGCCCTGCATGAGGGTTGGGGCGCCGGGCATCTCGGGCAGGCCGGCCCGGCGCCGGTAGGGCTCGGGGAGCGAGGCGACGGTGATCGCGCCGAGGAGCGGACCGGCGACAGCGCGGCCGGCCGCCCACAGTGTCGGCGCGTCGTCGAGCAGCGCAGGGGCGGGCAGGTGGTCGAAGAGCCGGTAGAGGATGACGCGGGCCGCCTCGGTGTTCTCCAACTCGTTTTCGACGACCCGGTCGAAGTATCGCCAGAAGTCGTTCAGGTCCTCCGGGAGTTCTGTGGCGTCGCCGTCGAGCGCGGCGAGGTACGCGCGGTACTCGGCGTACATCTGCTCCATCGTGTCCTGGTCGAGCGGCTGGCCGCTCAGCCGGCACATGGTGACGGCGCTCTCGAAGAGCGTGGCGACCACCCAGGCGCGGGTCGCGCGGTCCATCGCGTCGTAGGCGCGGCCGCGGGAGTCGGAGCCGCTCATGCGGGCGTGCAGCCGGTTGAGTCGGGCGGCCTCCCGTTCGCGTACCGCTGGGTCGGCGCCGAACATGCGCCGCATGCTGAGGAAGGTGTTGCGCAGCCGGCGCCAAGGGTGGGCGACGAAGGTGGAGTTGTCGACGAGGGCGGCGCCGATCTGCGGGTGAGCGGCCTCCAGCACGGTGGCGCGGATGATGGCCAGGGCCCAGCGCGGGTCGTCGAAGAATGCGCTGAACTGTGATTCCGGGCCGAACAGGGATGCCTCGTCGGCCGTTCCCGTGGTTTCGGTGGTCATGATGGGTCTCCGTTCGCGTGGGCGGGCACGCCGCCGAAGCGGCGGTCGCGGCGCCGGTAGGTGTGCAGACAGGCGAGGAAGTCGGGAGCCCGGAAGTCCGGCCAGAGCACCTCGGGGAAGACCCACTCGGCATAGGCGACCTGCCAGAGCATGAAGTTGGATATGCGCTGCTCACCGGAGGTACGGATGACCAGATCCACATCGGGAGTGTCGGGGAAAGGCAGGTGGTCCGCGAAGAGTTGCTCGGTCACCTCGTCGGCGGGCGTCCCGCTGCGGATCAGTGACCTCGCCGCCTCGACGATGTCCCGGCGCCCGCCATGGTCGAAGGCGACGGTCAGCGTCATCCCCCGGTTGTCGGCGGTCAGCACCGCCAAGTCGTCGAAGTCCTGGGCCAGTTCACGGGGGATGCGCGGGTCGGCGACCCCGAGGAAACGGCAGCGGATGCCGCGCGCGAGCAGCAGAGGCGCATGCTTGCGCACAACCCGGCGCACCAGACGCATCAGGAATTCGACCTCGGTGCCAGGGCGGTTCCAGTTCTCGGTGGAGAAGGCGTACAGGCTGAGCCACTCCACGCCGCTGGCCCGTGCCGCCTCGATGACGTCGATGACGGCGGTCTCCGCGGCCCGGTGACCCGCCGTACGGGGAAGCGAACGCCGTTGCGCCCAACGCCCGTTGCCGTCCATCACGCAGGCCACGTGCCGCGGCCCCGCACGCGCCGCCTCCTCGTCCCGCCGCTGCCCGCCGGGTCCGCCACCGCACTGTCGCCCGCCCGGTCCGTCCCCCGTCACCGCGCGTGCGCGCGGGACACCGTGGTCTGTCACGCCCGGCCTCGCCCTGTCCGGAGCGGCACGGTGGCCGAACCGCGCTCGGTCACGCCCACTCTGCCTCGCCGCTCCCGTCTTGCCCACGCCCCACCGGCGCGTTCCCTCCCGGGAGTCTGACAGCGCGAAAAGGTCCTGACCGGCCGAACGAGTGACCGTCACCCTTGACTTGTACGTTCGAATCCGTCCGAGTGGTAGAGCGCCGGACTCGTGCGCTTCGCGTAAACCGAAGCGCCGGGAGATGATCGGCGTATGACGGAGATCATTCTGATGTCGGATCCGAGGGTTGCCGCCGTGCCGGTGGAGGAGTGCGGAGAGCGCCTGGTGGATGTCAGGGCCGACGGCTCATTGCTGGTCGATACGCGAAAGGAAGACCAGGCGGGAACCTTCTGTTTCCTCCGCGACGGGTTTGTCGACCGTCTCGTCAAGGCTCAGGAGTCGCTGCCACGGGGGTTGCGGCTGCTCGTGGTCGAGGGATACCGGCTTCCCTCGGTCCAGCAGCGGTACTTCGTGGAGTATGCCGCCGAGCTCCGGGCAGCCCACCCGCACTGGACCTCGGCGCAGATTCGCTCAGCCGCCAGCCGGTACGTGTCACCTCCGGAGATCGCGCCGCACACCGCTGGGGCGGCCGTCGATCTGACCCTCGCCGGCGCGGACGGCCGTGAACTCGACCTGGGCACCCGGATGAACGCGAGTCCGGAGGAGAGCGACGGCGCCTGCTACACCGCCGCCGGAAACATCAGTGAGAGGGCGCGCGCCCACCGCGAGATTCTGGGTGCGGCTCTGACGGCTGTGGACCTGGTGAACTATCCGACGGAGTGGTGGCACTGGTCCTTCCAGGACCGATACTGGGCCATGACCACCGGTGCGGCAGCGGCCCGCTACGGCCCCCGGGACCTCAGCTGAGACGGGCGCCGTGTTCCTGTTTACCGAGGACGACTCCGCGGCCGGCGAAGAACCGGCCTAGGTCCTCCCACCCTGCGAACCACGGTGTTGCCACGCGTGACGGACCACGAACCGGACCGGCGCTCGCAGCCCCCGCCGAGGACGCCTTCGAGGCGCTGCTGCGCCTGCCTGCCGTACGGGAGTGGGCGCTGACCCGGCGCGGGCTCGTGCATGAGGACGCGCCCGCGCCGGAGACGTCGCTGCGCGCCTCGCTGAGCAATGACACCGGCTGAGCGCGACGGCGCAGGCTCTGGGGGTGTCGGTGACGGGAGCCCGTAAGCGGCTGATCCAGCTCCGCGTACGCGCGTCATGACCTCTGGCCGACCGTCGAGATCCTCGACCGCGGAACACCCCGAGCGGGGCAACCGCAGTGACTCCCACCCGGATCACCGCTGCGGCACTGTTGCTGCGCCTTCTGCGTGGCCTGGCGTTCAACTCGGCGGCGACGGGGCCGAGCTGAACCCGGGTGTGAGGTGGCTGGTCAGCGGTTGTAGTTCAGTTCCTGGTGCATCTGGGGTTGGTCGTCCTGGTCGTGCGTCAGGGCGTGGCGTTCGACATCGTTGAACGCCTTCGAGGCGAGGCCGATGACCTCCTTGTACGGGTTGACGCCGACTACGTTCTTGGCGGTGCCGCCGAGAAGTCCGCCTGCGGTGCCGCTGAGAAGTCCGTGGCCGGTGGCGAGGGGTTTTCCGGCCGCATCGAGGACGCTGCGCTTGAGGCCGGCCATATCGGCGTACTTGTCGGTGAACGCGGTACGGACCATCGCGACGTACGCATCGTGGATGCCAGGCCCCCACGAAGCCGTGGGCGTCGTCGCGGGAGACGTCCAGGCCCAGATTCCTCATCGCCTGGAGGATCTGGGTGCTGAAGACGCAGGCGGCGCCGGTGGTGCACTTCTGCGAGACGGGCCCCCCACTTCGCGTAGTCCCACACACCGCTCTTCTTGTGCAGTTGACGTATGGAGGCGTGGACCAGGCGGACCTTGGTGACGGTCGCGGCCAGGCTGCCGTCCCGCAGGGCGTTCTTATTGCCCATGTCGATGAACAGCCGCGAGGACTGTGAGAGCCGGCGTCCGGGGCCTTCGATCCCGCCGAGGCGGCCGGTGGTGCGCAGGGTGAATGCACCGGTGGGGGAGAGGTAGGTGCCGATCGGCCCGACGGTGCCCTGGAGTATGGATGCCTCACCGTGGTGGTGGGCGAAGAATCCTTCGGCCACCTTGACATCGGCCTCGCTCCAGTCCAGCGGCGCGACCGCCGCCTCTTGCATGTCGCCGCCGCACTGGCTGCGGTCGGCTGCGGCCCATGTGACCTGTTGAAGAACACCATCCACGTCGTGGGACACCGCCCCGAGCTGGTCGAGCCGATCTTCGCGGCGGGCCGGCGGGCCTTCGGCGGCGACTGGCCCCGCACGGCGAGCACCCTCATCGGCGTCCAGGCACTCGGACGGCCCGAATGGCTCATCGAGGTCGACGGCCTGGCCGTCATCCCCGCGAATTCCCCGCTCACTCAGCGTAGTTGGGGAACCCCAACCGGCACCGAGGAACGCAGGGGCACGACATGACAGCCGCGAAGACATGGTTCATCACCGGCGCGTCCAAGGGGTTCGGCGGGCAGTGGACCGAGGCGGCACTGGAACGGAGCGACCGGGTCGCCCGAGCCGGGCCCCCGACGCGTTCGACGACCTGATCAAGACCCACGGCGACAACCTGCTGCCGATCCAGCTGGACGCCACCGACCGCGCGGCCGTCGATGTCGCGGTACGTCAGGCCGCCGACCGCTTCGGCCGCCTCGACGTCGTGGTCAACAACGTCGGCTACGGCCTGTTCGGCATGGTCGAGGAGATCAGCGAGGAACAGGCCCGGGCGCAGATCGAGGTTGAGGCACTCCCTGCGATCGTGCGGTGGAGGACTTCGACGTTCTGCCTGACGGCTCTTCTGTCACGGTGGAGCTGGCAACCGGCCCCTCGGTGGCCGACCGCGGGGCAGGAGCCGCGCTCTATGTGGTGAGCGAGGACGTGGACGCGGTGCATCGGCGGGTGGTTGACGCTGGTGGCGAGGTCCTCGAACCGCCACACGAAACGCGGTTCGGGCCGGGTGCTGAGGCGTACGTGTGTACCGTGCGGGATCCTGAGGGCAATCTGTGGACCTTCGGCACATATTGAGGGCCGTCGACGGCGTAGGACATCGAAAACAGAGGACCCCGGCCGGTTGGGCCGGGGTCCTCCGGCGCGGCATCGGTGTGATCTGTGCGTTGTCGAGACGCTGGTGATCATGTCAAGGCCGCGAGGGTGAGTTTCCTGCCCGACGCTGTCCGCGTCGAGTCCCAGACCCTCTCCGGCCTCAGCAGGGTGTCGCGTCGGGACTGCGCGGTGGCTCTGCTGAAGCCCATGGCGCGCCCCAGCGCGCCGTGCCCGGTCGTCATCACCCCTGGAGGGGGCGCAAACGCCTGCCGCGCCAACGCGCGTGCGCACGACCCGTATGTCGTCATTACCCTTGGAAGGGTCGCAGGCGAGTGCCGTGGTGTCGTCGACCATCAGGCCGCTCCAGTGCAGCATCTCTTGCGCGATCCAGGCGAGGATGCGGCGGGTCCAGCGGGCTGTGAAGTCCGTGGTGTCCAGCCCTGCCCGCGCGCACCGCGCCTCGGCCTCGACTATCCGCTCCCGGGTCACGTCGCATGCGTACGGCATGAGGGCCCGCAGCACGCATCGGGCCTTGCCCCAGTAGGGCAGGGCCTCCCTCTCGCCGAGGTCCTTCGCACGGACCTCGGGGGCGGCTCCGGCGCGCCCGAGGTCCTTCGCACGGACCTCGGGGGCGGCTCCGGCGCGGCGAGGGGTCCCGCCGGGAAGCAGACCTCCAGTACGGCGCGGGCGAACGCGAAGTTCTCAGCGCTCTCCACGGTCTCCGGCGGGGCTCTTGACGGGCGGGCCGCCGAGCCGGTTCCGGGGTCAGCCGGCCTTGGCGGGGTTCTCGGCTCGTGTTCGGGAACTCGAGCGCAAGGCAGCGTTGCTTGTGTGCCAGGGTGCTCGCTATGAAGTCTGAGTCGGGCCGTCCGCCGCGTCACATCGATTCGGGACGGTGGCTGGCGCAGTTCACCGATCGCGTTCTGGTGGTGTGCCCGCGGTGCGGCAGCCGCGCTCTCGTGGTGCCCAGGCCGGATCTTCGGGAGGCTCGGTTTTTCAGTGAACTGATGTTCATGCCGCGCCGTCTCGTGTGCGCGACGTGCGGCGCCACCGACGAGTGGGAAGCCGAGGTGGAGGGCGCCGCGCTTGTGGGCGCGGCGCTGGGGGGCACCGAGGACCCGTTCTTCCGGCAGCCGCTGTGGCTGCAGACCCGGTGCGCCGGGCACATCCTGTGGGCGTACAACGAGAAGCACCTTGATGAGCTGGGCGACTACGTCGGCGCCGTACTGCGGGAGCGTGTCGCGTCGCCGACGATGGCGATGTTCTCGCGGCTTCCCGTGTGGATGAAGCGGGCCGACAACCGCCCCGAAGTCCTGGCAGGCCTGGGACTGTTGCGTGCTCTCGCCGAACGCTCAGCACCGGAGGACCGTTCTGATGCCGCTCATCGAAGAGACGACCGGCCGCGTTCGCGCGGGAGCACGCTCTTTCGGGGAGGCCCTTACTAGCGCCGCATCAGGCAACGTTCGCCTGTGTTGACGTGTCGTCTGGTTGCCATGCCGGCCGACACTGAGGTGTTGACCGGACTACGAGAAGACACGCCGGAGGCGTGTGCCTCACCCGCGTGGCCTAGCCGGTACACGTTGCGCATCCGAACGACGAAGGAGCGCAACGGACTTGGACGCGACATCACGTGACATGCCGTCGATCAGCCTGCCGAGATGGGGACGGGTAGCTGAGGGAGTTGGGGCGGTGCCCTGGCTGGTCTTCGATGAGGAGGGCAGCGCAGTGGAGCCGATCCGGAGGTTCCTGGTCGACCTCGGCATGCCCGTCTTCACCGACCCCGCACCCCCGCCAGGAACAGGAGAACCCGAACTTGCCTGATACGCCTGATCTCGTTCGGCTACCTCCACCTCCCCGCCAGCCCGGACGTCACTCAGATCCCGCCGGCCGCTGACCGCGTCGAGGACGTCCGCGAGCGGCTCCGTGCCCCGGCTGTCGCCCGCGACATCTTGGGGGGCGAGACTGGTGGGCTCGCATGTTGAGGTGTCGCGTATTCCTCGTTGAGGCCGTGCCTGGTGTCACCGTGTGTGGTCGCCGGAGGCGTATCGGCTCCAGGTTCCTCCGGCTTCGGTGACCAGGCGGGTGGCTGTCTTGTCGTGGTAACCGAGCGTCTTCGCGATGACGGGGCCGGGGCTTGGAGGACGAGTTGGCGGATCGCGGAGATTCTGCCGCGCTGTGGCGGGACGCCGATCTCCCGCAGGTAGGCTTGCGGACTGCCCGGAACCCTGGGGGCGGAATCGGCGATTGTGCTCCCCTGCCGTCCCCATCGCGGTCATTGACGTTCCGTCGCTGCTGGAGGCGCTGGCCGAACGCGCGGCTGCCCGCGCGGAGCGGCACCTTCACCTCGATGCTCCTGGCCCGCTCCTGCCACATCTCCGTCCCCTCCCTGGAGCGGAACGCACGCCCCGGCGTCGACGCTGTCGCCCGGCAAGTCGCCCGGCCCGACCCCGCCGCCCGACGGAAGCGCTGACGCCTCAAGATCATTACATTGCCGGGCGTGTCTGTGCCCGTCACAGCGGCATCCACCGGGCGGGTGCAGGGCTCGACGCGCCGCGAGTCGCACTGACACAGATCGTCAACTGATTGATTCTCACGGGTCTGGTCGCTGTCCCGGTCCTGCGTAGGGTTTCAAGAAGACGGCAGTGCGGCATTCGCGCACTCGATCTGCTGCAGCGCCGAGTGTTCAGGCGCACCCAGGAGAGAAGGAAACACACCCCTTATGCGCGCCCTTGTGGTCGATCACAGTGAGGCCGGACCCGTCCGGTTCGCCGATGTCGATGAGCCCGTACCGTCCGCCGGTGAGACGTTGGTGGAGATACGGCACATCGGTCTCAACTTCGGAGAGCTGAATTACGTGGACCAGTGGCCAGCCGGCGCTGTACACGGTCACGACGCGGCCGGCGTCGTGGTGCGCGCCGCATCCGACGGCTCGGGGCCGCCCGAAGGTACACGTGTCGCAGTGGGAATGGCTCCCCACGCGTGGGCGGAGCGGGTGGCAGTCAGCCCCGCCTCGCTCGGCACCGTCCCCGAGGGCGTGGACCTGGCCGACGCCGCCGCGCTGGGGATCGCCGGAGTCACCCCATTCCGGGTGCTGCGCAAGCGTTCCCTGCTGGCGCGCAACGTTCTGATCACCGGCGCCAGCGGGGGCGTGGGGCACTTCGCCGTCCAGCTGGCGGCGCTGGCGGGCGCCCGGGTGACGGCACTCGTCGGTTCGCCGGAGCGGGCCGCCGGACTCCGTGAACTCGGCGCCGACAAGGTCCTGACCGACTTGGCCGAGACCGGGGACCGGTTCGACCTCGTCCTGGACACGGTCGGCGGACCACTGGTGGCCCAGGCCTGGAGTTCCCTCGCCGAGGGCGGCACCATCCACCTGGTCGGTTACTCCTCGGGGCAGGAAACCACGTTCCCGTCAGGGACCTTGTTCGGCTTCGGCGAACCCCGCAGCATCGCCACCTACGGCGACATGACGCCGACCAGCGGGGAGCTGACGGACCTGCTGGGCCTCATGGCCGCCGGGAGGCTCTCGGCACCGGTCGGACTGCGAGGCGACTGGCAGGACGTGGACGACGCCGTCCAGGCGCTGTTCGCGCGGAAGGTGCACGGAAAGGCCGTTCTTGACGTGGCCTGACGCTGTGGATGAGGACACATGCGCCTCGCCCGCCGGTGGGCGGTTCGCCGTGGTGGACGAGAATGGACCCATGGATGTGCTGGCGGAGGTCTTGCGTGTTTCGGGGGCGCGTGGGGCGCTCGGGATCATGCTGAAGGCCGGAGGAACCTGGGGCCTGCGGCTGGACTCCTCTCCAGGAGCGGCACTGCACGTGGTGTCCCGCGGCACCATGTGGCTCCACGTCCCAGGCGGGAAACCTCTTCAGGCGCAGGCCGGAGACGCCGTCCTGGTGTCGCCGGGCACCGCACACGGGATAGCCGGCGGCGCCAGCATGACGATGGGTTCCTGCGACCGTGAGGCGGCGGCCCGGTCTTTTGGCGATGGCCGAGCCCTGCGTCTGGGCTCGGCGCCGGTACAGACGGAAGTGATCGTCCTGCACTACGAGCAGGACCCGGAGGTGCGCACACCGGTGCTTACCTCCCTCGCTCGGCCGATGCACGTCACAGCCCGGGAGAACGCGCAGCTCAGAAGGACCGTCGAACTTCTCGCTGCGGAGCTCGCACAGCCGCAGATCGGCACCACCGCCGCCATCAACAGCATCGTCGACCTTCTGCTCGTCCAGTTCGTACGCGCCTGGCTGGCCCGCCACCCGCAGGAACAGTCCGGCTCATGGCTGGGAGCGATGCGTGATCCGGTCGTGCGCGACGCTCTGGCACGTGTCCACGCCCGACCGGAACACCCCTGGACCACGGAGACCCTGGCCGCTGCGACGAGCGTCTCCCGGGCGACGCTGTCCAGGCGCTTCCGGTCCGCCCTCGGACAGACGCCGGGCGCGTACGTGACGCAGTGGCGCATCGACCTGGCGTCCGTCCGGCTCCGCGATACCGATGAGCCGGTCGAGTCGATCTCCGGCGCGGTCGGATACGGCTCTCCGCACGCTTTCAGCCGTGCCTTCAGACGTGCCCGAGGCACGGCCCCTGGCGAGTACCGTTCTCGACTTCGCAAGTGATCCGGCCTCGGGACTGGTGGGATCGCATGTTGAGGTGTCGCGTATTCCTCGTTGAGGCCGTGCCTGGTGTCACCGTGTGTGGTCGCCGGAGGCGTATCGGCTCCAGGTTCCATCGGCTTCAGTGACCAGGCGGGTGGCTGTCTTGTCGTGGTAACCGAGCGTCTTCGCGATGACGGGGCCGGAGCTTGGAGAACGAGTTGGCGGATCGCGGGGGCCCTGCCGCGCTGTGGCGGGATGCCGATCTCCCGCAGGTGGACTTGGAGACTGCCCGGATTCATCGCCTGTCCGGGCCGGCGGCCGGGGAAGAGCCACTGTGAACTTCTGCCGCTGACGTAGGGCAAGTGCTGGCAGGACTGGACGGATGCCCGCATGAGGTCAGCGAAGGGCTCCGGAAGCGGAGATGGCGGGTCTCCCAGCCGGACGGCGACGGTGAGCCGTCGTCGACAGTGAGGCGGCACGACGTCGAAGTCGAGCACCTCCCACGTCCACCTTCCCCGGGTGCTGAAGGGGGCCACTTCGTGATCAATTCCTTGGTCCGGAAAAGAGTCGTCGCCAGCGCCCTCGCCCAGCAGGACCCCGCCCCGCCGCCACCGTTGACGTCGGGATCGCTGCACCGCAGCGTCTTACTGCCGTTTTCCGGCCGTGCCCTGTGTTGGGTCCACGCGTTCGAGTTTGGTCCAGCCGGTCCAGCCTCGCTTCTTCAGCAACTCGATCAGTCGACGGGCCGGCGGCGCGGCGTCGAACGCCAAGGTGTCCATCAGTTTGACGAACGGTGGCTCGATGTCGGCATCGTCGATGTAGTCCTCGCCCTGCTCCTCCGCCATCTGCGTGATGTAGGCGGCCAGCTTGTCGGCCAGTTCCACCAGTCGTGGGTCGTCGGGGCGGTGGAGAGCCTGACCCAGGGTGAGATAGAAGTCGATGAGCTGTGAGTCGGCGATCTGCTCCCGCTTACGTGCCATCCACTCCGGGACTCGTTCGGGTGAGTGCGCGGCCAGCGGGATCCAGCCGTCGCGTTCGACCTGGACGATCCGCTCGTCGACTCCGACCGACCGCAGCCGGTCGAGAAACTTGACCACTTCCGGGGGCAGCGCCAGATTGTCCCCGGCGGCGAGCTGGGCTATCCGCTTGCGGTGCCGCTGCCGCTCCCGGATCTCTGCCCGCAGCCGCTTGTCGATGTCGGCGACCGCCGCGGCGAACTCCTCCTCGTCGGCCTGTAGCAGCTTCCGCACGCGTGCCAGCGGGACCCCGGCCTCGGCGAGGGTCCGGATCTTGATCAGCTCGACCACGGCGCCGGCGTCGTATCTCCGATAGCCGGAGTGGTCCCGCTCCGGCTCAGGCAGTAGCCCCTCGGCGTGATAGTGCCTCACCGCGCGCACCGTCACGCCGGCGTACGACGCCAGCTCGCCGATCGTCAGCACCGGGCCAGTCTCCTAGATGTTTAAGAAGTCAGCCTGCCGGCTGGGTTGGTGTGCCTCCGGATGATTTCCGTGATTTCCGGGGCGTGGGTGAAGACCAGCCGGTGGTCGGCGTCGATCCAGGACGTGGAGATGTGCGGCCGCTCGTGAACGAGCCGCTCGATGCCAGCACGCCAGAGCTGGTTGCGCCGCGGCGCACGCCCTTCGGTGCCGTCGCCGGCGATCGAGGTCGAAATGATCATGCTGATCGGGTGGTCGATCTTCCGGTACCGGTCGAGGATTCGGGACCGAACCACATCGATCTCGAGGTTCAGGTCGTGGATGTCCTGGGCGGTGAGCGACACCTGACGCGCCGTGCCTCTGGATCGCTCGGCCTCTTGCTGCGTCGCCATGTCCTCCGCCATTGCGCGGAACTCCGCCAGATCAGCGTCAGTGATGAACGGTTCGGGCAACGCGTTCGCCCCGTCGATGAGGACGAGCCCGGCGACGGTGTCAGGATGCTCGGAGACATAGTGCACGGCCAGGTCCGCGCCCAGCGAGTAGCCCACGAGCACAGGCGCCTCGGGCAGGTCGAGGCGATTTGACTCCGCCAGCACGGCGACGAGATCGCTCAGAAACCCGTTGAAGGAGTACCGGTCGGCGGCCGAGGAAAGGCCATGGCCCCGGAGGTCAAAGGTCACCACGTCGTGGTCGCGTCGAAGGAGTTCGGTCAACTCGTGAAGGTCGGCCTGTGTCGAGTTGAGTCCAGGGCACAGGAGCAGAGGCCGTCCCCGGCCACAGCGGGATACCGGGATCGTGCCGCCGTCGTGGTGGACCGTGAAGTGCCGCATCGCCCTGTCCCGTCTCTCGTCCCGCTCTCCGTCGTCGCCGGTCGGCATGTGGGTGATCGTCCGTGAGTGAAGTCTCTGGTCGACTCCGGCGACCACCTCATGGTCGCCGTACGACTTGCCCAGTCCGGCGACCTCGATCGCACTGGTTCTCGTAGTCATGCCAACCATGCTGAGAGGTTGCCCCTGCGTCAGGGTCAACCGGCGAGGCGACATGCCCTCCGCACACCCGCGGCCGCTGACCTCTGGGCGGTCAGAATGCCCACGTGGCTGAACGTGTGCGGGTCCGTGAGATCGATGACGATGAGGGACGACGGTTGCTGCGGATCGTCCGCCGGGGCACCGGGTCGGTGGTGACCTGGCGGTGGGCCCGGATGGTCCTGCTGTCCGTCCAGGGTATGAATGTGAACAAGATCGCGACGGTCACGTTCGCCAGTCCGGATCGGATCCGCGACGTACTCCACAACTTCAACGCGGACGGCTTCTCCTCGCTCTACCCGAGGCACAAGGGAGGCTGACCGAAGACCTTCAGTCAGGACCGCAGGACGACGGCCGGGTCGGGCTGATGGCCGAGTTCGTCGTCAGCCGCAGCACGCCGTGTTCGAGCGGGTGCAGCCCCGTGATCAGGCTGGTGATCGAGGTACGTGGTGTCTGTGAGTTGTCGGCGCGGGCGATGACAGCCTTGGCCCGGCGGCGCGTTCCCGGGCCAAGTGCATCTTGCTGCGGGCTGCCCACGAGTGTCAGCGGGGACGGGAGGCGGCCTCGGTTAGGGAACTACGGCGGTGGGGCCCGCCCGGGGCCCGGGGCCCCCCCCCGGTGTTGAGGAGGGGGGGGGGGGGGGCCGCGCGGGCCCGGCGCGGGGGGGCCGCCGGCAACAACAACGGGG